>NZ_QYUO01000001.1:0-669925 GCF_003591035.1 Noviherbaspirillum saxi
GTCGGCGATAAGCCCGGCCCTCAGTCAAAGGGAAAACGTCATGAATAAATGGATTACCGCCTTCGCTTTGGCGATGACGCTTGCGACAAGCGGCGTAATGGCACAGGATCCCAAGGCTCCAGCCACCCAGCCGGCGCCTGCGCCTGCAGCCGCAGCACCCGCAGCAACGACACCCGCCGCCCCCAACGTCGAATCCGTCGACATCCTCAAGCAGAACCAGGCCGAACGCACGCGCGACCAGCCGGGCAACAATGCGCCGACCTGGCGCATCATCAAGGAAGGCACGAATAATTATTCCAGCCTGCCCGGTCCGGAAATGGGTGTGCTGATTCAACCCAAAGCGCAGTTTCCGGGGCAGAGTTATGCGACCACGGCGGGCGAGGCATGGCGGCAGTATCGCAACGGGCCGCTGACCAACATCGGCGGCTGGCTGCTGATCATTGCAATCATCGCGCTTGCCGCGATTTACCTAATCAAGGGGCGCATCCGGCTGAAAGGCGCCCGCACCGGCCGCCTGATCGAACGCTTCACATCGCTGGAACGCATCACGCACTGGACCGTGGCAATTACCTTTCTCACGCTCGCATTGTCCGGCCTGATCATGCTGTTCGGCAAATACGTACTGATGCCGGTATTCGGCCATACGCTGTTCGGCTGGCTCGCGTTTGCCTGCAAGAACATCCACAATTTCGTCGGGCCGGTCTTTACGATATCGCTGGTGCTGATGTTCGTGCTGTATGTGAAAGACAACCTGCCGCAGCGCGGCGACGGCAGATGGCTGGCCAGGCTCGGCGGCGCGATCGGCAAGGAGCATGTGAGCGCCGGCCGCTTCAATGCCGGTGAAAAACTGTGGTTCTGGGGCGGCGTCGTCACGCTCGGCCTGATCGTCAGCGCTTCCGGTTTCGTGCTCGACATGCTGGTGCCGGGCATGGTCTACACCCGCAGCAACATGCAAATCGCCAATATCATCCATCTGATCGCGGCGGTGCTGGTGGTGGCGATGTCGTTCGGCCATATCTACCTTGGCACGATCGGCATGGAAGGCGCCTACGATGCCATGCGCCGCGGCTATGTCGACGATACCTGGGCCAAGGAACATCATGATCTGTGGTATCAGCAAATCCAGAATGGCGAAGTACCGCGCGTGCGGACGCAACAGCGTCCGGGCGATCCGGGACCGGTCAAGGCCGTATGAAGGCAAGAGAGGATACGATGAAAAACTGCTTACCCCTGTTGATCATGCTGGCACTGGGCGCGGGTGCGGCCCATGCCAAGCTGCCGCCTCCCACCCCGGAAGCCAAGGCCGCTGCCGATGCCGCGAAAGACAAGACTGCCTGGAGCGACAAGGTCGCATCCTATAAACTCTGCCAGTCGCAGGACAAGGTGACCGCGCGTTACTTCAAGGACAAGGAAGGCGCGAAGAAACCAACCGTCGAGACGCCGCCATGCGCGGACCCGGGGCCCTATGTTCCTACTGCGGCGGCAGCACCGGCAGCACCACCAGCAGCGGGCGGCACGGCAGCCCCCGCCGCCGCTGCGGCAGCTGCCAGCGCCCCGACCGCGCCGGCGGCATCGGCAAGCACGGCGCCCGCTGCACCGGCAGCCGAGCCTGCAAAGAAGTAACATAGGACTCATTGAACCACTCGTTGCTGTTCGCAGCAGAAAACTCGACGCATGCCACGCCGCCCCTACCTGACCAATGCCACCGTCAATCTCACGCAAGAAGTCGAGGTAATGGACGAACGCGGCCGGATATCGAAAATCTTCATTCCGGCGGAACGCCCGCTGACGGTCTATGTCGACAAGCGCGAACTGGTGACGCTGATGACCCTGGGCGGCGCGCCGGAAGCCCTGACGCTCGGGTATCTGCGCAATCAGCGCCTGGTCAGGTCCATTGAAGATATCGAATCGATCACCGTGGACTGGGAAGTCGAGGCGGTTGCGGTCAAGACCTTTTCCGGCATCGCCGACGTCGAGGAACGCACTTCGCGCAAGGTGGTCACCACCGGCTGCGGCCAGGGCTCCGTGTTTGGCGGGCTGATGGATGAAGTCGAGCGGATTACCTTGCCGCCCGACGCGCGGCTACGCCAATCGACGCTGTACCAGATCGTCGATACCATCCGCACCCAGCAATCGATCTACAAGCAGGCCGGCTCGGTGCATGGTTGCGCGCTGTTTTCGGCCGAAGGCGAGATGCTGTATTTCGTCGAGGATGTCGGCCGCCACAATGCGGTCGATGCGATCGCCGGCCGCATGTGGCTGGACGATGTCGGCGGCGGCGACAAGGTGTTTTACACCACCGGTCGGCTGACGTCCGAAATGGTCATCAAGGGCGCGCAAATGGGCATTCCCTTCCTGCTGTCGCGCTCCGGTACCACCCAGATGGGACACATGGTGGCCGAACGGCTGGGCATGACGCTGCTGGCGCGCTGCACCGGCAAGCATTTCCTTGCGCTCAGCGGCCGCGACCGCCTGATCATGGAACCGCATCTGGCCGAAGTGCTGCGGGTCGCCTAGCGCTGCCCAGGGCTGGCACACTGGGAGTCGATGTCGAAGCACAGTACACTACCCACTGACGCCAACTACCCCGATTCACGATCTGCATGCATCTGCTTGACGCTATCCGCGACGCCTTCGCCCTGCTCCTGTCCGGAGATGCCGAACTTTGGCAAGTCATCTGGGTTTCACTTAAGACCACGGTCGTCGCGCTGCTGTTCGCGACGCCGCTTGCCATCCTGCTCGGCTACCTGATCGCCGCCCGTTCGTTCGCTGGACGACGCATCGTGATCTGGCTGGTGCAGGCATCGCTGTCGCTGCCGACAGTACTGATAGGCTTGTTGCTGTACCTGATGCTGTCGCGCCAAGGTCCGCTGGGTGATTTTCGCTGGCTGTTTTCGCAGTCCGGCATCGTTGCCGGACAAGTGCTGATTGCCTTGCCGGTGCTGATCTCCTTCACGCTGGCTGCGGTGCAGGCAGCGGATCTGCGGCTGACCGAAACTGCAGTGACGCTCGGTGCATCCGGCTGGCGCGTGATGTTCACGGTGCTGTATGAAGTACGTTTCGGCGTGATGGCGGCCGTGATCAGCGGATTCGGCCGCGTGATTTCGGAAGTCGGTTGCGCGATCATGGTCGGCGGCAATATCGCCGGCGACACGCGCACCATCACCACTGCCATTGCCTTGCAAACCAGCAAGGGCGAATTTGCGCAGGGAATCGCGCTCGGCATGGTGCTCATCGTGATCGCACTTGCCATCAATGCGGTGCTGCTCCTGCTCCAGGGCGATCCACGCACGGCGCGAGGGGTGTCGTGAGAATCCTGCTATCGATACATCAGCTGAAAAAACAGTTCGGCGAACGCCAGCTGTTCGAGATCGAACACCTGACGATCCGGCAAGCCAGCGCCTATGTGCTTACCGGCTTGAATGGGACCGGCAAAAGCACCTTGCTGCGCATACTGGCCGGACTCGAACCGGCACAGGCATCGGAGGTCGTATTCCTTGATCAAAGCCTGGCGTTGGCGCCCTATCCGTCCAGCATGCGCGCGGCAATCGTGTATGTGCATCAGCATCCGGTGATGTTTTCGACCAGCGTCGCGCACAACATCGGCTATGGACTGGTGGCGCGCGGCTTGCCAAAAGCCGAGGTGGCGCGGCATGTCGACGAAGCGATGGAATGGGCCGGCGTCAGCCATTTGCGCGACAGCAAGCCGCTGACCTTGTCCGGCGGCGAAAAGCAGCGCATCGCGCTGGCACGCGCCAAAGTGCTGGAACCGAAGCTGCTGCTACTCGATGAACCGACCGCCAATCTGGACGGCGCCGCGCGCGAACAAGTGATTGCGCTGATCCCGTCACTGGTCAAAAATGGTGGCAGCGTCGTCATGGCCTGCCATGATCGTGACCTGATTGCCTTGCCCGGCGTCGAGCGGCTGAAGCTGCGCGATGGACGCTTGCAGGCGCGGCAGCAACGGGTGCGCGTGGCATAAATTTTATTGACGGGAGAACTTCACATGATGCGTACCCGAATGGTTTCCTTACTAGCTGCACTGCTGTTCCTGTCGTCGCTGGCATCGGCGCAACAGGTCCTGAAACTGTCCACCACCACCAGTACCGACAATTCGGGGCTATTGAAATTTTTGCTGCCGCCGTTTGAAGCGCAGTCCGGGCTGAAGGTGCAGGTAATTTCGGTCGGTACCGGCAAGGCGCTGGAACTGGCGAAAAACGGCGACGTCGATGTCACGCTGGTGCATGCGCGTCCTTCCGAAGACAAGTTCGTCGCCGAGGGCCATGGCGTGAACCGGCGCAATGTGATGTACAACGATTTCATCATCGTCGGTCCAGCCGCCGATCCGGCCGGCATCAAGGGCGAGAAAAACCTGATCGCTGCCCTGAAGCGGATTGTCGATACCAAGGCGCGCTTCATCTCGCGCGGCGACAATTCCGGTACTGACCAGATGGAACGCGCGTACTGGAAGGATGTCGGCGCAAAGCCGGCCGGCAATGCCTATGTATCGGCCGGGCTGGGCATGGGTGAAGTGTTGACGATGGCGGCGGAATTGCAGGCGTATACGCTGACCGACCGGGCGACCTACGTCGCCTATCAAGCCAAGACCGGGCTGGCGATTGCAGTCGAAGGCGATGCGAAAATGTTCAACCCTTACGGCATCATCGCGGTCAATCCGGCGAAGTACAAGGACATCAATTACAAGGGCGCGATGCAGTTGATCGACTGGATCACGTCGGAAGCGGGGCAACAGCGCATCGCCGCCTTCCGGGTCGACGGCAAGCAGCTGTTTTTCCCCTCCGCGACCGCGCGCTAAGTTATTTCTTTTATTTCCTTATTTCTTTTCGCTGGCAGGGCCGGTGGTATTCGGCACCGAGTGATTGTTCACTTGGCCAGAATGCGGCAGCGTGGTTGTTTCCTGGCCCTTGGTCAGCGTCTGAGGATTGGCCTGGGTCGGGGTATTGGCATCTCCGCTGCTGGGCGCGGTCGCGACCTTGGGCTGCATCGCGCCATCGGATGACGGCATCTGGTTCGGCGGCAACGCCACCGACCCGCTGCTGGTGGATGCCGGCGCGGTGCTGGTTTTCGGCTCGGGTGTTTTCTGGCAGCCGGCAAACAATAGCAGCGCGACACTGGCGAACATCAGTTTGCTCATCGTTTTCATGTCTACCTCCTGAAAGGGTCGGACCTGCGGTGCGCGATATCGCGAATCGACATGTGCACGGTGTCTGTAAAAGTGATTGACCTAGGTTTGACTGGCAACAGTACCCGGCGGTTCGGAATGGAGACGTCTATTACAACTTCGCTCAAAACAATTCCCTTTCAAAGTGCTAAGTGCGTCCTTACGTCTGTAGCCGAAATTGCTCTTGGGAAACTGCTTCGCCCGAACTTTTCCCGCGCCGGTCACTCAACCTGATTTTGGTTCAGGAGAAAAATGATGGATCCGGTTCTTAACGGAATGAATGTCGCCATCCTCGTCACCGATGGTTTCGAGCAAGTTGAATTGACCGAGCCGAAGAAAGCGCTGGAAGCGGTGGGTGCGCTGACCAGGATCGTTTCGGACAAGTTCGACAAGGTGCGCGGCATGCACCATGATCAGCAGGGAGATGAATTTACCGTCGACCTGCTCTTGCGCGAAGCGGATGCAAAAGCCTTCGATGCGGTATTACTGCCGGGCGGCAAGGTGAATGCAGCGGCATTGCGCAACATGGGAGAAGCCCAGCGCTTCTTACAGAATATCGATGAAGACCACAAGCCGATTGCCGTGATTTGCCATGGCGGCTGGCTGCTGGTGTCGGCCGGCCTGGTTGAAGGTCGCACGATGACCAGCTACCCGGCGCTGGAACAGGATATCCGCAATGCCGGCGGCAACTGGGTCGATCAGGAAGTGGTGAGGGATGGCAACCTGGTCAGCAGCCGCAAGCCGGAAGACATTCCTGCATTCAACGACAAGATGGTCGAAGTGATCGCCGAACGGCTGCAATCGCATCTACGCGGCACCGCGGATGAACATGCGGTGGGCATCGCGGGCAGCTAAGGAACGTGCACGAAATAATTTCCCGATTTGGTTCACGTCCGACGGGCGCGCTGCAGCGTTGCTCGGCGTCGCCATAGCTCGCTATGACTCCTTCTCGCGCCTTGCAGCGCATCCCGTCGGACGCGTCCAAATCGGTAACTTATTCCGTACACATTCCTAAGCGAACAAGCCGCGAATCAATTTCTGGCATGGGACAGGTGGAAGCTTTCCAGTCCTTCCACCTGCGACATGTCCTTCGCCAGTTCGCTGATCGGTGCGCCGCTGCTTTTACTGTAGGCCACTGCGACGAAATGCCATTCGGTCTTGCCATGCTGTACGGCAATCGAGATCGACCCGCTGGCGATTTCATAGCCGCGCTTCAACGCCGCATCGCGCAAGCGCTGCTCGCTCGGCGCCGCACCTTCCTTGAAGCGCATCACGATGGCAATCGCTTGCCGCGACGGCAAGCGGCTCGCCAGCTTGGGTACGCCTATCATGCAGGCGGCCGACATCAGCGCCAGCAGCATTGCAGACAGATAAAATCCGACGCCGACCAGCACGCCGATCACCGATGTCGCCCAAATCGATGCCGCAGTGGTGAGGCCGCTGATATTGAAGCCTTCCTTCATGATCACGCCGGCGCCGAGAAAACCGATGCCCGTCACGATGCCCTGAATGACGCGCGTCGGATCGACACCCGGCCCGATCATCACCTGCCCGCCATACCAGTCGCCCGGATAGCCAGCGATCACCGTCAGCGCCGCCGATCCCATGCAAACCAGGCCATAGGTCCGCATGCCTGCGGCGCGGCCGCGATAGGAACGCTCGTAGCCCACCAGCAAGCCAAGCAGCAGCGCGCCGAACAGGCTGAAAAAAACGATGAGATTGGTAGCGACCACCGGCCCCGACCAGAATGCCGCCAGCGATTCGAGCGATGGCAGGTCGGCATAAATGCTATCCATACTTGCCTTTAGATTTTTCCATCCGATTGTTTCATGCGCGAAAGCGCCGCAGTCCGTCCAGATCCAGAATCTGGATGCCGCCGTAGTCGACCTTTAGCAAGCCCGCCTTTTCCAATACCTGCAGCGCCTGATTGGCGCGCTGGCGTGACGCACCGGACAGATAGCCGATTTCTTCCTGCGAAATCTGCAGCAACATGTCGGTGCCCGGATAGAGGTGGGTATTGAACATCGCCGCCAGGCAGCGCGCGACACGGGTATCGACGTCGAGCAGGCGGTCGAACTCGACCATGCCAATGAATTGCCCAAGCCGCTCGTTGAGTTGCATTAACAGGAAGCGGGTAAACGGCAGGCTGGTATCGAGCAGCCACATGAAGGTCTTGGCCGGCATGCGCGCGACCCGGCTGTCGCGCAGTGCGGTGACATCGTATTTGCGCTGCTCTCCCTTGAGCAGCGTGCCTTCGCCAAACCAGCCGCCGGCCGACAAGCCGGTGAACGTAACCGACTTGCCTTCCGGCGAAAGATTGTTCATCTTCACCAAGCCTTCGATCACGCCTATCCACGCGTCAACCTTCTCCCCCTTGCGGCAGACATAACCGCCCTTGGGCACGAACTGCTCGACGGTATCGGCTTCGACACGCGCCATCTGTTCCGCAGTCAACTGCCGTGCCCAGATGGTTTCGCGCAGCACTTCTTTCAATGGACGCTTTTCTATAGACATGGTGCGATGCATCAACGATAGTTTTTGTTTTAATCAGGATTGTCGGGCAAATGACAGCGCACAGAGACTTCGCTGTCTAGTATGCTGACAACAAAGAACAAAGAATAACGGAGACATTGTAAGCCGACTCGCCCGACGCGCCTATGCTCGCGGGCAAAGACACTGCTGGCTTGCATCGCCCATCGAGTCAGCTCGACGGCGCTCCGCATCAGATCCTTCGTGACGGTACACCAACGGTACATCTGTTATAAGAGAGTGGGACGATGAGTGAGACAAGCAAACCGGGCGGACGCACCTTTCCCCGCATGCTGCTGCAGCATGCGCAAAGCCGCGCCGACAAACCCGCCTTCCGTGAAAAAGATCTCGGCATCTGGCAAACCTGGAATTGGGCGCAGGTCGCCGACGAAGTGCGCGCGCTGGCATGCGGACTGGCGGCAATGGGATTCAAGCGCGGCATGAATCTGGCGATCGTCGGCGACAACCGTCCGCGCCTGTACTGGTCGATGGCAGCCGCCCAATGCCTCGGCGGCGTGGCGGTCCCGCTGTACCAGGATGCGCCGGCGGCCGATATGGCTTATGTGCTGGACGATGCGGAAATCGACTTTGCGATTGTTGAAGACCAGGAACAGGTCGACAAGCTGTTTGAAATCAAGCAAGGGCTGAACCGCATTTCCCACATCGTTTACGACGATGAGCGCGGGATGCGACATTACCAGCAAGCCGAACTGACCTCGTTTGAAAAGGTGCAGCAGCTGGGCCGCGAATTCGAACGTGACCATCCCGGCTTTTTCATGAATGAAGTCAACGCCGGCAGCGAAGACGATACCGCAGTGATGCTCTATACCTCGGGCACCACCGGCAAGCCCAAGGGCGTGTGCCAGACGCATCGCTCCTTCATGGCGGCCGCGGTCGGCGGCGTCGGCTTCGACAAGCTCACCGGCGACGACGACATCCTGTCCTACCTGCCGATGGCTTGGGTCGGCGATCACTTGTTCTCGTTCGCGCAGGCAATGGTCGCGGGTTTCACGGTCAATTGCCCGGAGTCCGGCGATACCGTGATGACCGATATGCGCGAAATCGGACCCACCTATTATTTCGCCCCGCCACGCGTGTTTGAAAACATGCTGACCACGGTCATGATCCGGATGGAAGACGCCGGGTCGATCAAGCGCAAGATGTTCCATCACTATATGGATGTCGCGCGTCGCGTCGGAGCGGATATTCTCGACCGCAAGCCGGTCTCATTGCTCGACCGGCTGCGCTATGCAATGGGCAATGTGCTCGTCTACGGCCCGCTGAAAAACGTGCTCGGCTTGTCGCGCGTGCGCGTCGCGTATACCGCCGGTGCAGCGATCGGTCCGGACCTGTTCCGCTTTTACCGTTCTATCGGGGTCAACCTGAAGCAGCTGTATGGCTCGACAGAAACCTGCGCCTATGTGTGCCTGCAACCGGACGGAAACATCAAGTTCGACAGCGTCGGCCTGCCGGCACCCGGTGTCGAAGTCAAGCTTGCGCCCAACGGCGAAGTGCTGGTGAAGTCGGCGTCCATGCTCAAGGAATACTATAAGCGGCCCGATGCGACGCAGGAAGTCATCGATGCGGATGGTTACTTCCATACCGGCGATGCCGGCCTGTTCGATGAAGAAGGCCATCTGAAGATCATCGACCGTGCCGCCGATGTCGGCCGGATGACCAACGGAGCGATCTTCGCGCCCAACTATATCGAGAACAAGCTCAAGTTCTTCCCCTTCATCAAGGAAGCGGTCGCCTTCGGCAACGAGCGAGACCGGGTGTGTGCGTTCATCAACATCGATATGGAAGCGGTCGGCAACTGGTCCGAGCGGCGCGGCATTGCGTATTCGGGCTATACCGATCTCGCGGCCAAGCGCGAAACCTATGACCTGATCGCCGAATGCGTGGAAAAGGTCAACGCCGACCTGGCGAGCGAAGCCCTGATGTCGGACACGCAGATCCATCGCTTCCTGGTGTTGCACAAGGAACTGGATCCGGACGACGACGAGTTGACGCGCACCCGCAAGGTACGCCGGCGTTTTGTCGCGGAAAAATACAAGGCGCTGATCGACGCGCTGTATGCGGGCAAGACGTCGCAATACATAGAAACCCAGGTCAAGTTCGAAGACGGCCGCAAGGGCACGGTTTCGGCCGACCTGCGCATCGTCGATGTAAAGACCTATGGCGAATTGAAGAAGGCGGCATAAGCGATGAACGATAACCGCAAGATCGGCAATGTAATCCTGGACCTGCAGCATATCTCGCTCGCCTTCGGCGGGGTCAAGGCCTTGACCGATATCTCCTTCGATGTGCGCGAGCATGAGATCCGCGCGATCATCGGCCCCAACGGCGCGGGCAAGAGCTCGATGCTGAATGTGATCAATGGCGTGTACCGGCCGCAGCAGGGCAAGATCATTTATCGCGGCGAAGAACGGCACGACATGAATACCTATGCGGCGGCCAAGAGCGGCATTGCACGCACCTTTCAGAATATCGCGCTGTTCAAGGGCATGACCGTGCTCGACAACATCATGACCGGCCGTAACCTGAAGATGCAGACCAATTTCCTGCTGCAGGCGATTTACTGGGGTCCGGCGCAGCGCGAGGAAATCGCGCATCGCAAGAAGGTGGAATCAATCATCGACTTCCTGGAAATCCAGCATATCCGCAAGACGCCGGTTTCGCGCTTGCCCTATGGCTTGCAAAAGCGTGTGGAGCTGGGGCGCGCGCTGGCGGCGGAACCGGAAATCCTGTTGCTGGACGAGCCGATGGCCGGGATGAATGTCGAGGAAAAGCAGGACATGTGCCGCTTCATCCTCGATGTGAATGACCAGTTCGGCACCACGATCGTGCTGATCGAGCACGACATGGGTGTGGTGATGGATATTTCGGATCGGGTAGTGGTGCTGGATTACGGCAAGAAGATCGGCGATGGTACGCCGGAGGAAGTGCGCAGTAATCAGGATGTGATCAATGCGTATCTCGGCGTAGCGCATTAACGGACAGGCTCCCTCCCCCTACGCCGGGCGCCCCTGCAAGGGAGAGGGAACGCTACACAGATCGAAACAAGATCGGTTAAGGATATCAGATGGAAATCAGTTTCTTTTTCGAAGTGTTGATCGGCGGCCTGCTCGCCGGCGTCATGTATGCCCTGGTGGCGCTCGGCTTCGTGCTGATCTACAAAGCTTCCGGCGTATTCAACTTTGCGCAAGGTGCGATGGTGTTCTTCGCCGCCCTGACCTGCGTCGGCTTGATCGACAAATTCGGCGTGCCACTCTGGCTCGCGATTCCGTTGACGATGGCGGCAATGGTGCTGCTGGGTCTGGCAACCGAACGCATCGTGCTGCGGCCGCTGGTCAACCAGCATGAAATCACGCTGTTCATGGCCACCATCGGCCTGACCTTCTTTATCGAAGGGCTCGCTCAGCTGATCTGGGGTTCGCAGGTAAGGCGACTTGATATCGGCATCGAAGACGTGCCTATCATGTACCTGCTGGATAACTTCAATATCTCGATTTCGCAATTCGATGTGACCGCTGCCGGCATTTGCGCGATCCTGGTGACCGGGCTGGCGCTGTTCTTTTCCAAGACCAAGATCGGCCGCGCCTTGCGCGCAGTGGCCGACGACCATCAAGCCGCGCTGGCGGTCGGCATTCCGCTGCAACAGATCTGGGGCATCGTCTGGGCGGTTGCCGGTTTTGTCGCGCTGGTCGCCGGATTGCTTTGGGGTGCGCGCAACGGCGTGCAGTTCGCGCTGACCTTCGTCGCGTTGAAAGCCTTGCCGGTGCTGATCCTGGGCGGATTTACCTCGGTGCCAGGCGCGATCGTCGGCGGCCTGATCATCGGCGCATCCGAAAAACTGGCCGAGGTGTATATCGGACCGATGGTGGGCGGCGGCATCGAGGGTTGGTTCCCGTATGTGCTGGCATTGCTGTTCTTGCTGGTACGGCCGGAAGGTTTGTTTGGTGAAAAGATTATTCGACGGATTTAGCGTCTTGCATTCTCCGCACTCAGGGAAGCAAGCCGCAGCAGTAATTACGATTGACTACAAGCCACGTTATTAGTCAGGAAAAAAACTATGTTCTACCGCGAAGCAGGTCAATTCAAACCTACCTACCAGGCCGACAGCCAGATCTTTCCGATCCGGCAGGATCGCATCGGCATCATGCTGCTGCTGGCGATCGCCTTTCTGGCGGTGCCGCTGGTCGCCACGCCCTATATGTTCTCGGCGATCCTGATTCCCTTCCTGATCTTTTCACTGGCAGCACTGGGCTTGAACATCCTGACCGGCTATGCCGGCCAGCTGTCCTTGGGCACGGCGGCCTTCATGGCGGTCGGCGCATTTGCCGCCTATAACTTCATGCTGCGCATACCCGGCATTCCGGTATTGCTGGCATTCGTCCTGGGCGGATTGTGCGCGGCGCTGGTGGGGGTTGCCTTCGGTTTGCCTTCGTTGCGCATCCGCGGCTTTTACCTCGCCGCTGCGACGCTGGCTACGCAATTCTTTGTAGTCTGGTGCCTGACCAAGATCCAGTGGTTCACCAACTACAGTTCGTCAGGCGTGATCACGGCGCAAAAGATCACCATTCTCGGCTACAACTTCGACACGCCGGGCAGCAAGTATGTGTTGACCTTGGCCATCGTATGCGTGATGGCGCTGATGCTGCGCAACATGGTACGCACCAATGTCGGCCGCTCGTGGATGGCGGTGCGCGACATGGATGTCGCGGCCGAAGTGATCGGCTTCCGGCTGATGCGCACCAAGCTGCTGGCGTTCGCGGTCAGCTCCTTTTATTGCGGCGTCGCCGGTGCACTGTATGCGTATGCCTACCTCGGCACCGTCGAGCCGGAAGCCTACAGCCTCGACCTGTCGTTCCGCATCCTGTTCATGATCATCATCGGCGGCGTCGGCTCGATCATCGGCGCCTTCTTCGGCGCAGCCTTCATCGTGCTGCTGCCTATCCTGCTCAACATCATCGCGCATGCATTACAGCTGCCGACGTCGGTCGCGTCCAATCTGGAGCTGATGGTGTTTGGCGCGCTCATCATTTTCTTCCTGATCGTCGAACCGCATGGCTTGGCCCGTCTCTGGCAGATCGCGAAGGAAAAACTGCGTTTGTGGCCGTTTCCGCATTAAAGCGTCCAGGACTTTCCGTTTCACCAGTTGTCACTGCTGTCTAATAATAGGAGGAGCACCATGAAGTTGATTAAATCAATCCTGATCGGCGCCGCACTGACCGGCACTGTCAGTGTCGCTGCGGCACAGGAACAATTCATCCCCATCCTTTCCTACCGTGTTGGTCCCTATGCGGCCGGCGGCTCCGGATTCTTCGGCGGCTCGATTGACTATATGAACCTGGTCAATGCCAACGGCGGCATCAACGGCGTCAAGCTGAAATGGGAAGAGTGCGAAACCGAATACAACGCTTCGCGCGGCGTCGAATGCTATGAACGCCTGAAGTCGAACAGCGGCGGCGCGTCGCTGGTCGAGCCGCTGGCAACCGGCATTGCCTACGGCATCCTGGACCGCGTCGCGACCGACAAGATCCCGATGACGACACTGGGCTACGGCCGCTCCGACGCTGCCAACGGCAAGGTATTTCCGTATGTCTTTCCGCTGATCACCAGCTACTGGAACCAGGCTGCGGCGATGGTGGCTTATCTCGGCAGCAAGGAAGGCGGCGTAGACAAACTCAAGGGCAAGAAGATCGTGCACCTGTACCACGACTCCGCGTTTGGCAAGGAACCGCTGCCTGTGCTGGAAGCGCAGTCGCAGCAATACGGTTTCGAGCTGATCAAGATCCCGGTCGCGCATCCCGGCAACGAGCAGCAATCGCAGTGGCTGCAGATCCGCCAGGCCAAGCCAGACTATGTGATCCTGTGGGGCTGGGGCGTGATGAATGCGGTGGCGATCAAGACCGCGCAGCGTAACGGCTTCCCGCGCGAGAAGATGCTGGGCGTCTGGTGGGCGGGTTCCGAGGAAGACACGATCCCGGCCGGCGACGCGGCCAAGGGCTACACCACGATGACCTTCAACACGCCGGGCAACTATCCGGTGCTCGATGAAATCCGCAAGAAAGTCTACGACGCCGGCAAGGGCAACCTGGACGACAAGGCGCGCGTGGGCTCGGTCTATCACATGCGCGGCGTGACTGCCGGCATCCTGTGGGTGGAAGCAATCCGCAAGGCGCAGGAAAAATACGGCAAGGGCAAGGTCATGACCGGCGAGCAAGTACGCTGGGGCTTTGAAAACCTGAACATCGACGAGGCACGCCAGAAGCAATTGGGCGCAGCCGGCATGTTCCCGCCGGTAAAGACTTCCTGCGAAGACCATGAAGGTTCGGGCGCGGTCAAAGTGCAGCAGTGGAGTGGTACGAAATGGGTGCCGATCACGCCGAACTGGGTGGTTGGCGACAAGGCCCTGACACGCAAGCTGCTGGAAGAGTCGTCGAACAAGTATGCGACCGAGAAGAATATCAAGGCCGCGTGCATGAACGGATAAGCATACTGCCGACTGCATTGCTCCAACCTGCGCATGGTTCCCTCCCCCTGAAAGGGGGGAAGGGATCGTGCGGCAAATTGCTCCACACTGCTGCGTATACCGCTATGCCACTATGAGCCTATCTCCAGCCACTTCCGCAACCGCGACTGCGCCCTATCTCTCGGTCAACAACATCGAGGTCATCTACGATCACGTGATCCTGGTGTTGAAAGGCGTGTCGCTGCAAGTCCCGCAAGGCAAGATCGTCGCACTGCTTGGCGCCAACGGCGCAGGCAAGTCGACCACGATGAAATCGATTTCCACCCTGTTGCGCGGCGAGCGCGGCGACGTCACCAAGGGCAGCGTCGAATTCAAGGGTGAGCGCATCGATCAGTTGACCCCGAACGAACTCGTCAAGCGCGGTCTGTCGCAAGTGATGGAAGGCCGTCACTGCTTCGGTCACCTGACGATAGAAGAAAACCTGCTGACCGGCGCCTATACCCGCAAGATTTCGCGCACCGAGCTCAAGGATTCGCTGGAAATGGTTTATCACTATTTTCCACGCCTCAAGCAACGGCGCACCTCGCAGGCCGGCTATACATCGGGCGGCGAACAACAGATGTGCGCGATCGGCCGCTCGCTGATGGCCAAGCCATCGATGATCCTGCTCGACGAACCGTCGATGGGTCTGGCGCCGCAGATCGTCGAAGAGATTTTCGAGATCGTGAAAGATCTTAATACCAAGGAAAACGTGTCTTTCCTGGTGGCCGAACAAAACACCATGGTCGCGCTGCGCTATGCGGATTTCGGCTACATCCTCGAGAACGGCCGCGTCGTGATGGAAGGCGATGCCGACGATCTCGCCTCGAATGAAGATGTGAAGGAATTCTATCTGGGCGTATCGGGCGCAGGACGCAAGAGCTTCCGCGACATGAAGTTTTATCGCCGTCGCAAGCGCTGGCTTGCCTGAATGATGTCAACAAGGATGAGCTTGTCATGAGCGATTTTCTGGATTCACTGGAAGCGCGCGATCCTCAGCAACGCGAACAGGCGTTGCTGGCGCGGCTCCCGGAACTGGTGGCCCGCGCGCAGTCTGCGCCCGGCTGGGCCCGCATTTTAGGCGGTGTCAATGCGGCCGACATCACGTCGCGCGTCGCGCTTGCGCAATTGCCGGTCACGCGCAAATCCGACCTGAAGGACTTGCAGCAGGACGCCGCGCCGTTCGGCGGCCTGACCACGACAGCGGCGCGGCAAATGCGCCATCTGTTCATGTCGCCCGGTCCGATCTTCGATCCGGAAGGATACGGCGAGGATTGGTGGCGCTTTGCCCGGCCGATGGCCGCGCTCGGCCTGCGTGCCGGCCATATCGTGCAAAACTGCTTTTCTTACCATTTCACCCCGGCCGCTTTCATGGCTGAAGGCGGCGCGGCGCGGCTGGGATGCGCAGTGATCCCGGCCGGCATCGGCCAGACCGAGATGCAGGTGCAGGCGATGGCCGAACTGAGGCCGGATGCCTATATCGGCACGCCGTCTTTTCTCAAGATCATCATTGAAAAGGCACGTGAAATGCAGGCCGACATCAGCAGCGTGCAGCGCGCGCTGGTCGGCGCCGAAGCCTTGCCGCCCTCGCTGCGCAAATGGCTGCAGGACAATGGCGTGCCGCATGTGTTGCAGATGTACGGCTCGGCCGATATCGGCAATATCGCCTATGAAACCGAGACCGATGGCCAGGTCAATCCCGGCATGGTGCTCGATGAAGACCTGATCCTGGAAATCGTGCGCCCGGGCACCGGCGATCCGGTGCCCGAAGGCGAAGTCGGTGAAGTGGTCATTACCTCGTTCAATCCCGACTATCCATTGATACGCTTCGGCACCGGCGACATGTCGGCGGTCCTGCCCGGCATTTCCCCATGTGGGCGCACCAATGTGCGGATCAAGGGTTGGATGGGACGTGCAGATCAGACCACCAAGGTGCGCGCGATGTTCGTGCATCCGTCACAGGTGGCTGAAGTGATCAAACGCTATCCGCAGATTGCGAAAGCGCGGCTGGTGGTGAGCGGCGAAATGGCCAACGATGTGATGACCCTGCATTGCGAGGTCGACGATCCGGCCAGCGTGCCGTCGGCGGCAATTGTGGAGACGATCCGCGATGTGACCAAATTGCGCGGCGCGTTGCAATTGGTTGCGCGTGGCACCTTGCCCAACGATGGCAAGGTGATCGAGGACGCGCGCAAGTACGAGTAAGACTGACAAAAAGGCTGCCGCCGGTTCGGCGGCAGCCTCTTCATCACCAGGCTAGAACGGTTTCTTGATGACCTTGTCCGGCGATTTGCCGGGCCTGTCGTTGACCACTTCATCGACCCCGCCGGTCGCGCGTAAATCGGTATCGACCTGACCTTCCTGCAAGTCCTCGTACGCCTGCTTCATATCGTCGCGCACATTGTCGTCTTCATAATTGTCGTTCGACTCGTCGCGTTCGTGCGGCATGCGCGGCGTCGATCCGTCGCGGTACGGTCGTTGCGTGCTCACCTGATGTTGCTTCAATGTCGTCTTCATCGCTCCCTCGCTGAAAAGGTGAATAAGAGTTCGAGACGCTAACAGGGGAAAGATTCCCCTTTCACTGAAGCAAGTTGATGATGGGTTCAGGCACCTTCGACGATAAAGAGCCTGCCGATCGAATTCGCTTGCCGGATCTGCAATGCTTTCTGGTACTCCACTGATTCGTACCAGCGCCGCGCCTGCGCCAACGAAGGAAATTCAACGATCACGGTACGCCAGCCTGCATTGTGGGTTTCATCTTCGCCCTCGCGCTGGTCGCGTTCACCGCCGCGTACCAGGAACTGCCCGCCATATTGCATGGCGGCAGCGGTCGACAACGCACGGTAGCCTTCGTAATTGGTCGGATTGGTAACTTTGATTTCCGCCACGACATAAGCCTTGTTCATGCTGTGCTCCATTTCCATTCGGGTAACTGCTCGCTATCTTGCCATAGGCACGCGGCCGGCATATGATGGCCGCCCACGACGGGCTGCGGTAGGATGGTCGCACCCTGTCAATCAAGTCCAAGTTTATTTTTTCTGTTTTGAGGCGCTGCGCCATGACCTATATCGATTCCGAATTCCACCGTGACAAAGCCCGCTCGCTGCTCAACGATGCCGAACTGATTTTTGACGATGCCGCCGTGCAACGCGCAGTTGACGATGTCGCGCAAAAGCTGAACCAGCGCTTCGACAATGATGAAGGCGCGGCCTTTCCATTGGTGCTGGGCGTGATGGGCGGCGCGGTGGTGTTTTGCGGGCAGCTGCTGACGCGCCTGAAGTTTCCGCTCGAATTCGACTACATGCACGTCACCCGCTACGGCAGCAAGGACCAGGGTGGCAAGATCGAATGGAAAGTCATTCCCCGTTCGAATGTCGAAGGACGCACGGTGATCGTGCTCGACGACATACTCGACGAAGGTGAAACCCTTGCCCACGTCAAGGAGCGTTTGCTGGAAATGGGCGCAGCTGAAGTGGTGCTCGCGGTCTTTGCCGACAAGAATATCGGCAAGGCCAAGCCGGTGACGGCCGACTACATCGGCCTGACGCTGCCGAACAAGTTCGTCGTTGGCTATGGGATGGATGCCTATGGCTATTGGCGCAACCTGCCGAGTATCTGGGCAATCAAGACCGAGACCGGCGCTTGACCCCGGTTTCAACAGACGCACACTGAAATAACCGTTCCCTCTGCGGCAGCAAGCCGCAGAGGGATTTTCATTTTAGACGGCGATGCCGATCCGCTTCTTTGCCGCTACGTATTCAGCGCTCAGCTTTTCCATCACTTCCGGCACGGTCATCACGTGGTCCATCAGGCCGACGCCCTGGCCGGCGCCCCAGATATCGCGCCATGCCTTGGCCTTGCTGCCGCCACCGGAACCGAAGTTCATCTTCGTCTTGTCGGCTTCCGGCAGGTTGTCCGGATCGAGGCCTGCGGCGACGATGGACTTTCTCAGGTAGTTGCCATGCACACCGGTAAACAGGTTGGTGTAGATCACGTCAGCCGCCGCCGATTCCACGATGGCTTGGCGATACGCTTCATCGACATTCGACTCCTTGGTCGCCAACCAGCGTGAACCGATATACGCGAAGTCCGCGCCCATCGCTTGCGCTGCCAGCACCGCATCGCCGGTCGCGATCGAACCAGACAAGGCGATCGGTCCCTTGAAGAACTTGCGTACTTCACCAACCAGCGCAAAAGGCGACAGTGCGCCCGCATGACCGCCGGCACCTGCGGCGACCAGGATCAAGCCATCGACGCCGGCTTCCAATGCCTTCTTTGCATGACGGATCGAGATCACATCGTGCAGCACAATGCCGCCGTAACTGTGGATCGCGTCGAGCATTTCCTTCGGCGGCGCGCGCAGGCTGGAAATGATGATCGGGATCTGATGCTTGACACAGACTTCGACGTCATGCGCGAGGCGATCATTCGATTGGTGCACGATCTGGTTGACCGCGATCGGACCGACTTTCGCACCGGGATTGGCCTGCTTGTAGGCCTCGAGATCGGCCTGGATGTCGGTCAGCCAGGTATCGAGCAGTTCTGCCGGGCGCGCATTGAGCGCCGGGAAAGAACCGACGATGCCTGCCTTGCATTGCGCCTTGACCAGTTCCGGACCGCTGGCGATGAACATCGGCGAAGCGATGACGGGCAGGCTCAGGTTCTGCAATACCGCCGGCAAATGATGGGTGCTCATGAAGACTCCTTGGGTGGAGCGCCGGATCGATCCGGCGCGCTGTTTATGCGAGGCACATATCGACTGTAACGATAAAGCCGATTGCGTTTTTTTGAATTCTGTTTATGATGTTATCAGAAAAAACAATGTTTTTGCAAAGCGGCTTTTGAACATGAAATCTAAAAAAACGCAGGTCGTCGATTTTCGCCAGGCCCAGGAAGCGCTGCGCGATACCTTGCGCCAAGGCATGCTGGATGCGGCCACACGCTTGCTGACCGAAGAAGGCCCCGCCGCGATGACGGTCAGGCGTGTCGCCGATGCGGTGAATTGCTCGACCACGCTGCTGTATTCCTTGTTCGGCGGCAAGGATGGCCTGGCGAATGAACTGTATCTGGAAGGCTTCGCCCGCTTGAAAGCGGAATTCGCGCAAGCCGCGGCGCAGGCCTCGAAAAAGAAAACGGATACCGACGGCCTTGCGCCGCTGCTGTTGCATGCACGTGTGTATCACGATTATGCAAAGCGCAATCCCAGCTATTACATGGTGATGTTTGGCGATGCCATTGCCGGCTTCGTGCCGCCGGTCGAATCGCGCAAGCAAGCGTGGGAATCGCTGGCGGTACTGATCGAGACGTTTGAAGAAGCGATGAAGAACGGCACGCTGCCGCCGTCCAATCCGACTGCTGCTGCACGCTTGTTGTGGGCGGCGATGCATGGTGCGGTCAGTCTGGAGTTGAAAGGGTATTACTTGAAGAGCGAGCGGGCGGATGAGTTGTTCAATGCGGCGGTGAATGCGGTGTTGCGGTCGTTGCGGGTGGGGGATGGGAGGGCTTAGCAGACTTATCCGCTGGTTCAACCGCATCACCCCCATCCTAGCCTTCCCCCTGCAAGGGGGAAGGGACCGTGCGGCGCCAGGTGGTAGGCCGAAGCACTTGACTACCGTTGCGCTTAGAGGCTTTAGTAGTTCCCCTTCTGCCGACGCCAAAAGATTGCAGCATTAAGCGGAAAAAGAAGCGCAGTTGTCTGAGCCGAAGGCGAGTTCTGCGCTTCCCGCTTGATGCTGCAATCTTTTGGGAACCCCGCAGGGGCGCGGCAGTAGGGTCGCCTTTCTTTGCTTACTTTCTTTGGCGAAGCAAAGAAAGTAAGTGGCCCGCCGGGGCCAGTCCCGGCAAGCCACCACGAAGAAACACCAGCCCAGAATCACCGAAGAGAAAACATAACAAAGGAGACCAGCAATGCAATACAAATGCCTCACCCTAACCATCACCAACAAAATCGCCCACCTAACCCTAAACCGCCCCACCACCCTCAACACCATGCACCCGGTCCTCTGGCGCGAACTCACCCACGCCCTCACCACTTTGCAGCGCGAAGCTTCCGCCAGAGCCTTAGTCATCTCGTCCACCGGAAAACACTTCACCGCCGGCATGGCGCTCGACGTCTTCGGCGCCGACAGCGGCATCACCCTCAACGACACCACCGCGTCCGGCCGCGCCAACATCCATCCGCAACTAAGCGACATGCAACAGGCATTCACCCTGATCGAGCAATTGCGCATGCCGGTGATCGCCGCGATCCAGGGCGGCTGCATCGGCGGCGGCGTCGACATGGTCAGCGCCTGCGATATCCGCCTCGCGACCG
This sequence comes from Noviherbaspirillum saxi, assembly GCF_003591035.1. Taxonomy (NCBI): domain Bacteria; kingdom Pseudomonadati; phylum Pseudomonadota; class Betaproteobacteria; order Burkholderiales; family Oxalobacteraceae; genus Noviherbaspirillum; species Noviherbaspirillum saxi. Next base: position 20,542 of record NZ_QYUO01000001.1, read on the forward strand.
CCGATGCTTTCTTCTGCATCCAGGAAATCAATATCGGCATGACCGCCGATCTCGGCACGCTGCAACGGCTGCCCAAGCTGATTCCCGAAGGCATCGTGCATGAAATGGCCTACACCGGCCGCCGCTTGCCGGCACAACGCGCGCTCGCGGTCGGTTTGGTCAATGAAGTATTCGACACGCAGCAGACAATGCTGGAAGCCGCACTGCAGATGGCGCGCGAAATTGCCGAAAAGCCACCAGTGGCGATCTGGGGCAGCAAGCAGGCAATCCACTATGCACGCGATCATTCGACCCACGATGCCTTGCAGCAGATGGGCTGGCTGCAATCGGGCATCTGGCAGACCGGCAATCTGGTCGAAGCCTTCACGGCCAAACAGCAGGGACGCGCGCCGCAATTTGACGATCTGGCGCCGCTGCATGCATTCGATGAAGGCAAGTACGAATTGAAATAACCCGCACCCGCATTTTCCGCATTTTCCGCATTTTCACAATAAGGAGACGATCATGTTTGAACCGAAACTCATGCAAGGCAAACGCATCCTGGTCACCGGCGGCGGCACCGGCCTCGGCCGCGCGATGGCGGAAAAATACCTGTCGCTCGGCGCCGACATCTACATCTGCGGCCGCCGCAAGCCGGTCTGCGACGAGACCGCGCAGGAAATGATGGCGGCCCATGGCGGCAGCGTCAAAACCTTCGGCATCGATATCCGTGACGCCGCCGCGGTCGACGACATGGTCGAACAGATTTTTGCGGAAGGTCCGCTGACCGGCCTGGTCAACAATGCGGCCGGCAATTTCATTTCACCGACATCGGCGCTGTCGCCGCGCGGTTTCGATGCGATCGCCAATATCGTGATGCACGGTACCTTTTATGTCACGCACGCGGTCGGCCGGCGCTGGGTCGAGATGGCGGCCAAGGGACAATGGAAACCGGAAGACGGCTACCGCAGCGTCGTGTCCATCATCGTTACCTGGGTATTGAACGGCGGCCCCTTCGTGGTGCCTTCATCGATGAGCAAAGCCGCGATCCATGCGATGACGATGTCGCTCGCCACCGAATGGGCGCAGTATGGCATTCGCTTGAACGCGATCGGTCCGGGCGAAATTCCGACCGAAGGCATGAGCAAGCGCCTCAATCCCGGCGAAGCGCCCGGCGCCCGTTCCGCGAAAATCAATCCGATGGGTCGCGCAGGCAAGATGGAAGAGTTGCAAAACCTGGCGACTTTCCTGATGAGCAATGGCTGCGACTGGCTGACCGGCCAGGCGATCATGATGGACGGCGGCAATCATCTGGCGACCGGCGGCAATTTCTATGAATTGCGTTCCTGGTCCGAGCAGCAATGGAAAGATGCGCGCGACCGCATCGAGGAGCAAAACAAGAAGGATCGGGAACAGCGCACCACCTGATACAGCGAATACAGTGCAGCGGATCGGCAGGCAAGGCCTGCTGATCCTTTCAGTTCCGATCCAGCAGCGCCCCGTCCCTGACCTCGGCCGCCCCCGCCTTTACCAGCTGATCGACCGCCCATTGCGCAAGCGCTGTTTCGTCTTTGTGCAAGAAGCGGCGATTCGATTCGCGGAACAGATACATGTCGGCCAACAATCGCGGCACCTCGGCCAGCGGCAGGTGTTGTTTTTCCAGCAACAGGAATTTCAGCAAGACCTTGACCGCATTCTGCGCATTGCGCGCCGGATCGGCGGCGAAGTAATCGAGCCGCGAATAAGCGGTAGCCAATGCCTTGCCGATGTCGGTAAACGGTGCCCCGTGGCCGGGGATCACCTGCTTCACATCGAGCGATGCGATCATGTCCAGCGTTGCGCGCACTTCCGCGAATCCTGATTCGCCTTCCAGTTCCGGAAACACCACGCCGAAGCCATGCTCCCATAAGGCATCGGCGGAAATCAGGATGCCTTCGTCGGGACAAAAGAACACCAGCGAATGCGGGTCATGCCCCGGCGCGCCCAGCACCTGCCATCGCAAATCGCCCAGCGTGATCACGTCGCCTGGCGTCAATGTGTCATCGAACGCAAAGCGCTCGCATTGCTGCCCGGTTGCTTCGTAGGTCAGTTCGTCTTCATTCCAGGAGCGTACCTTGGCCGCTTCGGCGGCCGGAATCGCAGTGCGGCATTTAAAGCGCCGCTGCAGGGCGGCGTTGCCGCCGCAATGGTCGGAATGCAAATGCGTGTTGAGCAAGCGGTCCAGCGGACGTCCCTGCAGCGCATGCTCGACCAGCGTCACGGTTTGCGCGGCATGCGTTGCATAACCGCTATCCACCAGCGCGGTGCCGTCACGGCCGGTAAACAGAATATTGTTCGACGATAGCCAGCCGCGCTCGAACACTTGCATGCTTGCAGGCAGTTTCATTTCTTTGCCTGGAAAGCGACTGAAATTCTGGCGAACTCGACCAGGAGGGCTTGCGAGCCGCCGTTGAAGGTGGTGAATGTATTCCCTGCGCGTACGATCAGGCGCGGCGGGAAGATCGCCGACAGGAAAGGGATGCCAATCAGTTTCGCACTGTGGACGTTGCTCCATTCGACATGGCGGTTGTACATCCAGTACTGGGTGATGCCCTTATCGTCAATCGTGACAGTGGAACGCAAAAACCAGTAATAGCTGAACAGCAGCATCAGCCCCGCACCGGCCAGCAAAGCCTTGACGCCGAACCCGTATTCCGAGAGCGGGAAGCGTAGCGCAATATTCGCTCCATATACAGCCACCAGGGCCGTGATAACAGTGGCGACAAACTTGAACCACAGGCCATATGCGGGGCCGCTTACGGTGTGCTGCGGCTTGTAGAAATTGGGTGTCATTGTTTATCTGTTACGTTGCACGCCTTGCGGCACCTGTGCGGCATGGCGAAAGGGTTCGGACTGGAAGAAGGAATCGCCATTCAGATAGGCGGCCAGCATGTCGGTCGAATCCAGTCCCCAGAAGCGACGATTATCCACCACCGCGGTTGGGACGCCAAACACGCCGGCCGCAATCGCCTGCTCGCCGTTGCTGCGCAACTGCTGCTTGACTTCGGGCGCATCGAGCATCTCGGGCGTCGCGCCCATTTCCTGCAGCAAGCCGGCGAAGCTGTCGGTATCCGCAGGCAGCCTGCCTTCGCGCCAGACCCAGCGGAACAGTCTTTGCACGACGGGCGGCGTGGCGCCGAGCGCGATGCACAGGCGCAGCAGTGGCAAGGGATTGAACGGATGCTGCGCCGGCATCGTCATCGGGATGCCATGCTTGTGCGCCAGCCAGAGGCAATGCTCGTACGTCCATTGGCGCTTGGGCACGATTTCAGCCGGTCCCTTGTTGTCCCAATGCCCGAGCAAGGCGGCGAACAGCACCGGCTTGAGCGTGAGCTTTGCGTCGGCCGGCAGTGTGTGCAGCAGTTCTGCCTGCAGGTAGGAAAAGGGCGAAATGAAATCGAAGTACCAGTCGATCTGATGCATGACGAAACTCCTGCTGCCGGTTGCTAAAAAACGGCGTGTTGCCGTCGTCGTATCTCTATCCACACCGCGCGCTTCGCCTCTTCGGTCGAAGTGCTCCATTTCACGATTTCATCGATGGTGCGAAAGCATCCTTCGCACAAGCCGGTCTGCGTATCCATCTTGCAGATATTGATGCATGGCGAAGGCACTTTGCCCATGTCGCTGGAGGGATCGTACTCGACCATCACGCCGCTTCCGATTGACTACGCAATGCGACATCGACCACCGGGGCGCCGGTCATCGCCTGCAGCTGCGCCGGCGTCAGGTTGAATACCGCATGCGGATGGCCGGCCGCGGCCCAGACGCTGGGCAATTGCATCAGGTCGGCATCGATCAGCATCACGGTCTTGTCGACATGGCCGACCGGGCATACGCCGCCGATCGCATAACCGATCCGGGTCTTGACGAATTTAGCATCGGCACGGCCGAGCGGACCGACGATCGCCGCCACCTTGTGCTCGTCAACCCGGTTCGCGCCGCTGGCGACCACCATCACCGCCGCGTCATCGGACAGGCGGCGGAATACGATCGACTTGGCGATTTCGGCAACGCTGCAGCCGAGTCCGGCAGCGGCTTCGGCCGAAGTCTTGCCGGTTTCCGGCAGCATCACCACCGGCTTGTCGTGGCCCAGCGTGACCAGCAGATCGGCCACGCGCTGCGCGGTGTCGGGAAGTGTTGTTGTGTTCATTGTGCGTTCAATATCGATTGGATGCGCCGCCGCAGTTCCGGCAACACGTCTTGCTCGAACCACGGATGGGTGGTGAACCAGTAACGGTTGCGCGGGCTCGGGTGCGGCAACGGCAGGTAATACGGCAAATACTCGCGGTATGCCGCGACGGTTTCGGTCAGCGTCGGCTTGCCATTGTCGCGCAAATAAAATTCCTGCGCATACCGCCCGATCAGCAAGGTCAGTTGCACTTCCGGCATCGCTTCAAGCAAGGGTGCATGCCATGCCGGCGCACATTCCGGCCGTGGCGGCAGATCGCCGTTGCGGCCCTTGCCCGGATAGCAGAATGCGGTCGGCACGATGGCGACCCGCCCCGGATCGTAAAAGTCTTCGCGCGACAGTTGCAGCCAGGTGCGCAGGCGGTCGCCGGACGGATCGTTCCAGGGAATGCCGGTGTCATGCACCTTGCGACCCGGCGCCTGCCCGACGATCAGCAAGCGTGCGCCCGCGCCGGCCTGCACTACCGGACGCGGGCCATGCGGCAGATGCATGGCGCAGCGCTGGCATGCGCCGATTTCGGATAACAGCAAGGGAAGCCGCTTGTCATTCATTCCTGTTCGCGACGCTTGCTTTTTATCCGAGCCGCTTTGCAGCAATCGCATTGCCGGCACGGCTGACCGCCTTGCGGCCGAGATGCTGAGAAATGAATTGTCCGGCATCGACCACCTTGTCGAGCTCGATGCCGGTATCGATGCCGAGCCCGTTCATCAGATACAGCACGTCTTCGGTTGATACATTGCCGGTCGCGCCCTTTGCATAGGGACAACCGCCGAGACCGGCGACCGAGGAATGGAAAATCGCAATGCCGACTTCCATGCTGGCGTAGATGTTGGCGCTCGCCTGGCCATAGGTGTCGTGGAAATGGCCGGACAGGCGCTCGATCGGGAATTCGCGCGCGACGCGTTCCATCACGGCCTGCACTTTCTTTGGCGTGCCCACGCCGATGGTGTCGGCGATATCGATTTCATCGCAGCCGAGTTCACGCAGCCGGCGCACCACGTCGGCCACGCTGTCGGCCGGCACCTCGCCCTGGTAAGGGCAGCCGAACGAGCAGCTGATGCTGCCGCGCAAGCGGATATGGTGTTGCTTGGCCGCTTGCGCGACATCGCGGAAACGCTCTATCGATTCGGCGATCGAGCAATTGATATTCTTTTGCGAAAACGCTTCCGACGCCGCGCCGAAAATCACCACTTCATCGGCCTTGGCCGCAATGGCGGCTTCCAGGCCTTTCATGTTCGGCGTCAGCGCGGAATAGATCACGCCGGGCTTGCGCCGGATCTTGTCCATTACCTCGGCCGATGTCGCCATTTGCGGCACCCATTTCGGCGAGACGAACGAAGCCGCTTCGATATTGATGAAGCCGGCGTCGGTCAGGCGATCGACCAGTTCGATCTTGACCTCGGCGGGGATGGTTTCCTTTTCGTTCTGCAAGCCGTCGCGCGGGCCGACTTCGACGATTTTGACTTTGCTTGGAAGGGTCATGATGTTTCTTTCCTACGATTCGTTATCCGATGTTGCACGACGGGCTCTTGCGCCTGCAAGCCCCCTATCCTGTCCCCGTCATTCCCGCGAAGGCGGGAATCCATAAGCCAGCGGATCGAAGATACTCAGCATGGATTCCCGCTTTCGCGGGAATGACGGGGGATGAAGTCGGTTGGCCCAGCCGCAACCACCCGCCCTCGCATAAAAAGCCGTTGCTACGCCGCCTTGAACGCCAGCAACTGCGCGCCTTCGGCCACCTGGTCGCCGACCGCATACAGCAATTCCTCGACCGTGCCATTGGCCGGCGCAGCGATCGTATGTTCCATCTTCATCGCTTCCATGATCAGCAATGGTGCGCCTTTTTCCACGGTCTTGCCTTGCTCGACCAGCAGCGCGACGATCTTGCCCGGCATCGGCGCGGTGAGACGGCCGCCTTCGGCTTCCGCTTCGCCCGCGTGCGCGAGCGGATCGTTGTAGTCGAGCACATAATGCGCGCCGCCCGAAAACACATGAAATACATCGCCCGCGCGCACCACCGTGCCGCGTATCGCCGTGCCATCGACCTTGATCACCAGATGCTGGCCAGTGCGTTCGACCAGGGTCATGGCCGACACGGCATTGTTCAGTCCCAGGCTCCAGCCGGTGTCGCGGTAACCGACAGTCAGCACATAGCTATTGGCTTCTTCGGCAAATTCCAGGGTGCGTGCAAGCACGCCATTCATGCGCCAGCCGCTGGTATTGGCCCAGGGATCATTCGCAGCCGCGCCTGCATTTTGCTCGGACGACAACAACGAAGCCGCCGCCAGGCCGAGGATGTGCACCGATGCCGGTTGCGCTTGCGGAAACAAGGCATCGTGGTGCCGTTCGATCAATCCGGTATCCAGATCGGCTTGCGAAAACGGCTGGCTTTCCACCAGGCGCTTCAGAAACGCGACATTGGTGGCCAGTCCGACCACCTGGAATTCCGACAAGGCTTGCGACATGTGCGCCAGCGCTTCTTCCCGGTCATTGCCCCAGACAATCAGCTTCGCGATCATCGGATCGTAGAACGGCGAAATCGCATCATGCTGGCGCACGCCGGAATCGATCCGCACCGCAGCCGGATTGCCGGGCACGTCGCCATTGCCCAACTGGAAGGTGACTGCTGGCGGCGTGTGCATGTGCCGCAGCGTGCCGATCGAGGGCAGGAAACCCTTTTCCGGATTTTCCGCATAGATGCGCGCTTCCAGCGCATGACCGTGGATCCGCAGTTGTTCCTGCGTCTTCGGCAAGGTTTCGTCGAACGCGATGCGCAATTGCCACTCGACCAGATCGAGGCCGGTGATCATTTCAGTGACCGGATGCTCAACCTGCAGGCGGGTATTCATTTCCATGAAATAAAAATTGCCGTCCTCGCCGTTACGACTTTCTTCTGCGATGAATTCCACCGTACCGGCGCCGACATAGCCGACCGCCTTGGCCGCCGCGACCGCCGCCTCGCCCATCGCGCGGCGGCGCTCTTCGGTCATGCCGGGTGCCGGCGCTTCTTCCAGTACCTTCTGGTGACGCCGCTGCACCGAGCAGTCGCGCTCGAACAGGTAGACACAATTGCCATGGGTATCGGCGAATACCTGGATTTCGATATGGCGCGGACGGGTCAGGTATTTTTCGACCAGCACCTTGTCGTCGCCGAAACTGTTGATCGCTTCGCGTTTGCAGGATTCCAGCGCGGCCTTGAAGTCGGCGCTTTTTTCGACAATGCGCATGCCCTTGCCGCCGCCGCCGGCGCTGGCCTTGAGCAACACCGGATAGCCGATCTTGTCGGCCTGTTCCTGCAGGAAGGCGGCATCCTGATTGTCGCCGTGATAACCGGGCACCAGCGGCACATTCGCCTTTTCCATCAGCGCCTTGGCCGCCGATTTCGAGCCCATCGCATGAATCGCCGAGGCGGGCGGGCCGATGAAGGCCAGTCCCGCCTTGGCGCAGGCGTTGGCGAAGTCTTCGTTCTCGGACAAGAAGCCATAGCCGGGATGGATCGCTTGCGCACCGGTCGCGAGCGCGACTTCGATGAGCTTGTCGGCGCGCAGGTAGCTTTCCTTGGCGGGCGGCGGGCCGATCAGGACCGATTCTTCGCACACGGCAACGTGCTTGGCATTGGCATCGGCTTCCGAATACACCGCGACGCTTTTGACGCCGAGACGATGTGCGGTAGCGGCGACGCGGCAGGCGATTTCGCCGCGATTGGCGATCAGGATTTTGGTGAACACGCTGGCTCCTTGTGGGTGTGGCGGTTGTTGTGTCTCTTGTTGTATCTCTTGTTGTAATGCTTTCTTGGTACGGTCCCCTCCCCCTCGTAGGGGGAGGGAGCCCTACAGTTACTCCGTTACCGCGAGCTTCGCATCGACCTGCGTATGCTTGATTTTCATCCCGAGCTTGTTGAGCAAGGCCATGTCCGCATTCGCATCCGGATTGCCGGTGGTCAGCAGCTTGTCGCCATAGAAGATGGAATTGGCGCCGGCCTGGAAACACATCGCCTGCACCGCCTCGCCCATTTCGCGGCGGCCAGCCGACAGGCGCACCCGCGCTTTCGGCATCGTGATGCGCGCCACCGCGATGGTGCGCACGAATTCCAGCGGATCGAGCGGATCGAGGCCATGCAGCGGCGTGCCTTCGACCTGCACCAAGTGGTTGATCGGCACCGATTCCGGATACGGATCGAGGTTGGCGACCTGCGCGATCAGTCCGGCGCGCTGGCGGCGCGATTCGCCCATGCCGACGATGCCGCCGCAGCACACCTTGATGCCGGCATTGCGCACCTTGTCCAGCGTGTCGAGGCGGTTTTCATAATTGCGCGTGGTGATGATGTCGTTATAAAACTCGGGCGCGGTATCGAGGTTGTGGTTGTAGTAATCGAGGCCGGCCGCGGCCAGCCGTTCGGCTTGTCCGTCTTCCAGCATGCCCAGCGTCGCGCAGGCTTCCAGACCCAGTTCCTTGACGCCGCGCACCATGGCTTCCACATGGTCGAGATCGCGGTCTTTCGGGCCGCGCCAGGCGGCGCCCATGCAAAAGCGGGTCGCGCCATGGGCCTTGGCGGCGCGGGCAGCTTCAAGCACGGTTTCCAGTTCCAGCAGCTTCTGCGCGGTCACGCCGGTGTCGTAACGTGCCGCCTGCGGGCAGTAACCGCAGTCTTCCGGGCAACCGCCGGTCTTGATCGACAACAGGGTAGCGAGTTCGACTTCCTGCGGATCGAAGTGCTGGCGATGGATTTGCTGCGCACGAAACAGCAAGTCGCTGAACGGCAAGTTGAACAATTCGAGCACCTTTTCTTCCGGCCAGACTTGCGCTGCAGCCACGCGGGCAGCCGCAGGTGTGCGGATCTCATGAAACGTAATGGCTTGAGACGACATCAGACTTCCTTTACATCAGCGTGAAACGGCGCTTGCAAGACCGGCAGCGGCCAGTCTGGCAAGCATGAAAAATCCAGGTAAGCGGCGGCGGCGGACGGGTCTGCCGCCGGCAGGCGCGGTATGCAGCCAAGCAATGGCGCATCGAGGCGAACACGCAATGCATCGATGTTTTCCTGCGCGTGGCGCATGGCAGGGTCGACCACATTGGCAATCCAGCCAACCAGCCTGAGTCCGCGCGCGGCGATGGCTTCGGCAGTCAGCAAGGCATGGTTGAGGCAGCCAAGGCGCAGACCGACCACCATGATCACCGGCAGTCCGAGTTGTTGCGCCAGATCGGCGGTATCGGCCGTGTCCGATAATGGTACGTTGAATCCGCCGACGCCTTCGACCACCACCGCGTCAGCAAGCTCGGCCACACGTTCATAGCAAAGCCGGATATGCGCCGGATCGATCCGCACGCCTTCGTGCGCGGCAACGATATGCGGTGCCGCCGCGTCGCGCAACAGGTAAGGCGTCGTCAGTTCGAGCGGCAGACTGATGCCGGCCACGGCGGCCAGCGCGTCCACATCCTCGTTATGCAAAACGCCATCGCGCAGTTCGGCCCCGGCCGCAACCGGCTTCATGCCGGCCGCGCGCAAACCCGATTGCGTCAATGCATGCAGCAAGGCGCTAGATACGAGCGTCTTGCCGATTTCGGTATCGGTGCCGGTGACGAAATAGGCGGGCTTGTTCACGCGACGCTCTCCGCTTCGGCGACATTGATCGCTTGGGCAACACGGTCCACATCGGCGGCGGTATGCGCCGCTGACAAGGCCACGCGCAGGCGTGCGGTGTCGGCTGGCACGGTCGGCGGCCGGATCGCGGTTACCCACAATCCTTGCTCGAGCAAGGAGGCGGATGCGCGCAATGCCTCTGCATTCTGGCCGATGATGACCGGCTGGATCGCGGTGTCCGAGGCAAACAATTGCCAGCGCTGCAAATGCAATGCCGCTTTCAGTTGCGCGATCAGTTGCTGCAAATGGGCGCGGCGAATCGCACCTTCATGCCCGCTGATCAGATCGATGCTGGTCAGCAGTGCATGCGCGAGGGCCGGCGCACCGGCAGTCGTGTAGATATACGGACGCGCGCGCTGCACCATCCACTCGATCACGGTCGCATGGGCGGCAACGAATGCGCCGCCGACACCGGCTGCCTTGCCGAGCGTGCCCATGTAGATCAGATAGGGCGAACGCAGGTTGAAATGTTCCAGCGCACCGCGTCCCTGTGCACCCAGCACGCCGAAGCCATGGGCGTCATCGACCACCAGCCACGCGCCATATTGTTCGCATAGCGCGAGCAATCGCGGCAATGGCGCGAGATCGCCATCCATGCTGAATACGCTGTCGGTAACAACGACCTTGGTCTTTGCGCTGCTGGCCTTGAGCAGGCGTTCCAGCGCCTCGGTATCGCCATGCGCATAAACTTGGACCTTGGCCCGCGCCAGGCGCGTACCATCGATCAGCGAAGCATGGTTCAGCGATTCGGAAAACAGGTCGGCGTCGCGCCCGGCCAGTGCGCTCAGCACAGCCAGGTTGGCCATGTAGCCGGTACAGAAATACAGCGCGCGCGCCTGTTCCAGGTGCGGCGACACGAATTCGGCGAGCCGCTCTTCCAGCAGCGCATGCGCGCGCGAATGGCCGCTGATCAGGTGCGAGCCCCCGCTGCCGACACCATAACGGGTAGCGCCTTCGCGCAAGGCTTCGATCAGGCGCGGGTGCGATGCGAGGCCAAGATAATCGTTGCTGCAGAATGCCAGCAACTTCCTGCCATCGACTGTGACGTGCGGCGCGCAAGGCGTATCCGCGGTACGCCGGCGACGCAGCAGTTTTTGCCCGTCCAGCGCCTGCAGTTGTTGTTCAAGATCAGCCAGTAATTGCATGGTCATGCTCCGATCACTTGGTTGAACACTGCCTGCGTACGGACGGCAAGCAATGCGATTTCTTCATCGTCGAGGATGTACGGAGGCATCAGGTACACCGTGCGACCGATGGGACGCAGGAGCAATTCATGCTGCAAGGCTGCAGTAAAAAACTTGCGCGAAAACGCGGGATCATCGACGACAGCGTCGAATGCCCAGATCATGCCGCGCTGGCGCACATTGCTGGCTTGCGGATGCGACGCCAATGGCTGCAAGGCTTCGGCAAGACGTTCCGACCGCTGCCGGTTGCGTTCAATGACCTTGTCTTCGTCGAAAATCGCCAGTGTCGCCAACGCGGCACGGCAGGCCAGCGGATTGCCGGTATAGGAATGCGAATGCAGAAAGCCGCGTCGCACATCGCTGTCGTAAAAGCCTTGATAGATTGCATCGCGCGTCATCACCAGCGACAAGGGCAGGTAACCGCCGCTGATGCCCTTGGACAGGCAAAGGAAATCCGGCCAGATGCCGGCCTGTTCGCAGGCAAAGAAAGTGCCGGTGCGGCCGCAGCCGACCGCGATCTCATCGGCGATCAAGTGGACCTGGTGGCGGTCGCACAGCGCGCGTAGTTCGGACAGATAGACCGGGTCGTACATCGCCATGCCGGCCGCACATTGCACCAGCGGCTCCACGATGACGGCGGCGATCTTGCCTGTGCGTTGCTGCAGCAGTTTGTCGAGGTCTTGCACTGCCCGGCGCGCAACATCGGCCGCCGATTCGCCGTCCCGGGCAGCGCGTGCATCGGGCGACGTCACCACATGCGCATGCTGCAACAGCGGGCCATAGGCATCGCGGAACAGCGGCACATCGGTAACCGCCAACGCGCCAATGGTTTCGCCGTGATAGCTGCCCTTGAGGCAAACGAATTCGCGCTTGTCGGTCTGGCCGCTATTGCGCCAGAAATGAAAACTCATCTTCAATGCGATTTCGACCGCGGAGGCGCCGTCGGACGCATAAAAGCAATGTCCAAGCACGTGATTGGTGCGTGCCGCGAGCTGTTCCGACAGCGTGATCACCGGCTCATGCGTGAAACCAGCGAGCATCGCATGCTCGAGTCGGTCAAGCTGGTCCTTCAGCGCGGCATTGATGCGCGGATTCGCGTGGCCGAACAGATTGACCCACCAGGAACTGATGGCATCCAGATAACGGCGGCCGCCGGCTTCGTACAGCCAGGCGCCGCGCCCATGGCTGACCGGCACCAGCGGGACGGTCTCATGGTGCTGCATTTGCGTGCACGGGTGCCAGACGCTTTTCAGGCTGCGGGCGACCCAGTCGGTTTGTTCAGTTGCGTTCAATACGGCTCCAAGACTTCAGTGTGACTAGTAACATCCGCTTGAATCAATGAGCGGGCTCGTTCCGTCACGAAGGGCATCCGGCGCAGGCGAAAGAAAGCTAGAGAAAGCACAATCAGCTTCTCCCTCGAGAGAAATCAATGCTTCGTTACTCTCGGCCGCTTTCAGGAATGGGCTGAGCCTAATCGTCCAACCACCCCGGCTTGCGCTTCTCCAAAAACGACCTCACTCCTTCCCTGCCCTCTTCCGAACTGCGTATATCCGCTATCCGCCGCGCAGTATCGACAATCAACTCCTGGCTCAAGGGCACGCCGGCGATATCCCGTACCAGGCGCTTTGCTTCCTTGACTGCATGGGGGCTGTTCGACACCAGCGCCTTGACGACATCGGCAACCGCCGTATCGAGGGCGTCGGCACTGACCACCGAATGGACGAAACCGATGCGGTGAGCTTCCTGCGCGGAAAAACGCTCGGCTGTGAGGAAATACCGGCGTGCGGCGTTTTCTCCCATGGCCTTGATGACGTAAGGCGAGATTGTCGCAGGAATCAGGCCCAGTTTTACTTCGCTCAGACAAAAATGCGTTGTCTCAATGGCAACAGCAACGTCGCAGGCGGCGACCAGACCCATGCCGCCGGCATAGCAATCGCCCTGAATCCTGGCGATCACCGGCTTGGGACAGGTGTAGATGGTGTGCAGCATATGGGCAAGCTGCATGGCGTCGGCACGGTTTTCTTCATGCGTGTAGCCAGCCATCTTTTTCATCCAGTTGAGATCGGCGCCGGCGCAGAATGCGAGGCCACTGGCCGCAAGTACGATCGCGCGCACGCTGCCGTCGACACCAAGATTGCGAAATGCCTGCGTCAGTTCGGCGATGGAGGTTTCGTTGAATGCATTGCGCACATCGGGACGGTTCAGCGTGACGGTGGCGACGCCGGACTCCACGCTGACATCAAGGGTTTGCCAGTTCATAATCACTCCTTCCAAACGATCTGATCGTCGACCGCAGACAGCTTGCAGTCGGTCTTTGCATATTTTTTGCAGAAATCGAACGCCTTTGCCGGCGCGTCACGGCTGGACGCAAAACCGAATGCGCCGCCCTCACATCCGGAACACGCCGAACTTGGTTTCCGGGATCGGCGCATTCAGCGATGCGGAAAGTCCCAGTCCCAGCACCATCCGGGTATCGGCCGGATCGATCACGCCGTCGTCCCACAGACGCGCGGTCGCATAGTAGGGATGGCCCTGGTGCTCGTACTGTTCGCGGATCGGCTGCTTGAAGGCTTCCTCTTCTTCCTTGCTCCAGCTGCCGCCCTTGCCTTCGATGCCGTCGCGCTTGACGGTCGCCAGCACACTAGCCGCCTGGTCGCCGCCCATTACCGAAATGCGCGCATTCGGCCACATCCAGAGGAAGCGCGGCGAATACGCACGGCCGCACATGCCGTAATTTCCGGCGCCGAAACTGCCACCGATGATCACCGTGAACTTGGGCACCGCCGCAGTCGATACCGCGGTCACCATCTTGGCGCCGTTGCGCGCGATGCCTTCATTTTCATACTTGCGCCCGACCATGAAGCCGGTGATGTTTTGCAGGAACACCAGCGGGATCTTGCGCTGGCAGCACAGTTCAATGAAGTGCGCGCCCTTCAATGCCGATTCCGAAAACAGGATGCCGTTGTTGGCGATGATGCCGACCGGCATGCCGAAGATATGCGCAAAGCCGCACACCAGCGTGGTGCCGTAACGGGCCTTGAATTCGTCGAATTCGCTGGCGTCGACGATGCGCGCGATCACTTCGCGCACATCGAAGGGCTTGCGGGTATCGGTCGGGATCACGCCATACAATTCATGCGTATCGAATTTCGGCGCAACCGGCTCGCGCAGCACGAGTTGTTGCGGCTTCTGGCGGTTGAGATTGCCGACGATGGTGCGCGCCAGCGACAGCGCATGCAGGTCGTTCTTCGCCAGATGGTCGACCACGCCCGACAAACGGGTGTGCACGTCGCCGCCGCCGAGGTCTTCGGCGCTCACCACTTCGCCGGTCGCGGCCTTCACCAGTGGCGGGCCGCCAAGGAAGATCGTACCCTGGTCCTTCACGATGATCGATTCGTCGCTCATTGCCGGCACGTAAGCGCCGCCGGCGGTGCAGGAACCCATCACGACCGCGATTTGTGGAATACCCTTGGCCGACAGGTTGGCCTGGTTGAAAAAGATGCGGCCGAAGTGGTCGCGATCGGGAAACACATCGTCCTGGTTCGGCAGATTGGCGCCGCCGGAATCGACCAGGTAAATGCAAGGCAGGTTGTTTTGGTCGGCGATTTCCTGCGCGCGCAAATGCTTCTTGACCGTGATCGGGTAATACGTGCCGCCCTTCACCGTCGCATCGTTGCACACGATCATGCATTCCTGCCCCGCCACACGGCCGATGCCGGCAATGACGCCGGCGGCCGGCGCGGCATTGTCGTACATGTTGTAGGCCGCCATCTGCGACAGTTCGAGGAAGGGCGTGCCGGGATCGAGCAGCATTTGCACGCGGTCGCGCGGCAACAGCTTGCCGCGCGCGGTGTGCTTCTTGCGCGCGTCTTCGCCGCCGCCCAGCGCCAGCTTTTCCACTTTCGCTTTCAGGTCATCGACCAGCGCCTGCATCGCGGCGGCATTGTTCTTGAAGTCGTCCGAACGGACATTGAGTTTGGAATCGAGGATTGTCATTATTTTTTACTCTCCGGAAAACTGCCATCCACGTAAAACCACTTGCCGCCTTCGCGTACAAAGCGGCTGATTTCATGCAAGCGATGCGCGCGGCCGCCGATCTTGTAGCGCGCGACAAATTCCACCGTCGCTGCGTCACCGTCGGGCACATGCCTGCGCACTTCGAGACCCAGCCATGTCGTTTCATCGTCTTGCGCAACTGCATCGGCAGGACGGGTACTGGCATGCCAGGTCGCTTTCAGATACGCGTCGTCGTGCAGCACATAGGCGCTATAGCGCGAGCGCATCAACAGATCGGCTGACGGCGCATTGTCGCCGCCATCGATGAAGCGTCCGCAGCAGCTGCCATACGCAGTGCCGCCGCACGGGCAGGCGCGCGCCTTGCCCGTACCCATGTCCTGTTTCGGCATCAGGCTTTCTTCACTTTCTCTGCAGTCGGTGCGCCGGCTGTCTTCCACGCGCCGAAGCCGCCTTCGATATGTGCGACCTTATTCATACCCATGTCCTGCACGGTCTTGGTAGCAAGCGCGCTGCGCAGACCGCCCGCGCAAAAGAACAGATATTCCTTGCCTTCGCCGAATACCGGCTTGTAATACGGCGATTCGGGATCGACCCAGAATTCAAGCATCCCGCGCGGTGCCGGGAACGCCCCGGGGATGACACCTTCGCGTTCAAGTTCGCGCGGATCGCGGATGTCGACGAACTGCACATTGGGATCGTCATACTTTGCCATGGCTTGTTCGACAGAATAGGTCTTGACCTGGGTCATCGCTTCATCGACGAGTGCCTTGTAGCCTTTTTTCATGCTCATCTCGGATTTCCTCAAAAAACGGCTTCAGGCCAGCGCGCGGCCGATCAGGATCTTCTGGATATCGCTGGTGCCTTCGTAGATCTGGCAGACCCGCACATCGCGATAAATCCGCTCCACCGGAAAATCGCTGACGTAGCCATAGCCGCCATGGATCTGGATCGCATCGGAACACACCCGCTCCGCCATTTCACTGGCGAACAGTTTGGCCATCGCGGCTTCCTTCAAGCAAGGCTTGCCGGCATCCTTCATGCTCGCCGCATGCAGGATCAATTGACGCGCCGCTTCGATCTGCGTCGCCATGTCGGATAACTTGAACTGCACCGCCTGATGCTCGAACAGGGTCTTGCCGAAACTGGTGCGCTCCTTCGCATACGCGAGCGCTGCTTCGAATGCGGCGCGCGCCATGCCGACCGCTTGCGAGCCGATACCGATGCGCCCGCCTTCCAATCCGGACAGCGCAATCTTGTAGCCTTGCCCTTCTTCGCCGATCAGGTTTTGCGCGGGAATGCGGCAATTCTCGAACAGGATCTGTGCGGTATCGGACGAATGCTGGCCGAGCTTTTCTTCCAGCCGGGCGACGATGTAGCCGGGTGTGTTGGTCGGCACCCAGAATGCGCTGATGCCCTTCTTGCCTGCCCCCTTGTCGGTCACCGCCATCACGATCGCGACATCCGCATATTTGCCGCTGGTGATGAATTGCTTGACGCCGTTGAGTACATAATCGCCGCCGTCGCGCGTGGCAGTGGTACGCAGCGCGGACGCATCGCTGCCGACATGCGGTTCGGTCAGGCAGAATGCGCCGAGCATGTCGCCGCGCGCCAGCGGTTTGAGGAAACGCTGTTTCTGTTCATCGTTGGCATACATCATCGCGATACTGCATACCGGGCAGTTGTTGACCGAAATCACGGTCGAGGTGCCGCCATCGCCAGCCGCGATTTCTTCCAGCACCAGCGCGAGCGACACATAATCGAGACCGGCGCCGCCCAGTTCTTCTGGCACCGCGACGCCGAAGGCGCCGAGCTCGGCCAGGCCTTTCAGCTCGTCCTTGGGAAAGTGGTGCTCCTTGTCCCAGCGCGCGGCATTGGGCGCCAGACGCTCTTGCGCATAGCTGCGCAGCGCATCGCGGATCATTTCATGCTGTTCGGATAAAACCATGGTCTCCCCCTATCGTTGTTCTTACCAGGACAGTCGCTCTCCCGCGTAATTGCGGAAGCTGCCGGTGTCCTTGAGTTCGAGCGTCGCTATCACTTGCAGCAATCCGCTCACGCTTTCTTCCACTGCAATCGGGGCATCAGGTCCGCCCATGTCGGTGCGCACCCAGCCCGGGCAGAGCGCGACAAAAGTCGCTTTCGGATAATCGAAGGCAGCACTTTTGACTGTCATGTTGAGCGCGGCTTTCGACGCGCGGTAGACCCAGCCGTAACTGGCGTCCGTATCGCCGATGCTGCTCATCATGCTGGTGATGAAAGCGAACTTGCCTTGCGCAGCTTCGACCAGCGGCGCGATCAGCGGTATCGCCCGCATCGCGCCGAGCACATTGGTGTGCATGACGGCGTCGAAGTCTTCCGCGGTGGGCGGCGACGTCGCCTGCCCGCCATTGCCGTAGACGCCGGCGACATAGATTGCGAGGTCCAGCTTTTCATCGTCGAGCTGCGCCCCCAGTCCGGCCAGCGACTCGGGTTTGGTCACGTCGAGCTTGAGCGCTTGCGCGCCTTCGCTGCGCAATGTGTCCAGTCCCGCATCGTTGCGCGCGGTGGCGATGACGTTCCAGCCGGCGGCGCGCAGCTGGCGCACGAATTCACGGCCGATGCCGCGGGAAGCGCCGAGGATGAGTGCGGTGGGCATGGTGGGTTGAATGAAGTGGGAAAGAAAGGAACCGGATCCCGCGCCATCTACGTCGGATTCCCTCCCCCTTCTAGGGGGAGGGTTAGGGGCGCCCGGCGTAGGGCGGGGGTGATGCGGTCGAACTATCGCAGTCTTGTGCTCGACCGCATCACCCCCATCCCAACCTTCCCCCTTGTAGGGGGAAGGGGCCGTCAGCCAGAGTGCGACAGAATGCGATGCCTACTGACTTACACCAACTCAATCGCCATCGCCGTACCTTCACCACCACCGATGCACAGCGCCGCCACACCCAGCTTGCCGCCGGTCTTTTGCAGCGCACCGATCAGCGTGATGATGATGCGGGCACCGGAAGCGCCGATCGGATGGCCAAGTGCGCAGGCGCCGCCATGAATATTGACCTTGCTGTGCGGGATATCGTGTTCCTTCATCGCTGCCATCGGGACGGCGGCGAAGGCTTCGTTGATTTCGAACAGATCGACATCCTTGGTGGTCAGGTTCAGCTTCTTGTACAGCTTTTCAATGGCGCCGACCGGTGCGGTGGTGAACCAGTTCGGTTCCTGTGCATGGGTCGAGTGGCCGAGCACGCGGGCGATCGGCTTGCAGCCCAGCTTCTTCGCGGTCGATTCGCGCATCAGCACCAGCGCGGCAGCGCCGTCGTTGATCGACGACGAGGAAGCGGCCGTGATCGTGCCGTCTTTCTTGAATGCCGGCTTGAGCGACGGAATCTTGTCGAGCTTGGCCTTGAGCGGGCCTTCATCCTTGTCGATCACGACATCGCCGCCCTTGGCTGCGACGGTGACCGGTGCGATTTCCCATTTGAAGGAACCGTCATTGGTCGCGGCTTGCGCGCGCTTGACCGATTCGATCGCGAACGCATCCTGCTCTTCGCGGGTGAACTGGTATTTAGCCACGCACTCTTCGGCGAAGGTGCCCATTGCGCGGCCCTTGTCGTAGGCGTCTTCCAGACCGTCGAGCATCATGTGGTCGTACATCATGCCGTGGCCGATGCGGTAACCGCCGCGCGCCTTCGGAATCAGGTAAGGCGCATTGGTCATCGATTCCATGCCGCCGGCGATGACGACATCGTTGCTGCCTGCCAGCAGCGAGTCATAGCCGATCATTGCGGCTTTCATCGCCGAGCCGCACATCTTCGACAGCGTGACCGCGCCGGCCGAGGTCGGGATGCCTGCCTTGATCGCCGCCTGGCGTGCCGGAGCCTGACCCTGGCCTGCCATCAGGCAGTTGCCGAACAGGACTTCATTGACATGGCTCGGTTCGAGGTTGGCGCGCTCGACCGCGGCGCGGATCGCGGCAGCGCCGAGGTCCGAGGCAGACAATGCGGAAAAATCGCCCTGGAATGCACCCATCGGGGTACGGGCTGCGCCGACAATAACAATAGGATCGTTGTTCATCTTTAGTCTCCGAGATCAAGCGGCTTGCGCCGCGGGGGTAAGGGGTTTGTAACTGAATCGCAATTCCTGTGGATAAGGGAATACGTCTTCAACATGGCCATCCAGGATTCGCTGTTTGGCATTTTGCCAATATTGCGGGGTGAGCAGATCGGCATGGTGTTTCAAAAAGTATTTGCGCACTTCCAGATTGCCGAGCAGGAAGGTGCCGAATTGCTCGGGAAAAACATCGTTCCTTGCGACCGGATACCACGGTTCGCTGGACATTTCGTCTTCTTCATTGCGCGGCGTGGGTATGCGGCGGAAATTGCAGTCGGTGATGTACTCGATTTCATCGTAGTCGTAAAACACCACTCGGCCATGCTTGGTGACGCCGAAATTCTTGTACAGCATGTCACCGGGAAAAATGTTGACGCCGACCAGATCCTTGATCGCATTGCCGTATTCGACGATGCCATGTTCGATCGCTGCATGGTCGCCGCGCCTTTCCGCATCGTACAGCCAGATGTTCAAGGGGATCATCCGGCGCTCGATATACAGATGCTTGATGATGATTTCATCGCCTTCTTCTTCGACGATGGACGGCGCAACCTGTTTCAGGTCGGCCAGCAGTTCATTGGAAAAACGCGCGCGCGGAAACGCGACCATCGAATACTCGAGGGTGTCGGCCATGCGGCCGACGCGATCATGGTTCTTCACCAGGAGGTATTTTTCTTTCACCAGTTCGCGCGTGGTTTCCTTGGGTGGCGGGAAATAATCCTTGATCACCTTGAATACATACGGAAACGAGGGCAGCGCAAACACCACCATCACCAGCCCGCGAATGCCGGGTGCCGACTCAAAGCAGTCGGACGAGTGCTTCAGGTGATGCAGGAAGTCGCGGTAGAACGCCGCCTTGCCCAGCTTTTGCAGGCCGAGAATCGTATAGATCTCGCTGCGCGGCTTGTACGGCATCAGCGTGCGCAGGAATTGCACATACGCCGACGGCACTTCCATGTCGACCATGAAATAGGCACGCGTGAATGAAAACAGCACCGTGATCAGGGTCGGATCGAACAGCACGGTATCGAGCACCAGTTCGCGCTTGCGGTTGTACAGGATGGGCACGACGAACGGATAGATGCGGTTGCCGTTGATACCCTTGCCGATGATGTACGCGCCCTTGTTGCGGTAGAACAGCGTGGCCAATACCTGGAGCTGATGGTTGGGCTCCAGCAAGTCGGAACCAAACATCGCGCGCATGCGCGCTTCGACAAAGCCGACGTCGCGGTCGAGGTCGGCGAACGGTGCGGCCAGCTGGAAATTGGTGACTATGCGCTTGAGCGTGTAGTGCAAGCCGTCGGTGCCCGGATAATAGACCCGGTAGGTCGGGTGCATGCCTTCCGGTTCCAGGTATTCGGTCGAGACCACGGGCCGCACGAAAATGAAATCGTTGTGGAAGTAGGTGCGGTGCAGGATGTTGCAACAGACCGAATTAAAAAAGGTTTCCGCCAGTTCCGGCTGCTTGTGATTGATCAGCAGCCCGATATAGTGCAGCTTGACCTCGCGCCAGACTTCATCGCCGATTTCTTCGCGGTCGTATTCGTCTTCCAGCGCCTGTACGCATTCCTGCACGCGCGCATCGTAGAACGCGATCCGCTCGCGCGCCTTGACTTGCGCGGTTTTCCAGTCGCCGGTTTCGAAATACCGCTTGGCATCCTGGCTGGCGGCGCGAAACAGGCGATAGTGCTTGTCAAAGCCGTCCAGCATGGTGCGCGCGATATCGAACGCGATCTGGGAACTGAGGAGCTTGGGGAAGGCGGTCTGGGGCATGTCTAGCGCTCGAATTGAATTTTCCAAGCCTCCAGTTTAGCCAAATCCACGCCTATCCCGCCGCAAACGACGACCAGCGGCTTCTCGAACGGTGCCAGCGCGGGCGCACAGTGGTAGACAACCGACAACGCCGCGCCGCAGGCCGGTTCGACCAGCATGCGCATATCGTCGGCGAAACGGCGGCAGGCGCTGACCGCCTGCGCATCGCTGACGACGATGCTGCGTACGTCATGCCGGCGCGTCCATTCGAACGCCTGGCGCGCGACGCACTTGGCGCCAAGCGTGGTCGCGATGGATTTGATGTCCGGCAAGCTCACGAGATCACCGGCTTGCATCGCCGCATGCAGCGAGTCCGCGCCTTCGGTTTCGACTGCCAGCACCGGGACATGACCCAAGCCATTGCGGTGCAAGCCTTCGAGCACGCCGCACAGCAGGCCGCCACCGCCGACCGAACAGATCACCGCATCGAAATCGGCGTCGGCGGCGACCACTTCATCGATCAGGGTCGCATTGCCATCCCAGATATCGCGATGGTCGAATGGCGGTACGTAGACCGCGCCTTCTTGTTCGCACAATTGCAATGCGCGCTGGTTGCTTTCATCCCAGACATCGCCATGCACCAGCACATCGGCGCCGATCGCGCGGATCTTCAGGCGCACCGATTCATGCGTGGTGCCGGGCACGATGATGGTGGTGCGCACGCCCAGTTCGACACCGGCTACTGCTGCGGCGAAACCGGCATTGCCGCCAGACGGGCAAACGAAATGGCGGGCGCCGCGTTCGGCCGCGCGCTGGCAGAACAGCCCGATGCCGCGCATCTTGAACGAGCCGGACGGCTGCAGATTTTCCATCTTCAGCAGCACGCGTTTGCCGATGGCGGCCGACAGGCTGCGGTGAGTCAGCAAGGGTGTGGTGAGATGCAGTGAAGTCATGGCCGGGATAATAATCGCTTATGTTGGAAATTCAGTACCGTAAGAATACGAGTTTCAAGAGTGGCAATAGCCATGCAGTTTTTCATGCCCCGTTGCGCGCGACGACGGCCATGGTACCGCTCAACTTGCTGACCAGCGTCTTTTTGTCGTCCTTCATCGCATACACCTCGGATTCGACCACATGGAAAGCTTTTCCCGGCTTGAGTATCTGGGCCCGGCACCATAGCGCATCGCCTATGCCGGCGCGCAGCAATTGCATTTTAAATTCCACCGTCAGGATATAGCCATCGGCCGGCGTTACCGTCATTGCCGCGCCGCCTGCGGTATGGTCGGCAATCGTCGTCTGCACACCGGCGTGGATGACGCCGGTGTGCTGCAGATGACGCGGCAGGATGCGAAGGATGGATTCGCACCAGCCGGGGCCGCAATCGACAAGGGTGATGCCGATCTCGTTCAAAAAAGCCGCTTCGCGGAAACCGCGTTCGACGATGTCGCGATAGTGTGGGTCGGGTGCGTGCATGTGGTTGGATGCGCTCCGTCGGAATGCGTTGACTACGGGCTCCTTCCCCCTTCTAGGGGCGCCCGGCGTAGGGGGAAGGTTGGGATGGGGCGGCCCGCGTAGGGGTGTGGCGGTTGAGCGCAAGACTGCGATAGCTCGACCTCATCACCCCCACCCTACCCCTGCCCCTACGCCGGGCGCCCCTAGAAGGGGGAGGGAACTATACGGAGGTGAAGTTAAAGTAGGTAATTGCCGCCCCTTACTTCGTCTCGGCGAACAACTCCCGCCCAATCAGCATCCTGCGGATCTCACTCGTTCCCGCACCAATCTCATACAGCTTCGCATCGCGCCACAGGCGGCCAACCGGATATTCATTGATATACCCATTGCCGCCCAGCGTCTGGATCGCCTCGCCCGCCATCCAGGTCGCCTTTTCCGCCGAATACAAAATCGCGCCGGCCGCATCCTTGCGCAGCGCGCGCACCGCTTCCGGGTTCTTCGCGCGGTCGCAAGCCTGGCCGACTGCGTACACATACGCCTTGCACGCCATCATGGTCGAGTACATGTCAGCGATCTTGCCTTGCATCAACTGGAATTCACCAATCGGCTGGCCGAATTGCTTGCGCTCATGGATATACGGCACCACCGCATCCATGCACGCCTGCATGATCCCCAGCGGTCCGCCGGACAAGACGGTGCGTTCGAAGTCGAGACCGGACATCAACACATTGACGCCCTTGCCGAGACCGCCCAACACGTTTTCAGCAGGCACCTCGCAATCCTGGAACACCAGTTCACCGGTGTGCGAACCGCGCATGCCGAGCTTGTCGAGTTTTTGCGCGACCGAAAAACCCTTGAACCCCTTTTCGATCAGGAAGGCGGTCATGCCGCGCGGGCCGGCTTCGATGTCATTCTTCGCATAGACCACCAGCACGTCGGCATCAGGACCATTGGTGATCCACATCTTGGTGCCGTTGAGTACCCAGCGGTCGCCTTTCCAGTCGGCGCGCAGCTTCATGTTGACCACGTCGGAGCCGGCATTCGGCTCCGACATCGCCAGTGCGCCGACATGCTCGCCGGAAATCAGCTTGGGCAGGTATTTCTGCTTTTGCTCTTCGGAGCCGTTGCGCTTGATCTGATTCACACACAGATTGGAATGCGCGCCATAGGACAAGCCGACCGAGGCCGAGGCGCGGGAGATTTCTTCCATCGCGACGATGTGCGCAAGATAGCCCATGTCGGTGCCGCCGTATTCTTCGCTGACCGTGACGCCGAGCAGACCGAGGTCGCCCATCTTTTTCCAGAGGTCCATCGGGAATTGGTCGGTGCGGTCGATTTCGGTCGCGCGCGGCGCGATTTCGGCCTGCGCGAACTGCTGCACGGTTTCGCGCAGCGCGGCGATGTCTTCGCCATGGTCAAAGGTCAAGCCGGGCAAATGAATCATGTCGTCCTCACATTTTTGAATTATCAAAGCCGCCGGCGAAGCCGGCAGGGAATGGCGCGATGGTGCAAATCATACCGCCAAACTGACGTTTACGTAAACGTAAAGCAGATACCGTAGAACTACGATTGGGAGCCGCCTACGCCAAGTCTTTCACGCGGCGCGCGGAGGATTTCTTTTCGGCACTCTTCAGAGGTTTTTCACGGTCCAGCAGGCGCCGGCATTCCTCTTCATGCGCGGCGATTTCAGCGAGCGTGACTTCCAGGTCTTCGCGCTGGCGTTCCAGCGTTTCGCGATGCTGGGCCAGTACCGCGAGAAAACGCTTGAGCTGCGCAGTGCTGTCTTTCGGCGACTCGTACATGTCGACCAGCGCCTTGATTTCCGAGAGGCTGAGGCCGAGCCGCTTGCCGCGCAAGGTCAGTTTCAGGCGAGTGCGCTCGCTGGCGTTGTACACCCGTGTACGTCCGCCGACGCCTTCGCGCTTCGGACTCAGCAAGCCTTGGTCTTCGTAGAAGCGGATGGCGCGCGGCGTGATGTCGAATTCACGCGCAAGTTCGGTAATGGTATAGGTCGGCATGGCGCTTGATGTGCAATTGATACTTTTGGCGCTCGTCAGCAGCGGGAAACGAATGTGTTTAGAATCACTGCACAGGAACTGCAGTTTACGTTAACGTAAAGCGTATTGTAGGCGCGACCGCCGCAATTGTGAACCTGCAGTTCCGGAACTCTTGTTTTGGAGCATGTGCCGATGAATCCGCTGGAATCCCAACTCGACTACGCCTTTGGCGACACCCTTCCTCTGCCCGGCCAACTGCACGAGGTAGCGCCGGATGTGTACTGGCTGCGCATGGGCTTGCCCTTCGCGTTGGACCATATCAATCTATGGCTGCTGCGTGACCGGGATGCCAGTGGCGACGGCTGGACCATCATCGATTGCGGCATCAGCAACGATGCCACGCGCGCTTCCTGGGAATCGGTGTTCGCGACCGGATTGGACGGCGCGCCAGTCAAACGCGTGATCGTCACGCATTGCCATCCCGACCATGTCGGCCTGGCCGACTGGCTGTGCAAACGCTGGCAAGCGCCGCTGTGGATGACCACCGGCGAATACGGATTTGCGCGCATGATGTCGGCTTCGCTGCCCGGGGTCGATGGAACGGCGATGCTGCCGCATTTCCAGCATCACGGCTTGCGCGATCCGGCGATCCTGGAACAGTTGCAGGCGCGCCGCAGTTATTACCCGACGCTGGTGCCGGCGGTGCCGCAGGCGTATCGCCGCATGCAGGACCGGCAAGTATTCCGGATCGGCGCGCATGAATGGCGGATGATCACCGGTTTCGGCCATTCGCCGGAACATGCGGCGCTCTATTGCGCGGACCTGAAGCTGCTGATTTCCGGCGACATGGTCTTGCCGCGCATTTCGACCAATGTGTCGGTCTTTGCGGTGGAACCGGAAGCCAATCCAGTCCAGCAATACCTCGACTCGCTACAAAAGTTTTCCGACCTGCCGGATGACACGCTGGTATTGCCGGCGCACGGCAAGCCATTTCGCGGAATGCACATACGCATCGGCCAGCTGACCGACCATCACCGCGACCGCCTGCAGGAGGTGGTTGCCGCCTGCGGCAGCGCACAGTCGGCGGCCGATATCGTGCCGGTGATGTTCCGGCGTCCGCTCGATGCGCACCAGATGACCTTTGCACTCGGTGAAGCGCTCGCCCACTTGCATAAGCTATGGTTTGACGGAGTACTGATACGCAAGGTCGATGAGAACGGCAACGTGCGTTTCCAGGCCGCCTGACGCGCGGTGAACCCCAGCCGGCGCTCGTCACGACGCCGGCCAGCGCGGCATTCGCTCTTGCAAAACCCTATCGAATCCCTCATCGAAAGGCTTCTTATTTGCACTTTGTGTACTTAAAAAGCCTTTATCTCCCCATGTCTGTGTAAGTCCATGTAAAAAACTGGAATTGTGCAAGCCGGAATGTGTTACCTTTTCTTTACGTATTTGGTCACAAACAGTTCCTGACACTCATTGACTGACTGTCAAGGCTCGGCATGGAATAGTGCGCGGTCATGAATCCATCAATCGAACGAGAAGGTTTTAGCGAACGGCTGCAGCAGGCATTGCGTAATGCCGAGTATTCGCCTGAGAGCCCGACGCAGCTGGCGCGTGAATTCAATATCCGCTTTGCGGGTCGCCCCATTACGGTCCATGCGGCACGCAAATGGCTGGTGGGGGAAGCGATCCCGACCCAGGAAAAATTGCGCGCCCTGGCGCAATGGCTGGGCGTACCGGCTGAATGGCTGCGCTTCGGCGGCAACATGGCGCCGGGCGGCGCGGAAGCGTCCGGTACGCCATCCCGTTTCGAATCGGCCGACGTCAAACTGATCGGCGATCTGCAACGTCTCGACGAACACCATCAGGCGATAGCGCGCGAATTCATTCGCATGCTGGTCAGGATGAACCGGCAAAAATAGACATGCTTATGCGGCCGCCAGTTGCCGCAGATAACGCAGGCCGGCGATCGCGCGGCTGCCATACCAGGACATCATTTCTCCATCGACCAGCTGGACCGGTTTGCCGATCTGCCGTTCGAGCGCATCGACGTGCGCTTCGGTAAACCGGTAAGGCTCGCTCGACAGCAAAACGCCATCGATCGCATGCGCCACCGCATCCGACCATTCGAAGCGCGGGTAGCGCGCAGGATCGCCGCCCGGCGTCCATGCCTGCCAGCCGATTTCAGCCATCATCCGGGCGATATAGGTATCGCCTGAAATCGTCATCCACGGATCTTTCCAGATGCAGTACAGCCAGGTTTGCGGCGGCGACTTGGGTAGTGCCCGCAGCGCGGCATACTCGGTCTCGAATGCGGCGCAGAGCCGCTCGGCCTGCGCCTGTGCGTTAAAAATCCCGCCCAGCAGCCGATACAGCGCAAGATTGTCGCCTGGCGCCAGCGGATGGGTCACCACCACATGCGGTATAAACTGCGCGAGCGTCTCGACGGTCGGCTTTTCATTTTCATCGATGTTGACGATCAGATGCGTCGGCGCCAGCCGGCGGATTTTTTCAATGTTGACATCCTTGGTGCCGCCAACTTTGGGAATGGCGTTCACGGTTCCGGCCGGATGAATGCAAAAGCCGGTGCGCCCGACCAGGGCCGATGCCAGGCCGAGATCGCATACCAGTTCGGTGATCGAGGGAACCAGCGAGACGATGCGCGGCGATGCATCCGCATTTACCGATGCATGTGCCTGCCCAATGGCATCGATGAACCTCATGATTTGCGCGCCTTGTGCGGTGCGCGCGCAAACACCGCGTCATACAGCCAGTTCGGCAGCATGCGCAACAGCTTGGCGATGATGCCCATCTGCCACGGAATCACGCGGTAGCTGACACCGGCCTCGATGGTTCTGGCCGCCTTTTCGGCAAAGCGCGGTGCCTGCATTAAAAAAGGCATCGGATACCGGTTCACTTGCGTCATCGGCGTATCGACATAACCCGGCGCGATCGTCACGACGCGGATGCCGCTGCTGCGCAATTCGACCCGCAGCGATTCGCAATAACTGATGACCGCACATTTGGAAGCGCTGTAGGCGCCCGCGCCGGGCAAGCCGCGAATACCGGAGACGCTGGCAATCCCGACCAGGCGGCAGTCGCGGCTGCCAGCCGCCGCTTGCCGTTTCATCGACGCGATGAAAGGTGCAAAGGTAGCTACCGTCGCCATCACGTTGGTGCTGAAAATCTTTGTAAATACCGCAAGGTCTTCCGCATATTCGGTCAACGTGCCTTGCGAGATACCTGCGTTAGCGATCACGATATCGGCGCCGCCGTGCGCAGCGATGAAGTCGCCGGCGGCCGCCTGCAATGCCGCGTGGTCGTTGACATCGAGCGGATAGATGCGGTGCCGTTCAGGGTCGGGCAGGCCGGCAACGAGCGCCTGCAGCGCGCTGCTCGTGCGCGCCACCAGCCCGAGTGCGGCACCTTGCCCGGCATAGCGCTGTGCGAGCGCCGCGCCGAGACCGCTGGAAGCGCCTGTAATGAATACGCGTTGCATGTTGACCTTGAATGTGCGGGAAGAAATGCCGGAATGTGCCGGCATGCTGCCGTAATTTTAACGCTGCAGCAAAAAACAAAAAGTCCGCCTTCTTTCGAAGGACGGACTTTCTCATTTTTTCGGGCAATCGGCGCGTCGTGTTTCACGCCCAACGCATCGTTACTTGCCTTGCTTGCTCTTGTTGACCAGCCAATCGGCCACCTGCAATGTTGCCGCATGCAGGACCGGTTCCGGTTTGTTGCCGATGCTTTGGCTGACGATCGAAGGCGAAGTCAGATAACGGCCGTCGATCGCCAGCAGCGGCACACCATCGATCTGGTAAGCCTGCATCAGCTGGGCTGCACGCTTGGCCTTGCTCTGAACACCGAAGGAGTTGTAGACCTCAAGGAATTTCTGCTTGTCGATGCCGTTCTTGGCGGCGAATTCAGCGATTTCAGCATCGGTGTCGGTGCGCTGCTTTTGCACGTGAATGGTGCTGAATACCTTGCCATGCAGTTCATCCAGCTTGCCCATCGCTTCCAGCGTGTAGTACAGCTTTTGCTGCGGCACCATCGAATCGCGGAACGCGACCGGTACGCGCTTGAAGACGATATTGTCGCCCTGCTTTTTCACCCATGCGACCAGATCATGTTCGAGTGCATGGCAGTGCGGGCAGGAATACCAAAAGAATTCGGTGACTTCGACTTTCTTGCCGGAGTCGGTCTGCTGCGCCTTGTCGAGCGTACGGTAGTCCACGCCGCTTTGCGGATTGTCGGGGGTTGCCTGCGCGCCGGCGGCCAACAGGCCGATGCTGACTGCAGCCAATAAATGTTTCAGAAAACGCATAAGATTCCTTCAATTTTCCTGGTAAGTTCTTGCTCGGTTTTCATTGGTTACTTGGCGATGCGCACTATTGCTGCATCAACGCCATTATCGGACAATTTCCCGCGAACCTTGTTCATTGCCTCAAGCTGGTTGAACGGCCCCACGCGCACCCGGTACAGCACTCCGGTATCGGCCTGACGTTCGGAAATTTTGGCTTCCACGCCCAGCAATGCAAGTTTGGCACGGATATTTTCCGCATCGGTCTGCTCGCGGAAAGCGCCCGCCTGCAGATAATAACTCCACTTGTCGTCCGCGTTCTCGGCCTTGGTTTCCGGCTTGGGGTCAGCTTTGCCTTCGGCCTCGGCTTTCTTCGGCTTGTCGGCCGCCGTCGACTGTTCAACCACCGGTGCCTTGCCGTCCGCTTTCTTGTCAGCCTTTGCGTCCAGCTTCGAATCAACCTTGGCTTCCTGCTTCTTTTCGGCCGGTTGCGGCGCGGCGGTATTGGGCGGCGGTTCCTTCGCCTCTTCCACCGGCTTCTTCGCGGCCTTGACTCCGTACAGCGGCTTGTTGGGATCGGCGGCCTGACCGGCGTTCGGCTCGGTCATTTTCTGCCGGCCCGACTTGTCGGTGAACGGCATCGGTGTCTTGGTGATTACCATTGCCACGCCGAGCGCGATGCCCAGACCGATGATCAAACCGATGATGATGCCTAAAATCGTTCCGCCCTGCTGCCTGTTGTACTTGTGCATACTTCCTCGATAACGTTACTTCGACATTCTCCGAACCGCAGTCCGGAGAACGCCAGCCTCGTGCCTACATCCGCGCAGGCGCCGATACCCCGATCAGCGCCAAACCGTTGCGCAACACCTGACGCGTCGCCAGCATCAGTGCCAGTCGCGCCATCCTGAAGGACATATCGTCGACCAGCACGCGCTCGGCGTTGTAGTAACTGTGCAGCTCGCCGGCCAAGTCGCGCAGATAGAACGCTACCTGATGCGGGCCGAGTTCGTCGAGGGCTTTTTGCAGCATCTCTGGATATTCGGCCAGCTTCGCCAGCAGGGCTGCTTCGCGCGGTGAAGTCAGTGGCGAAAGATCCACATTGTTGAGCGTCGATTCATCGCCGCCCCACTGCGCCATCACCGAGCAGATGCGGGCATGCGCGTACTGGACGTAATAAACCGGATTTTCATCGGATTGCGACAGCGCGAGGTCGACGTCGAACGTGAATTCGGTATCGGCCTTGCGCGAAATCAGGAAGAAGCGCACCGCATCGCGGCCGCGCGTCAAGTCACGCTCGCCCTGCTCGTTGACCGCAGCGGCGGCATCGCCGGCCGACCATTCGATCAAATCGCGCACGGTGACATAGGAACCGGCGCGCTTGGAAATCTTGACTTCCTCGCCATTCTTCATGACCGTGACCATCTTGTGCAGCACATAGTCGGGATAACCCTGCGGGATGCCGAGTCCCACGCTCTGCAGGCCGGCGCGCACGCGGGCAATCGTGCCATGGTGATCACTGCCCTGCACATTGATCACCTTGCCGTAACCGCGCTGCCACTTGGTGATGTGATAGGCGACGTCCGGCACGAAATAGGTATAGGTGCCGTCTGACTTCTTCATCACCCGGTCCTTGTCGTCGCCAAAGTCGGTGGTGCGCAGCCATAGCGCGCCATCCTGTTCATAGGTTTTGCCGGCGTTGACCAGCGCATCGACCGCGTCCGCGACCTTGCCTTCGGTGTACAGCGAGGATTCGAGGTAGTAGTTATCGAACTTGACGCCGAAGGCCTGCAAGTCCAGATCCTGTTCGTGACGCAGGTAAGTGACCGCGAACTTGCGGATCGATTCGATATCGTCGACATCGCCGCTGGCGGTGACCGGCGCGCCATCGCTGGCGGACACGGTTTGCTTTTGCAGGAAGTCGGCGGCGATATCGGCGATGTAGTCGCCGTTGTACGCGGATTCCGGCCAGCCGGCGTCGCCCGGCTTGAAGCCTTTGGCGCGCGCCTGCACCGACAGGGCGAGGTTGCCGATCTGGACACCGGCGTCGTTATAGTAAAACTCGCGGGTGACGTCATAACCCTGCGATTCCAGCAGCGACGACATCGCATCGCCGAGCGCGCCCTGGCGGCCATGGCCGACGTGCAGCGGACCGGTCGGATTGGCCGAAACGAATTCGACCATGACTTTCTTGCCGCTGCCGGCGCTGGACTTGCCAAACTGCGCCGCTTCATCGAGCACCGATTTCACGACCGCCTGCTTGGCGGCGGCCGCCACGCGCAGGTTGATGAAGCCGGGACCGGCGATATCGGCCGACTCGATCAGGTTGCCCTTGTTGGCCAGCACCGCGGCGACGATCGCCTGCGCCAGTTCGCGCGGGTTTTTCTTCAGCGGCTTGGCCAGCTGCATGGCGATATTGCAGGCAATGTCGCCATGCGCCGGGTCGCGCGGACGCTCCAGCACGACATTGGGTTGCAGTTCGGTGCCGGCGACGATGGGCGCGAGCGCGGCCTGGAACAGGTCGACAATCTGTTGTTTTTGTGAAGCGAGCATGGAAGAAATGGCGTCCGGCGGGCGGCCGCGCTTGGGAAATTGGGGAAAGAGAGAATTATACCGGCTCTACTCACCCAGCTTTTCGCGGCAATAGGTGGCGATGAAGCGCTGCATCTGGAAAGCTTCCGGCAACCATGGCGAATCCGACAACTTTTGCGGCAACAGGTAGAGATAAGCCTGGGCTTCGACGGTTTCTCCGGAGTCCAGCGTGACGCCGACCGCCACGCGCCGGTATTCGTCGCCTTCGAAGGCATCCAGGGCCACGACATCCTGCGGCGACACATCGAAATAGAGCAGCCCGGCGACACTTTGCCCCGGTTGCGCAATCACGCCCGGATAGGTTTCATTCTTCAGCACAAAGCGCGCATGGCCCGGCAGCGTGGCCGGCAGGGAGCGATAGTCGCCGCGCACAACCCGGTTCCAGACTTCCGGAAACATCAGCGAGCCATATGTGAACACTGGAGTAAGCATGAATGATGGCAAAGGCAATCAACAAGCGTCGATTGTATATCGGCCACGTGCATTGCCCATCATTGCGGCAGCGTGCTGATTGCAGCGGCCTCGGCCACCTGATTGCGTCCGCCTTCCTTGGCCTTGTACAGCGCGGCATCGGCGGCGGCCACCAGATCGGCCGGTTGCAGCGACTCGTCCGGTCGCAGCGTAGCGACCCCGAAACTGGCGGTCACGCCCGGCGCCACGCGCGATGTCGCATGCGGAATCTGCAGATCGGCGACGCCTTGCCGCATTTTTTCCGCCAATATTCTTGCATCGTCGCGACTGGTCGACGGCAATAACGCAACGAATTCTTCGCCGCCGAAACGGGCAACCAGGTCTGCGGAGCGCTTGGGCACCGAACGCAATACGTCCGCAATCTTTTTCAGGCAGGCGTCGCCAGACGGATGACCATAGTGATCGTTGTAATTCTTGAAGCAGTCGACATCGATCAGCACCAACGCGAGCTCGCAATTGCCGCGCCGCGCACGCGCCCATTCGATATTGAGCCGGCGGTCGAACTCGCGGCGATTGGCGATCTGGGTCAGCGCATCTTCGGCAGACAGCTTGCCGAGCAGCTCGACTGCCTGACTGAGTTCGCGGTTGCGTGCGTGGTCGCGCGTGCGCGCCAGATAAGCGCGCCGCTGGTCCTGATCCATCCGAAAGTTCGCGATCAGGCTGATCACCACCGCCGACAGGCAAAACAGCCAGTTGCTGAAGCGTACATGAGGCGGCATCAGAGGAACATTGCTCAAGGTGATCCCGTACAGCACCACCAATACTGCGGAAGTCCACAGAGCGCTGCGGAAGCGCTGGCTAACGACAATATTGCCAAACAGGATAATCAAGGTAATGCCAGTCTGATAATGCACGGCATTCGGATGCGAACTCAGGCCGGCAATCACCGGCACGCTCGCACCGCATACCAGGATCGATATGGCAATCGCCAGGTCGCGCGCCGCAAGGCTTTTCAGTCGGTGGACGATGAATGTCCCTAGTAGCATCAATGGGATGACGAGTAGAAACCGAATTGCCCAAGCCTGCTGATAGACGTCCGGCACCATCGAGCGGTCGCTGATTGCAAAGGCACCATACAGCACGGCACCGGCAAGCCCGGTCTTCGTAATGCGCTGTTGGCGCATCCGGTCCATCTCTAGCTGGTAGGCATGCTCGGTGTCGGGGGAGAATTTTTCATGACGTTCCCAAAACCCGATGGTTACGTCATCCGCCGGCACGTTATTGTTTGGTGAGGCGTTTTCGCGTGACATGGATTAACGCCTCGGAAAGCACACGTACACAGCTTAGCGCCGTGGGCATGCGGCGTCCAGCATCATGAGCGGCAAGGCAACGAATTCAGAAACGCGCGGAAAAACGCGCGGCAATCAGCTTGTCCATGGGCACATGGACCATGTTATTCGGGTCACGGCGCAACATCAGCATCACGCCGAATGTCGCACGCGGCCCGGCAGGCATCCGGTAGTTCAGCTCGGCACGGGTTTCCCGCCCGGTCGGCACCATGGAAAACACAATTTGCTCACGCGTGTGAGCGCCCGATTGGACATCCATCACGGCGTTGCCGGAATACATGCGCATTGGTTGCACGAGCGACAAACTGATGCGATCGCCCGTCCTGAAGCGGTTGGCATTGATCACGGCCAGTGAAAACGCATTGGTGCGCGCGGAGCTCACATCGCTGATCAGGCTGTCGGCGCTGCGTCCGCCGGGCGTGATGCCATATGCAGCTTGCCCGGCAAGCGCCAGCGTCGGCGTCAACATGACGGCGCCGGCAAGCTGGACAGCACTGGTGGATGCCCTATTACCCAGACCGAGCGCGCCACTTGAATACGAGCCAAGGTAGGCATTGCTCTCACGTGTCTGCGACACTGACAGCGACATCGCAGCGCCATCGAAGGAACGCGACAATTCGAACAACCCGGATCGCGCGCGCGGCAGGTTCGATGTTGGCGCACAGAGATCTGGCGCGGTGAACAGGCTTTGGTCGCCGGAGCGAACGATGCCGGCTTTCAGTTTGAAACCATGGACATCGCGTCCGACGGCGGCGTGCAACGCGGCTGGCAACATTGAAAAATAAGGATTTGCCAATGCGGCGACATCGGCAAGCGTCATTGCCGGCGATGGTCTTAATCCGGCAGCGCCGAAATAGTCGCCGGAATAATCGCCCAGCGCGAAGGCAGCTTCCACGCCATTCCCTTCGCGCGCCAACAATGAAAAAGCAGCAAGCCGGCGACGCGGCGCATCATCAAACGACACACCGGATCTCGCTCGTGCGGTTTCATACGCAAATGACATTTCGGTACGCTTGTCCAACACCTGTTCCACCACATCGATGCGACGCTCCATATCGCCCAGTATGTTGTCCAGCGAAAGCGAAGTCGGACGCGCAACAGTGGCGCCCAGATCGATGCCGAAGTCGCGCTGAAAATCATCATTGCCGACCACGCGCAACTGCCCCGATGCGGCAAGACTCCA
The DNA here is from genome assembly GCF_003591035.1 of Noviherbaspirillum saxi. Classification (NCBI taxonomy): domain Bacteria; kingdom Pseudomonadati; phylum Pseudomonadota; class Betaproteobacteria; order Burkholderiales; family Oxalobacteraceae; genus Noviherbaspirillum; species Noviherbaspirillum saxi. The sequence continues at coordinate 54,710 of NZ_QYUO01000001.1, forward strand.
CAGCTTGCTGGTCGCGGAAGACGGTAATGTAGTGCCGGCCAGCACGCTGATAGTCTTGCCATTGAAGGTAGTCGTGGTCAGCGCGCCGACCGGCTGCAAAGCTTTCTCCGCATTCAGCATGCCACGTCCATAAATCGGATCGATCCCGGGTGCGCCGAGATCGGTGGCCGTCACCAGCAGAATGGTGGCAACCTGGTCGGCGCGCAACGACGGCCATAGTTGCATCAACAGCGCTGCAGCACCGCTGACCATGGGTGCGGCCATCGACGTGCCGTTCATGGTTGCATACTGGTCGTTGCGATAGCTGGAATAAATGCCGACACCGGGTGCCACCATGTACCATGCCGCCACGTCGCCGGCCCGGTTGGAAAAGGATGCAATCCGGTTGGCCGCATCCACTGCGCCGACGACGATGATCTGGTTATTGGCCCATACTTCACGGGCAAATCGGGCTGGCCAGTTGCTGACCGCTGCGCCGTCATTGCCAGCCGAAGCAACGATCAATAAACCGCTGCGCACGGCTTCCTGCATGGCGCGCGGATCGAAGGCATTGGATGCACCGACACTCATGTTAGCTATCGCTGCCTTACCGATCGCATAGCGCAGTCCACTGTTGAGCGCCGTGGTGGAACCGCTGCCGCGCTCGGGAAACACCTTGATCGGCAATAAGCTGGCGTCATAGGCGACACCGGACATGCCGCGTGCATCGCGCGCGGCGGCAAGCACGCCGGCGACATGCGAGCCATGGCCGGAGCGATCGGTCACGTCTGCATTGTGATTGACTGCATTAAATCCGTGCAGCAGTTTGCCGGCTTGCGCAAATTCGCGATGCCCGGCATGAATCCCGGTATCCAGCGTGGCGATGGTCACCCCCTTGCCGGTAATGCCCATCGCGTGCGCATAGTCGGCCTTGATACGCCCGAGGAAAGCGGAATTGCCGCGTTCGGTCTCGAGAGCGCTGCGTGCGGGTTGCACATCGGTATCGGCATGGACCGCCTCGGGCAGCGCGATGCATGCGGTACACACTGCAAGGGAAATAACACGCGGGTGGAACAATTGGGTACTGGCCATCTTTTCTGTTGCACACATGGAACATGATTCCATTGTGCATGTGCCGGCACGTGTCGCAAATGAAATGATTCGCTGATGGGGGGTAGGAGTCGCCAGCCTACAACAGCGTGCCGGAAAGGCAATACATAATGCGGATAAAACTTGTTTGACCAATATCGGCGTCGCATCGTGATCGACCATGCGCCGCGCGGCACAGGCAATTACCCTGATCTGTCCATCCTGCCCTAACCGGCGCTTAATCGACAAGTAAAAGGGCTGATATTTTTTATAACGGTCTCAAGCACCGCGCGGCAGAGTGAACGCAAACGTCGTCCCCTCGTCATCAGAGGATGCCGCACTTATCTCCCCTCGATGCGCACACACAATTTCCCGCGCAATAAACAATCCCAATCCCAGATTTGCCGGCGGCATCGAATACCCATCCTCATCATCGCGACCGACGTGAATCATGGGATCAAAGATCACTTGCAAGGCATCGGCTGAAATTGCCGGTCCATGGTTTTTGACCTGCACCGTGATGCATGTCGCCTCGCCATTCGCGATCACGTCGATAGGTAAATCGCGGCCGCCATGCTGTACCGCATTGCTCAGCAGGTTCCACAGCACCTGCCGAATACGTTCGCCATCGGCCACGCAATCCAGCGGCCCGGAGGTCTGCAAGTTGAAGCGGCGCGACGGGTAGGCTGTGTGGATCTCGTTCAACGCCAGTGCACACACATGGGCAAGATCGGCAGGCGCAGGCGAGACGGGAATTCCCTCGCCCAGCCGCGAGCGGGTAAATTCGAGCAAGTCCTTGATCATTGCACTCATCGCCGCCGCACTGCGGCTTAAGCGGTCCGCTGCTTCCGCCATTCGCTCGGACGAAATTCCCGGTGTTGCAAGATATTGACTGGTCATGATGATGGCGCCTAGCGGGGTGCGCAAATCATGGCCCAGGATGGCAAGAAACTTGTTGCGCGAGCGCTCCAGTTCTTCCGCATAGCGGCCAAGCGATTCCGACATGGCCCGGTCGATCGCTGCGTTAAAGCGCATCATTTGGTGAAAAGCACCCTCGTTCAGGTCGAAGCCTTGTGCCGTCCATCTACGCAAGACGTTGGCGCGCAACGTGCAGAATTCGGTGCCGACCTGATGTAGTTCGAAACCGGCGGCGTGGCGCAGCGTTCCATGCAGGGCAGCGGCACTTTGACGGCCAACGCTGGCCGACATTGCACCTTGCTCGCTTTGCGTTTCCGAAGAATCGGTTTCAAACGCAATCTGGTCGAGAATGTCGCGAAAATGGTCCCGGAGCGCCATCGGGGTCATGGCCTCTGCCGCCGGCAGCAAGGTCGCCGCAAAGGCTTCCCATTCCGCAACGAGCTGCTGCATATTGTCGCTGATGAATGTGGACAGGTTCACCGCATCTCCATGACTAAATGGCAATGGCGGCAGGCGGATTCCACTCCGGCCATTGATTGCAGGAACGATCGGCCTCCTGCCGTACGCCATTTTACTAGGGGGACACGAAATTGCGCAGACAGGTGTGCAGGCTTGCCTTTTTGAAAAGCATTGCCGGGGTGCCGCTCAAGCTGCCTTGAGTCGCCACAGCGAAGTCACTTCCGCCATGCGCGCCTGATACAGCGGATCGTTTTTGTCTGTTGCCTTGGAGTGGCGTGGCCGTATGTCGATACGTCCTGCGATCGAAAGTCTTGCATCGCCTATCCACGCCAGTAATTGTTCGCGCGTCCGCAATCCGAGGTGCTCGGCCAAGTCGGACATGATGAGCCAGCCTTCGCCATCCGGTTCAAGATGCGCGGCAAGGCCCTCGAGAAATCCGCGCAGCATTCGGCTGTCAGGGTCGAACACCGCGTATTCGACCGGCGAACTCGGTCGCGCCGGGACCCAGGGCGGATTACAGATGATCAGCGGCGCGCGACCGGGCGGAAACAGATCCGCCTGCGCCACCTCGACCTGCCTGGCAAAACCCAGGCGCATCAGATTGTCGCGGGCGCAGGCCAGCGCCCGTGCATCCTGGTCGGTAGCGATGACGCGGGCGACGCCGCGTTGCGCCAATACCGCCGACAGCACGCCGGTGCCGGTACCGATATCGAAGGCCAATGCCTTGGTTGGCAACGGAGCCTGGGCGACAAGATCGACATACTCGCCGCGCACCGGGGAAAACACGCCATAGTAAGGATGGATGCGCGCTCCCAGCGCAGGAATCTCGACGCCTTTCTTGCGCCACTCATGCGCACCGATCAAGCCGAGCAACTCGCGCAGGGAAGCAACATAGGCTTCGCCCGCCACGCCATAGGCTTCTTCGCAGGCCGAGCGAACGTCCGGCGCGCGGCGTAGCGGGATCACATGTCCGGTCTCGAATGGCAGCAGCAGCATGCCCAGGATACGCGCGCGCTGTGCCTGCACCTGGCGGTGCCGATGAAAGGCATCGGTCAGCGATCCGGGCGGCGCGGCTTTTTTCGGTTTGCGGTCGACCCGGCGCGCCAATGCCTGCAGCAGCTGGCGGGCATTTTGAAAGTCGCCGCGCCATAACAGCGCGGTTCCCTCGCATGCCAGGCGATATGCGGTATCGGCCGGCATGCGGTCATCCGCCGGCACCACGCGTTTGGGCGGCGGCACGCCTGCTTCCGATTGCCAGCGAACGGAATAGGCGACACCGTCTTCGGTCCATTGCAGCATAGGGGCACCTGTCATCCGGCGTCCTTCAACGAGCAGGGATGACAACGAAACAGATCAAGGGGATGCAACATGGGTCGATAATGGCAAGACTGCGTTGGCCGTCGCTGATGGTCCGGCAGACCGGTATTTTATGCCGGATTGAGCGCCAAGCTTGTTTTACCCACCACCAGCGTTCAAGGCCGGTGCGCAATCGGAGCAGTCTGATGTGGGCTCGCCATAGGTAGATGCCGGAGTTCGGCATGGTGTTCGAGAATGCAAATTACCGCTTTGACCACTGCATACATGACTGCGCGGTCCTTTGACGGATGATCGGAAAGGCGCACGGTCGAGGAACCGGCGATGACGCAATGTGGCGGCCCTGCCGTATCTTCACCGGTAAACCGCAGCGCGATGTCATACAGGGCGATCAAGGGGCCGCAGGCTGCCCAGTCGCGCGTCCATTGCGGCAAGGCGCGCGTGCCTTCCCATAATACGCCGCCGCTCTCGTAATACTCTTCGACTTCATGCCCAAGCAGTTGCGCCAGGTGACGCTCCTTGGCGACGCAGCTTCTGAAATACTCTTCATCGCTCATGCGCATTGCTGCCCTCCCGTCCATGCATATATCGTTTAGATGACAATACGACGACTGGTTCATGGCGACTTGCGATGACGCAGATGTCATCACGGCGCGGGATTGGAATATGCGCTTCATCAGAGCAAAAAAAAGCCCGCGACCTTGCGGTAGCGGGCCAATCCAATTCCAGGAGAGTTGGAGGAGACAGTTCCAACTATAGATGCATGCGGCACTACTGTCCTCTTTATTGTTGTAATAACGGATATACCTTTGGGTGATATCTAAGAAAATCCTGGAAATAGAAAAGCCCGCACGACATGGTCGTGCGGGCTTGGTTGTCTCCGATCCTTCCTGAGGTGGATTTTTTTTGTGAGCGAATATTACACCGAACCGCTCATTTGCCCAAGTTGCAATGCAGCGAAGATCTGCGCCTGTATTTCCCTTGCTCCGGGCATGAAAAAGCCCGCCGAAGCGGGCTTTTTCCCGATACAGGAGTAGATTCCTGAAACCCTAACCTATCTGGAAAGTGGCCCCAGTTTGTATGAATCTGCTCTTGTATCCGCATACCTGACTATGTCGTATGCGCGAATCGACTATAGCAGCGCAGAAACGCCACTGACAAGTGAATTGCCAGGAAGCATCAGAAAATTTCTGCCGAACGCTGCGAAAAGTCAACAGCCATGATTCCCTTGGCATGCATTCTTCGAACGTACAAGGCGGCCTGCGCCACGCTCAACTGGAGTAGCCCATGTCAACAGTGATACAGCACCGCGGTATCCGTATTGTCACGCTATCGGCGCATGAATCGGTTGCCGAACACTGCAGGGAAGGCGATATTGCGCTGGTTCAGGATGAGAGCGGATGGTGGACCCGGTTTGTCGGTGCCAAGGGTGATAGCGAGGGTTACGATTCCGCATTCGACACCTATGACAAAGCCTTGTGGACTGCCAAGGCAGCAGCGGAGTTTTCAGCCGAATAACCGTGACGATACCGGACTGGAGCGTCCCCGACGGTCCACGGCACAAACGCCAAGCCGTCCGGGCCCTGGATAGACCAGGTCCGGACGGAGTCAATGCGGAAAAGGCGTAGAACCCGAGCTTAGCCTTTTTTCAGGCATTCGCTCATGAATTTCTTGCGTTCGTCCCCGGCCTTGCCTTTGGCTTCGGCGTTGCAGGATTTCATTTTGTCCTGCTGCGCCTTTTGCGCCTCGCTCACCTTTGGCTTGCTGCTCAGGCACTCCTTCATGAACGCTTTACGCTCGTCGCCTTTCTTGCCTTCCGCTTCCTTGTTGCAAACCGTCATCTTGTTTTGCTGGTCGGTCGCGGCCAAAGCGGGTTGCAGCAGCATAGGAAGTACGAGCGCGATTGCGCCTGCAAATACTTTCATTGTTCTCTCCTGGTATGGCGTTTTTAGAGTTATTGCTGACCATGACGGTCAACTTTATTACAGCACATTCGCGGAATCAGAATAGCTGCTTCGTTTGATATTTGATCAAGTTAAATCAAAATCCGGCGGCGTCGCGCAAGGAACAAAGGAAAACAGTATTAAATTGACAAGTAGTAGGGTGACAAAGCGATGCCTGAATCCGGCAGCATCGCTCGAAACACGATAATGATGCGATGGCCGTGCTTCAAGCTCCCAACTGCGCAACCTGCTGGGCGCGGCTCGCCCGTACCACGGTAACGACATCGGTCATCGAGTCAATTTTCCAGCTCTTCAGGAACCCCTGTTCGACGAGCAGATCGAGCGCCTTTTTCAAGCCATTGCGGAAATGATAGAGCTGCTGTGCTGAAGAGCCGCACAAGCCCTTCAGCGTTTCCACCTTGTAGCCGAAGGGTTCGCGATGTGTGAAATAAAAACCGTGCAGCCATTTCGCCAGCGGCGAACGCAGCTTCAGACGCTGGCGCCAGTCAAGCTGGGTGTAGGCATCAGCGCCGAACAGCGTGATCAGCTTTGGATTCAGCCTGACTTTCCACTGCCGGTCGGTCTCGTCCTTGAAGGTGAATTCCTGCACCAGCGTTCCGCCATAGCCGCGCTTGCCGGAACCCGCATCGAAGCGGATTTCCACGGCATTCGCGGTAAGTCGCAGTATGCACAGGCGCAGCCTTTCGTACGACGGCGATGAAGTGGGCCAGCCCATGGACTTGAGCATGGAATATGCGGTGAACGACACTTCATGTCCGAGCGGCTGGCTGCGCGCCAGATGCACCAGGTTCAGGAACACATCTTCATCGTCCTGGCGCAGTTCTTCGCCGGTATAGAAAATTTCGACGCCCTTGACCGAGGTGATCGGCCGCTCTTTCAAATGCTGGCGCGGCTCGTTCTGGCGCGCGACGCTGAACAGCGCAGAACGCGCAAGCGGATTCGGCAAGCCGCGCACCTGGTTTTCCCAGAGCGGAAGCTGGATGATATTGAGGACTTGCTCAACGTCCCGCCGCACTGCCTCGGCGGCGCCGTCTTCCCCCGGTACCAGACTCATCTGGGCTTGCCGACTGCCGCCCTTGCGCTTCGCCGCGAGGGTTTCTCCTATCTTTTGCAGTGCGTCGCTAAGCGGTTTGTGCTTGATCCCTGTGGGCGGCATGTCAGTTCCGTTCGTTTTCGTTGTCAGGAAGCAAGGTAACACGACCATCCACGTATCTTGAGCGTGGGGCCTCGTCGTTGTAGCGTTGAAACACGTATGTCGAGCGTGGCTCGGAGTGCGTTTTTTGGCGGTCAATACCGTTTGACGCGTATTTCGAGCGTGGCCATCCAGCGTTTTAAATAAGACCGCCTGGTTATCGTGTTTCGAGCGAGGTCAACAATGCGCTTTGCTGCTTGATTCGGCGTTAGCGACAGGACGTTCCGAAGCGCTTATCGATACCGGCGCGCACATTTCCATCGTTTGTCGAGCGTGGGACATGGAACCTGAAGAGAAACTTGCACTAGGCACGTATGTGGAGCGTGGCAAAAGCGGATTAGTACCGCAAATATCGTCTTTTCAGCGTGGTCGATTTCCCCGATGCGACCAGAAAGTGAGGCAAACCGTGTGGCTCGAGATGAATTTATCGTTTTTCGAGCGATGAAAAGTCTAAAAATCGGTGGAGGCTCCTCGCAAATCCCGCATCGTCCTCAAGAACAGGCTTGAATCAGCACCTCATTTCCATTTTCGCTCCCGAAAAACACCGTATTTCAAGCGTTGGAAGGCATCGTTGCTCGACCGTTGAAGCTCGTTGCTCACGCGAGCCACATACGTCTGTCGAGCGTGCAAAGCACGTCTATCGAGCGTGAAAAATTCGTTTTCGGAGCGTGCGGGTCACGAGTCAATAACCAATAAAATCAATGACTTGCAAATGATTTCAAGAATGCTTAATCTGGTTTTAATCTATGTAATCGCTAATGTCGCATCGCTTCAAATACGTGTTTGACGATATAAGAATTAATGGCACTAGCGCGTTGGGCTGGAATTTTGGAAAGCAGATTTAAAGCGTAAACGGCCTAGGCAAATGCGCTCGCCAAGAAATGACTGCTGCATTCAGCCGGTTACCGAAATGGCTTCGGTATGAGTGACAAGGGAGAGCACGTTAATTACATAACGGACGTTTGAACCGCACGTACATACCATGCGGACTCGCACGGTTTGTAACTAGAACTATAAAGTGTCACCCTTTTGGAACCATAACTTGGCAATATACGGGCCTTTTCATTACTTAAATGCTAAACTTTTCGTCGAATCGGAAGCATAATTTGGCACCAAGTCGAAATTTGGAACCATAAGCTGACTCCGACCACTACCCTCCAGCGATCTCCCGATGCAACATCGCCAAGAATTCATTCCTGGGATGGAGAGGTAAATTCAAGTGCAGCAGCCGCCATTTCCCAGCCAAGCATCGCTTCCGTACCTAAACCCATGAGCTTGCGATGTTCAGGTTTCGCTTTCAAAAGCTGCCATTTTCCACCGTAACTTCTATGAAATGCCGCCCAATTTGAGCGGCATTTTTTGTCGTAAATCCCATATGTGTGGGAGATTAGAAATTTCTTTTTGGCAATATAATTACTTAAATGCCGGATAAAGCAGCAAAAAGGCCTAGGTACTAATCCATAAAGAATAATTAATGATGAGTGCTTAGGTAACCAACCAGCATCGAAGATGCGCTAACAGCGTAGGCACCCAAATTTTGAGGGAATAATCATGTCAGGTTCTAGTACTAGCTGGGATCCAGAACCACCACGCACTCCTTGCGATCGTCTTTCATTCAAAACAGTCGTCAACTCACCGGTACCGACCGTTCTGGCTAACGTGAAAGTTGGCGACTGCCTGGATGTTGTTATTGATCAATCCCAAGGGAGAAAAGTGGTCGTCGTTTTACATCAGGGCCAGATTCTGGGGTCCATCACCGTTTCCGGCATTCCTCGCTTGGTGGAATGCCTCGACGATGGCAATTCATTTAAGGCCGAAGTCTTATCAATCGCCGGCGCTCGATGCGAAGTCTTGGTGACACCAGGGAACTGCCCATGATCCACATTGCAGGCGGCACCTATCGGGAATTCTGTGAATTTCCAGAGTGGCGAGCGATGTACGGCTCCGCCGGTCGCGCTGCCGCTGCGATCTCGACATTGTCCGATCAGGTTTTTCTTTCGACGTTTGGGCAATTGTCAACGAAGCCTAATCGCCAAAGCCTAGCAGACCAGTTTGCCTTCATCATCAAGGGTTATGTAGAGGCACCAGACGTAGCATTTCGCTATTTCCACTGCTTAAGTAAGCCCGAAATCTGGCCGCGTCGCGAAACCTTGGACGGGTCGCCGACTTTGCGCATCGAAGACACGAATGTTTTGCGCTTTGGCGCTATCGAGGGCCAGATCGTCGTGAAGGCGGAGCGAGCCGTCTACGATCCTCAATCAGCCTTTAACCCTGAACCATTTCATGCAAATAGTTCCTCTGCTAAATCGCTGGCCATTGTTTGCAACGGGTATGAAGCAAGTTTGTGGACAGGGGCAAAGGATCCGAAACAAGCTGCCAGCGCTCTTCTGGCCAATCACAAGGCTGATGTCGTCGTCCTGAAAATGGGCCACGAGGGCGCATATGTCTATACGCCAAACAATCAGCCGCAGCTTGTTGCGCCATATATGACAGGGCACGTATTCTCGATCGGAAGTGGGGACGTATTTTCCGCAGTCTTCGCACATTTCTGGGCAGAACAGAACATGGACCCGATAGATGCTGCAACGCAGGCTTCTCTGGCCACAGCAATTTATTGTGAGACTCAGTCATTGCCGATCACAACACAGTCCTTACAAGATACGACGCTTCACCCACAGCCGTTCACCATGCGTCCCCAAGCTCAACGTGCGCACTATGATGTTTATCTTGCCGGCCCATTTTTTACGATGGCTCAGCGGTGGCTCGTCGAAGAAGCTAGAAATGCACTCCGTGCTGCTGGTCTCAAAGTGTTTTCGCCATATCATGAAGTCGGCAATGGTCCAGCCAGCCATGTTGCCCCACTTGATATCGCAGCACTCAATCAATCGGCCTTGGTCTTAGCGCTGATAGATGGTTTAGATGCCGGCACTATTTACGAGGCGGGTTACGCAGCCGCCAAGGGAGTGCCGGTGGTCGCATTCTCGGAACAAGTCAGCAATGAAGATTTGAAAATGATCGCGGGTAATGGTGCGGAGATTCATTCTGACTTTACTACCGCAATTTACCGCGCCTGCTGGAAAGCGCTGAAATGACGAAGGCCATACTCCTTTCCGGCGGCATGGACTCAATTTCTCTGGCGTACTGGCAACGTCCCACAGTCGCCATTTGCATTGACTATGGACAAAAGCCCGCAGAGGCGGAAATTCGTGCATCTAGTGCAATTGCGTCACTTTTGAACATCCGCCATGAAGTGATTCGCATTGATTGCAGCTCGTTAGGTTCAGGGGATTTATCGGGGACAAATGCCTTGCAGCTTGCACCGTCCTCGGAGTGGTGGCCCTTCCGTAATCAAATGCTGATCACGTTAGCGGTCATGAAGGGCGCGTCATTGAATATCAGTGAGCTGATGCTCGGCACCGTTAAATCTGACGGACATCATGCTGATGGCACCGAAGCTTTCATTTCCGCGGCCGATACCCTGGTTGCTCTCCAAGAAGGCGGCATTCGAATTACTGCCCCTGCCATTCAGATGTCGACGGCCGCACTTGTCCAAGCTTCTGGCATTCCCCGTGAAGTGCTTGCCTACGCCCACTCATGCCATACAGCAAACTACGCGTGTGGAACATGCAGAGGATGTATCAAGCATCGCAATACCTATCGGGAATTGGGCGATGAAGAACCTTATTGACCTAGGCTCTCCGGTCCCCCGTCCGCTTGAAACGGGAGTAAGGCCATATCAATATCCCGTTCAGTCCGCTGAAACATTGCCCTTTTTGACAAAAGACGCTGTGCAAGACTTCGACGACGTTGTCTTCGCTCGCAGGACGCGTTACGGTGGCACGCCGCTGAGTCGCGAGAATCTCGCCGCGCTCCTATGGCGCACGGCCTATTGCCTCCAGGACCAGCCCTTGGACCAAAGAATCCACGCCAAGCGCAAGCCAGTGATATCGGCGGGTGCCCGACATCCGATCGACATCATTGTGATCGAACGAAGTCCAAGCATGGATCTGTCAACGAAGCTGTATGACGATCTGAACCATAGCTTGCTCACCCTTGACATTGCGTCAGGTGCAGTTAGGCCGCTGTGGGATATGGCATCCATGGCGGCCAAAGGAACTTGCTCGACGCTGTGCTGGTTCGTTGCCCAAGTGGGCAAGACCGCCGGGAAGTATGAATGGCCGGATAGCCTTATTTGGAGAGATGCCGGAGCACTGCTACAGCAGTTCTCCTTGGTCTCTCATGCACTGTCACTAGGCTGCGTACCTCTTGGACCGACCGGCAACCCAGGCATCGACGATATTTTCCGCTCGAACGGCACCTTGTTCGGTGTAGGTGGATGTTTCGTTTCTGAACTGCAGGCCTAATTGCATCGGGCGCGCCTTCGGTTGCACCTTGTCTGTTGAGAATTGAGAGCTCAGCTGAGCTCTCACCGTAGTCGGGGCTTGGCGCATATGTGACCACATGATGCCATCTAACACTGATGCTCTCACACAAATAGCGCTGGCGAACTCCAGATACTGATTTTCCATTTGCGCATAGTGGCTTTCGATGCGTTGCTTCTGATCAAAGAATCCGGCCAGCAAGCCGGCTCGGTAAATATGGATATCCAGAATGGCGACATGATCGCTACCAGTGTGGTTGCGAACGATCCACGAAGCAGTCTTAGGGCCAATACCTGGTAGCGAGATTAACCAATCGCGCAACGCAAGATCGCCGTGAGGAGGAAGCTGCTCACAGAATGCCGCATGAATATTGGCGAGATAGGCGGCTTTTTGCCGAGCAAAGCGGTAATGCACTGCGGTGCCATTCCGCTTGAAAATTGGAGCGGCCAGCAAGTCAAGGTATTGTTGCTCCGATGCTGGAGATTGATCTTGCAGAACCCCCTCGTCGCGAATTCGTTTGTAGGCCGCCAAGCATATTTCGGCCGGCATGCCGTGGCCACCAAGAACGCAAGCGACCGTTTCCTCTAGAAGTGAATCGCCAAGTCGATTACGTGAGGCCGGATACTGATCTTCTTCGATCCAAACTTGAGTTGCCCAATATGCTGGGGTAAACATCGCGTCGAAGCGACCCCATTGAATGCCTGGCATCACATAGGACTCAGCTGGTGGCAAGCGCAACTCATTGTGACGAGAGGGGTCGGGGTTAAACACAAGTTGCTCATCCACGGACAGCCTCCTGTATTTCATTGCTATATTGCTCTGCAGCCCAACTCCACAACAGATGCCTTTCTGCTAGGGGCATGCGCATGATTTTGTCGGCAAGGCGGCTATGACGTCGACGCAAGGCCTCGCGCTGACGGAAGTCAGCGCCTAAATACCGCGTGTCATAAGGGGCTTCCGGCATCGGAAAATTGATCCAGACAGATTCTTCGCGTATCCCGCTATGAGTTGCTGCATTGAAAGTGATCTTTTCCCAATCTCGCAGTACATCCTCGTAGATTGGATTACTGTAGCTGGAAATCATCACCATGCAAGGTAGTTTCGTAATAACTTCTAGCAGCTGTAGATGATCTTCCGTTGAATAGTCCCGACGATAAATCCGGGCTTTCCTTCTCGTAGAAACTGGATAAGGTGGATCGCAATAGACAAGCTCATCACCGCGATAGTCATAGCCAGACAAAAAGGCGATCGCATCTCCTTCGAGGATCTGTGTATTGGGTAGATCGTGATCTGCCCAGGTACGAACGACTTCCGAGTCCGCATCAATTCCGATGGAATGTTCGACTGGTTGCTTGTTACGCAGTACTGCACCGCCACCCAAATGGCTTTCTATATACACGCGATGGTGCGGCATCAGGTTCACGATGTTCCTAAAGCAGCCGCCTTTACCCCCTGGATATCTCATGACAGCATCATCGCCACTTTTGACGATGGTGTCAAGCCGATCAAATAGCGGGTCGGCCGGGATTCGCGTGAAATTTGTAGAAAGTATTTGATTTACCGTAGAAACGAATCCATAAGAGCCTTTCGCAGTAGACCTTCGGAAAACCGGCACAGGCAATCGCAGCGCCGACGACTGAATCACTCACGGCGGTAGACTTTTTACAAGCGCGAATAGCTTGCGAACAGTGGGGTGACGTAAGGCAAGTCTGGGTTGAGCAACTTGAGTCAGAGCAGGGCCGTCGCGATTCTCTTGCCCGTATTGTCGTCGTGGCGGAATGGTCGTACTGGACGGCATTGCGAAGAAGCGAGCTGGCGGCACTCAAAATGGCGGACATCGTGTGTTCAGGCGATGAGTGGCAAGTTGCCGTACCTCGGTTTGGCAGGGGAAAGACCATCGATCTAGTTCATGTGCCGGCGCCCGCTATTGACGCATTGCGTCGATACCGGATTTCACGCGCATTGCCACCGCTTCCAAACGCTTCGGAAAGCAATGTTCCACTGATTGCTCAACTAAGGTCTGAGTCGCCAGTCGAGTCATGGACAATCGGTCACATTCTTCGAGAAGCATCTCGCCTGGCGACACGCGAACATCGTCAGTCGGCGGAACAGTGTCCACTCTCTAACCGTGCACTACGGCGCTATTTGGTCGTAGACGGGTTGCTGAAACATATTCCGTACTCGGATCTCAGTGCGCATGTCCGATCGCGATACACGGTAGGCGTTGTTGCCGGTTCGTCTGTGGCTTCGACTATCCCCGCGTCCCTTTCCAGATTGGCAATGGATACTCAGAGATAGACGTTATGCAAAAAAGTTCTCAATAGCCCTTGATGACTCGATATCCTTTGACTGGAATCTTCGCCGACTCATCCACCAGCACGCACAGGCGATTTCGGTTGTTGCTGTCATAGCATCCGACAACCGTTGAATAGCCCCCTTTGGTGGACAACTGCTGAATCTTTGCACGCAGATCGGCCTCCTCTCTGCGCAGGGCTGCGACAACATCTTCGTTAGGCTGGACAAATTTCGCAGCAATGACGATGCCTAAAACGCCGCAGAATGTTGACAACACCGCCATTCCTCCAATCCGCCATGGCGCCCAGCGCACCGCATTTTTATAGACTTCAGCGGCTCTTTCCGCGTGCAGATTTGCTTCAGTCCAATTGCTTGCGATCTGGCCTGCTGCCTTGTGTGCGGCATCCGGTAATGCCCGATCAACTTGGGCAAAAATTTCTCTGGGCAGTGCGCCAGCTTTTGTTTCAAATTTAGCGGCCGCATCCTTTAAGGCATCTAGAGTAGCTTTTGTTTCTCTCTGTTGTTGAGCTGATGCTTCAAAAACTGCGGCGGCTGCTTTCTCGAGACTGTATTGGCTCATCATTTCCCTCAGCGGCTTAAACCGTGCGAACGTTGCGGTGTTCTTTCATATTCTCGAGTGCGCTCGAGCTTTTGCTCATGTGTTTGCTCACCAATTGATTTCATACGGAGCTCGATGTAGTCCTTGTGTTGAAGACGCAATTCCCGAATATCGTCCAACGCGACATATCGGATTGCGCCAGCGGTATCAATATGCACCAACATACCTCCCGCTGATACGGAGCCAGCACCGTTCCATTCCGCAACGCACTTCAGATATTTTTTTAGCAGGGCCGGCTCAATTCCTGGTGTGTCCGGATTGAGCACGTCATCCGCTAGCTCCTGTTAAGGGTTGTAGGATGCCTGCCCTTACGCACCGGACTACCGGCGCACGCCAGAAGCCAGCGGGCAGGTGTCGTACAAGCCTCGAGGGAGGAAACCGCGGAATGCTCTAACGCCATTCGGCAAGCCTAAACGGCTATGGGGATTTGAATGTTCGCGGTGGGGATAGCCGTGGCGAATCGGCCGAGCCATTGGACAGCGACATGGCTCACCTGCCTGACGTGGTGGCGGCGGTGCTGGATTTTTCGGCAACCCGGGTGGTAAGAAATCAGGTTATTCCAGCCCAAGGCAAAGCCGTCCGCTATCGGCGTTGCCCACGCAAGAGCCGACGGAAGATTGCTGCATCGACACATGTCCACGCTCATACTGCGCCTCGCTGCCGGGGTGGCGCACGGATCGGTTGCCCGCGCGCGAAGGTCTCGATGATGCGCATCGCTGCGCCGCAGTGCGGGCAGACGAAGCGCGGCTGACTGATGGTGGCCGCCGCCTCCGCTGCGTGAGGCGGCAAGTCGGATACGACATGCAACAGTTCACGTGCCTTGGCCAGGTTCTGCTGGCGCCCGGCATTGGCAATGAGCCCATAGTGACGGATGCGGTGGAAACCGTGCGGCAAGACATGCAACAGGAAGCGGCGCATGAACTCGTGCGCCGCAAGTGTCATGGTCTTGTAGCGCGTGCGGCCCTTGGCGCGGTAATCCTTGCAGCCGAACGTGATGCCGCGCTCGTCCATGGCCAGCAGTCGGCTATTGGAAATCGCCACCCGATGGGTATAGCGCGACAGATACGCCAGCACCGCTTCCGGTCCGGCGAACGGGCGCTTGGCATACACCACCCATTCACAGGCTCGCAACGGCGCGAGCCAGTCGGCGAAGACCGCCGCCTCGCTCAGCGCGGCGTACTCGGCGAAGAACTGCAATCGTCCGTTGCGATGGGCTTTCTCCAGTTCTTCGAGGAAGCGGCGCCGAAACAGCCGCGAGAGCACGCGTACCGGCAGGAAGAAACCCGGCTTGCAGGCGACCCAACGTTCCCGGTCCAACGACAAGCCGCCGCCGGGAACGATGCCATGCACGTGCGGATGATGGGTCAGGGCCGAGCCCCAGGTGTGCAAAACCAGGGTGGCGCCGATCTGGGCGCCCAAATGCCTGGGGTCGGCGGCGATGGTGCGCAGGGTCTCGGCGGCGACGTCAAACAACAGGCCATAGATCGCGGCCTTGTTGTAATAGGCAATCGCGCTGATCTGTGCCGGCAAGGTGAACACCACATGGTAATACTCCACTGGCAGCAACTCGGCCTGGCGCGCCTCGAGCCATCGGCGTGCGGCGCTGGCCTGGCATTTCGGGCAATGCCGATTGCGGCAAGAGTTGTAGGCAATCTCGACCTGCTCGCAGGCGTCGCAGCGCAGCACATGTCCCCCCAGCACCGCACTGCGGCACTGTTCGATGGCCGACATGACCTTGAGCTGGCCAAGGCTCAAGTGCGCATGCTGAGCCTGTCGCCAAGACGGCCCGTGGAGGCGAAAGATATCCGCGACGTCCAGGGCAGCAAGCCCCATGGAAGGGACCTACGTCGTGTGTAAGTTCTCCAGGGGGCTGACGACTTCGCGCAGGATGTCCGTGGCCACCTGGGCATACAGCGCGGTGGTTTCAAGCTTCTTGTGGCCCAGCAAAACCTGGATCAGTCGGATATCCACCTTCTGTTCCAACAGATGCGTGGCGAAACAGTGGCGCAGCGTGTGCATCGACACGCGCTTGCCGATCTTCGCCTCGTCCGCAGCGGCATGCACGGCCCGATTGAGTTGACGGGTGCTGAGCGGCTCGATCGGATTCAAGCCGGGAAAGAGCCAGCCGCCATCGAGCATCTTGCCCTGGGCATGAGCGACCCGCCACCAGACGCGCAAGCGCTCGAGCAGCACCGGCGAGAGCATGGCGTAGCGATCCTTGCGGCCCTTGCCCTGTTCGACACGCAGCGTCATGCGCTGGCTGTCGATGTCGCCGACCTTCAGGGAAACGACTTCGCTGGCGCGCAACCCCGCGCCGTAAGCGACCGCCAGTGCGGTCTGATGCTTCAGATTGCCGGCGGCGGCAATCAGGCGTGCAACTTCCTCTCGGCTCAACACCACCGGCAGGGTGCGTGGCACGCGCACCGGCTGCATCTTGGCCATCAACTCGGGATGGTCGAGGGTGATGTCGAAGAAGAACTTCAGTCCGGTGATCGCTGCATTGAGCGACACCGGCGAGATGCCGTGATCGACGAGGTGCAATTGGTATCGACGCAGATCTTCGATGTCGGCGGTGTCGGGCGAACGGCCCAGAAAGGCGGCAAACTGCCGCACCGCACGGATATAGTGAGTCTGGGTCTTGGGGGCGAGCTGGCGCATGCGCATGTCGTCGAGCATGCGTTGGCGCAACGGCGTGATGGGGGAAGTCGGTGAAGACATGGCTGTACTCCTGTCTGGTAACGAGGCGGATGGCCTCATTACCAAGCATAGGAAACAGTTTCCCTGTCTCAATCATCCACAAACGCTCGCCCGGAGCTCCCCTACCGCGCGAGCGGTTTAGTCCACCGGCCATGATGCGACCTTCGCTGGAAACAGAGTTTGGCCATTCAGGCGTCGGTTGCGCCTTGGAAGCGGCCATTGAAATCCAAGGGACGGATTCCGCTTCATCGGCCAAAGCGGCTCCTCGACGTCGAGACTGCTGACGCCCATCGCGCGCAGGCTATGAGCAATTCTAGGCGGCCACATGCGTTGCAATACGGCATCGAGCAGCGGTTCGCATGTCGGTTCGCGACGACCAAACTGCGTGGTAGTTGCCCAGTTGTATTACGCACACAAATGCTAAATTGCTTAGCTACGGATCTGTCGGGTTACGTTAGCGGAGCCAACATGTCATACTTCCGCCATGCAAAAATTATAAGGGAAGGATGGCTTCATGCTGGACCTGAGTTTGCTCACAATTGACCGCCTGGCTGTTCACGACGTGCATTCGCGCGGCCTCGATCAGTCGTACGTTCAGCCGACATATCGCCCCCATCTGGTGGATTTGCCAGTCTCGGGCAAGGACATGTTCAACCGCCGGATGGCCCAGGCACTCGGACACAAGTCGCGGGGCGTGCGCGCCGATTTTCGAGAAACGGCCGCAGGCGCTTTCTTTCAGGACGCAGCCGGTCTGATGCACGGCGACGAAAAGCATTTCATTGACTTGTCAATGGCCGCGGCAGATCGCTTGTCGAAGTCGCAGTTGAACCGAGATTACGCGCCCAGCAAATTGATCGTGCTCGCAGGCACCGTGACTCAACTCCAGCGACCGTTTGCTGCGGTGGTGAAGGCAGACATGCAGGACGCTCTGGGCGAAAAGACAGAGAACGGCAAGACCGTCATCGACTATTTGGAGCACATTTTTCTGACTGAGAGCCAGCGGCTATTTAAGATCGGATTTGTCCAACAAACGGCGGCCAAGGCCCCGTCGACGGGCGGCTTACACGATCCGCAGTATTACTCCGTGTACCTATTCGACCACATTATGACCAGCACGGAAAGCCGTAAAGCCGCGTACTATTTCTACGGAGATTTCCTCGGTGCGGATGTGTCCGCCACAGACAAGCGGTTAACCAAGGATTTTTTTGAGAAAACCAACCGCTTTCTCGATACGCTGAACATCGCGCGTTCGCGAAAGATTGACCTCGGAGAGTCGCTACGCGCGGAGCTACGCAGCAACGTCAACACCATCGGTGTCGCATCATTCGGGGAGAAACACCTCAACAAGACCGAACAGGCTGCATACCTCAAGTACATGGAGAAGTCGGGCTTTCCCGCAAACGAGATCACCAAGGACACCGACTATATTGCAAGTAGGCTGAAGCGGCGCCGCAAGATGGTGTTCACGTCGGGCGTCATGCTGACTACTCCCGCCGAAGGGACGGATTGGGTGACGGTTGAGAATTCGGTCGATGGGTCAACCCTTGTCAAAATCAAGGGTTCAATTGCAAGCGAAGAGTGAGCGATCCTAGCTTTGAAAACTGGCTAAAAGAAAACGCGGCCTCCCTGGAGGCTTGGGGTGCGTTCGTCACTGCCAAAATCAAAGCGTTCGTAGAACTCGACGTAGGTGAGGACCGCTACAAATCGTTCTTCAAGATCGATCCGACCTACCGCGTGAAGGAAATCGCTTCGGCGTTGAAGAAGCAGGTCAAGAAAAAGTATCCGGATCCGCGTGTCGCCATGACCGACCTCGTCGGCGCACGCTTCGTTGTACTAGTTCGCACCGACATTGAGATCGTCGAGCGAGCGTTGCTGGCCTACAGCGGATGGTCGACCAGTAGGGATCGTCATTTCCGGGATGAAGTCATCGACCATCCCGAGCTTTTTGATTACCAGTCGGTCCACTATCTGGTGCGCGCAACAGAAGGAACCGAAGTGAACGGTCTCAGTATTCCAGATGGCCTGCCGTGCGAAATCCAGATCCGGACGTTGCTCCAGCACGCGTACGCGGAACTCGTGCACGACAATATCTACAAGCCGACGGTTCAGGTGCCTTCGTCAGCAAAGCGACTCGTGGCAAGAAGCATGGCATTGATGGAAACGACGGACGTCATGTTCTGTCAGGCCTTGCACGAACTCGATCAGGTGACTGCAACGGTTGCCGATCTCGAGCAGTTCGCTAACACGCTCTATGCCCAAATCTGCGGTAAAGCGGCTAATGACGTTGGCAGTCTGGAAACGATGGAATTCATCGAGGCCTACCGCGACCTGTTTGCCTCGTGCAACCGAGCAGAGCTCTACGATTTTCTACAAAGCGGCTATGCGCAACGCTTGCGTGAGCGGTCAGCCCGCCCTGGTCTTTTTACCAAGCCGATGAGTGTGCTGGTCTATTGGCTGGGCCGGGAGCACATTGTGGAATTGGTCGAACGGTGGAATTTTCCGGCTTATCGGCGCGATCTTCAACTCATCCTTGCAGATCTCGGCAAAGCGGCCGACAGCTTTTACTAGCCTATTCGCTGATCTGCAGGTCTGGTAAGCAATCGCGAGACGTATTCAATCTGGCACTCGCCAAGCGAAGGCGCTCTCTAACAACAGCTTTGGCGGAAGGCCGGTCTGACGAACCGGAAAATAGAACGGCCATTGCACCTCGTCAGCGGTCATTGCAGGCGTGCGGCGATGAACGGCAGTTGAGGGTCGGACCGAGTCGGACAGCCGCGCCCGCCCCAACGTCTTATTTGTGGAGGTCAGAAGTCACTAACGCGTTAGTCAGGCGGAATTCGCACGCTATTCAACGATCACGAGCACGGCGCACGTTTAAGAATCGACGTCCCATTCTTGCGCCGCCAATTCGTTGACAGTTTTTCAACGAATGGAACCATAAGCTGGCATTTGATGCCACTTTATGGTTCTAGGCACACGGTTAGGTAAAAACGCAAATGGAATTTGGCGCGGCTGGCGGGGATCGAACCCACGACCCTTGGCTTCGGAGGCCAATACTCTATCCACTGAGCTACAGCCGCGTAGGAGGAAAAGTGAAGAGGCTGAAGGATACCGGTTTTCCGGTTGCACGTCCATGCATACGCTGCGTTGCGTGAATGGCGCGCAGTTTCATGGCATGTCGGCTTTTAAATGACTTTTGGGCTAGCACTATTGGCTTCGCAATGCAGTCAAATAGCAGCTTATCCTGCCCAATTCTCATAATAAATCCATGCGGAAATAGTATTTTTCCAACTTTTGATGTAGTTCGCATAGGCGCTTCTACGTCATTGTGGTCGCTCAAGGTTACGGAACTTCTTGCAAAGAAAATAATAAAAACAGCAGGGAGAATGCCAATGGATAACGATCTGTGGAATCGACTGACGAATGAAGAAATCGATGAGGACAACGCGCGCCGACTACGGCGCAAACGTAATGACGCATTCCGTCGCAAGCTCATTATCGAAGACATGGAAAAAAGCCGGCATCGCCATCTCCTCTATTCAGTATGTGCAGCAATGCTGGCTTGGACCTACGCCGGCATTCAGTACCTGCGGTAACGCTATCAATCAGGCCAGCAAACCCCAGAAACCCCCAAAAGGCATTTCCTCGCCTACGCCTGCCCTCTTTGCCCTCTTATTTCACTGAGATGCGCACTTAGTCGCATGGCTGCCCATTCGGGTGAGCCAACTGCCTGTATTTGTTAATCCCCGCAGCCACGCCGATTGACGGGGTTTCCGTGCCCGTTTTTCCGTTCCCTACCCTCGTCTTTCCGACTATAATCAAGGGTTTTGCGAGGTGTTGCGCTGCAATTGGAGGGCGCCCCAGGCTGATTTGGACACCCGCCCACTACCGGTTTTAAAAATGCACTGAGGGAATAATGAGCAACGCACACAACGAACACGACTCCGTTATCAAGACGCCAAAGCAGCTCATCGCTGCCGTGACGGCAGCCTTCGTGATACCGATCATCTGCATCGTATTGCTGGTTCAGTATGTCGCAAATATAGAAAAAGAAGGCGCCGGCTCCGATGCTCAGACAGCAGAAGCAATCGCTGCACGCCTCAAGCCTGTTGCCGATGTCGGATTTACGCTGAAAGACGCGAACGCTCCCAAAGTGCTGCAAAGCGGTGAAGCCGTGTACAAGGCCGTTTGCGCAGCATGCCACACTGCCGGCGTTGCTGGCGCTCCAAAACTTGGCGATGCAGCCGGTTGGACTGCCCGCCTTGGCCAAGGGCAGGAAATGGTTGTTCAGAACGCAATCAAGGGAATTCGTGCAATGCCTGCCAAAGGCGGCAACCCCGATCTGGATGATGTTGAAGTCGAACGCGCCGTAGTCTATCTGGCTAACCAATCGGGCGGCAAATTGAAAGAGCCGGCTGTGAAGGAAGCTGCACCAGCTGCCGCGCCGGCAGCTACTGATGCAGGCGCGCCGACAGCCTCGGCCACCCAGCCAACCACTTCATCCCCATCGCAGCAAACTCAGGCTCTTGCCGCAGCCGCGGGTGCAGCCACCGGCGCTGCCAAAGTCGACGGTAAAAAAGTCTATGCTGCGAGCTGCGCAGCGTGCCACGATCCCGGCGTTGCTGGCGCACCCAAGCTGGGCGACAAGGCTGCGTGGGCACCGCGCATCAAGCAAGGCTCTGCGACAATGTACGAACATGCGATCAAGGGCTTTCAGGGCAAGGCCGGCATGATGCCGCCAAAAGGCGGCTCAGCGGCATCAGATGACGAAGTCAAGGCGGCTGTCGATTACATGGCCGACGCTTCCAAGTAATTATCGCGCTTAACATGCTGCGTAAAAAAGCCGACCCGCGGGTCGGCTTTTTTTTGCCTGCATCACTGATATTAATACCGGAACAGGAATTATCGTCCCGACGCGGGTTGACCATATTGCGGGCTTTGAGCAGTCGCCTGTGGTTCGGCGACGAAAATCTCGACGCGGCGGTTGCGCGCCCGATTGGCTTCCGTATCGTTCGACACCAGCGGCTCATGCGATCCGCGGCCGTCGACGCTGATGCGATTCGAAGCTACGCCGCGCGATGCCAGATAGTCACGCGTATGAGCGGCCCGATTGACCGATAAGGGATCGTTGATTGCGTCACCACCCTTGTTATCGGTGTGACCAACGATCGTGACACGGCTGTACGGGTTTTCGACCAAACCGGATGCGAAGCGGTCGAGAATAGGACGGAAGTTCGGTTTGATATCGGAACGATTGGTATCGAAAGAGATATCTGATGGAATATCGAGCTTGAGCCGATTGTCTTGCGTTTGCGTGACCTGCACGCCGGTGCCTTGCGTCGCCTGCTCCATCTGGCGCTTTTGCTGCTCCATGCGGCTCGACCAGATATTACCGATCACGGCGCCGGCAGCGCCACCCACTGCGGCTCCCGTGGCCGCGCGTCGGCCACCGCCTGGGCCGACTGTGGCGCCGAGCACTGCGCCAATACCTGCGCCTACACCAGCCCCGGTTGCAGTCCCTCGCTGCACTTCATTCATATTTGCACAACCGCCGAGCGCGACAACGGCCGCAAGGGAGATTAAAGTAAATTGCGTGCGCATTTGCATGATCTGCATATCCTCTAGCGTAATAAAACACATTTTGGACAACAATCCGAGAATGCAAGTTCGGCAAGTTACAAATGGAGATTCTTGTTACGGCGCATGCTTTCGAAAGGATCTGCCCAAACTTGTCGCGCACGATGGCATTGATGCAGGTGATGCAATCAGGTTTCGCTCGCTTTCAACGATCCTGATCTGAATGTGCAGAACCATTCCTTCTTGCCATCGCTGCGGCAGCGATCCCTGCGGCACCCAACAGTAGAGTCGCACCCAACATAGCTTTGCGTAGCGATTTTTTTTCTGCTAATGCAGAGAGTCCAGACATGAGCAAAGGGAGTAAAGCATGCAGATTGGAATCTGTTCCCAGCACGCTTCCGACACCACGGTTACGCAGGGAGGTCGATGCGGTCGCTGTAAGTTGCTGAACGGCGCTACGCGCAAGCGACACTGGACGCAAGCCTGTGCGTACCGTGTCCTTGGCAAGCAGAAGTTCGGCCCGATGAAGCGCGCCTTCGGCGATCAATTGTTTTTTCCGGTCCACTCGGTTCACGGCATCTCCCGATCACAATAAGGCGTCACGGTCATTGCGCAATTCCGACATGGTCGCCGGCAGCGACAGTGCGTTGCGGATCAGCCGCGCACGCGCATACAACAGGATGGCAAGCGTCGCCATCGAATACAACAATGCCACCAGCAACAGGATCTTCCAGCCCATCGTCTCCCAGGCGAGCACCACGATCAATGCGGTCCAGCTGCCTATTGCAAACAACAGCGCGACAATGCCGAGTGCCCCAAGCAGCAGCAACTTCGCGAGATTGTCGCGAAGCTCACCGAGTTCGATTGCCGCCAGTTCAAGCCGGCTGAGGAAAAGACCGATGCCGTGTTTGGCGAGCGCACCAAGACTGGCTATCAGTCCGGGCGAATTCTGGCCGGCGCTGCTACGTCGGGACTCCATGAATTTAGCGACGCGACATCAGCAAGCCCAGCACCAACCCGGCACCCGCCGCAATGCCGACGGCTTTCCAGGGATTTGCATGAACAAATTCATCCGTGCTTTCGGCCGCGACCTTGCTCTTTTCAACAGCAACGGCTTGCACTTCTTGTGCTTTTTCCATCGCAGTATCCAGCAGCGCGAGGCCTTTTGCGCGCAATTCATCCGCCTTGCCGCCGGTCGACTCGGTCGCCTCCCGGAACAGTTCCTGCGCTTCCTTGATCAGGGTTCTCATATCGTTACGTACTGTCTTGATGTTGGAATTCAGCATGACGATGCTCCTTTGAAAATGGCCGATTACTGAGACGATGCAATGCAGTCAGGCAAGGCTCAAGCCTATCGCTTCGTGACTGAATTTTACGCGTTTGACAACTGTGGACGCTTATTTATCTCAGGTAATTTGCGAAATGTAAAGGATATGCGCCCACTTTGGATTGCATGTCGATGCAGCGCAAAAACGACGCCAACAACTGGCCGGATATCAAGCTTCGCGTGCACGCAACTCGGCAATGCCTTCAATGCTGCCGATACGCACGACTACCGGATTGCAGGATGTCGCATGCTGGGTAGGGCGCCAGGCAAACAGCCATTCCTTTTCGGAGGCAAGCTGCCTGGCTTTTGAAAAGGCAGCGCCTAGCGGACTAGGCAAGCCGTAAGAAATCGCGGCATCGATCCCGGCCCAACTCGGCAACAACCGCTGAACCGCGCGATGCATTCTTTCGCCAAATTGTTCGGCATCGTGGATGACGAGGCAGGTATCGGCGTCACCAAACGCGTCGAACAGTTTTTCATCCCAATCAGCGGCAAGACTCAGCGTCAGGAACGCCGACGCGGCAACGGCCTTGCGCGTACCGAACGGCATGATCTGGTCGCTTGGTACGATAAGTTGCGCCTCTTGCGGTGGTGGCCGCAGGCGAAACTCGCCCAACTGAAGCGAGCGCTCCAGCCATTGACGCTGCGAATAGCGATATAGCTTGGAAGGACGTTGATAGGCGTGATTAAGCGCGCGGGAATTGGCAGGATTCATGAAATTCCGGAAGTAAGTCTTGCCTCCATTTAAACAGAATCCCGGGCGCCGGACAAACATCGCTGTCAGATATCGTTACAACACCGCCGCCTCTTGTCGCAAAGCATCGTTTATCATGCGAAAGACCCCGCACATATCTTCAGCATGCAGCGGAACGAACACGGTTTCAGGAGTGTCATCATGCGTTTCAGTTTTATCACCATCGCCAGCGCGGTTCTCGCACTTGGTTTCTCACCTGCCCATGCGAACGACGTCAATGTCGGCGTCAGCGTCGGCGGTCAGATCAGCCCTGGCGTTTATGGCCGGATCAATATCGGCAATACGCCACCGCCGCTGGTGTATCAGCAACCGGTCGTCATCGCACGCCAGGCACGTCCTGTCGCACCGGTTTACATGCACGTCCCGCCGGGCCATGCAAAAAACTGGGGCAAGCACTGCCATCGGTACAGCGCCTGCGGCCAGCCTGTGTATTTTGTCAAGTCATCCGAGTATGGGGGCGGAGGTCGGGGCCACAAGGATCGCCATCATGGCCATGGCAAACACGACAAGCATGACAAGCATGATGGGCATAAGGAAAAGAAGAACAAGCATCATGACCATCATGACTGATCGTCATCAGTAGTTGCGTTGCGGCGATAGTCGTTGCGACGCGATTCCCTGCCACTGATACCAATCCCGCGTAACAAAAAGCCGGTTCCACGCCGATTGGACAATGCGCCCGTTGCGACTTATTGATCCATCTGCGGTTGCGCGATCGTGCGTAGCTGGAAGCGCCCGTCGTTATTGAACAGCCAGGTCTCCGAAAGCTCGAGTTTGCCGTGACGGATCAAATGCGCAGCTGGTTTCGGGAATGGCGCCGCCGTACGCAATGACGCCAGCGCTGTCGCTTCGTTTTCCTTATCGCGATTGGAGCGCATGATTTCGCTGCGCACCAATTGACCGCTGGCGTCGACCGCATAGCGCACGACAATTACCGAGCGCAGCAGCGCTTGCGGCCGACCGGTATAGACCTTGGTCGAATTGACTTGGGAAATACGCTGCGCCAGATCGCGCTTGTATCCATCAACGGTATTCTCGGTCGAAGTCGCATCGGGATAGGTCGCGACTTTTTCGACCTGGCCGGGCTTGCGCGCGGAGCGATCGACCGGGGTATCGGCGTTACGTGTGGCGCAACCGGCGAGCATGGCAACGGCGAGCAAGGTGAGAATCCTGGTCTGCATGGCGATGGCGATAAACGATAGGCAATGGGCTGCATGCGGCGATCACCTGCAAGGTGTCGGCGCCGGGATACTGCAACTCAACATAATGTAGTGCAGCCCTGCGGCGGAAGCAATCTTACCCATGCTTACAAAATCGTTCTGCCCGTTCGGAAAGGGGTAGTGCGAGCTTGCTCATTGCGCGATTGCCTCAGTCAAATCGGCCACTGGCCTTGAATGCCTCGGTTGCGGCGACCAGCGCTTGCGCCAGTCCCGGTTCGTAACCCGAATGTCCGGCATCGTCGACGATACGCAGCTTCGATTGCGGCCATGCCCGATGCAGCCGATAGGCAGTGTCAGGCGGACAAACGACGTCATAGCGGCCCTGCACGATGACCGCCGGCAGATGCCGGATCCGGTCGATTTCCCGGATCAGCTGGTCGTCGCTGAAAAAGCCTTCATGCAAAAAGTAATGCGCTTCCAGCCTCCCTACGCCAAGACTGACGGCGTCGGAGCTAAATTGGTCGATTGCCTCCGGATCCGGCCGCAAAAACAGGCAACTGCCTTCGTAGCGGCTCCACCGGCGCGCCGCAGGCAGATAAACCGCGGGATCGTCGCAGAACAAACGCTTTTTGTATGCCTGCAGCAGATCGCCGCGTTCGTCATCGGGGATGGCTGCAAGGAATTCATCATGCACCTCGGGAAAGAACCAGCGCATGCCATTCATGAACCAGTCGATCTCGCGGCGCGTGCACAGGAAAATACCGCGCAGGATGAAACCCAGGGACCGCGCGGGATATGCTTCGCCATAGGCAAGCGCGAGCGTCGAACCCCAGGAGCCGCCGAACAGCAGCCAGCGATCGATGTCCAGCATGATGCGCAGGCGTTCGATGTCAGAAATCAGCAATTGCGTGGTGTTGGCGCGATACTCGCCCAATGGCGTCGATTTGCCCGCGCCCCGCTGGTCAAACAATACGATGCGGTAATGCGCGGGATCGAAAAAGCAGCGCTGCCGTGGCGACGTTCCCCCGCCCGGCCCGCCATGCAGAACCAATACCGGCTGCCCCTGCGGATTACCCGACTCTTCCCAGTAAAGCGTATGTATGTCGTCAACCGGCAGCATGCCGCTGCGATAGGGCTCGATCGGCGGAAAATATGGATAACTGGCATTGTTCATGAGCGGCTCCGATTCTTCACCCAGTCATTGTAAAACGCCGGCGGGCCAGGTCATCTGTATTCAATAGCTCGATGCAGCTGAATGCGGCAGTCCTGCATTTCACTCCATACTTTTCGCATTTCGTCGCAATCCGCTGTTGCCAATGGCTGGCACTGGTGAAAATCGCTGCATTATCCCTCTGCCAAGGAGCACGACATGCTGCAGGAAATCGTCTCAAATACGCCGTTTTGGGTCTGGCCTTTGCTCGCATTTTTGATTTATCGCGGTGTGCTGGCCAGCGTCGACCGGGAAACAAGTCTGAAAAAACTGTTCATCATTCCAACTGTCATGCTGGGACTTTCCATCCAGGGAGTAGTTGGCAGCTTTGGCGCGCATGGGGCTGCGGGACCGGCCTGGATCGCCGGCCTGGCAGTCGGTACGTTGGCGACTTGGATGATGTTTAGCCTGGACAGTGTCAATGTGACTCCGGAGCGCGGTACCGTATTCCAGCACGGCAGCTGGCTGCCGTTGGCCCTGATGATGGGCATCTTTTTGACCAAGTATGCGGTTGGCGTTCTGTTGGCGATGTCGCCGCTGCTCAGGCAGGAAACCGGCTTCGTCGTCACGGTATGTACGCTGTATGGACTGTTCAACGGCATGTTCCTCGGGCGCCTGCTGCGCATTGTCGCGATTTATCGGCTGGGAGTAGCCAGAATTCATAAATTGCTGTAGACTTCAGGCCCTTCAGACGTGGTGACAAACGTCGCATGTCCGGCTTGTACGGCATGAGCAATTTCAGGAGTGGTAGTTCAGTCGGTTAGAATACCGGCCTGTCACGCCGGGGGTCGCGGGTTCGAGTCCCGTCCACTCCGCCAGACTGAAAAAGACGAACCCTAGGGTTCGTCTTTTTTTTCGTCCCGCGCTTTTGCAGCTGAAAAAAATGGGGCCAACGCTTCCGCCGCCCCACTCTTTCACGCTACGCTGCCTGTCGCGTCAGGCCGCTTTCTTTTGCTGCTCTTCACCGCCGAGCGCCTCGACCAGATCGCCGATCAGCTTCGCCAGTTCGCCGGTCATCAACGCGAAATCGGTATCAAAGCGTTCATCATCGTTCTGCGTGGACGACTCGGTATTTTCCTTCAGTACGTCGAGCGCCGCGACGCGTTTGATCGCCAGCGATTCGGTCAGTACAAACGATACGCGGTCATTCCAGGTCATGGCCAGGCGAGTGCATTGCTTGCCGGCGGCGATATGACGACGCACGTCATCGGCTTCCAGCGTATGCCGCACATAACGTACGGTCGCCTTGCCTTCGTTGGTCGCGCGCAGTTCGGTATCCTGGTCGACCGTGAATCCGCGCGGCGCTTCATCGGCGGCCAGCCAGTCGGTCATTGCAGACAGCGCCGGGCGTTCGGTGCGCAGCGAAGCAAACGGCAGGGTTTCCAGCGACTTCAGCAACAGCTTGAACACTTCATCGGCCTTGGCCGGACTCGATGCATCGACCGCCAGCCAGCCATTGACCGGATCGATCCAGACCCGGGTGCTGCGCTGGATGCTGAAGGCACGCGGCAGCAGTTCATCGGCGACCTGTTCCTTGAGTTCCTTCATTTGCTTGCGGCCCGGCTTGAAGCCTTGCTGCTCTTCGAGATCTGCGGCGCGCGCCTTGGTCACCTGGTTGATCACGCTGGATGGCAACAGCTTCTTTTCGGTGGATAGCTGGAGCAGCATCTGCCGATTGACGGTATGCACCAGCATGCCATTGTCACGCGGCGAAGCCCAGCCCTGGCTCTGCAATTCGCTGCTGGAACAGGGTGCAAATTCCTGCGCGGCGAGACTGGCTTCCAGCTGTTCGGATGTCATGGTCCATGGAGCGGTGAGACGGTAGATTTGCAGATTCTTGAACCACATGCTTGGCACCCAAAAAAGGCGCCATTCTACAGTCAGGATCGATGGCATTGGTTGTAGCCGCACAGCGGTAAACCGCTTGACAGGCGCTGCATGTTACGACGCCTTATAGCTGTGCGGCGGGCGCGGCCTCGGCCAGTTCGGCCATGTCGTCAGCAAACAATCCGAGCTGCATCACATCCTCTTCTTCCGTCAGGCGCACGCCGACGCCGAGCAGGCGTACCGGACGCCGTCCTCGCTGCCATGCGGTATCCAGCAGCGTTGCGCACACTGCGGCGTCCACACTATGGCTGACGCATTCGGCCGTCGTACGCTGGAAATTGGCGAACCGGATTTTGACGAACAACTTATGCGTATGGCGTTCCGCATTCGCGCGCCTTATACGCTGTTCCAGCTTCACGATGAGGTCAGCCAGTTCGTGCTGGCAAGCGGCGAGATCCGGCAAGTCGGTGACATAAGTTTCTTCGACGCTGACCGACTTGCGCTCCTGGCTGGCATTGACTTGCCGGCGGTCGATGCCGCGACACAAACCATATAGATTGCCGCCGAACTTGCCGAAGTGGTGCTGCAATTCCGGTATCGTCCAGCGTCGCAGATCGGCGCAGGTAAAGGCGCCGAGTTTTTTGAGTTTGGCGGCAGTGACTTTACCGACACCGAACAACTTGTCGACCGGCAGTGCCGCGACGAAGGCATCGATCTCATGCGGACGCACCACGAACTGCCCATTCGGTTTATTCCAGTCGCTGGCGATTTTGGCGACGAACTTGTTCGGCGCAATGCCGGCCGATGCGGTAATCCCCACCGTGTCGGCGATACGCGCGCGGATTTCCTGTGCGATCAGCGTTGCGCTGTTCTGGCAATGCGGCGAGTCGGTGACATCGAGGTAGGCTTCATCCAGCGACAGCGGTTCGACCAGATCGGTGTAGTCGCGATAGATGGAAAGAATCTGCCTGGAAGCCGCGCGATATTTATCCATCGCCGGCGGCATCACGATCAGATCGGGGCAGCGCTGCAATGCCTGCGATGTCGCCATCGCGGACCGCACGCCGAATTTTCTCGCCTCATAGTTGCAGGTTGCGACGACGCCGCGCTGATCCGGCCGGCCGCCGACCGCGAGCGGCTTTCCCCGCAATGAAGGATCGTCGCGCATTTCCACCGCTGCGTAAAAGCAGTCGCAATCGCAATGGATGATTTTTCGGACAGGCGCATTCACGATGAGACGGCAATAGGAAAGGCAGCTGCCATTGTACGGCTGAGGCGGCCACAGCGCTTGCCGCTGCATTGCGAAAATCCGACGAAAAAACGCCACCCTTATGGTGGCGTTCTGACATCGGCAAGTGAGTGATTAACGACCCGAGCTTGTAGTGGGATTTGCATTGCCGGTCGTGTTCGCATCCTTCACGATTGCATTCGCTTCCTTCTTGTCAGTCTTGTACTGTTGCTTTGCACTCTTCTTGTTTTGCTTGTATTCCTCCTTGGCTTGCTTGCGTGCTTCGCGACGCTGGACATAGGGGTCATTGGATGCGCTGGTTGCCGGATTGCTGGCGACACCGGTCGTGGTAGTACTCGTTGCACCCGCCGGCGGCGTGGTGCTCGACATCGTACCTGCAGTGCCACTCATCGTGCCAGATGCTGCAGTGCCGCTCGTGGTGCTGGAACCGCTGCTCGGACTCGGTGTATTGGAAGGAATCGAACTCGATGTACCGCTACCGCCGACCATGCCGGCATCGCTGCCGGTGCCAGTGCCGGATGCGCCGGGGGCCTTTTGTGCGGGGACGGAACCGCTGGATGCGGCATTGCTGGTATCGGTTGTACTCGAGGTCTGCGCGGTAGCGAGATTGGCCAATGCGAGGACCGCCGATCCCAACAGGATTTTATGCAGTTTTGCCATGTTGAACTCCTTTGAAATTTATTGGACTTGATGGCGCAAGGTGCGCTCAAAGTGCACGACTTGCCAAGTGCGACGGGCCGGATAGCGGCTTCCGTTATTCAAGTGACAAAGGGCTGTAATTGAAGTTCCGAGTTGATACGATCAGGAAATTGTTGGTTTGAAACGGATTAGTTGTAAAGATGGTTCTCTTCATCAAGAAATCGTTTCGATGGAATCACCGCTTTGCACATGTCCATTGTGCGCCGGTTCGGCAGTCAAATCCGGCTTGGCGACAGGCTCCGCCACGCTGACTAGCGGTACTCCGATCAGCGACGATTACCGTATCGATGCGCTGATTGAAGACTTGAATTATCGCTGGAATACAGGCCAAGCAATCGGTACACCGGTAACAGTCTCTTACAGTTTTGTGTCGGGCAAACCGCCTTATGGCGGCACCGACAACGGTACCGATTACGGCTTTCTGCCTTTCAGCGAGGTACAAAAATGCGGTGCGCGACATTAGTATCCGCCCATAGCTTCAAGGGAGATTCGACATAGGGCTGGGTTGCGGATCTGCTGGATAACAAGGTCGCAGTCGCGAATTATTCTGCCGTTGACCACGGCCTCAATTACAACACAGCCGAAACATCGATCAGTTGAAGCTTACAAGTCGCCTTCGGATAACAACAAGTCGGTCAACAACACTTCGCGCACCTTAGTGGTATGTAAAGTCGTATTGCCGGCTTCACGCAGACTTTGCTGCAGCGCGACGATGCCACCCTCGGTCCTGAGCTTCTTTGGATCGGCTTCCATCAGCGTGCGCTTCATGATCTGTTCCAGCGCCTGCTGATGCTTCGATGCCCATCCCGCATCGTCGCCAGTGGTCCGGATTGCCATGCCGGCCCGGATCGAATGCCCGTCACGGCTGATGGCAATCGAAGGCAGCGTCAGATAATTGGTTTGCGCCTGCTTCTTTTGCACATATTGCAGGTAAAACCACACGCTGCCAAACCCGATGCCGAGCAAGAGCAACGCGAGTCCAATGATGACGCCGATGGGACGATCTTTTGCAGTGGGCTTGGGCATGGTGATGACAGGTGACGGAGGAACAAGATTTTCAGGCAAGCAGCGGTTTCATTCTAACTGCTGGCAGAGTCATGCTGGTCCGATCGTCGGCAATCTGAGCAAGGCGTGTAAACGACGGACAACAGTATGACAAGATGGCATCGGCGAGAAAATCGATCGTACCGGCCGCCGCCCATGCATTCTTGTCAATGCATCTTTTCTCTCTGCACCAGAATCCAGGGTTTTATGACGACGGCCCATAGTTCTGCGTTGCTTTCCAGCCAGGACTGCGCCTGCGCATCCGTCACCTTGCCGATCAAGCCATCGGCCATCCATTGCTGGACCGCTTGCTTGTCATCCGCGGCGATGCGGACCGCGACATCAACCAGATCCAGTTGTTCACTGACGGCAATCATCGCGCCGGATGCAAAAAAGCGCTGCAATTCCATCCATTGCATGCGTGCGGTTTCGCCATTGATCTTGGCGCGCAAGAGATCGTTATTGGTTTCTGTCATGTTAGTAATGCGGTGGTTTTTCATCGGCGGGAACCGTGTCGTTCGCCGCTTCGCGTATTTCCTTGACGTGGCGAACCAGTGCCGAACACAGCGCTTCCAGTTCGTCGATTTTTTTCTGTTGCTGGTAGACCGTGCGGTTCAGGGTATCGACCAGGTCTTCCTGTCGCGCAATCTTGATTTCGATGTCGACCAGACGGTCTTCGTTATTCATCGGCATGCCCTTTTGTTGGAGCCCGGATTGTAGTATGGAACGCGATTGCTGCCTGCGTAAGCGACTTCGTTTAACGCGCGACCCAGCCGCCGCATACCGGGAATACCTGCCCGACGAAGCAGTTCGCCGCATCGCTGCACAGATAGGCGGCGAACAGGGCATCTTCGCGTTGCCCGACCAGCCGGCCGAGCGGCACCTCGCGGCGCAGCCTTTCCTGAAACGCCGGATTGGCTTGTACTTCCGCCGGAAAGTAGGTCGGGTTTTCGACAAAGTTTTGTGCGATCGCGTTCACCTGCACATTGTGCGAGGCTGCTTCCACGCCCACCGACTGGATATAGGCAATTTGCGCGCCGCGCGCAGCGCTATAGGTGGATGTCCGTTTCATGCCGCGCAGCGCCGACGCACTGCCCATCAGCAGGATCTTGCCGGACTTGCGCTGCATCATCTGCGGTAGTGCCGCACGCATCAAACGTGGCAACGGATCGACCATATGCGAAAACGCATGGCGCCATTCGTCATCGTCGACCTCGGCCGCCGGCGTGGTAGGCGCCGGGATAGCCAGATTGGCGACCAGCACATCGATATGCCCGGCCGCGCGCACCATTGTTTCTGGCAATGCCGGATCCGCCAAGGCACGCGCGTCTGCGATCACCTTGGCGCCAAGCTCAGTAAACACGTCGCAAAGGGCCGGCCCCATGAAGGTATCGGATTGGGTCACAAGGATGCGCTTGCCGCGCAGATCGAATGCTGTCATGAGGGCTCCAGTGAGTCGCTATGAAAATGACAAGCTCTTATTCTACGACTGATGCCTGATCGGCACAGCGCCGGCGTTAGATTGCGTTACGCGGTGAAGTAATCGGCGTATCGTCATCAGCCCTGGCAATGCAGGTCCGCAGAAAATCGGCGTGATGTGCAGCCGCTTCTTTCGGTTGCTGGAAGACCGCACTCGCGGCGCTCACCAGCAATTGCGCATCTTCCTCGTCTTGCACGAACCAGCGCAATTCTGGCGGAAAACTCTTGATCAGTTCAAGGTCGTCATGGATGCGTTGCATGAACTGGTGTTCGCTCATGCCATGATCGCGCGCCAATGCTGCATTGCGAATAAAGTCAGCGCCTTCCGAACATTCCTGTGACGATGGTGCATGTGCGACGCAGAGTGCCGGCAGCAACAATAGCGGTGCCAGCACTGCGCGCCAGTTCGGAAACCTTCGTTCAAATGGTGGAGTCTGTATCGATGCGCAAAGCGCCTTGCGTGCGGTCATGGCGTCACCTTTTCGGTGAAAGGATATGCTGCTTGGACTGACACGCAATGCCGGGATTCCAACGACGGTGACGCACATATTGCATTTGCTCAAGCCATGCCTGTATCGTCGCTGCAGTATCATCGTCACCAGCCCGCCATTGCCGGCGGCGCATTTATGCAAGGGTTTGCCATGAGATCAACC
The DNA here is from genome assembly GCF_003591035.1 of Noviherbaspirillum saxi. Lineage (NCBI taxonomy): Bacteria > Pseudomonadati > Pseudomonadota > Betaproteobacteria > Burkholderiales > Oxalobacteraceae > Noviherbaspirillum > Noviherbaspirillum saxi. The sequence goes on from NZ_QYUO01000001.1 coordinate 88,597, forward strand.
AAAGCCAGTGCGGCGATTGCCCGGTTGAATACGCGCGACAGCGCGTACCGCTATTCGCTGGGCATCAATGCCGCCGGATTGTTTTACCTGTTGCGCGCCGCGCCTGGCGGCAGCGCCGAGAAAATCAGCAGCGATCTGCCGCTCGACGAATTCGTGCAACTGGTCAACGCGACCGGTCCGCAAAAGAAGGCCAAGGTCAGCAAGTACGATGTCGCGTTTGAAAAACAGCTGGGCAAGAGAAGCGCGCCCGAATGAAAAAGAGGCGCCAATGCTGGCGCCTCTTCCTTAAAGCTCAGATTATGCGAACCCTGGGTCCGCACACCATCAGAAGCGGTGACGCACGCCGACGTTGAAGATCGACGGGTCACGACCGGCCGCGACCGGATTACCGACCGTTGCTGCGGCATCATTCTTGATGCGTGCATAGGAAGTGTACAGATTCGTGCGTTTCGACAGCGCATGGGTATAGCCGAGTGCCCACTGGTCCGCATCGCGCGTGCCGCCGCCGATATCGTCATTGCGGCGGATATACGATGCCAGAATGATACCGGCGCCGATCGGAGCGCTGATACCGACCATTGCATCATCGCGATCGATCGAAGTCGCGCCGGTCGCGGTTTCTCCCTTGCCGCGGGCATAAGCTGCATGCAGTTTTGCGATCTTGAAATCGTAGGTGCCACCGAGCATGGTGGTCTTGGAGTCACCCGCTGCAATGGTTGCTGCGGCACCAGTGCCGACCAGATTCTGGTCATGATGCGCAAGGACGATTGCCAGCGGACCGGCTGCATAACCGGCGGAGAAGCCGACCTGACGACCGATGGAATTGCTGCCCGCGACTTCACCGAAGCTGTAATTGACCTGACCGGAGAAACCGCCAAAGTTCGGCGTCGCATAGCTGAGCGTGTTGTCGGCGCGTTCGCCATGCACATTGAACACGTTTGCGGCATTGCCGGCCAAGCCCAAACCGAACGGGTCGATGTTTTCCACCGCGGTGCGAATTGGATTGTATTGACGGCCGAGTTTCACGGAACCGAAGCCGCCGTTCAGGCCGACGAATGCCTGGCGACCGAACAGACGGCCGCCTTGGCCCAAGGTACCATCATCGATGTTGAAACCGTTTTCCAGCGTAAAGATCGCGGACAGTCCGCCGCCGAGATCTTCAGTGCCGCGAAAGCCGATGCGGCTGCCGGACTGGTTGCCGCTGCTCAGAGCGGTGGAATTGGTCGCGCCATTGTCGATGCGGCTGATGCCCGCATCGGCCACACCGTAAATCGTGACATTGGTCTGAGCGAAAGCTGCGCCTGTCAAAGAACTGAGAGCTGCAAGCGCGATGAGCGATTTTTTCATTTTTTATTTCCTGGTTGATGATTCGAGAGCGAGTGCACGCTGTCCGACCGATGGAACGGTTTGACACGCATGTTCGGCCACACTCCACTTTAGTGCCGGGCATTGCATGAGCCTACGTATATCTGCGCATATGCTCATTCACCGACGACGTATATCGATATGCGCCATCGGTAAGCCTCGATGCTGGTGTGCGACTTCAAGGATGCGAAGCGAAGCAATCAGCCGGGATTGTGCCCAAGCCGGATGACAGCTTGATGACATGGCATGGCTGCTACAGCGTTGTAGCGTTCATGCAACGAGATATAAAAAAGCCTGCGCATCGTAGGATGCGCAGGCGAAGTCAAACCTTGGGGGGAAAAGAAAGACGCTTGCCATCTTGCCCTAGGGTGATGACAGCATGATGACGTCACGCGACTCGCGGCTTTTGCAGCAAGGCCTTCAGGTTCGCCAGCCGGTTCTGCGGCGTGATCGCTTCTTCTTCCGTCGGCACTGCGCTGCCTTCATCCAGCTTCATCTCCTTGATGAAGCGCGACACGTCGCAGTTCACGCTTTCACGCGCGCGCTTGCGCTTCTTGCACCACGTGATATGCAGACTGCGCTGCGCACGCGTGATGCCGACATACATCAGGCGACGCTCTTCTTCGATGCGCGCGGCCAGCGTATCGATCGGCGCGTCGGGATCGCCCTTGTGCGGCAGGATGCCTTCTTCCACGCCGACCAGGAACACGTGCGGGAATTCCAGGCCTTTCGATGCATGCAGCGTCGACATGCGCACCGCATCCGGTTCTTCGTCGCGGCCTTCGAGCATCGTCATCAGCGCGACCATTTGCGTCAGTTCGAGCAGGCTCTTTTCTTCCGCCGCGCCATCTTTGCCACCGGTGCCCTTTTCCTTCAGCCAGCCGGTGAAGTCGAGCACGTTTTGCCATTTGCTCTGCGCCTGCCTATCGTCGAAGGTATCGTAGAGATACGCTTCGTAATTGATCTCCTTCATCATTTCATCGAGCAGTTCGGCCGCGTTTTCGCCGCGCTTGGATGCACGCGCTTCCAGCCCATTGATGAAGTGGCAGAACTCGCGCAATGGATTGAGCTGGCGGTCGGCGAGCTTGGATTCGATGCCACCCTTGTATACCGCTTCGAATAGCGAGCATTGCCATTGCCCGGCGAATGCGCCGAGCGCTTCCAGCGTCGATTGTCCAACACCGCGCTTGGGCGTGGTCACCGCGCGGATGAATGCCGGGTCGTCGTCGCCATTGGCGACCAGGCGCAGGTAGCTGACGATATCCTTGATTTCGGCACGGTCGAAAAAGCTCTGCCCGCCGGAGATGGTGTAGGGAATGCGTTCCTTGCGCAGCGCCTGTTCGATCACGCGCGCCTGATGATTGCCGCGATACAGCACCGCGTAATCGGAAAAGCGCGCGCGGCGTTCGAACTTGTGCGCGGAAATCATGATCGCGACCTGTTCCGCTTCCTGTTCGTCATCCTGCATCGCCAGCACCTTGACCGGATCGCCGAGGCCATGGTCGGACCAAAGCTGCTTCTCGAACAGTTTCGGGTTGTTGGAAATCACGGCATTAGCGGCTTGCAGGATGCGCGTGCTGGAGCGGTAATTCTGTTCGAGCTTGATCACTTTCAGGTCGGGAAAATCGACCTGCAGCTGCTTGAGATTTTCGATAGTCGCACCGCGCCATGCATAGATTGCCTGGTCGTCGTCGCCCACTGCGGTAAACATCGGCTTCTTGCCGATGCCGGTGACCAGCAGCTTGACCAGTTCATACTGGCAGGTGTTGGTGTCCTGGTATTCATCGACCAGCAGATAGCGCAGCTTGCGCTGCCAGCGGTCGCGCACTGCTTCGTTCTGGCGGAACAGTTCGACCGGCAGCCGGATCAGGTCGTCGAAATCGACTGCCTGATACGACGATAGCGTTGCAACGTAATTGCGGTAGATGCGCGCAGCCTGCGCCTCGTCTTCGGTGACTGCCTGCCTGAGCGCGGTTTCGGGATCGACCAGTCCGTTTTTCCAGAGTGACATCGCAGTCTGGATGCGACGTATCAATTGTTTGTCGGTCGTGATTGCAAGATCCTGCACCAGCGAAAAGCAGTCATCGCTATCCATGATCGAAAAGCGATCCTTCAACCCCAGTTCCTTCGCTTCGCGCCGCAAAATCTGCACACCCAGCGAGTGGAAGGTACAGACGGTCAACTGCTTGGCTTCCTTCGGTTCCTTCAGCAGCTTGGCGATGCGCTCCTGCATTTCCAGTGCCGCCTTGTTGGTAAACGTGACCGCGGCAATGTTGCGCGCTTCGTAACCGCAATCCTCGATCAAGTGCGCAATCTTTTGCGTAATCACGCGCGTCTTGCCGGAACCGGCGCCGGCCAGCACCAGGCAAGGACCGTCCATGTATTTCACCGCTTCGCGTTGCGGGGGATTCATACCATGCATACCGGGAGACGAAGGATGTGACATGCGGAAAGAGAGAAGACAAAGCGGGCCATTGTAGCAGTGCAAGGCCTTGCGGTTGCGGACGTTGCAGGCAGGCGACGACACATGTTGAATGCCGGACAAGTCTCCCCAAGGTCTAACGCAGAGAGCACCAATTTGATGGCAAAGTGACATTGCATCATTATTGGTCGTTCGTACAATAATTCATGGCCCGCCCTTCGCAAAACATTGACCAGCGTTTGCTCGCATCCGGCCTGGCATTGCTGCCCTTGACCGGTTGCCGTGGCTTGTCAGCGCGCAAGCTTACCGACCATGCGGGCGTGCACTTGGGGATGTTTCATTACCATTTTCACAGCAAGGAAAACTTTATCCGCATCCTGCTCGAGCAAGTCTATGAGGGCATGTTTTCAGAGCTGGAAATCAGAACACGCGCAGGCGAGTCGGCCGCCCATAACCTGCGCAATGCGGTACACGTGATCGCCGGCTTCGGCCGCACCCATCGTCAATTGCTGTTGCGCATAGGCGCCGATGCCCTTGCCGGCGAAGCGGTCGCTGCGCAATTTCTGCAAACCAATCTGCCGCGTCATCTCGATGTGGTGGCAAGACTGATCAGCGAAGCGCAGCGCGACGGCGACGTCATCGCAGCACCTTTGCCGCAGGTAATCGGTTTTATCGCGGGTGCGGTGATGGGACCCGTGTTGCTGGGAACAGCCGTACTCGAACAAGCACTGCTCGGTCCAGCCTTGGGCGAGCTGATCGATAACGAAGTCTTGTCCGTTGCAGCGGTGGAGCAGCGTATCGATCTGGCGTTGCGCGGCCTGACGCCATTGAAGCAGGGAGTCGCTGAATGACTGCGCTTGCCGCCCGTATCGCCTTGCTGAGTTTGGGATGTAGCGTCGTCGGCTGCGCAGACAAGCCGGACAATTATTTTCCCGGCTATGCCGAGGCCGACTACGTGCGGTTGGCTGCGCCGATTGCGGGCACCCTGGTCAAGCTGCATGTACGGCGCGGCGACCAGGCGCAGGCCGGCGCACCGGCTTTCGTGCTGGAGCAGGAAAGCGAACGGGCGGCGCGCGAAGAAGCGGCATTTCGTGCCGAGAGCGCGCGGGCGCAGCTGGCCAACCTGCAAAAAGGCAAGCGCCCGGATGAAGTCGCCGCAGTCCAGGCGCAATTGCATCAGGCCGATGCCGCATTGCGGCTCTCTAGCGCGAACTTCACGCGGCAAAAGCAGCTGGTTGCCGACAAATTCATTGCACCTTCGCTGGCCGATGAAGCCAGGGCCGCAATGGAAAGGGATAAGGCGCGTGTCAGTGAATTGCGCGCGCAACTGAGAATTGCGCAAACCGGTGCGCGCAGCGATGAAGTCCTCGCCGCGATGCAGGAATTGAAAGCGGCCGAAGCGCAACTGGCGCAGGCCGACTGGAAACTCGCACAAAAGACGCAGCGTTTTCCGATGAGCGCGGCAGTCAACGATGTGCTGTACCGCGAAGGCGAATTCGTGCAAGCCGGCAGTCCTATCGTGAGCCTGCTGCCGCCGCAACATATCAAGCTGCGCTTCTTCGTGCCTGAGCCTGTGCTCGGCACGCTTGCGCTCGGCCAGACGCTTGAGGTGCGCTGCGATGGCTGCAGGGCGCCCATCGCTGCCCGCATCAGCTATCTGTCGAACACGCCGGAATACACGTCGCCACTCATTTACAGCAAGGAAAATCGCGCTTCACTGGTATTCATGATTGAAGCGTGGCCGGCATCCGAGCAAGCGACGTTGCTGCATCCCGGCCAGCCGGTCGAGGTGCGCTTGGCCACCGCAAAGGCGCCGTGATGGAATCCGGGGCGCCGGCGATCATCGACGTGCACGGGCTGACCAAACGCTATGGCGGCCGGACCGTGGTCGATCATCTCGACATGCGGGTCGAGCGTGGCCGCATCCATGGCTTTCTCGGTCCCAATGGCAGCGGCAAGACCACCACGATACGCATGCTGTGCGGCTTGCTGACGCCGGACGAAGGCAGCGGCAGCTGTCTCGGTTTCGATATCGTGCGGCAGGCGCGCCGCATCAAGCGCGAGGTTGGCTACATGACGCAAAAGTTCGGCTTGTATGAAGACCTGACGATAGAAGAAAACCTGTTTTTCATTGCGCGCGTCTATGCAGTGCCCAATGCCGCGACCAGAGTACAGGCGACACTGGAACGGCTGGGACTGGCCAGCCGCAAGACACAGCTTGCCGGCGCGCTGTCGGGCGGCTGGAAGCAGCGACTCGCACTGGCCGCCTGCTTGCTGCACGATCCGCAACTATTGTTGCTGGATGAACCGACCGCCGGCGTCGACCCGAAGGCAAGGCGGGAATTCTGGGACCAGTTGCATGCACTGGCAGAAGGTGGTTTGACGGTGCTGGTTTCAACCCATTACATGGATGAGGCGGAACGCTGTCACCGGCTCGCCTATATCGCGTACGGCCGCTTGCTGGCACAAGGCACGGCCGCGCAATTGATCGCCGCCGCCGGCTTGACGACCTGGTCGATTACCGGTCCGCGGGTTGGCGCGATGGCAATCGCATTGCGCGACCAGCCGCAACTGCATGTCGCTTCATTCGGTAATGCGCTGCATGTCAGTGCCCGTTCCGAAACCGAACTGGAAGCGGCGCTGGCGCCGTGGAGCGGTTCGGACATGGCACGGGCACGGATCGACACCAGCCTGGAAGATGTCTTCATTGCGCTGATGCAGGGCGCCACCGACAATTACGCAGCATGAACTGGTCACGCTTTCTCGCCATCCTGATCAAGGAGTTCCGCCAGATCCGGCGCGACCGGCTGACATTTGCGATGATGGTCGGCGTGCCCGTGATGCAGCTGATCCTGTTCGGTTACGCGATCAATACCGATCCCAAAAGTCTGCCGCTGGCGGTGGTCGAGGCGGATCACAGCGAATTTTCGCGCAGCCTGATCGCGGGTCTGGAAAATTCAAAGTATTTCCGCGTGACCGCGCGGCCGCGCGATGAAGCCGCAGGCCAGCGCTTGCTGGATACGGGCCGCGTGCAATTTCTGCTGGTGGTGCCGCCGGATTTTTCGCGTCGCGTGCTGCGCGGCGAACAGCCGGTGGTGCTGCTTGCAGCCGACGGGACCGATCCGGCCGCAACCGGCAATGCATTGGCCACGCTCAATGCAATCGGCCGGCAGGTCGCTGCGCGCGATTTGGCGGCGCAGCCGGAAGCCGCGCCATTCGACATCCGCGTGCAGCGCCGTTATAACCCGGAAGGCATTTCCCGCTACAACATCGTTCCCGGCTTGATCGGCGTGATCCTGACGATGACGATGGTGATGATGACCTCGCTGGCGATGACGCGCGAACGCGAGCGCGGCACGATGGAAAACCTGCTGGCGACACCGGTCCGGCCGCTGGAAGTCATGGCAGGCAAAATTGCGCCATATATCGTGATCGGCTATGTGCAGGTGGCGGTCATCCTATCGGCGGCGCGCCTGCTGTTCGACGTGCCGGTGGTGGGCAGCATGCTGCTGTTGTCGGCCGCGCTGGTCGTGTTCATCGCGGCCAATTTGGCGGTCGGCTTCACGTTTTCAACGATCGCGAAAAACCAGCTGCAGGCCATGCAGCTGACGTTTTTCTTTTTCCTCCCGTCGATGCTACTGTCGGGATTCATGTTCCCTTTCCGCGGCATGCCGGTCTGGGCGCAATGGATAGGCGAAGTGCTGCCGCTGACGCATTTCCTGCGCATCGTGCGCGGCATCATGCTCAAGGGGAACGGCATCGGCGAGATCATGCCGCACCTATGGCCGATTGCGGCATTCATGCTGGCGGCCGGCGTGCTTGCGCTGATGCGTTACCGGCAAACCCTCGACTGATACCAATCCCATGCCATAAGGTGCCGGATGACATGAGATTGGTATGCGTCATTTCAGCCCGAACATCGCCATGCCGTTACGATAGGCGATCCGCTCGGCCACATCGCGCGGCAAGGCCGACAGCATGCGGCGAAACCACCGAGCGCGCTTCGACGTTGTAATGCATGTGCGCATCGAACAGCGGCAATGGCGCTTCAGCCTGCGCGGCAGCACCGAACAGCAGCGCGCAACATGCCGCGATCCAGTGGCGGCGCTTCATTCCACCACTCCCGGCTTGCCGCTGTGGCTGCCCATGGATTACCGCATGTCCTTGTTCGATGATCTTGCCGGAAGGCTGGGAAACGCCGGGCGTGACGGTGTCGTTGGCGCCGCCGCCAAAGGCAAATGCTGGCAGCAGCAGCAGCAAGACGCAAGGAATGATACGCATAAGGCCCCCCTTCTCGGAAGGCCTATTGTGACCCATGGGCGCCGGCCATGCAGCCCGTATTCAAAGCAAAGCGTTATTTAGAATTAGAAGTCCGCACCCGCTCAGCGCGCCACGGTTAATACCGACGGTGTGAATGTCGATGAGACGGTACTGTGCCGGTTCTGCGGAGCGGCGGCCGGCTCTGGCTCTTCCAGCAGCGGGATGCCGGGAGAACTGATGGCAATGATCGCCAGTCCGGCGACCAGCGACGTTACGGCAAGGATGGCGCCGCCGATATCGAACAGCCGGTTGCGCCGCTGTTTTTGATGGGCAAGTATCCGGTCATACGCCTGGCGGCGCGACGGCGAAGACAGCACGAGATACGCATTGCGCATCGCCTGCAGGCGCAACTGATCCTTTTTGCGCAGGGGGCGACCGGCATTGCCAAGCAGGTGGCGGCTGAGATGGCGGCGGTATCCATGCTCGATATCGAGATGCGTGGCTTGCGGCGCCACGCCAAGCAAATCGTAGAGTGTTTTCATTTGAATGTGCAGTCGAGGGAAGCATTGTCTTTATATCGAAACCACCGCACTGCAACAATCCCGCGTTTATGGGAACGGTGTCATTGGCGGCGTTGACCGAGAAGCAGTCAATAGCGCCGTATATTGCCTTTTTTGCACTGCGCAAATATTGACCTTGCCGGGCAAAGCTGCGGCATAATTTCCCCAACGCAAATATTCCGCGCTACGGCGCGGCAGGATGGCCGCCATGAACACTGACAATCCGCTATCGATTGCGAACCTGCGCTTCCTGATCGCGGAGGATGACGACTTCCAGCGTCACTGGCTATCGGTGATGCTGACCAAGCTGGGCGCGCAACATATTATCGAAGCGCAAAACGGCCGCGTCGCGCTTGAGCTCCTGCGTTCGGAACAGCATATCGACATCAGCTTCATCGATCTCAACATGCCGGACATGGATGGCATAGAGCTGGTACGGCATCTTGCCAACGGCAACATCAAGACTGCGATCGTGCTGACCAGCGCGCTCGGTTCGGCGCTGCTGTTCTCGGTCGAAACCATGTCCAAGGCCTATGGCGTCACCGTGCTGGGCAGCTTTGAAAAGCCGGCGACGCCGGAAGGATTGCAACGGCTGATCGAGCAATACCAGCCGCCTGCGCAGCATGCCGATGCAAAGCCGGCGATACCCGCCTTCGCCCTTGACGAAATACAGCAAGGGATACAGGCCGGACAGTTCGAACCGTATTTTCAGCCCAAGGTCGAGCTTGCCACTGGCAAGGTCACGGCGGTGGAGGTGTTTGTGCGCTGGCATCATCCGCACTACGGCCTGGTCACGCCGTCGGCATTCATTCCGGTGCTGGAAGCCGGCGGCCATATGGAAGCATTGACCTGGACCGTGATCGAGCGCTCGGTTGCTGCCTGCCGGACCTGGCATGACCGCGGACTGATGCTGTCGATATCGATCAATCTTTCGGTGACTTCGCTGGCCGAACCGGGGTTGGCCGAAAAGATCCTGCAGCACATCGGGCACCACCGTATCGAGCCGCGATACATCACCTTTGAAATCACCGAGTTGATGGCGATGACCGATATTCCAATTTGTCTGGAAAATCTTGCGCGCTTGCGGATGAAGGGATTTGGTTTATCAATCGACGATTACGGCACCGCCCATTCCAATTTGCAGCAATTGCTGCGCATTCCATTTCTCGACCTGAAAATCGACCGCTCTTTCGTGGTTGGCGCGTCGCAAAACGGCCAAATGCACATCGCCTTGAGTTCTTGCCTCGATCTGGCTCGCAAACTTCGCCGCAACTCGGTCGCGGTCGGCGTGGAAACGCGCGAGGACTGGGATTTGCTGCGCGACCTGGGCTGCACCTATGCGCAGGGTTACTATATCGCCAAGCCGATGGAACGCGATGCAGTGCCGGGCTGGATCGAGGAATGGTCGCAGTTTTTCTAGAGCCGTTTTGGTCTGACGGTATCGTCAGACCGACATTGAGCGCAGCGACATGCGGTAAGAGGTACACTGGGCGATTGTCTTACCGTCTCCGGCATCATGAAATTTTCCCATCTGGTCGAGATCAACGACCCGCTCAATCCCTTGATCGACAAGCTGTCACGCGAGCAACTCTGGCGCGGACTGGTGTTGCGTGCAGAAATGCCGAAAACCTTCGTGCCGTATCTGGATGCTTGCGACATCCTTGAAAAATCAACGCTGTCGATGTCGCGCCTGTTGCGCTACGGTGAGCTTGTCGTGCGCGACCGCGTGACTTTCCTTCCGCAGGAACAAGTCGTCTATCACGTACCGCAGCAGGAAGGCATCCCCGAATCGACATTGACGATGACGATAGAGGAACCGGAACCGGAGATTTTCTTTGTCCGCTTCGAATATGACGACGGCGCGAGCGAAAGTCAGGATACGGCCGACGCCTTCTACAACGATTTCCGCAAATCCGCTTATACGGAATCGGATATCGATACGATCCGCACCATTCGGCAACTGGCCGAAGGCGGCCAGCTCGACTGAGGCATCTTCTACCCCTGTAAAAAGCGCTCCCCTTCGCAAAAAGAGGAGCGCCTTGCTGCCGCGTGATAGCGGCGTCACGTCGCAGCTACCAACGATGAATGATCAATGCCGCTACCGTCTGCCGGTCACGCGCTCGGCGCCGTAGCGGACGGCATCCTTCACCTTTTCCCATGTGCTTTCCGGATGGTTCGATTCCCAGTCGCTGCGCATCGACGGTTCGGCATCTTCCCAGCGATAGTTCTTGTAGCGTTCGGTGCCGGCCATCGTTGAGCCATACCGGTAAGCGGCATCATAGTCTTCATAACGTTCGCCCGACTGGCCGTAGGCATTTTGCCAGTGAGTCCGATAATCGGAATCGTCGGCCGTCATTGCGCTGTCGCGATAATCGTCGCGACCAGTCATGCCTCGGGTGCTGGCGGCGGCCAGTTGCTCGACTTCGACATCGGTACGGCGCACGGTTTCGTTGATGTCGACGGTGCGCTGGGTCACGTCCTTGCCTATCTCGACTTCCTCGACCACGCGTGCAGTCTTCGATATCACGGGTTCTTCAGCCATCTCGCGCATTTCGACCGCACCTTCCTTGATCGCATCCAGATCAGCGGCAGTGGCCGGCTGATCTACCGGATGACGCTCGACATGCACATGCTCTTCACGCAGTTGAACCGATTCGTTGACCGGGGTTTCGCTCACACGCTGATAAAGGCGCACACCGCCGCGCTGCACTTCGCGCTTGCCGACCTGCAGCGCTTCCTCAACCACCGGAATGCGGGTGGTGCCGGTTTCAGCGTTACGCAGGTCTTGCGTATCGGTGCTGCCCATGGCACTGGTGGTTGGGGTCGTGGCCGAACCGGTGGCTGCGGTACGGGACTGGCCATATAGTGCACGGTCTTTCTCGATTTCGCTGTCGGTATACATCGGCGCGCTTTCATCGTAGCCGCTCCATCCCTGCGAACGCCAATGCGAGCTGCGCTCGTCGATGTCGACCGGATCGAAACGGTTCATGATTTCCATTGCACGATCACGCTGTTCATCGCTGGCTGCATTCACAGTCAGCACGCAGCTGCCGCGGCGCACCGCTTCCGAATAAATATCGCCATGCTCACGATGCTCATCCATTCCAAAAAGCGAACGGAAGAAATTACCGATACCGGAACCACCCGAACCAGCGGTCGATACATCGCTGATACCTGCCGAACTTTCTGCATCGGGGCTCAATTGCACATCGGAACGAGAAAAGCCTGAGCCGAGCAATTCATTGAGCGCATTCTGCGCCTGGGCATAGCTGTCGTATACGCCTACTATAGTATTTTCCATGATCAGTCTCTCCAAAAAACATGGTTGCCCGGGACCTCGTCCGGGGTGATGCCAAACCAGAGTTTTATTGACAGGCATAAGTCATGCCTGCGGCGTTTATCCGTTACGCCTTTTGTTATGCCTGCTATTGCTTGGGTGTGCCGTCATTGCCAGTGACGATGCCGCGATCGAAACGCTCCACTGATACCTGCTCCGAACGCAGGGTCACGCTTTGGGGCTGGGTGACGCTGCGTTGTTGTCGCCGGATATGCACTTCTTCCTTGAGCATCAACTGCTTCTGTACGACCAATACTTCTTCCAGCACGGGTACGACCAGCGTGTCGCCTTCATAGCGCATCTGTGGCGGCGTTTCATCGGCTACCACGCGTCCTATCGCCACATGTTCAATCACCAACTCATCCTGTCGCAGCGGCTGGTCGATGATTTGCTCGCGTTGAGAGACGCTCTTGTGGATACGCACGCCACGCCCCGTATCGACGGTACGCTTTTCCACATGGAGTTCTTCTTCCATGACAGGAAAAGTCATTGGCGTCTCGTGCTCGTCGTTTTCCGAAGTATTGAAAGTAAATGGAAGACAGTAGACGCCGTCTTCACGCAATGCGAGCAGGCTAGACGGCACCAGAACCAGGGTGCCATCGGCAAGCCGTATCCATACCTGCGCTTCATCTGCGGAATCGCCCTGCTCCAGTGAAGCAATGGTGGCATGGTGTCCCACTGCATCAACAACGCGGGCATTCAGGAGTTGCCCGGCTGAAGCAAAGGTATTCCCATTTTGATTGAGTTGCGTCATGGTCGGCTGTCCTAAGGATCTAAGATGGAATAAAGCATGCAAGGAGCGGGCCGGATAATGCAGGCAAAACGCTATGTGCGCATCGCTGTACTGGTGCAATGCTTTCACGCGTTTTTTACCTCTGCAGGGGAAAAATTTACATGCGTTGTCGGCAACCCTTGCCCGACGAACTATTGGGCCGCACTCGCCTCTTACTCATATTCACTTTTTAACCAAGGAGCCAGCCATGACAACGATTATTGCAGGCCGATTTCAAGAGCAGACGGAAGTCGACGATACGCTTGCCGAGTTGCTGCATGCAGGATTTTCGCGTGACCGGGTGTCAACGTTCTATTGCAATCCATCCGGTCAGCACGCCCTTTTTCCGATTGGCGGCGATCATAATTTGTCGCCGGGCGCGAAAGAGTCGGGCAAGAGCGTCGCTGCCGGCGCAGTGGCCGGTGCGGCGGTAGGCGTGGCAGCCACGCCTATCCTCGGACCGGTGGGTACGGTTACCGGCGGACTGGTTGGCGCGCATCTGGGCGGCCTGGTGGGCGGTCTGTCGGGAATGAAAGAAAAAGGCGATCCGGGCGATCATGCGGAAGACATGGAAAATGCGGTACCGATGCGGCATTCGGGCATGATGGTGGCGGTCGCGGTACCCGACGACGGTGAATATGAAGATCGTGCGATTGATGTGCTGCGTTCGGCCGGTGCGATGGATATCGAACGTGCGGAAGGCACGATCGAAAATGGCGACTGGGTAAATTTCGATCCGGTGACGCCAATGAATCTGGTCGAATACGCGCGCGACCAATCTATGCCCAGCGGACCGAACCAGCGAGCTTGAGTGCAAGGCAGTGATACTCGCGCAGCGGCGCTGCCGGTGCGTGAGCGTCTAACCGACGATATGCGCAATCAACGGTAAATGGTCGGATGCAATCCTTGCAAGCGGTGACGCGTGCACTTCAACGTGTACCAACCGATGGCGCGGCCGGATCCAGATCCGATCCAGCGGAAACAGCGGATAACGCGAAGGGAAAGTCTTTGGCGCCGGCGCCGCCTGGAAATGCGATACCAGCCAGCGCAGCGATTGTCCCCAGACGAACCATTCATTCAAATCGCCGAGCAGGATTACCGGCATTTCTTCGGTATCGAACACCTGCAACAGTTTGCGTACCTGCTCGCGCCGTTCCGAAATGCGAAGACCGAGATGGGTGGCAACCACACGCAATAAGTGCCCATGGCAGTTGACGTCGGCATCGACCGCCGCACGCGGTTCATGGCTGCCGAACGATAAATCGATGTTGCGCACTGAAAGAATCGGATAGCGGCTGAGCACTGCGTTGCCATAGCGCCGCTCCGGCCGGTCGCAGGCGGCGCCTTCCGCAGCTACATAGCCAGTCGCTTGCTGCAGCACTGCCAATACATTCGGCGTCCGGCTGCCACCTAGCGGTACCTCTTGCAGGGCGATGATGTCCGCATTCAATTCCTGCAAGACCTGCGCTACGCGTTCAGGCGCAAACTTGCGGTCGCAACCCACTGCACCATGGATGTTGTAAGTGGCAATCGTCAATGGCCATGGATCAAGATCGGGCTCGGTTACAGGCAACAGCTCTTGGTTGGCGGTCAGCAGGTCATTCACGCAGCGGTATCCTCTCTACGAGTCAGCAGTTTTTGAAGCCCGAGGGCGACGGCAATAATCAATAGCGCAACACCGGCCAAAACGGCAATCGTGCCGGGTGTCGGGTTACGTACTGCTTCAGCCAGATGGTGCACGAAGGTGACCGTTACCGTAATGCCGGGCAGCATCCCTAGCAAGGTACCGATCAGGTAGTCGCGAAAGCGGATATGCGACGCACCTGCAACCAGATTGACCACGGTAAACGGTGCTATCGGCAGCATGCGGACCACTACCATTGCGACAATGCCGCGTCGCGCGAAACGCTTGCTAAGACGATTGATACGTGTGCCGAGAAAGCGCTGCACCGTGTCGCGTCCGAGCCAGTGGCCGAGCCCATAGGTAACTGTCGCGCTCAGCAACGCACCTGCGATCGCATACAGCGATCCAAGCAAAGGGCCGAACACAATACCGGTGACGGCAATCAGCAACATGACCGGCACCATGACCAATCCTGCGATCACGTAGCTGGCGATCACCGCCAACGGCGTGAACGGCAATTCATCAAGATTGCGCGCGAATGACACCAGTGCGTCCAGATTGATCCATTCGCGCAGCGGCGTCCAACGCCATGCGACGGCCAGCAGCGCCAGCGCAATCGCAAGAATGCCGACACGAACCAGCCGCCGCGGCACCGGCTTGCGCGCTTCGTTGGGCAGGAATTGGCTGACCAGCTCATCCGGATCGATCGGCTTTTCCGGATCGAACAATGCCTGCTCAGGAATCAGCGCATCGAGTTCCGGGGTAGTGACGGCTTCCATTACCCGGAGCGTGCGGTCCGACAGCTGCAGCGTCGCCACTGCCTGATGCAGGCTCCCCAGCCGCTGATATTCTGCGTCAACCTGTTCCGGCACGGTATCGAGATGCTCGGCCAGCAAGCGGTTGCGCAAGCGCGAGATTGCCGCGCGAATGCGCGGGTCATGTCGGGCTTCGAGCGTGACGTTGCATTCGGTATCGAGCGCCATAGAACGGCTGCTCAGGTTGGCCGATCCTATTGAAAACAATTCATCATCGACAGCAAAGACCTTGCTGTGCACATTCAGGCATTGATCATTGAGGCCGGGGATATGCGGGCAATACATGCGATACCGGTCGTGCCGATCCGCAGCCTTGAGCCGCCGATGCACGCGTGCACGCAACACGCCCATGGTGGCCCGTTCCAACCATCCGCTTTGCGTCTGCGGCGAAATGATTGCCACTTCGGGGCCGTGCGCTTCGTCGAGCCGTTGCGCAAGTGCGTTGGCGATCGTGCCCGAAGTGAAATACTGGTTTTCGAAAAACAAACTGCGGCGCGCTGCAGCGATCGCGTCCAGATGCAATTGCCGGATTTCGTGAACCCCGGAACGCCCTTCGTAATCCGGCTCGGTACGGGAAATGGCGAGGTCGATATCGGCTAGGTCGGGGACGACATGTTGCGGCCAGGGATCATGCTCGGTGTCGCAGACGACCACCGGCGTTTCGCCGCAGGCACGTTGCCAGCGGATGCGGGCAAGCTCGCCAAGCGCGCGTGCGGCGTCGCCATCGACCATCGCTTGTACATCATGAAACGGCGCATGCAGCTTGCCATCACTGTCGCAACGCAAGGGAGCATGGCAGGCATGTTCCGACGTATCCCAGCGGGAACGGGTCAAGTCGAGTCCGCCGACAAAGGCGAGTTCGTCGTCGACCACCACGATCTTTTGATGGTGCGAGCCGCCGATCGGATGCCTGGCATCCATACGAAAGGCGAGCCGGCGATGCGTCCGCCAATCCAGCTTGTATACCGGCAGCCATTCTCGCTCCAGCGCATACAGCATCGCGAAATCCCAGTTCAATACATAGGCACGCAGGCTGGGGCGAGTGGCGACGACCTGATGCAGGAAATCTCCCAGCGGTTCCGGATAACCATCATTTGCGCCGCCGGGCACCAGTCGAGTGCGGCTATCGATATCCCAGCTCAGAATGAATACGCTATGACGGGCGCTGAGTATGGCGGCGCGCACCGCACGAAAATAGGCGTCGGCATCGACCAGCATGGCAAAACGATGCGCATGCTCGATGCGCCAACAGTTGCGCCCGGGCTGCAGAATGCCGGGCGATGAAACAATGTGTGCGGTCGGCTGAGGTAAAGCCATGCGCTCGCTGTCGAGAGGAAAGGATTTGCTCTTTCGACGCGCCGCTTGGAGTGAAGTTTCTAGGCTTGATCTGCGTGCTTGGCAAACGTTTCCTGAGCGCTAACTCAGCAATGCATATTCGCCACCGCGCTCCAATGCCCTGCGGTAAGCCGGTCGTTGATGAATGCGATCGAGGTACGCAGACAGCTTGGGATAGCGGGCATCGAGCCCTCCGCGTGCTGCCGCTGCTTCGAGCGGGAAACTCATCTGGATATCGGCGGCGCTGAAATCTTCGCCACTGAACCAGGGACGCTGCACGAGCTCGCTTTCCAGGTAGTCGAGATGCCGCATGATCTGCGGCTCGATAAAGGTAGTTTTTGCGCGTCGCGCAATCGCCTTGGCGATCGGCTTGACGAAAAACGGCATCGGGGCTTTTTCGATCCGGTCGAATACCAGCTTGAGCAAGAGCGGCGGCATGGCGGAGCCTTCCGCATAGTGCAGGAAATAACTGTATTTCAGTCGTGCCTCGCTGCCGCGTCCCGGCGCAAGGCGGCCGGCGCCGTAGCGATCGACCAGATATTCGACGATCGCGCCGGATTCCGCCACAGTCAGGTCGCCATCCGAAATCACCGGCGACTTGCCAAGCGGATGCACTTGGCGCAATGCATCCGGCGCCAGCATGGTTTTCGGATCGCGTTCGTAACGCTTTACTTCATATTCGAGGCCGAGTTCTTCCAATAGCCACAGGATACGTTGGGAGCGCGAGTTGTTCAGGTGATGGACGATGATCATGGCGAGTGTTCGGTTCCGTTAATTCGTTGAAGAAAAATGATGAAATCCGCGCCACGCAATTGTCCCATGAACCTCCTCCGGTTTCCGAGGCGGGCGTCGAGCAGCTGCTCGGGCTGGATGCCAAGTCAAATCAGATGTCGACGGGATCGACTTCGAGCGACCATTTGACGCGGGGCTTCATTGCGCGCAGCGCGGCCATCCATGCTTTCAGAAAGCCTTGCAGCACCGGGCGGGATGGCGACTCGATCAGCAGTTGCGCCCGGTCAACGTTGGCGACCCGTGTCATGGTCATAGGAATGGGATCGTTGATCGTGATGCCGGGATGTTGCAGACAGTCGGCCGCCTGTTGCAGGAAATCGAGCGCGGTCTGGAGTTCGCGCGCCTCGGCCCGCAGCAAGGCCTGGAACATGAAGGGCGGCACTGCGGCCTGGCTGCGCTCTTCCAGCAACTCGCCGGCAAAGCGGTCATAGTCATGCGCCATCACCGCGCCGAACAGCGGGTGCTGCGGATACCGGGTCTGGATCAAGACTTCGCTGGCATTGCCGCCTTCTTTGCGCCCTGCCCGGCCGGCCCGGCCGGCCACCTGCATCAATTGCGCAAACAGACGCTCGCTGGCCCGGTAATCGTGTGAGAACAGGGCGGTATCCGGATTGAGCACGCCAACCAGGGTCAGGTTGCGGAAATCATGTCCCTTCGCGACCATCTGGGTGCCGATCAGGATATCGACCTCGCCCTGATGCACGCGCTCGAACGCTTGCTGCGCACTGCCTTTGAGCCGCGTCGAATCGGCGTCGATGCGCATGATGCGGGCTTCGGGAAAAACCTGTTGCAAGCCCTCTTCCACCCGTTGCGTGCCCCGCCCCAGCGGTTGCAGATCGACGTTGCCGCAAGTCGGACAGGACTTGGGAATCCGCTGTTCCAGACTGCAATGGTGGCAGCGCATCCGGTGTTCAGGTTTGTGCAAGACCATGAACGCGGTACAACGGGAACAGTTGCCGATCCAGCCGCACGCGTCGCAGGCCAGTACCGGCGCGTAGCCGCGGCGGTTCAGAAACAGCAGCGATTGCTCGCTGCAGGCCAGGCGCAGCTTCAATGCGCTGACCAGGGTCGAGGTCAGTCCTTGTCCCGGTTTGTCGCGCTCCATATCGATCAGGCGGATTTTCGGCAACACCGCATCCGGCGATGCGCGTTCGCGCAATTCCAGCTTGCGGTAACGGCCCGACTGCGCGTGATGCCAGGTTTCCAGCGCGGGGGTGGCGGAACCGAGCACGATGGGAATGGCCAGCTGACGCGCACGCCATACTGCAAGATCGCGTGCGGAATAGCGCAAGCCTTCCTGCTGTTTGTACGACGGATCGTGCTCTTCGTCGATGATGATCAGCTTCAGGTGTGGCAGCGACGCCAGAATGGCCAGCCGGGTGCCGAGAATGATGCGCGCATGCCCCAAATGGCCGGCCAACCAATGGCTTAGCCGCTCGCCTTCGGCCAAGCCGCTGTGCAGCGTTGCGACGACCACGTTTGGGAAGCGCGTGCGGACATTCTGTTCAAGTTGAGGCGTGAGATTGATTTCGGGCACCAGAATCAGTACTTGGGCCACCGTTCCGGAACGTTCCGCGCGCGCAAGCACGTCGGATGCGGCTTGCAGGTAAACCTCGGTCTTGCCGCTGCCGGTGACGCCATAAAGCAGAATCGGTGCAAAGCCTTCGGCGTTTCCGATCGCTTCGGCGGCTTCGCGCTGCGCGGCGTTCAGCACCGGTGCATCGGCCGACGTCGGATCATGGGCGAAGTCGGTCTTGGCGAGCTTTTTCATTGCACGGTCGAGCGAAACCGTCTTGGACGAGCGCAGGTTTTTCGGTATGCCTGGCACCATCACTTCGCCCAAAGGGCGCTGGTAATAATCGGCGG
Source organism: Noviherbaspirillum saxi (assembly GCF_003591035.1). Classification (NCBI taxonomy): domain Bacteria; kingdom Pseudomonadati; phylum Pseudomonadota; class Betaproteobacteria; order Burkholderiales; family Oxalobacteraceae; genus Noviherbaspirillum; species Noviherbaspirillum saxi. The sequence goes on from NZ_QYUO01000001.1 coordinate 107,745, forward strand.
CAAACCGGCAAAGGTCCAGCCATGCAGGATTGAGCGGTGCCAACTGGGTGCGTATTGCTAGCGCATCCTTCAATTTATCGGGCGGCACGTCGCTATGTTCGCGCACGTCGATAATCACCCCAACAACTTCGCGACGAGAGAATGGGACCAGCACAAGTTGTCCGGGAAGCGGTCGTTCGTGCTCCATGTTCCACCGATAATCAAAACAGGTGGCTAGCGGAGTGTCGAGGGCAACATTGAGGTAAAGAACAGTCACGTACTTAATGTAATTATTGAAAAAGACGTCTAAAGCCGCGATTCTTAAAGACTTTTCAAACTATCCACACATCCTGTGGATAACTTTGTGGAGAAATGGGACTTGACTCCCGGCAAACCTAAGCCCCATGCGACTTCCAACAAATTGCCTGTTTGAAAAGCAAAAAATAATTCCTTTATATTCAATGACTTGTATTTTCACTCTTGAGGGAAAGAAAGCCTTTTAAAAGAAATCTTTATTGCTATGCACAAGCCTATGCAGTCCTGGTTTTTGTGAATAAGTACGTCGATACAGGCCGATTTGAAGCAATTTTTATCTGATCGAGTTGCTGTTTGGAAGCGAATTTCCATCACTGTGCTGACAGGCAATACAAATTTTTTTTAGTACCAACCGTTAGATCTGAAGATTTTTCGGTTTCAGTTCCAAACGAAAACTTAACAGGTTTCTGAAGGAAACCGGCTAAGCTCCCGTTTTATAAACAATTTTTTAACTATCCACAAAGTCTGTGGATAACTTTGTGGACAAGCAGCCTATAACAGCGCGCCAAGCCTGATTTCATGCGGTTTTCAATAGAATGCTAAATTGAAAAGCAACAAATCGCTCCTTTAAAATCAACGACTTACGAAGCGATTGTTCAAGTGAAATATGGATTTCAGACAAGGCCTTATTGCCTTGCACAAGCGGAAATAATGTGAATAACTAGCCGTTCCGTCCGGAAGTGTTTCGTCGCCGATAGTTGTCCACAGAGTGGCTGAAGTTATTAGCGCGTACTACGTTGCCCTCGGCTGAACTCATGGACCGCATCGACCAACACCGATACCGATTCCGGCGGCGTGAATTGGGAAATTCCATGGCCAAGGTTGAAGACATGGCCATGACCATCCGTCGGCGCGCCATAGGAAGTAAGCAGAGTGTGCACTTGGGTACGGATCTGATCGGCGCCGGCGAACAAGACGTTGGGATCGAGATTGCCTTGCAGCGCCACCTTCTGTCCGACGCGGGCGCGCGCCTGGCCAAGATTCACGGTCCAGTCCAGGCCAACCGCATCGGTACCGATGTCGGCAATTTGCTCGAGCCAGAGTCCGCCACCCTTGGTGAATACGATCGCCGGGATTTTTACGCCATCCTTTTCCCGCTTGAGTTGCTGCATCACTTCGCGCATGTAATTCAGTGAAAACTGCTGGTAGATGCCGTCGGCCAGCACGCCGCCCCAGGTATCGAACAACATTACCGCTTGCGCGCCGGCATCGATTTGTGCATTCAGGTAAGCAGCAACCGCGGCGGCATTGACCTTCAGGATCTGGTGCATCAGGTCTGGACGGTTATACAGCATCGTTTTGACGGTCCGGAAATCGTCCGAGCCACCGCCCTCGACCATATAGCAAGCCAGGGTCCAGGGACTGCCGGAAAAGCCGATCAGCGGCACGCGGCCGTTGAGCGCGGTACGGATCTGGGTCACGGCATCGAATACGTATTGCAGCGAGCCGTCTTCCGGCGTACGCAGCGCCATCACGGCTTTTTCGTCGCGTAACGGCCGTTCGAATTTCGGTCCTTCGCCTTCTGCGAAATACAGCCCCAGACCCATGGCGTCCGGTACGGTCAAGATGTCCGAGAACAGGATGGCGGCGTCGAGCGCATAACGGTCGAGCGGCTGCAAGGTGACCTCGGTCGCGTAATCCGGGTTTTTTGCCAGGCCGAGGAAGGAGCCGGCGCGTTTGCGGGTCGCGCAATATTCGGGCAGATAGCGCCCGGCCTGGCGCATGAGCCATAGCGGCGTGTAATCAGTAGGCTGGCGCAGCAATGCGCGCAGGAAGGTATCGTTTTTGAGGGGAGCGAATGTGGATGGCATAGGTCGGGCTTTCGGTAAGCCGACATTATCGCCGAAGCGCTGCGCTTGTACCGTATCCAGGAGGATTTTCGCTACGTTATGCAAGGCAGAGTTAATATCTGCGGCAAATGGCACCGAACGTCCGCGATATCCGGCGATCGTGCCATATACTTATCAACGCGCAACAAGAACGCCATGATGCTCTTCGTCCGCAACCCCGCGGATATAAGCAGCAAAATCCGGGTCTTCGCCGCGCAGCAGCTGCGGCAGCAGGTAATAGAAGTCTTCCCGCCGGCACCATTCGCGCATGTAGTCATCCCAGGAGTTCCAGCGCCGTAGTGCGACGCCTTTCAAGTCGTCTTCGTAAGAGACGATATAGGCGCGCTCGAACAGGGCGATCAGCATTTCGTAAATGATCAGGGTCCGCTCGCGCTGCTCGTCGGTCAGGTTTTGACTCATTGTCGCACTGCGCAATTGCAGGTCGGGATTGTTCAGGACGATATTCAGGAAGTCGCTGTAGGCGTTTTGCAGCATCTGATAGGCTTCTTCGTCTTCGGCATCGCGTTCCTTGCGCTGCTCGAATAGAAAAAGAAATATCGCAAACGGCAAGCCGAATACGGTAACGACAAAACTGGCGGTTTCCCAGAAATCGGGATCGATCAGAAGGTTCATTGCATTCTCGAAAGGATATTGCCATCCTAACGCCAAATGGGCTTGCCGAGGGGAATCGGCTTACCGGGTAATATGGCAATGCATTGGTGGCATCTCTTATATACGGTGGTCGGCGATGCGCTCGGCCAGCAGCGCGGCCCAGGCGGTACAGCCTGCGGCCGAAGGATGATAGCCGTCCGAGGCCATCAAGCTGCGGTCGCGCACGTTCAGTTCCAGCGGCACATGCAGCGTGTGCGGCCGGGTGGCGACCAATGCGCGGGCAACAGTATCCAGCGTACTTGCCTTGATTCCCATCACATGGCGCAACGGTTGTGGCAAAGCGGGAAAATGGGCCATCTGCGGTACGCCGGAGACAATGGTGAGGGCCGGGGAACAGCGCGCTTCGATAGCTATCAGCAGTTTGCGCAAGTCGGCGCGCCAACGGGTGGGCGAGTGGAACGCCGTGGTGTCGTTGACTCCAAACGCGACCAGGACCAGATCGACTTTGGCCGCAGGAATGGTGGGTACAAGTTGTTCCAGCCCTTGTGCAACGGTCGCGCCATTCTTTCCGCAGGCATGCCAGTGCACAGGACGCGCCAGGCGGCGAGACAATGCGCTTGCCAACTGACCGGTGATCGCATCTTCATGCGTACCGACGCCGACCCCGGCCACCGGAGACTCGCCAATGGCGAGCAGCGACAGCGGAGCCCCATCCCGTTCTGCACCGGCGATGCCCTGGACCGGCCCCCCCGCTTCGGGCAGACGGGGCGTGCGGCGGCGGGTACGCCGGCCTTGCACAATCAAAAACGGCAGGATGGTAAAGGCTAACAGTTCGGGCAGATAGTGGCGCATTGCGATAGAAGTCGATGCCGATCCGGCCTTCAGGCGATCTTCAGACCGGTCAGCTTGGGATTGGGCGGCGGATAGGAAAGCTTGAGCGCTTCCAGGGTCTCGACCACGACCGACGCGATCGCAAGGTTGCGGTGCGTTTTGGAGTCGGCTGGAATCAGGTACCAAGGCGCATGGTCGGCGTCGGTCGCTTCAATCGCTTGCTGATACGCCTCCTGATAACTGTCCCAATAGACGCGTTCTTCCAGGTCTTTCGGGTCGAACTTCCAGTGCTTGTCGGGATCGTCGACGCGGGCCTGCAACCGCTCGCGTTGTTCATTCTTCGAGATATGGAGGAAGAATTTCAGAATCGTCGTGCCGGTTTCGGCAAGCATGCGTTCGAAATCCCGGATCTGCGCACAGCGCCGCCTGCATTCGTCCGCATCGATCCAGTCATGCACGCGGGTTACCAGCACATCTTCGTAATGGCTGCGGTTGAAGATGACCAGCTCGCCCTGGCCGGGCACCTGTTGATGAATCCGCCACAGGTAATCATGTTCCTTTTCCGCCAGCGTCGGCGCCTTGAAGGCGACGGTGCGGATACCGAGCGGATCGATGCGGCCGAACACGCCCTTGACGGTGCCATCCTTGCCGGATGTATCCATGCCTTGCAGGATCACCAGCAACTTGGGGTTGCGCGCGGCGTAAAGGATATCCTGCAGCTCGGCGATGCGCTGCGCGAGTTCGTCGACCCGGACCTTGTCGGCCTGCTTGTCGCCTGACCCGAGCGGTGTCGCGGCCGCTGCCTTGTCTTCGATTTTCAGCTTCTTTGATTTGCGGAACTGTTGGGCTGTACTCATCGCATCTCCATTATGAAAACAGCTGCATGTGTTCGATCTTGATGCATTTGTCGGTGACCACGAGCATGCCTGCACCTTTGGCGCGCTCGATTGCCGCGGCGTGGTGTATGCCAAGCTGCAACCAGACACAGGGGGCGCCGATCGCAATCGCGTCATCGATCGCCGCGCCGACTTCGGCCGACTTGCGGAAAAGATCGACGATATCAATCGATTTGTGCCCGGACTTGAGGGCGGCGGCCGCCTCGTCCAAGCTGTGGTAGCAGACCTCGCCTAGAATGTCCGAGCCGGCATAGGCGGGATTCACCGGGATGACGCGATATCCTTGCCGCTGCAGGTAACGGGCAACGCCATGGCTGGGACGCTCGGGATGGGCGGATAGTCCGACGATGGCAATCGTCGTTGCATCGGCCAGACGTTGGCGTATCAGGGCTTGTTCATCGTCCATTGTCGCTCGCCATAAAAGTGCTGCAGCCATTACACGAATTCATACCGCTCGGTATGCCGGAAAAACAAAAAGGCAGCCGAAGCTGCCTTTTCATTGTACTGCTGTACCGGATTAACGTTTTTGACGCAGCTTTTGAATTGCTGCCAATTGTGCGACCGCAGCAGCCAGTTCAGCCTGTGCCTTCGCATAATCGATCGATGAATCCTTGTTCGTCAACGCTTCTTCCGCCAGCTTCTTCGCCTCGGCCGCCTTCGCCTCGTCCAGGTCGGCACCGCGAATCGCGGTATCGGCCAGCACGGTGACGCCGTTCGGCTGCACTTCGAGAATGCCGCCCGCGACGAAGACAAATTCATCTTCCGCCTGGCCCGGCACCTTGATGCGCACCGCACCCGGCCTGATGCGCGTGATCAGCGGCGTGTGCATCGGGTAGATACCCAATTCGCCCGCTTCTCCCGGCAACGCGACGAATTCAGCCGGACCGGAGAAGATTTCTTCTTCGGCCGAGACGACGTCTACGTGAATAGTGTTTGCCATGTTAGAACCTTATATGTTCGTCCGAAGATCCCGGATAAGCAAACTGCGCTTACCCCGGTTCGCTCCCTCCCTTTGAAGGGCATCCGACGAGGAGAAGACGCTGAATAGGAATGGGTGATTGATGAAAAAACTCACCCGTTCCCTATCCAAGCTCCCACCTTGCCGGTCATCCTTCAACAGGAAAAGCTCAACCGTATTACTGGATCTTCTTGGCTTTTTCGATTGCTTCTTCGATCGTGCCGACCATGTAGAACGCTTGTTCCGGCAGGTGATCGAGTTCGCCGGAAGCGATCATCTTGAAGCCCTTGATCGTGTCTTTCAGCGAAACGTACTTGCCTGGCGAGCCGGTAAACACTTCAGCGACGTGGAACGGCTGGGACAGGAAACGCTGCATCTTACGAGCGCGTGCCACGACCAACTTGTCTTCCGGTGCCAGTTCGTCCATGCCCAGAATCGCGATAATGTCGCGCAATTCCTTGTAGCGCTGCAGCGTGCCCTGAACGGCGCGTGCGGTCTCGTAGTGTTCCTGACCGACGACGTTCGGGTCCAGCTGACGCGAAGTCGAATCGAGCGGGTCAACCGCGGGATAGATACCCAGCGCAGCGATGTCACGCGACAGAACGACGGTGGAGTCCAAGTGCGCGAACGTGGTCGCCGGCGACGGGTCGGTCAAGTCATCCGCAGGGACGTACACGGCCTGGATCGAAGTGATCGAACCGGTCTTGGTCGAGGTAATACGCTCTTGCAGGCGGCCCATTTCTTCGGCCAGCGTCGGCTGGTAACCCACCGCGGACGGCATACGGCCCAGCAGCGCGGACACTTCGGTACCGGCCAGAGTGTAACGGTAGATGTTATCGACGAAGAACAACACGTCACGGCCTTCGTCACGGAAGGATTCCGCAATGGTCAGACCGGTCAGCGCGACGCGCAGACGGTTGCCCGGCGGTTCGTTCATCTGACCGTACACCATCGCGACCTTGGAGTTCGCCAGGTTGTCGAGGTCGACGACCTTGGAGTCCGCCATTTCGTGATAGAAGTCGTTACCTTCACGAGTACGTTCGCCCACGCCGGCAAACACGGACAGACCCGAGTGCGCCTTCGCGATGTTGTTGATCAGTTCCATCATGTTCACGGTCTTGCCCACACCTGCACCGCCGAACAGACCGACCTTACCGCCCTTGGCGAACGGGCAGACCAGGTCAATAACCTTGATGCCTGTTTCCAGCAGTTCCTGCGACGGCGCCAGTTCATCGTATGCAGGTGCCTTGCGGTGAATCGATGCGGTGCGCTCGGAAGATACCGGACCACGCTCGTCGATAGGATTGCCCAGCACGTCCATGATGCGGCCCAGGGTAGCGGGACCGACCGGTACCATGATCGGGGCGCCGGTGTTCTGTATGGTCATGCCGCGACGCAGACCGTCGGAAGAGCCCAGCGCAATGGTACGGACGATGCCGTCGCCAAGCTGCTGCTGCACTTCGAGAGTCAGCTCGGAACCTGCCATTTTCAAGGCGTCATACACCTTGGGCATGGCGTTGCGCGGAAATTCCACGTCAACAACGGCGCCGATACACTGAACGATTTTGCCTTCAGCCATTTTCGTTCCTTCAATATTTAATTAGATTCGTTTCGTTAAACCGCAGCCGCACCGGCGACGATCTCGGACAGTTCCTTGGTAATCGCAGCTTGACGGGTCTTGTTGTAGACCAGCTTCAGTTCGCCAATCACGTTACCTGCGTTGTCCGAAGCGGATTTCATCGCGACCATGCGCGCCGATTGCTCGGACGCCATGTTCTCGGCAACAGCCTGGTAGATCAGCGCTTCGACGTAGCGCACCAGCAATTCATCGATAACGGTCTGCGCGTCCGGTTCGTAGATGTAATCCCATGCATGGGACGACTTATCCACTTCCATCCGCTCGGACGACAATGGCAAGAGCTGATCCATCATCGGCTCCTGGCGCATCGTGTTGATGAACTTGGTATAGCAAACGTAAACCGCGTCGAGCTTGCCTTCCTGGTACGCATCCAGCAGCACCTTGACCGGGCCAATCAGCTTTTCCAGGTGCGGCGTGTCGCCGAGCTGGACTGCATGTGACACGACCTTGGCGCCGATGCGGTTGAGGAAGCCGAAGCCCTTGTTACCGATCGCAACTGCTTCAACTTTCTTGCCCTGACCTTCGAGTTCACGCACCTTGTTGGTCAACAGACGCAGCACGTTGGTGTTCATACCGCCGCACAGACCCTTGTCGGTCGTGACGACGATGATGCCCACCGTCTTTGCCGTGTCCTGCTTGACCAGGAACGGATGTGTGTACTCGGGGTTGGCCTGCGACAAGTGAGCGGCGATATTACGAATCTTGTCACTGTAGGGACGGGCCGACCGCATCCGCTCCTGCGCCTTGCGCATTTTGGATGCGGCGACCATTTCCATCGCCTTGGTGATCTTCTTCGTATTTTCTACGCTCTTGATCTTGCCGCGTATCTCTTTACCTGCAGCCATGAGTACTTACTCCTTTAGCCTAAAGCTCCAATGGCTCAGAATGTTTTCTTGAAGTCGGCGATCGCGGCGGCCAGTGCAGCTTCACCGTCCTTGTCGAGTGCCTTGGTGTCTTCAATCTTCTGCAGCAGGGCGCCGTGGCTGTTCTTCATGAAGTTGTGCAGGCCGGATTCGAATGCCAGCACGCGCTTCACTTCGATATTGTCGAAGTAGCCCTTATTCACTGCGAACAGCGATACGGCCATCAGCGAAATCGGCAGCGGCGAGTATTGCGGCTGCTTCAGCAGTTCGGTCACGCGTGCACCGCGGTCGAGCTGCTTGCGGGTCGCTTCGTCGAGGTCGGAAGCAAACTGCGCAAATGCGGCGAGTTCCCGGTACTGCGCCAGGTCGGTACGAATACCGCCGGACAAGCCCTTGATAACCTTGGTCTGCGCTGCGCCACCGACGCGGGACACCGAAATACCGGCGTTGATCGCGGGACGGATACCGGCGTTGAACAGCGAAGTCTCCAGGAAGATCTGGCCGTCGGTAATCGAAATCACGTTGGTCGGAACGAACGCGGAAACGTCGCCGGCCTGGGTTTCGATGATCGGCAGCGCGGTCAGCGAACCGGTCTGGCCCTTGACTTCGCCCTTGGTGAACGCTTCGACATAGTCGGGGTTCACGCGAGCAGCGCGCTCGAGCAGACGGCTGTGCAGGTAGAACACGTCGCCCGGATAAGCTTCACGGCCTGGCGGACGGCGCAGCAGCAGCGACACCTGACGGTAAGCGACAGCCTGCTTGGACAGATCGTCATACACGATCAGCGCATCTTGACCACGGTCACGGAAGTATTCGCCCATGGCGCAACCGGAGTAGGCCGACACGTACTGCATCGCGGCGGATTCGGAAGCGGAAGCGGCAACGACGATGGTGTACTCGAGGGCGCCATTCTGTTCCAGCGCGCGCACGATGTTCTTGATGGTCGATGCCTTCTGGCCGATCGCGACATAGATACATGTCACGTCCTGGCCTTTTTGATTGATGATGGTATCAACCGCAACAGCAGACTTACCAGTTTGACGGTCGCCGATGATCAGCTCGCGCTGGCCGCGGCCGATTGGCACCATCGCGTCGATCGCCTTCAGGCCGGTTTGCAGCGGCTGGGAAACGGATTGACGTGCGATAACGCCCGGAGCGATCTTTTCGATCGGGGCAGTCAGCGTGGTGTTGATCGGGCCCTTGCCGTCGATCGGCTGGCCCAGTGCGTTGACGACGCGGCCGCGCAGTTCCGGGCCGATCGGCACTTCCAGGATGCGGCCCGTGCACTTGACGGTATCGCCTTCGGAAATGTGTTCGTAGTCGCCCAGGATAACGGAGCCGACGGAATCACGCTCGAGGTTGAGCGCGAGACCGAAGGTGTTACCCGGGAATTCCAGCATCTCGCCTTGCATCGCGTCGGAGAGACCGTGGATGCGGCAGATACCGTCGGTCACGGAAATGACCGTGCCCTGGTTGCGAATCTCAGCGGAATCGCCAAGGCCTTGAATCCGGCTCTTGATCAGTTCGCTGATTTCAGACGGGTTGAGTTGCATGTTAACTCCTAATATTTTTCACTCTGCCTGGCTTGCGCCAGGGGTCAGAAGCAGCCAATCACGATGCCAGGGCGACGTACATTTTCTGCAGCTTCGCGCGCACGGAAGTGTCGAGCACTTCGTCGCCTACTGCCACACGTACGCCGCCGATCAGTGCGCTATCCACTTTGACGGACGGATTGAGCTTGCGGCCAAATTTCTTTTCCAGCGTCGCGATCAAATCTTTCACTTGCGCATCGGTCAACTCGAACGCGCTCGTGATTTCCGCATCTGCCGCGCCTTCCGCTGCATTTTTCAATGCATGGAACTGTGTGCCGATTTCCGGCAACAGGGTCAGGCGGCCGTTTTCGACCAGCATCGCGACGAAGTTTTTCGCTTCGGCGCTGACGCTGGACTTCAGCAGCGACAGAAAGGTATCGACGACCTGCGTATCCGTAAGTTTCGGATTACCGGCAAAAGACTTGACGTCGGGAAGAGCGGCAACCGCTGCCATTTCCGACACGAGGTCGGACCAGGCGGCGAGATTGCCGGATTTGGCAACACGGAACAGTGCTTCTGCGTAAGGACGAGCAATCGTTGCGAGTTCGGCCATGATTACAGTTCAGTCTTGAGTTGGTTCAGCAGATCGGCATGTGCCGCTGCGTTTACCTCACGCTTGAGGATATGCTCGGCGCCGCTGACCGCAAGGACCGCGACTTGGCCGCGCAGCTCTTCGCGTGCACGTGTGACTTGCTGTTCGGCATCGGCTTTAGCAGCAGCAAGAATGCGCGCTGCTTCGTCGGATGCGGTTTTCTTGGCTTCTTCGATAATTGCATGCGCCCGCTTTTCAGCGTCGTTAATGCGCTTCTGGCCTTCATCACGGGCGGTAGCCAGTTCAGCCTGCGCGCGCTTTTCCGCGGCAGCCATCTCTGCCTTGCCACGGTCAGCGGCAGCCAGACCATTCGAGATCTTCTCGGCGCGCTCGTCGAGCACTTTCATCAGGGGCGGCCACACGAACTTCATTGTGAACATCGCCAAGATGAAGAAGACCACGAACTGTGCAATCAGGGTTGCATTTAAGTTCACGGTGTTTTTCCTTCTCAGAATAACGAGAGCCGAACCTGGGACAGGTCCGGCGGCTGGAAATCGGCGGGTGTCAACGACACCCTATGTCGCCGGATTACTTAGCGATGAACGGGTTCGCGAAAGCAAACAACATCGCGATACCAACACCGATCAGGAACGCAGCGTCGATCAGACCAGCCAGAACGAACATCTTGGCTTGCAGGGTGTTCATCAGTTCAGGCTGACGAGCGGATGCTTCGAGGTACTTGCCGCCCATGATCGCGATACCGATACAAGCGCCGATAGCACCCAGGCCAATGATCAGACCGCAAGCCAGAGCAACAAAAGAGATATCAGTCATTTGAATTCCTTCAAAAAGTTAAAGTTAAAAATTAAAAAGCAAAATACCCAAAAACCTACTTCGTTACGTACTACCTATCTTTCGATTCTTTACTGGCCCAGATTAGTGGGCTTCATGCGCCTGACCGATGTAAATCAGGGTCAGCATCATGAAAATGAATGCTTGCAGGAACACGATCAGGATGTGGAAGATCGCCCAGATCGAGCCGGCAACCACATGACCGAAGAAGCCAAACACGGTCGCGGTCGAACCCAGCAGCGCGATCAGCAGGAACACCAGTTCGCCTGCGTACATGTTGCCCCAGAGTCGCATACCCAGCGACACGGTGCGGGCGATGTATTCGATGAAATTCAGCAAAAGATTGAATGGTGCGAGCCAGATGCCGAACGGTGCGGCAAACAGTTCATGCACCCAGCCGCCCAGACCTTTGATCTTGACGTTGTAATAGAGAACCAGTGCCAGAACGCCGATCGACATGCCGAGCGCGCCGTTGAGGTCGGCGGTTGGAACGACGCGGTGATGGATATCGATCCCGAACAGACGGAAGATGCTCGAAAACAGGTCAACCGGCAGGAAGTCCAGAGAGTTCATCAGCGCGACCCAGACGAAGACGGTCAAGGCCAGCGGTGCGATGAAGTCGCGCTTGCCATGGACAATGGACTTCGATTGATCTTCGACCAATTCGACGAGCATTTCGACGAACGCCTGGAATCGTCCCGGCACACCGGCAGTTGCGTGGCGTGCAGCACGCCACATCAGGAAACAGCCAAGGATGCCGACGAAAATGGACCAGAACACGGTGTCCATGTTGATGATCGAGAAATCGACTATCTTTTCCTGGTGGTGGTTGGTGAGATGTCCGAGGTGGTGGACGATGTATTCTGACGCCGTTGGCGCGTGTGCTGCCGCTTCGTTGGTAGATGCCATGTCAGTGCCTAAATAATAAGATGATGTAACTTTTCAGCGCCACGATGAAAGCGGCGATCAGCGCCAGCCAGTTCAAATCGTGGTACAGCCAGACCACCGCACCCAATGATGCGAGAGTCAATGCAATTTTGATAAATTCGCCGATGAAAAAAGTCATCGGATTGACAGCGCCAGGCTTTCGCGCGTTGACAAACAGCCGCAAAGCGAACAAGCCGTTTGGCACCACACAGCACAGTCCCCCCAGAAGCGCCGACACCAGCGCATGCACTCCGCCCAGCCAGCCGGCAATCAGTCCGGCGATAACCGTAGTTGCAAATTGCAGGAGGACGACGTGCAGCATATGAGTCCGAATCGTGCAATCCGTGGGGTCGAAGATCGTTCCGACACCCGCTACGGGCCGCGGTGTTTCAAGGTGGTGCGTTTTGTGAAACCACGGGATTATAAGTGTTTTCCGCAGCGAGCGTCAAACAATTGCCCACTAGAATCCCGCTTCCCGGCTACCGTAAAACTACGATAGACAACTTTAAAATACTCTATAGAAAGATCTTTCCGGCCAGTTGGCATGCGCTTTTTCTAGCATTAAGAATAAGCACCACGATGCAGGACGCCAATTACTCCAAAGGTCATACAAAGAGAGAACACGTCAACTGACCGAGAAAGACGCGCCTTCGATACCGTCGCTTTGCAAATCGCCTATTTCAAGCGGGAACGACGCACAACCCCATATCTATGGGATAGCTCCTCATCAATAAATAAGGGATAAGAAAGAAATTTCTTGCCGTCCCCTCGCATGACATGGGCGGGCTCATGAAATCTATGGGAGCGAACTATAGCTTGTTATTGGGCAAGTAGAGTAGAAAGGCAGTCAAAATCGGCATCCTTGAATTCGGACGCGCGCTCTGAAGATATTGAGGACCTCGCTCGTTTCAGCGATTGCGGAAGCATGAAGACTAAAAAATTTCCAGAAAACAACAATTCGATGGCAAATGCTGCGATGTAATTGCAATTTGCATCATGATTGCATTTCGGCATGACTTTTGCCATATATCAACCAGTTATAATCTAACAATTAGCAATATCGCCACCTATCCCGCCATGCGTTCTTCATCCGTACATTTTTCAATTACTTCGGACGCTGCATGGGCGCCGGGTATAGAAACGCGGGAAGCATGGCTGGCATGGGCGCAGCATGGCGGCACGACCGAAGGCAGCGGCAAGCCAAAACTTCAGTCGATGGCGGTCATGCAACGGCGACGCGTCGGCATGCTCGGAAAAATGGCTTTGGAAGTGGCCTATGCGTGCCTGGGGGAGCGGACTGGCGTGCCGACCATATTCTGCTCTCGGCATGGCGAAGTCTCGCGCTCCGTGGATCTGCTGAGTGATTTGGCAGCCGGCGAGCCGCTCTCCCCCACCTCATTCGGTTTGTCAGTTCACAATGCGATCGGTGGAATGTTTTCCATCGTCCGTGACGACCAAGCGAACCATATCGCGCTCAGTGCGGGGCAGAGTTCGGTTGAACATGCGGTTGTAGAAGCTTGCGGTCTGTTGAATGACGGAGAAAAAGCCGTCCTGCTCGTTGTCTATGATTGTCCGCTGCCAGGAATATATACAGAATTCCAAGACGTGGCCGAGCAACCGTTTGCGTGGGCATGGCTGATCGAACCGCCGCTACAGGATGTAATGTCGCTCTCTTGGTCTGAACCAGCGAGCGATACAATCCAACCGTCATTGCTGACAGGCGGATTGGAAATCTTGCGTTTTCATCTACTTCAATCTTCCTTACTTGAGCGACGGTCCGCCAAACAATCCTGGCGCTGGAGCCGGCATGCTTGAGGTTTTCAATCGCTACTGGCGGGTCGTCGGCACGGGAATAAGTTTTGCCTCTTTTGGCGTGGGTGGATTGCTCCTGCGGGTACTGGTTTTCCCGACAATGAATATCTTTGTATGGAACGCCAGCCGTCGTAAAACCGCAGCCCGCAATGTTATTCGCCTGACATTTCGTGCTTTTGTCCGCATGATGGTCGGCTTGCGGGTACTACGCTATGAAATCAAAGGCTTGGAAAAACTAGAACGCCGCGGCTTGCTGATTCTCGCGAATCACCCGACCTTGATCGACACGGTATTTCTCATGTCTTTTGTCAAGCAGGCGGATTGCATCGTCAAAAACCAGCTATGGAATAACCCGGTCACGCATGGACCGGTTCGTGCAGCGGGTTACATCAACAATACAAGCGGCCCTGAACTGATAGAGCAGTGCATCAAATCCATACAACAAGGCAGCAACTTGATCGTGTTCCCGGAAGGAACGCGTACTCGCCGTGACGGATCGATTTGCTTCAAGCGCGGCGCGGCGAATATCGCAGTACGCGGCAATATCGATGTCACGCCGGTGCTGATCCGGTGCACGCCTTCGACATTGGGCAAGGAAGACAAGTGGTGGAAAGTGCCCGCACGCCGCGTACAACTGACGATTGAAGTACGGGACGATATCCCGATTCATCCCTTTATCGCTGCAGCGGATAACGAAGCAATTGCAGCTCGCCGGCTGACCGAATATTTGCAGCATTTTTTTGTCGAGGAAAACAAAGGCCATGCAGTCGCTTGAAGACGAAGTCAAAACAACAATCATCCAATCCCTTCAACTCGAAGATATTCGCCCGGAAGACATCGATACCGACGCCCCCCTGTTTGTCGAGGGGCTTGGACTTGACTCGATCGACGCGCTGGAGCTCGGTGTCGCATTGCAAAAACGTTACGGCATTTCCTTGTCTGCCGACTCGGAGGAAACCCGTCGCCATTTCAAATCGGTTCGCGCCCTGAGCCTGATGATCGCCAGCCATAGAACAAAGTAGGAGTAAACGGAAATGACCGCCGCCACCGTGATGAGCAAGGAAGAGATTTACAGCTGGATCGTGGACACCTTGCACGATATGTTTGAAATCGATAAAGCGGAGATCACGCCGCAAGCCAATCTTTACAATGACCTGGACATCGACAGCATCGATGCGGTCGACCTGGCCGTCAAGGCAAAGGAATTGACTGGCAAGCGGTTGCAGCCCGAGGTCTTCAAGACGGTTCGCACCGTCGACGACGTCGTCAAGGCCTTGCACGACCTCCTGGCGGAGTAGATTTGCAATGAGCCGGGAGTAATTCATTAATCGCTTCATCCTGACCGCGTTGCCGGTCGCTATCACACTTGTATATCCGCTAGCGGTATGGCTTGGTCACGGTACAGTGGAGCCACGGCTGTTCGCCGCCTTGCTGGTGCTGGCGGCATCGATACGCGTGGCGACCATGAAGATCGGCAGGGCTGCATGGTGGTGGCTCGCCGGTGCGCTGGCGCTGGGAACGGGCGCGGTGATGAGCAACGGCTGGATGCCATTGAAGTTGTATCCGGTATTGGTCAACGCGGTCATGCTCGGCATGTTCGCCTACAGTCTTGCCATGCCGCCAACCTTCATCGAGCGCATCGCCCGCATCAAAGAGCCTGACTTGCCGAGCATCGCTGTGGCCTATACCAGGCGCGTGACACAGGTATGGTGTCTGTTCTTTCTGGTTAACGGGAGTATCGCGCTGCTGACCGCGGTGTGGGCGTCGCCGGCAACCTGGTCTCTCTACAACGGTGTGATTGCCTATGTGCTGATGGGACTGCTTTTTGCTGGCGAGTATCTGGTTCGCTTGCGTTTCAAACGGCGTCACAATGTCTGACTTCATCGACATACTGAACCTGCTCAGCGCCGGCCGCTCGCTGGACAGCTGTATTGGATGGCGCGAAGACGACAAAATCGGATTTGCGGAATTTCTTGGCCGCGTCAGTTTGTGGCATACGTTATTGCTCGGTACGTCCGGCAGCAACTTTGCGCTATATGCCAACGACAGCATCGAATTCGCTGCCGCCTTGTTTGGCGCCTGGCACGCAGGAAAAACCATCTATCTGCCGTCGGATACTCTTCCGGCGACCTGCGCGTCATTGCGGCCCGCGGTGCAAGGCTATCTCGGTGATTTTCCAGCCGAATGCGCGCCCATTTCACCGGATTTATCTGATCGACATGGCCCGCAGTCACTACGATCGGCCGCCGAAGATTTTCGATTCACGCCGTTGCAGCCCGACTTTCCTGCACTAGTGGTGTATACCTCGGGCAGTACGGGCCTACCGCAGGCGATTCCCAAAAAGCTGTCGCAACTTGCCTGCGAGGTTGCGACGCTTGAAAGGCAATTCGGCTCCGTTGCCAAGGTCAAGGAAGTGGTTGCGACCGTGTCGCACCAGCATATCTACGGATTGCTGTTCAAAGTGTTGTGGCCACTGGCATCCGAACGTGGCATTCATGCCCGTAGTCGCGCGTATCCGGAAGAGCTGTTGCAACTCACATCGACACGTGACTGCATTCTGATCTCCAGTCCTGCACACCTGAAACGCTTGCCAGAAAGTCCGGCGTGGGCCGCCGCGAGTCATCGCATTTGCACCATTTTTTCTTCAGGCGGTCCCTTGCCCGAAGAGGTTGCCTACACAACGGTCGACATGCTTGGGGCAGCCCCCATCGAAATCTACGGCAGTTCCGAGACCGGGGGCATTGGATGGCGACAGAGGAAGCAGCGCGGCGGTGACGAAAGCTGGCAATTGCTGCCCGAAGTCGATGCACGTATCGCCAGTGAATATGACGCGCTGGAAGTGCGCTCGTCGCATTTGCCCGATAACACGTGGTTCCGTACCGCCGACCGTGCAAACATGGTCAGTGATAGCCGCTTTTTCCTGCAGGGCCGCGCCGACCGCATCGTCAAGATCGAAGAAAAGCGCATTTCGCTCGACTTGATTGAATTGCGCCTAAAGGAAACAGAATGGGTCGCCGATGCGCGCGTGCTGGTCGTCGATGGAAAACGCCAACGCCTGGCAGCGTTTATCGTCTTGACAGAGGACGGAAGCACATTACTTTCCCGTACGGGCAAGCCGGCATTGAATGACATGCTGCGCCGGCATTTGGCCCAGGCGATCGAAAGAATCGCCCTGCCCCGCAGCTGGCGCTATCTGGATGCGCTGCCGATCAATGCGCAAGGCAAGACCACGCACGGCGAACTAATGGCGCTGCTTGAGGACCTGTCGGCCGCGGCCAGGCCGGTAATGCCGCGCATGTCGTATCTTGAGCGTGATACGCAGCGTGTGCTGATCGCGATGACGGCGCCACGCGATTTACTCTATTTCGATGGGCATTTCGCCGGCGTTCCGATCCTGCCGGGTGTGGCGCAGGTCGAATGGGCTCAAGGCTTGGCACGACAATGCTTCGACCTGCCGCCGCTTTTCAAGGGAATCCATGCACTTAAATTTCAGCAAGTGATCCGGCCCGAAAGACCGTTTTCGCTTGAGATGATGCATGACGCAGCCAAGAGCAGCGTGACGTTCAAATATTTTTCAGATGCGGGCGTACATGCAAGTGGCCGACTGATGTTTGGAGCGGCCGATGTTTAATCCCTGTGTTGTGATTCCCGTCTATAACCATGAACACGCGATCGACGCAGTAACACAAGCCGTGCGTGCCAGCGGCGTGCATTGCATCCTGATCGATGATGGCAGCAGCGTGGCATGTGCGCAGGTACTCAACCGCATCGCCGCGCAGTCGCCATCAGAGGTCACGCTGGTTTGCCACACCATCAACCGCGGCAAGGGCGATGCAGTCATTACCGGCATGCGCAAGGCTGCCGACATGGGGTTTTCTCATGCACTGCAGATCGATGCCGACGGCCAGCATTGCATCGCCGACGTTCCGAGATTTCTGGAACAGGCAAGAAACCAGCAGGACGCTCTCATCGTCGGCTATCCACAATATGATGAATCGGTTCCGGCGTTACGCCTGTACGCCCGCTACCTGACGCATGTCTGGGTATGGATCAATACCTTGTCGCTGCAGATCAAGGATTCGATGTGCGGCTTTCGGGTGTACCCCCTCAAACCGGTTCTGGCGCTGGCAAAGCGGCAGCGCATCGGCGCGCGCATGGACTTCGATACCGAAGTGCTGGTCCGTTTGTTCTGGGAAGGAATACGGGTCGTCAATCTCGGCACCAGGGTTGGCTACCCTGCCGACGGCGTATCGCATTTCCGTCTGTGGCGCGACAACGTTCTCATATCGCGCATGCACGCGACGCTGTTCTTTGGCATGCTCATACGTGCGCCTCGGCTGCTCGCGCGGAAGTGGGGCAAGGCATGAGCGGCCGTTACGAGACTGGCGGATCGCGGCATTGGGCACAGATCAACGAAGTCAGCTTCGTCACCGGCATGCGGCTGCTCTTCTGGATTTGCCGCACATTTGGGCGCTGGCCGTTCCGGATGGTGTTGTATCCGGTACTTGCGTGGTATGTCATGACCAAACCGCTGGCGCGCCGTGCGTCGTCGGGCTATTTACGACGGGTATCCCGGTTCGGAGGCCAGCCGCATGTACAGGCGGGTATCACGAACGTCATGCGTCATTTTGCTGCCTTTGCCGAATGCATCCTCGACAAGATGCTACTGTGGGGCAAGCTCGTCGGCGTTGAAAACATCAGCTTTTTCGGAGAGCAACAGCTGGAAGACGACATTGCGGCCAAGCGCGGCGGGCTTCTGATCTGTTCGCATTTCGGTAACCTGGAGTTATGCCGGGTCATGGCGCGCCGTCGCGCCGGGATGAAGCTCACCGTACTGGTACATACCAAGCATGCACAAAAGTTCAACCAGCTGCTTGCGCAGCTCGACCCCGACAGCCAACTCAATCTGCTGCAGGTCACCGAACTGTCGCCGGCCACTGCGATGCTGCTCAGCGAGCGTGTGGCGCGCGGCGAATTTGTCGTGATTGCCGGCGACCGGGTGCCGGTGACGCCAGGTTCGCGCACCTGCGACGCCATGTTTCTGGGTGACCGGGCATCGTTTCCGATCGGGCCTTATGTGCTCGCAAGCCTGCTGCAATGTCCGGTTTACATGCTGTTTTCGATGCGGATCGGACAGCGTTCGGAAATCCATTTCGAAAAGCTGCGCGACAGTATCTGCCTGCCGCGCAAGGACCGCGAGCAGGCGTTTATTCCGCTAGTACAGGACTATGCCGCACGATTGGAACACTTTTGCTTGCGGACCCCTTTTCAATGGTTCAATTTTTACGATTTCTGGCAATCTGCCGACCGAAAGTAAGTAATGCATCCCGCTGACTTAAAAACAATAAGCCGAGCCGTCTGCTTCGATCAGGGCCGTCTGAGCATTGAAGATATCGTTGCCATCGCCGAAGGCAGCGCTTCCGTTACCTTGTCGCAGGCGCCCGAGTTTCGCGCAACCATTTCCCGTGGCGCCGACTTTCTCGACCGGCTGCTGAAAGAAGACGGCACCATCTATGGCGTCACGACCGGCTACGGAGACTCGTGCACGGTCAGCGTACCGGCGGACCTGGTGGCCGAATTGCCGCATCGGCTTTACACCTATCATGGCTGTGGCCTCGGTGAGTATTTTTCGCCGGCACAGACACGCGCAATCCTCGCCGCCCGACTGGCATCCCTGAGCAAGGGCTATTCCGGCGTCAGCGTCGATCTGCTCGAACAGATCGTGCGCCTGCTCGACAAAGGGCTGCTTCCATTGATTCCCTCGGAAGGCTCGGTCGGCGCCAGCGGCGACCTTACACCGCTGTCCTATCTGGCCGCGGTACTTTGCGGCGAACGCGAAGTGTGGCGCGCAGGAACCCGGGTGCCCGCCGCGCAGGCATTGGCCGAGGCCGGCATCGCACCGCTGCGCCTGCGTCCAAAGGAAGGCCTGGCGATCATGAATGGGACTGCGGTCATGACGGCGCTTGCCTGCATGGCTTTTACACGTGCCGAATACCTGACCCGGCTATGCACACGCATCACGGCGATGGCATCGTTTGCGCTCGATGGCAATGCGCATCATTTTGACGAAACCCTGTTTTCGGTCAAACCCCACAGGGGGCAGCAGCGCGTCGCCGCGTGGCTGCGTAGCGATCTGTTACGCAATCCGCCGCCGCGCAACGGCAAGCGCTTGCAAGACCGATATTCGATCCGCTGCGCGCCGCACGTGATTGGCGTATTGGCCGATGCCCTGCCCTGGCTGCGCGAGTCGATCGAGAACGAGCTTAACAGTGCCAATGACAACCCGATCATCGACCCGGATGGCGAACGGGTGCTGCATGGCGGTCATTTCTACGGCGGCCATATCGCTTTCGCCATGGACGGAATGAAGAATGCCGTCGCCAATCTCGCCGACTTGATGGATCGCCAGATGGCGTTGCTGGTCGATAGCAGGTACAGCAACGGCCTGCCATCCAACCTGTCGGGCATGCAAGGGCCGCGCGCAGCGATCAGCCATGGCCTGAAAGCGCTGCAGATCAGTTCATCGGCATGGACTGCCGAAGCGCTCAAGCAAACCATGCCCGCATCGGTGTTCTCGCGTTCGACGGAATGCCATAACCAGGACAAGGTCAGCATGGGCACCATCGCCGCCCGGGATTGTCTGCGCGTGCTGGAACTCACGGAACAGGTAGCCGCAGCCTTGCTGATCTCGGTTCATCAGGGAGTGGCGCTACGCCGGCGTCTTGCCCCTGCCGTCGCGCCGGAAGCCTCCCTGCTGGCAATGGCCGAGGCACTCAATGCGGACGTGAGCCTGATTGAAGAAGATCGCCGCCTGGATCCGGAGCTGCGCGTCTTGCTCGATCGCATGCGTGCGCGTACCTGGAAGCTGTATGAGTAAGCCGGCATCGCCATGGTCGGAAGAGATTGAATTGCAGGTGCAGTTCTATGACCTGGATCCAATGCAGATCGTCTGGCACGGCAACTACGTCAAATACCTTGAGATGGCACGCTGTGCGCTACTCGAAAAGATCGGCTACAACTATGTACAGATGAAGGAGTCCGGCTACCTGTGGCCGATCATCGACATGCATCTGCGCTATGTCAGATCGGCGGTCTTTGGTCAGCGCATCAAGCTGCGTGCATCCATCATCGAATGGGAAAACCGTTTGAAGATCGATTACCTGATCACCGATGGCGCAACCGGCAAGCGTCTGACGCGCGCAACGACGACGCAGGTGGCGGTCGATTTGGCTACCGGCGAAATGTGCTTTGTCTCGCCGCCAGTATTGTTTGAGAAACTTGGGGTATCACCGACATGAAACACCGACTGCTCGCCTGCTGCATTGCTCTGGCAATGATGCCGCTGTATTCCTCCCATGCGGCGATACCGGTCGCCAAAATCCAGGCGGTGCTGGCCAAACCCAAGATGCTGTGCGGCCGTTTCGATCAGACCAAGCACTTGGCCGGCATGAAGAAGCCTTTGCTTTCCAACGGCCGCTTTTGCGTGGCAGCCGGCAAAGGCGTCCTGTGGCGCACCTTGCAGCCATTCCCCAATACCTTGCGCCTGACGCGTGACGAGATCGTCCACATGCAGGGCGACCGTGTCGCGATGCGGCTCGATGCCAAGCAGGAACCGGTGGTACGAATGATCAACAACGTCCTTTTTTCGCTGCTGGCAGGCGACCTCGGTCAGCTTGAAACCCTGTTCGAAGGAGATGGCAGTGTCGAGGGCAATCAATGGAATGTAGCCCTGAAAGCGCGCGACCCCGGTCTGGCCAAAGTGATCAGCGCGGTGTCGCTGGATGGCGGCCCGTATGTCAAAAACATCGTGCTGCATGAAGCCAATGGGGACCGGACCAGTATTGCATTTTCAGCGATGCAAACCGGCGATGCCGCAATGCTTCCGGAAGAGGCGGCCCAGTTTTGAAAACGCGCCATCTGTTCGCCCTGCTGTGGGCTGCGGTCGTTGCCTTGCTGCTTGCCCATACCGCCTACTTGTGGATGGACAAACGCATTGTGCCGGATACCGACATTCTGGCGCTGCTGCCTGCACAGGAGCGCGACCCGGTGCTGCAGCAGGCGTTCACCCACATGGTCGACTCGGCCCAGCAAAAAGTCATCGTACTGGTTGGCGCAACCGATTGGGAAAGCGCAAAGCATGCAGCCGATGCCTATCAGGCAGTGATTGCATCGCGCAAGGATTTGATTACCGTAGCCGACAATCTCGCTGAAAAGACCCAGCAGGATTGGCTGTCGCTGTTCCAGAAGCACCGGGCAAATCTGATCACTGCGCGCGATGCGGATGCCTTGCGCGACCAGCCGCAATCGTATTGGGTCGAATCCGCACTGGCAAAACTCTACAGTCCGTTTGCAGGCCCAAAGCTGGGTGCATGGCAGGATGATCCGTTCGGCCTGTTCGGCAACTGGGTGCAGGAACGCGCGCAGGAAACGCCGGTGCGTCCGCGTGACGGACGGCTGTTTGTTGCCGGCGGCGAACGTCAATACATCGTGATGCCGATGACCTTGCGCGTGCCGGCCTTTGCAATGAATGCCCAGGAAAGCGTAACGCCATTGCTGGCGCAGGCCCGGCAGGCGGCGCGCAGTGCCGTGCCCGATGCGGAGGTGCTGTCCGCCGGCGTCGTCTTGCATGCGGCAGCGGCCGGAACCCAGGCTGGCAGCGAAGTGTCGACCATCGGTATCGGTTCGATGATCGGCATCGTGCTGTTGATGTGGCTATCGTTTCGGTCGCTCAAGCCGGTCGGCTACATCCTGATCCTGCTTGGTGTCGGTTGCCTCGGTGCCCTCTCGGTGTGCCTGCTGCTGTTCGAACGCGTGCATCTCCTGACGCTGGTGTTCGGCGCGACGCTGATCGGTGTCGCGCAAGATTACGGCATCTACTTTCTCTGCAACCGGCTCGGCGCGGATGCAAGCCTCGGCTCATCGCAGCTGCTGCGCCGCCTGCTGCCCAGCCTGATACTGACCCTGCTGGCTGCCGCCGTCGGCTATCTCGGTCTGGCCCTGACGCCATTCCCGGGTTTGCGCCAGATGGCGGTGTTTTCGATCAGCGGCTTGCTGTTCGCGTGGCTGACCGTCGTCTGCTGGTATCCGCTACTGGTCGGACCGAACACACTGAAAAACGTGCGGCTCGCCGGCTTCTACGCTACCGTACTTGCACGCTGGCCGGCGCTCGGGAAAAACCTGTTGTCGGGTCTGGCCGTGCTGGCCATCCTGCTTGTCATCGCTCTCGGCTGGTCGAAACTGGATGTCAATGACGATATCCGGTCTCTCCAGAATCCACCGAAAGACCTGGTCAGCGAACAGATCCGCATCGGCAAATTACTGGATGCGGCAACCCCGGTGCAGTTTTTTCTGGTGCGTGGTGCAAACGAAGAGATGGTCTTGCAACGGGAAGAAGCACTAAAGAAAAGGCTCGACCCGCTGATTGCCGCCGGATCGATCACCGGTTACCAGGCAATGTCCAATTGGGTTCCTTCTCACCAGACGCAAACTGCACATCGCAAACTGATCGAGGAAAAGCTAATGTCCAAGGACGGCGCGTTGCCGATGCTCGCGACGCGGCTGGATGAAGACGCTGCATGGAACGCAGACATCCGCAATCGTTCCGCGACGCCCCCTTTGCTGAACGCAGAAGCGTTTCTGCAATCACCGGCAAGCGAACCTTGGCGCCACCTGTGGCTGGGTAGCACAAATGGCACCTTTGCCAGCATCGTATCGGTTCGGGGGCTCAGCCTCTCTACCCTGCCCGCGTTGAAGCAGGCCGCCGATGGCATGGAGGGTGTGCAATGGGTCGACAAGGTTTCCGAAATTTCATCCGTGCTTGGGCGCTACCGGCAGTACATGGGCTGGGCATTGCTGCTGTCGTATGTCGGCGTACTTTGCCTGTTGTCGCTGCGTTACCGCGGCGAAGCCTGGCGCGTCCTGGCGCCGACAGCTGTCGCCAGCGCCGCTACGATCGCCATACTCGGCCTGAGCGGACAACCGCTGCAACTGTTCCATGTACTGGCGCTGATGCTGCTGCTCGGTATCGGTGTCGACTATGGCGTTTTTTTCCAGGAGCGACCGGAGCGGCGTGAAGCATCGGCCTGGATGGCGGTGACCTTGTCCGCCGTCAGCACCCTGCTGTCGTTCGGATTGCTAGGCTTGAGCAAAACGCCAGCGTTGCAGGCTTTCGGTTTGACGATGTTGCTGGGCACGACACTGGTATGGCTGATCGTGCCGTGCTTTCGCAGCGCACACGCACCTCAGGAGCAAACTGCTCCACTTGGCGAGATAGGTATATGAAACTCTTGCATTCTCTCTTTTGTACCGGCACCGCCATGCTGCTCGCGGCATGTACCGCACCGACACAGCAGCAAGCGGCACGGCTGGGTCTGAGGCTTCCGCCTGCCGCCTTGGGGGCGTCAATCAGCTTGCAGCAGCATCTGAGCGTCGAGCGCGAAGGCCGCACCGACCATCTGGATGCCGCCCTTGAAATCGATGAAGACCATGTCGGACTGATCGGCCTGGCAATGGGCCAGCGTGTAATGAGCCTGAACTATGACGGCAAGGTACTGAAAACCTGGCGTCATGCACTATTGCCCGCGCCGGTGCGCGGCGAAGACGTATTGGAAGATATTCAGTTGACTTATTGGCCGGCGGACAGCATTCGTGCGGCCCTGCCGCCCGGCTGGCGCATCGAAGATCATGGCAGGCGACGCACCTTGTGGTCGGGCGACACGCCGGTGGCAATTATCGAGTACAGCGCTGAACCGCGCTGGAGCGGGAAAGTTTTGCTGTCCAATCTGCGTTATCACTATCGACTGACTATCCAGTCGGTTCCGAACGGTCAGTGACATGATCTACCTTAACCATCTAGGCATTCTTTGCGCAGCCGGCAATTCGCCGGCCGAAGTCAAACGTCGCGTTTTGCAGCAGCCCGAAAGCGGCATAGCGATGACGGAACGCTATTCGCCCGGGCGCATGCTTCCGCTTGGCTGCGTGGATGACGTTCTGCCTTCAATCGACCATCTTCCGCTGGCGGAGCAAAGTCGCAACAACCGGCTCGCCCTGGCTGCGCTCGCGCAGATTCGCAGTGACATCGACGTTGCAATCGACCGCTATGGTGCGAACCGTATTGGCATCGTGATCGGCACCAGTACTTCCGGCATCGCAGAAAGTGAAGCTGCCTTGCGTGAGTATCATGCGTGCAAGGCGCTGCCATCATCCTTTCACTACAGCCAGCAGGAGCTCGCATCGCCCGCATCCATGCTGGCCGCAGTGCTGGGCATCAGCGGTCCGACGTATGTGCATTCAACGGCCTGTGCGTCGAGTGCCAAGGCAATGGCAAGTGCCGCGCGCCTGCTCAACATGGGAATTTGTGACGCCGTGCTATGCGGAGGCATCGATTCGCTCTGTGCATTCACAGTGGCGGGGTTTGCGGCACTGGAGTCGGTAAGCAGCACGCGCTGCAATCCGCTGAGCGCCAATCGCGACGGCATCAATATCGGTGAAGGCGCGGCGTTATTTCTGATGACCCGCGAGCCGGGCCCGGTCTCGTTGCGGGGATGGGGAGAATCGTCGGATGCCCATCATATGTCGGCGCCGGAACCGTCCGGACAAGGTGCATCGCTCGCGATTGAGAAGGCGCTCGCGCGTGCCGGCATCGCACCGTCGGAAATCGATTACATCAACCTGCACGGCACGGCGACCGTCCAAAACGACGCCATGGAATCGCACGCAGTGAGCCGCTTGTTCGGCGACGCCGTTGCGGTCAGTTCGACCAAGCCGTTTACCGGACATGCACTCGGCGCGGCGGGTGCCATCGAGGCCGCGCTGTGCTGGTTGACCATGCAGGACGATAATCCCGGCGGCAGCCTGCCGCCTCATCTGTGGGATGGCGCAAGAGATCCGGCGATCCCGCGGCTCAATCTGGCAATATCCGGCGCCAGCCTCGGGCGCCCGGTGCGGTGGTGTCTGAGCAATTCGTTTGCGTTCGGCGGAGCGAATGCCGCACTGGTATTTGGACGGGAATAGCATGGACATGCCGGATATTCGCTCACTGGTGCCGCACAGCGGAGCAATGGTATTGCTGGATCGCGTGGTGTCCGTTGATACCGACACGTTGTGCGCGGAAGTCGAGATCCGTCCCGATAGCCTGTTTTGCGGAACATCCGGCGTCGGGGGTTGGGTCGGTATCGAATACATGGCGCAGGCAATCGCCGCGCATGCCGGCCACACGGCGCGTCTGCGCGGCGAGCCGGTAAAGATCGGTTTTCTCCTCGGCTCGCGCCGCTATCAGTGCGAGCGTTCCGTCTTTACAGTCGGCAGCAAACTGCGTGTGCATGTGGCCTGCCTGCTGATGGCGGAAAACGGACTCGGTTCGTTCGAGTGTCGCATCGACGACCAAGATGGCATCGCGGCAACCGCCTCGGTCTCGGTTTTTTCGCCGGCGGATGTCGATAAATTCCTTACTGGAGGCATGGAGTGAACAAGAGTGTATTAGTGACCGGATCCAGCCGCGGGATCGGCAAGGCGATTGCGCTGCGTCTGGCGCGCGACGGGTTCGATGTTGTGCTGCATTGTCTCAACCGTCGCGGCGACGCCGAAGCGGTCGCTGAATCGATCGCGGCATCGGGACGGCAGGCGCGGGTTCTGCAGTTTGATATCAGCAATCGCGCCTCCACTGAAGCGGCGCTGCTGGCCGATGTCGAACAGCACGGATGCTATTACGGCATAGTCTGCAACGCGGGTATCGCGCGTGATAATGCGTTTCCTGCCATGCCGGGAGAAGATTGGGATCTGGTACTCAAAACCAACCTGGATGGGTTTTATAACGTATTGCAACCATTGGTCATGCCGATGGTACGCCGCCGCCAGCCGGGCCGCATCGTGACCCTGGCTTCTGTATCCGGCCTGATCGGCAATCGGGGCCAGGTCAACTACAGCGCCGCAAAAGCCGGCATTATCGGCGCCACCAAGGCGCTGGCGCTGGAACTGGCATCGCGCAATATCACGGTCAATTGTGTCGCTCCAGGCCTGATCGAAACCGACATGATCAACGAGGTGCCGATGGAGGAAGCGCTGAAAATGATTCCTGCACGCCGTGTCGGCAAGCCCGAGGAAGTTGCCGCCGCAGTCAGCTTCCTGATGGGCGAAGATGCCGCTTATGTGACACGACAAGTCATTTCGGTAAATGGAGGATTGGCATGAATCGTCGCGTCGCAGTGACCGGCATTGCGGGCATCAGTCCGATCGGAAACGACTGGACCAGTATACGTGCCGCACTGGGGACCTACCGCAACGCAGTCAGGCGCATGGAGCAATGGTCGCAATACGATGGCTTGAACACGCAGGTTGCCGCGCCAGCGGCACCGTATGAATTGTCGGATCGGTTCAATCGCAAGACAACGCGCAGCATGGGAGCGGTTGCCCTGATGGCGACCCGTGCCACAGAGCTTGCCTTGCAGGATGCCGGCCTGCTGGATGACCCGTTATTGAAGAGCGGCCAGCTTGGCATTTCATACGGGTCGTCATCGGGAACGACACAGGCGATTTGCGGCTTCGGCAAGATGATCGACGAGAAAACCACGCGCGGCATCAACGCGACTACCTATATCAAGATGATGGCGCATACGGCGCCGGTCAACATAGGTGTGTTCTTCGGTGTCACGGGCCGGGTAATCACGACATCAAGCGCCTGCACATCGGGAAGCCAAGGTATCGGCTATGCCTATGAAACCATTCGCAGCGGACGCCAGCGGGCGATGATTGCCGGCGGCTCCGAAGAACTGTGTCCGACCGAAGCAGCGGTGTTCGATACCTTGTTTGCCACCAGCGTGCGCAATGACGCTCCGCAAACCACGCCCAGTCCTTTCGATGCCGACCGCGATGGCTTGGTCATCGGCGAGGGTGCCGGCACGCTGGTGCTGGAAGACCTGGAACATGCCCGGGCGCGCGGTGCACGGATTTACGCCGAGATCGTCGGCTTTGGCACCAATAGCGATGGTTGTCATGTGACACAACCCAATCCCGATACGATGAAGATCGCGATGGAAATGGCGCTCGCCGATGCAGGACTGCCGGCGTCGGCCATCGGGTATGTCAATGCACACGGCACCGGCACGCAGCATGGCGATATTGCGGAATCGCAGGCCACGGCAAGCATCTTCGGCAGCCGGATGCCGATCAGTTCGTTAAAGAGTTATACCGGGCACACGCTGGGTGCTTGCGGCGCATTGGAAGCATGGACCAGCATTGAAATGATGCGCGAAGGCTGGTTCGCGCCAACCATTAATCTTCGTCGCGTCGACCCGCAATGCGCGGAGCTCGATTACATCGCGGGCGAAGGACGAAAACTGGAATGCGAATATGTGATGTCGAACAATTTTGCTTTCGGGGGCATTAATACTTCTCTCATCTTCAAGAAAGTCTAATCGATGAAACACAATAAAAAGATTGCAAGCGCCACCGCCGCTACGCTCGTATTGCTCGCAGGTTGCGCCACGCAGGTGAAGACGCCCACCACGTCGGTAAATCCGGCACCGGAAATGGCTTTTTCCAGATACAACACATTTACCCTCAAGCCGATCAACACTACCGAGTCATGCGACAAGCAGCATGGCGGCGACGTCGCGTTGAATGAAATTCAGGCATCGCTGGACAGGAAACTGGGCGCGACCATCAATACCTGGAATACCAGGAAGGCGAAGGGCGTCGCCGAGCGCAAGCTGGTCATCGAGCCGGTCTGTTCCGACGCAAAGCTGGTGGGCGGTGCGGCGCGCTTCTGGGGCGGCGCATTGGCCGGCAGTTCGGCGATCGTGATGAAGATACGCTATGTCGATCAATCCACCGGCAAAACGATCGCCGAACCCGTTTTCTATCAGCGCGCCGCAGCAATGGGCGGTGCCTGGACGATGGGTGCGACCGACAAGAACATGCTGGTTCGCATCGTTGATCTGATGACTGAATACACCATCAATAATTACCAACAAGCGGTCGGTGGTCCCACCGGGCTGTAACATCCTTGCTTTTCAAACAACGGAGAACAACAAATGAATAAATGGATCGCCGTCATCGCCGCTGCAGCGACTGCAGCTGTCGTGCTGCCCGCGCAGGCTCGCAATGTCAAATACATGGTGCCAATCGCCGCGGCCCTGGAGTCGCCAAGTGCGGCGGGAAAACTGGACAGCTCGGTCAAACTTTACTTTGGCACCCAAGCCCACCCTGCCACGCTGTCCAAAGTCGGAATTGCGGACGCGACCGGCAAGGAACGTATCGAATACAAGGCGGACCTTCCATCCTGCCAGGCATCTTTCGTCGAAGCCCTCCGCGCCCTTCAAAAGAATGCCAAGGACTCCGGCGCCAATGCCGTGATCAACATCGTCAGCTATTTCAAGAACGGCACGCCGGTATCGAGTACAACCGAGTTCGAATGCCACGCCGGCAGCTTCTCGACCATCCTGATGCTCAAGGGTGAGCTTGTCAAAATCGCCGATCACTGAGCCTGCCGTAACGTCTGCAACGCTCTGGCTGGTGGATGCCAGCCTCATGCAAGATGAGGCGCTGACGCGCGCAATGCAGTGCCTGACTTCGGAGGAACGCCAGCGTTATGCGAGCTTCACTCGTGCAGAGCGCCGCTGCCAATACTTGATTGGACGTGTACTGTTGCGGCATGCGGTAAGCCGCGTGACAGGCATTCATCCCAAGCTCGTCGCCACAGTCGATCGGCGTGGCTCCGGGCCGGGTCTGACACTGCCAGACGGCGTTCTTCATCCCGGAATCAGCATCTCGCATAGCCGCAACTGGATCGCCTGCATCACCGGCACAGGGATCTCGCTCGGACTCGATATCGAAGTCACTGATGAGAGTCGTGACGTCACGGCACTGGCGGATGCCGCATTCAGCGGCGACGAGGCGGCGTGGATACACGGACAGGAAGCACATGCCCGGGTATCGGCTTTCTATCGTTTCTGGACCGTGAAAGAAGCATTGATCAAGCTGTGGTCCAATAGCGAAAAGCGGCAACCGCTCCCCTTGCTTGTCGATGACAATGGCGGTCCACATTCATCCGGCGCCGGATGGCACTCCTTGACGCTGGCATATCGAAATCTCGCCATCGCCGTATGCAGCGGCATGGCGCTACCGGAAGTGGTACTGGTCGATGCCACTTCACTGCTGGCCTGACTTCGCAACGCAACGCGCGCTGCGGACCTTATTGCGGCTTGATTGCGATCAGATTGATCAGTGTCTCTTCACGCTTGCCAAGCGGCGGCGTCTTGCGAATGCCGAGCCGGTTCAACAAACCGAGATCGCTACGGCTCCACCACAAGTATGGATAGGAAATCTGTTCGGGATTGACCTGAAAACCCGTGGCGCGGACGAGCGCAAGATATTCGTCCGCAGTCTTCTGCACATCCATGGGATGGCGGAACAACAAACGGATGATCCAGGAGTGAATGTATGCACGGGTGGACTCGGCGAACAGCAGCACGCCGCCCGGTTTCAGCACGCGGTAAAACTCGGCGATGGCTTTCTGCTGTTCGACCAAATGATGAAATGTCTGGTGGCAGAACAGAACGTCGACGCTGTTGTCCGGCAGATCGAGGGAGGCACTATTCCCGAGCATCAGCTTTACATCGACGCCGTCGAGCGTTGCCTGCATACGGGCCTTGTCGAGGATTTCCGTGTCAGCGTCAATGCCGATCAGTGTGCGCGGAGAAAACTGTTGCTTGAGCAACCGGAAAGACTGTCCCTGGCCGCATCCAACGTCGAGCACTACGTCATAACGTGGCGCCCGTCGAGTCCCAAGCATGCGAGCGAGGTCGGCAATCGCAACTTCCAGCACATACTTGACCCAGGTTGGACTCCCCAAAAACCAGATACCAAACCGGGTTTCCGCTACATAGGCATGTTCGTTCACTGGAATCTCCATTTGCGTCTGTCAGCTGCGTGCAATCAGGCCAAGCCACTCGCGGCCCTCCGGCCAATCGCCGAGGCCGCTGTCCCCATTGATATGGCCGCGCGCACCGATGTCGTGGAACTTCGCCTGCCAGGCCGTCGCCCAATCGTGTGCTCGTCGCAAGGCGCACCAGGGATCGTCCGAGGAAGCGATCACCATCGCGGGGAATGGCAAAGGGGTGCGCGGCATCGGCGCAAACCCGGTGACGAAAACCGGAAAATCGGCGCGCTCCACATCCGGCGGCGCGACCAGCAAGGCGCCGGCCACCTTGCCTGCATGGGCCGCATCGCGGTGCTGGCTGGCCCACCATGCGGTCAGCGCGCAGCCCAGACTGTGCGCGGCAAGCACGACCGGACCGTCGGCCGCGGAAATCGCGGCATCGAGCGCCGCGACCCAATCCCTGCGATCCGGGCTGTCCCAGTCGCTTTGAAGAACGCGATGGGCGTTCGGCAATTTCGCTTCCCATAGCGTTTGCCAATGTCCTTCGCCGGAATTGAATAAACCTGGCAGGATCAGAATGGTGTGGGTCATGAACGCAGGATGGATCAGGCGGCTTGTTTCTCTACGCGCAGCTTGCCGATCAGATCGTCCAGCGCATCCAGATTGGCAAAGTCGATGATCAGCTGGCCCTTGTTCTTTGCACCGAGCTTGATCGCGACTTGCGTGGCCAGCATATCCGACAATTCTTCTTCCAGGCGGGCGATGTCGCGCGACTTTTCCTTGTTGGCGCGCGGCTTGTTCGCGGTAGCCTGTTCGCTGGACGTGCGGATCACCAGCTTTTCGGCTTCGCGCACCGACATCCGTTTAGCGACGATCTGGTTGGCAAGCGTAATCTGGGTGGCGGAATCGACGGCGAGCAAGGCGCGCGCATGACCCATGTCGATGTCACCGGCCATCAGCATGGTTTGCACCGGCTTGGCCAGGTTCATCAAGCGCAATAGATTGGAGACGGCGCTGCGCGAACGGCCGACCGCATTGGCCGCCTGTTCGTGCGTAAAGTCGAAGTCGGAAATCAGCCGATGGATACCCTGCGCTTCTTCCAGCGGGTTGAGGTCTTCGCGCTGGATGTTTTCAATCAGCGCCATCGCGGCGGCGGCCTGGTCCTCGACATCCTTGACCAGAACCGGGACTTCGCTCAGTCCGGCGATCTGCGCCGCACGAAAACGCCGTTCGCCAGCGATGATTTCGTATTTGTCCGGACCGGCATGCGCGACCGGCCGCACCAGGATAGGCTGCATCAATCCCTGCGCCTTGATCGAGGCGGCAAGTTCGTTCAGCGCACCTTCATCCATGCGGGTGCGCGGCTGGTATTTGCCGGCCTGCATCTGGGCGATATGCAAGGTCGAAGGTGCACCGGGCACGGTCGGCACCGCGTCCGCCATGTCGGACGAGCCGCCGAGCAGCGCGTCCAGCCCGCGTCCGAGTCCCTTGGATTTCTTGATAGCCATGATCTGCCTTACATTGAATGGATGCGTTCGACCATTTCTGCGCCGAATGCGATATATGCCTGCGCGCCTTTCGACGACGGGTCGAATACGACGCCGGGCATGCCGTAGGATGGCGCTTCGGCCAGCCTGACGTTGCGCGGGATGATGGTCTTGAATACCTTGTCGCCGAAATGCTGTTCGAGCTGCGCCGATACCTGTTGCGACAGCGTCATGCGCGGATCGAACATCACGCGCAGCAAACCGATGATCTTGAGATCGGTGTTGAGCTTGGCATGGACTTTCTTGATCGTGTTGACCAGGTCGGACAGCCCTTCCAGCGCATAGTATTCGCATTGCATCGGAATGATCACGCCATGCGCGGCGCACAAGCCATTGAGCGTCAGCATCGATAGCGCCGGCGGACAATCGATCAGCACGAAATCGTAATCGGCGCTGACTTCCGCGATCGCTTGCTTGAGCCGCGTTTCGCGGTGGTCAAGCTCGACCATTTCCACTTCGGCGCCGGCCAGCTCGCGATTGGCGGGCAGGATGTCGAATTTGCCGGATTCGGAAGTCTTGCACGCGGTCTTCACATCGGACATGCCGAGCAAGACTTCGTACACCGAGGTTTCGAGTTCCGATTTGTTGATCCCCGCACCCATGGTGGCGTTGCCCTGAGGGTCGAGATCGACCAGCAAGACGCGCTGATCGAGTTGAGCAAGTCCGGCTGCAAGATTGACGGCGGTAGTGGTTTTGCCGACGCCGCCTTTCTGATTGGCGACGCAGAATATTTTGGCCATTGCTTGTTAGTTGGTTGTTAGTTTGATGCCGAAGCCAATCAGAAATACGCCGGCTGCCCTGGAGGCGAATGCAGCGATACGCCGGTTACCGGCCAATCGCTTGGTGGCTGCATTGCCGGCGATCACCAGCAGGCTGCCATAAAACAGCGTGCAGCATGAAATTACCGCACCCATTGCCAGAAACGTCGTCGCGCCCTGCTGCGTCGCCGGATCGATGAATAAAGGGAAGAACGCCATGTAAAACACGATGGCTTTCGGATTGATGAGGGTGACCAGGAAGCCACGCCGGAAATCGGCCACATTCGAGAACGGCACCACGGTGGCATCTTGTCCCGCTTTTGCGGTCAGCAGCTTGAAACCGAGCCATGCAAGGTATACCGCACCCAGATACTGCAAGCCTTTGAATACCAATGGATTGGCTTGCAGCAGCGCAGCGACGCCGATGGCGGCCAGCAGCATCAGAACGGCATCGCCGGCCATCAGACCGATCAGCGACACATATCCGCTGCGCATGCCACGTTGTCCGGTGCTGGTCAGTACGCAAAACGTGCCCGGCCCCGGCAACATCAGGAAAACCATGGTGGCGGCAATCATTTGCCAGACGTCGGTGATACCGATGGCGTGAAAGGCAGCGTTCATGGCGTCGCTTCCTTTTCAATGAAGATCAGATGTCGTTCGGCCTCCATGCCGGGCACGACCAGCGGCTCGGTGGACGCCACTTTCCAGCCGGCGGGCAGGCGGGCGATTTCTTCGTGCGGGAACACGCCTTTCAGAGCGATGAAGCGTCCGCCCGGCGCCAGCAAATGGCCGGACCAGGTGACGAAGTCCTTCAGTTCGGCAAAGGCGCGTGAAGTGATCACATCGAAGTCTTGCGTGACTTGCAACTGTTCGACCCGGGCGGTGTAGACGCTGACATTCTGCAAGCCCAGCTCGCCCTTGACCTGGGTCAGGAAGGCGGTCTTCTTGTGCACGGTATCGATCATCGAGACCCGCAGTTCGGGCCGGGCAATCGCGAGTACGATGCCTGGCAAGCCGCCGCCGGCGCCGACGTCGAGCACATTTTGGGCATGTGCGAATGCCGGCACCGCAGCCAGCGAATCGAGCAAATGCTGCGTGACCATCTGCGCCGGATCGCGCACGGCGGTGAGGTTGTAGACGGCATTCCACTTGGCTAGCAAAGCGAGATAATCCAGCAGCCGCCCGGTCTGGGCATCATCGAGTTGCAGGGCCAGCGCACGGATACCATCGGCCAGGGTGCGGGTCAAATCGTCACGGTGAAGAAGTCCGGTCATTCGCAGGCTTTCTCAGGCGACGGCTGGCGCCGCGATGAAATCCTTGAAGCCGCCCTTTTTCAGGTGAACCAGCAACAATGAAATCGCCGCCGGCGTGACCCCGGAAATGCGCGAGGCTTGCCCAAGGGTTTCTGGCCGATGCTTGTTCAGCTTCTGGCGGACTTCCATCGAAAGCCCGCGCACTTCCATATAATCCAGCTCGGTCGGCAACTTCAGGTTTTCATAATAGTCATGGCGCTCAACCTCGCGCGCCTGGCGGTCGATGTAACCGGCATATTTGACTTGAATCTGCACCTGTTCCTTGACCGCTTCATCCTCCACGCCTGGACCGGCAAGCGCCCTGCCCTCGGCATCTTTCAGGCTCATCAGGGTGTCATAGTCGACATTCGGGCGGCGCAGCAAATCAGTGAGCGCATACTCTCGCTCAATCGCTTTTCCCAGAACGCGTTCGGCTTCTGCCTCCGGCAAGAGTCGAGGATTGACCCAGGTCGATTTGAGGCGCTCCATTTCACGTGCAACCGCTTCACGCTTGCGTTCGAACGCTTCCCATTGCGCATCGGCGACGCAGCCCAGTTCGCGCCCGATTTCGGTCAGGCGCATATCGGCGTTATCTTCACGCAAGCTCAAGCGGTACTCAGCGCGGCTGGTGAACATGCGGTAGGGTTCCTGCACGCCCTTGGTGATCAAGTCGTCGACCAGCACGCCCAGGTAGGCTTCATCCCGGCGCGGCGTCCAAGCCTCTCGGCCCTGGGTCTGCAACGCCGCATTGAGGCCGGCGAGCATGCCCTGCGCGGCGGCTTCTTCATAGCCGGTGGTGCCGTTAATTTGACCGGCGAAGAACAATCCCTGGATCGCTTTGGTTTCCAGCGAAGCTCTCAAGCCGCGCGGATCGAAGTAATCGTATTCAATGGCATAGCCGGGCCGCAAAATATGGGCATTTTCCAGGCCGCGCATCGAGTGCACCAGTTCGAGTTGCACATCGAAAGGCAAGCTTGTGGAAATGCCGTTCGGATAGAACTCGTTGGTGGTCAAGCCTTCCGGCTCGAGAAAGATTTGGTGCGAAGACTTGTCGGCGAAGCGATGGATCTTGTCTTCGATCGATGGACAATAGCGCGGCCCGACGCCTTCAATGACGCCGGTGTACATGGGGCTACGGTCGAGGCCATTGCGGATGATGTCGTGGGTGCGCGCATTGGTATGCGTGATCCAGCATGGCAATTGCTGCGGATGCATTGCAGCCGTTCCCATGACTGAAAATACCGGGACCGGATCGAGGTCGCCCGGCTGCTCTTCCATCACTGAAAAATCAATACTGCGGCCATCGATACGGGGCGGCGTTCCAGTCTTCAAGCGCCCTTGCGGCAGCTTTAATTCCTTGAGCCGCGCAGACAAAGAAATTGCGGGCGGATCACCGGCGCGACCGGCTGCATAGTTATTCAGGCCGACGTGAATCTTTCCATCCAGGAAGGTTCCGGCAGTGAGTACCACAGCTCGGCCTTTGAAACGGATTCCGACCTGAGTAACAGCGCCGACCACACGATCGCCTTCCACCATCAAGTCATCGACCGCTTGCTGGAACAACCAAAGGTTTGGCTGATTTTCCAAACGGTAACGTATCGCCTTCTTGTACAGAATACGGTCGGCTTGTGCACGTGTGGCACGTACCGCCGGGCCCTTGGAGGAATTCAGAATCCGAAACTGGATGCCGGACTCATCCGTCGCAATTGCCATTGCGCCACCCATTGCATCGACTTCCTTGACCAGATGACCTTTACCGATGCCGCCAATAGACGGATTGCAAGACATCTGACCAAGGGTTTCGATGTTATGCGTCAACAGCAAGGTCTTCTGCCCCATGCGGGCAGCAGCCAAGGCTGCTTCGGTGCCGGCGTGACCGCCGCCGACGACAATGACGTCAAATTCTGTAGGAAAAAGCATAGTGCGCCTCGACGAGACGGTGAAGAAAGGGGCCGGTGGAATGAAGCCGGAGGCGAGATTATACGGGGTTTTCCCTGCTTCCCGCAGGGCCTCGTGGCAATCCGACGTCGGTTTGTTTCACGTGAAACATTCGATGCTAAAACTTGGATACAAAAAAACCCGCAATGAATGCAAGGCCTATTCCGACGCACCAGTAGGGCCATGCGACTTGGAGCGTGCTGGAACCTGGATCACTGTTTCTTGATTCTTTTTGCTGTGCTCTGTCGGGTGGCACTTCGACATCGGTGGAGTGCCTGGAAAATTGCTTGCGCGCACGAAGTTCTTTACCCAGCGAATCAACCATTGCAATATGCATATCGTCCAGGTTCGCTGCCGCAGGTGCTTCTGGCACTCTTTCGATATCGGTTGAGCGAGCGTGCTGACCATAATCTCGGGGCGCGGAGCGTTCTATTGCGTGCTGAACAGATACAGCGTCGGTATTGTGCGCAACGGGAGCTCCAAACACCTCATCCGGATCGTGAACGATGATGGTGACGGGATCAAGCGGATCCTGTTGTAAAAATCGGTCGATGACCGTGCGTTCAACTTCTTCTGCCACTTGGCAGGGCAACGGCAAGAATACTTCAACGATCAGTTCCTTGGTCTCTAAGGTCTGAAATGCTCGGTCGAATCTCTGATCTGTCAGCACTGGTAATTTCTTGCGCACATCCTGGTAAGCGCTTACGCCGTCAATCATGATCAAAACCAAGCGTTCGCTCTGCGTCAAGCCGTGGCTCTTTTCCTGAATTTCCATCCGCCCAGTATGTGTGCGTTGATGGATCACCGAAGAATCAAACATAGAATTTTCTATCCTTATGTTTCACGTGAAACATCGCAAAGAGACTTGCGATCGAAATTAAACATCACTGACTACATCGCGTTATGATGAATGCTATCCTCCCAAAGTAAGCGGCGCTATACCATTTCCGCAACAACTTATTACACGAAAGAAATAGAAAAGGAGATCCGATGACTGCGCCTAGCCCTATCACCAGCTTTACTTTCAGCACAGTTCCACACCTGATTTCAGAAGCCGGGGCTGCCAAACGGCTCGGTACGATCGCCGCACAGTATTTTCCAAATAAGCGTCGCGCATTAATCGTTACCGATAACGGTTTTTTGAAAACCGGTCTGGTCGACGCTTCCATCGCCGATTTGCGCAATTGCGGGCTGAACGTGAGTATCTATTCCGATGTTGTCGCCGACCCGCCTGAAGCGGTGGTATTGAGCGCCGTCGCTGAAGCGCGTAAAAATGAAATCGACCTGGTCATCGGTCTGGGCGGCGGCAGTTCAATGGATGTGGCCAAGCTGATCGCTGTGCTGGCCGGAAGCGAGCAGGAATTGCAAACCATGTACGGCATCGGCAACGTCAAGGGCTCGAGGTTGCCGTTGATTCAGATCCCGACCACGGCCGGCACCGGTTCTGAAGTCACGCCGATTTCCATCGTGACCACCGGTGCGACGACCAAGATGGGCGTGGTATCACCACATCTGTATGCCGATGTTGCCATTCTTGATGCCGAGCTGACAGTCGGCTTGCCGCCGAAAGTCACTGCAGCGACCGGAATCGATGCGATGGTGCATGCCATCGAAGCCTATACAACCAAACTGAAAAAGAATCCCTTGTCCGACATGCTCGCGCGGCAAGCTCTTTCCTTGCTGTCAGACAACATTCTCGTGGCATGCAAAGACGGCAAGAATCTGGCAGCACGCCAAGCCATGCTATTGGGTGCAATGCTGGCGGGCCAGTCGTTTGCCAATGCACCTTGTGCGGCAGTGCATGCCCTTGCCTATCCGATTGGCGGCATTTTCCATGTTCCGCACGGCTTGTCGAATTCCCTGGTGCTACCCCACGTGCTGCGCTTCAATGCACCGAATGCCGCCCCGCTCTATGCTGAACTGGCCCACATCGTTGCACCCGGCGCCACCGGCAGTGCGGAGGCGCGTACCCAGGCACTGATCGACAGAATGGATGACATTGCCCGCCGTACCGGGATTGAAACCCAGCTGCGGCAAGTCGGTATTGCCGAATCCGATCTCGACCGGTTGGCCGACAACGCAATGTTGCAGACGCGGCTGTTGACCAATAATCCGCGTGAAGTCACGCGCAGCGATGCGCGCGACATTTACGCAGCAGCTCTATAACGGGAAATCAGAAAACCGGGAACGGAAGCCGGCAGCAGGACGCTGCCGGCGCAGGGAGACGATCAGTGTACCGCGCTGGAACCCGCGGGCGCACGCTTGAAGAGAGCACCGAATTCACCGACGATGCCGCGACGGAAAGCGAGCACGCAGACGATAAAAATGAAGCCGGTGACAATGGTGACCGATTCGCCGATTGCACGGAACCATTCGATATTGGTCGCCACGGCCAGCCAGTTACCGAGATCGCCGAGCTTGTTTTCCAGCGCGATGATCAAGATGGCGCCGACGATAGGCCCGGACAGGGTTCCCAAGCCACCCACCAGCGTCATCAGCACCACCAGACCCGACATCGACCAGTGCACATCGGTCAGGGTTTCGAAACCGAGCACTACGGTTTTAGTAGCGCCCGCCAGGCCGGCCAACGACGCCGACAGTACGAAGGCCAGCAGCTTGTAGCGGTCGACGTCATAACCGAGCGAAATCGCGCGTGGTTCATTTTCCTTGATGGCCTTGAGCACCTGCCCGAACGGTGAGTGCACGGTACGGACGATCAAGGCAAAACCGGCGATAAAGATCGCCAGCACAACGAAGTACAGCGTCAAATCGTCCGCCAGGCTGACGATGCCAAACAGCTTCCCGCGCGGCACGCCTTGCAAACCATCCTCGCCACCGGTGAGTGGCGCCTGCAGGCAGACGAAGTACAGCATTTGCGCCAGTGCCAGCGTAATCATCGTGAAGTAAATGCCTTGGCGGCGAATCGCCAATCCGCCCATGACCAGGCCGATCAATGCGGCCGTCGCAATGCCGGCCACCAGCCCGAGTTCGAACGGCAAGCCCATCACCTTCAATGCGTGGCCGGCCGCATACCCTGCCCCGCCGAAGAAGGCCGCATGCCCGAACGACAGCAAACCGGTAAAACCGATCAGCAGATTGAATGCGCAGGCAAACAGGGCAAAGCACAATACCTTCATCAGGAACACCGGATAAATGACGAACGGTGCCACCAGCGCCGCCACAATGGCAAGCGCGTACCCGACTTTCTTGTTCATGGTT
Source organism: Noviherbaspirillum saxi (assembly GCF_003591035.1). Classification (NCBI taxonomy): domain Bacteria; kingdom Pseudomonadati; phylum Pseudomonadota; class Betaproteobacteria; order Burkholderiales; family Oxalobacteraceae; genus Noviherbaspirillum; species Noviherbaspirillum saxi. The sequence continues at coordinate 147,012 of NZ_QYUO01000001.1, forward strand.
CCAACCTTTTCAAACCGGTCATTCCGAACGACTTGTTCACAACGCACTTATTGCGCCATTTCCCTGTTCCATCAAGGCCACGAACTCCGCTACGTTCGGAAAAACAGCGAATCCGCAGCCGGCGCAACCGGCTTACTTTTCCTTGCCGAACAATCCAGCCGGGCGAATCATCAAAACGATTGCCATGATGATGAAGACCACGGTCGCCGACAGTTCGGGATAAAACACACGCGTCAAGCCCTCGATCACGCCCAGCCCGAGACCGGTGATGATGGAACCCATGATCGATCCCATGCCGCCGATCACGACCACCGCAAACACGACGATGATCAGGTTCGAACCCATCAGCGGCGATACCTGGATCACCGGCGCGGCCAGTACGCCGGCCATTGCCGCGAGCGCGACGCCAAAGCCGTAAGTCAGTGTCACCATCAGCGGCACGTTGATGCCGAATGCCTCAACCAGTTTGGGATTCTCGGTGCCCGCACGCAGGTAGGCACCGAGTTTGGTCTTCTCGATCACGAACCAGGTCGCAAAGCATACGATCAGAGACGCCAGAACGACCCAGGCGCGGTATTTCGGGAGAATCATGAATCCGAGGTTGAACGCGCCCGAAAGCGCCTCAGGAACCGAATACGGCTGTCCCGACACGCCATATACCGAACGGAACAATCCTTCCAGTAGCAGCGTGATGCCGAACGTCAGCAGCAAGCCATACAAATGATCGAGCTTGTACAGCCAGCGCAGCATGGTTTTCTCGATGATGATGCCGAACACCGCGACGATCAGCGGCGCCACGATCAGCATGACCCAGTAATTGATCCCGAAATAGTTCAGGCCCATCCATGCCAGGAACGCCCCCATCATGTACAGGGCGCCGTGGGCGAAATTGATCACGTTGAGCAGGCCGAAGATGACTGCCAGCCCGAGCGACAGCATCGCATAGAAAGAGCCGTTAACCAGGCCGAGCAGCAACTGGCTCAGCATGGCCTGCAAGGGAATGCCAAATATTTCCATAGACAGATAGAGAGTTAGTAAAGACCATGCAGACAGGCCCTTCCCCGGGTCAGGAAAGGGATGGGACCGGGTCATGCGCCAAGCCGGCAACAGCGGATGCGAATGCATCTCGCCGCGCCACCCCGGTACACCGCAAGCCCCCGGCCCTCAGCCTGAATCAGGAAGGGAGCTTGCTTTCAGTATTCAAGATACCTGGAACACCTTGGACAGCCATATCACCGGGACCCTGCCGCGCACGGTCCCGGCGTAGCCTTAATTTACTTCCACAATGCGCACTTCGACTCCGCCTTGGTGGTCCATGCCTGTTCTGCCGGAATGGTTTGCACGACCTTGTAGTAATCCCATGGGTACTTGGACTCGGACTGCTTTTTCACTTCCATCAGGTACATGTCATGCACCATGCGGCCGTCCGGACGGATTTCGCCATTCTTCGCGAAGAAGTCGTTGATCTTGGTCTTCTTCAACTGCGCCATCACCTTGTCCGCGTCATCGGTGCCGATGGCCTTGACCGCATTCAAATACTGCGCCGTTGCCGAATAGTCGGCCGCTTGCAGCATCGAAGGCGATTTCTTCATCTTTTCGAAAAAGCGCTTCGACCATTTGCGGGTATCGTCATTCAGGTCCCAGTACCAGCCGTCCGTCAGGTACATGCCTTGGGTCAGATTGAGGCCGAGCGCATGCACGTCGTTGATGAACATGAGCAGGCCGGCCAGTTTCATCGACTTGTTGATGCCGAACTCGTTGGCAGCCTTGATCGAGTTGATGGTGTCGCCGCCGGCATTGGCCAGACCGAGGATCTGGGCCTTTGAATTCTGTGCCTGCAGCAGGAACGACGAGAAGTCGGAAGCCGACAGAGGATGCTTGACCGCACCGACCACCGTGCCGCCGGCTGCCTTGACCACGTCTGAGGTGTCCTTTTCCAGCGATGCGCCGAATGCATAGTCAGCGGTCAGGAAGTACCAGCTCTTGCCGCCCTGCTTGACGATCGCTGCGCCCGTGCCTTTGGCCAGCGCCACGGTGTCATACGCGTAATGAACGGTGTAGAGCGAGCATTCCTCATTGGTCAGGCGGGCAGACGCCGCGCCGATCGAAATGAAGACTTTTTTCTTTTCAGCCGCGACCTTGGCCATCGACAGGTTGGCTCCGGAATTGGTACCGCCCAGCAGCATGTCCACGCCGGCCTGGTCGAACCATTCGCGCGCCTTCGAGGCGGCGATGTCGGCCTTGTTCTGGTGATCGGCATAGATGAACTCGATCTTCTTGCCATTGATTGCGCTGCCCAAGTCGGCAATCGCCATCTTGACCGCTTCCACGCCGCCCGGACCATCGATGTCGGCGTACAGGCCGGACATGTCGGTGATCATGCCGATCTTGATCACATCGCCCGAAATCTGCGCGGACGCGGTTCCGGCAATACCCATCGCTGCAATGGCGGATGCTGCAGCTGCAATTGCTTTCAACTTCATATGGATCTCCTTTGTTATAAACAACGCCACGCGGTGGCTTGCTTCCTTATACCCCGAGCAGCGAATGCAGCACGGGCATCTTGTTATCCAGTTCGGATGAAGCGAAGCTTTCGACGATCTGCCCATGCTCCATCACATAAAAGCGGTCCGCCAGCGGCGCAGCAAAGCGGAAATTCTGTTCCACCATCACGATGGTGTAACCCTTGGCCTTCAGGGTCGTGATCATGCGCGCCAAAGCCTGCACGATCACCGGCGCCAAACCTTCCGAAATCTCGTCGAGCAGCAGCAGGCGCGCGCCGGTGCGCAGGATACGCGCCACCGCCAGCATTTGCTGCTCGCCGCCCGACAGCCGGGTGCCCTGGCTGGCACGGCGTTCCTTCAGATTCGGGAACATGTCGTAGATTTCCTCGACCGACATGCCCTTGTCGTCTTTCGACACCACCGGCGGCAGTAGCAGGTTTTCTTCGGCCGACAGCGACGAAAAAATACCCCGCTCTTCGGGGCAATAACCTACTCCCAGATGCGCGACCTTATAGGTTGGAAAGCTGATCGCCTCGGTGCCGTGAATCTTGATCGATCCCTTGCGCGCGCCGGTCAAACCCATGATCGCGCGCAGCGTCGTCGTGCGGCCCGCGCCATTGCGGCCGAGCAGTGTCACGACTTCGCCCTGGTTTACCGAGAAATTGACGTCATGCAGGATATGCGACTCGCCATACCAGGCGTGCAGATTGCTGATTTCCAATGCCGCTGTTGAAGCTGCCATTCAATGCGCTCCTTCCAGCGCGCCTGTGGTCGTGCCCATGTACGCTTCCATCACCTGAGGATTGTTCGATACTTCCTGATAGCTGCCTTCAGCCAATACCGCGCCGCGCTGCAAGACCGAGATGCGATCGCTGATGCCGGAAATCACGCTCATATTGTGTTCGACCATCAGGATAGTGCGGCCCTCGGCCACCTTCTTGATCAACGCTGTCACGCGATGCACGTCTTCATGGCCCATGCCCTGCGTCGGTTCATCGAGTAGCATCAATTCAGGCTCCATCGCCAGCGTGGTCGCAATTTCGAGCGCACGCTTGCGGCCATAAGGCAGGTCGACCGTCATCGTATCGGCGAATTTTTCCAGATCGACTTGCGCCAACAAAGCCATTGCACGGTCGTTCAGGGAATTCAGTTTATTTTCGCTTTGCCAGAAGGCGAAGGAATTGCCGAGCGGCCGCTGTAGACCGATGCGTACGTTTTCCAGCACCGTCAGGTGTGGAAACACCGCTGATATCTGGAAGGAACGAATAATGCCCTGGCGCGCGATCTGCGCCGGCTTGGACATCGTGATGTCGTGCCCATTAAAAAGGATCTGTCCGGAAGTCGGGACCAGAAATTTGGTAAGCAGGTTAAAGCAGGTTGTCTTGCCGGCGCCATTGGGGCCGATCAATGCGTGGATATGCCCACGCTGCACCTGCAGGCTGACATTATTGACCGCTGTGAAGCCCTTGAACTCCTTGGTCAACTGCTTCGTCTCCAACACCACATCCGCCATGGGTTCTCCCTTTTGACTGTTATTAGCGCCGCTAAGGCTCTAGCAGAAGGTAATGTATAACGATGATGCACAGTACACAGTACGAGCGGGGGGGTGACAATACGGCAGTGAAATCTTCTGCCGATTGTTTGGCCTGTATCAATGTTCTTTAAGTCTTGATCATGAGCAACTCCGGCCAATGTTAGCACGAAGAAAACAGTGATGTCAGCAAGGCATTTTCAGGCGGCTTGTCTCCTCTTTCATTCGGGTTGTGATCGGCTTCAGACCAAAGCGGTTTCGGGCGTCGGCAATACGATCCGCGACTCCGTTTCGCGGCGCGCAGCCTTGATCCATTCCGCCGCCTTCTCGGCAATCATGATGGTCGGCGAATTCGTATTGCCGGAGGTAATGGTCGGCATCACCGAGGCATCGACCACGCGCAGGCCGCGCACGCCCTTGACGCGCATGCGGCTGTCGACCACGGCAAGCGGATCATCGACACGACCCATCTTGCAGGTGCCGACCGGATGAAAGATCGTGGTGCCGATCTCACCGGCAGCTTTCGCAAGTTCTTCTTCGGTGCGGTAATGCACACCGGGCTTGAATTCTTCCGGCGCGAATTTTTGCAATGCCGGTGCGGCAACAATGGTGCGGGTCAATCCAAGCGCGCTGGCGGCTACCCGGCGGTCTTCGACCGTACTCAGATAATTTGGCGTGATCTTTGGCGGCGCAAATGCATTGGCGGATGCAATCCGGATATGTCCGCGCGCGGTTGGCCGCAGGTTGCATACGCTTGCGGTAAATGCCGGAAATGGATGCAGCGGTTCACCGAAGCGTTCCAGCGACAAGGGTTGCACATGGTATTGCAGGTTGGGTGTCGCCTGCGATGGATCGGATCGGGTGAACGCGCCGAGTTGCGAAGGTGCCATCGACATCGGCCCGCTGCGCGACATCACATATTGCATGCCGATCCGCATCTTGCCGAACCAGTTGTTGGCCATCGTATTGAGCGTTTTCGCTCCCTTGATGCGGAATGCCATGCGCAGTTGCAAATGATCCTGCAGGTTTTCACCGACGCCGGGCAAATCCGCCACCATTGGGATGCCATGCAATTGCAGCAGCGACGCCGGGCCGATGCCCGACAATTGCAGGATTTGCGGCGATCCTACGCTGCCGGCGGTCGAAATCGTTTCTTTCGCGGCTTCGGCAAACCATTCCGTGCCGCCGCCGGTAAATTCGACGCCGGTGCAAAGCTTTCCTTGCGGACCATCCTGGATGCGCAAGCGCTTGACGTGGCAGCCGGTCATGATGTCGAGCTTGCCCTTGCGGCCATTGGCCGATTTCAGGAAGGCGCGCGCGGTGTTCCAGCGCAATCCTTTTTTCTGGTTCACTTCGAAATAACCGCAGCCTTCGTTATCCCCGCGATTGAAATCGTCGACCTTCGGAATACCGACTTGCGCCGCGGCATCGCGGAAAGCATCGAGAATTTCCCATGACAGTCGCTGACGCTCTACGCGCCATTCACCGCCTGCACCATGAAATTCGCCGGCACCCAGATGGTAATCCTCGGATTTCTTGAATATCGGCAACACCTGGTTCCAGCGCCAGCTATCGTCACCGGTCAAGTCGGCCCACAACTCGTAATCCCTGGCTTGGCCACGCATGTAAATCATGCCGTTGATCGAAGAACAGCCGCCCATCACCTTGCCGCGGGGATAAATCAGCGTACGTCCATTCAATCCGCTATCCGCTTCAGTGCGGAACAGCCAGTCGGTACGCGGGTTATCGATGCAATACAGGTAGCCGACCGGGATATGGATCCACATATAGTCATCCTTGCCTCCTGCTTCGAGCAACAGCACCGAAATACCTTCATCCTGCGCGAGCCGGTTGGCCAGCACGCAGCCTGCGCTGCCGGCACCGATGATGATGTAGTCGTATTTTCCTGCGGATTCCATGCTGGGCTCCTGTACTACGTTGTTGTTCTGTTTGCGGCTATGGCCGACGCCAATAATTTTGTGCGGTTTTTTACTTTGTATTTGATATATACAAATAGTAGTAATAGTTAACGCCCGGGGTGCCCTGTGGATAAGCCCATTTATCGCTCTGTAATCAAGTGCTTGCGCCAAGCACAGATGATTGGAAAAGCGGTGTATGGGCAAAGGATGAATTCGGGATAAAAAAATCCTTCCGTGTTTTTCAACAGTTGTCCCGTTTACATCCAGCGGCTGTCCCTAGCGTTATCCACAGGTGGCAGCTTAGCTCTACTTCGCCACCGGCATCGTGAATTCCGCCCCTTTGGCAATCGAATCCGGCCAGCGCTGCATGACCGATTTATAGCGGGTATAGAAGCGGACACCCTCTTCGCCATAGGCATGCGTATCGCCGAACAGGGAACGCTTCCAGCCGCCGAACGAATGCCAGGCCATCGGTACCGGGATCGGCACGTTGATGCCGACCATGCCGACCTCGATGCGACGCGAAAATTCGCGGGCAGTGTTGCCATCCGATGTAAACAGCGACACGCCGTTGCCGAATTCATGCGCATTGATCAATTGCACCGCCGAGGCGAAATCCGGTACGCGGACCACGCACAGCACGGGGCCGAAAATCTCTTCTTTGTAGATGGTCATGTCGGGTGTGACATGGTCGAACAGCGAACCGCCGAGGAAGAAACCATTTTCATGGCCCGCCACCTTCAGGCCGCGACCATCGACCAACAGCTTGGCGCCGGCTTGGACACCATCGGCGATATAGCCTTCGATCTTGGCTTTGTGCTGGGCGGTCACCACCGGTCCCATTTCGGCTGCGGCTTCCATGCCATTCATGACTTGCAAGGCTTTCACGCGCGGAATCAATGCTTCGATCAACTTGTCGGCCACGCTGCCGACCGCCACCGCGACAGAAATCGCCATGCAGCGTTCGCCGGCTGAACCGTAGGCGGCGCCGATCAAGGCATCGACCGCTTGATCGAGATTGGCATCGGGCATCACCACCAGGTGGTTCTTGGCGCCGCCCAGCGCTTGCACGCGCAACGGATACGGACCCTTGCGTTTAGCGCCTTCGGTATAAATGTATTCGGCGATCGGGGTCGAACCGACGAAGGACACCGCATTGACTTGCGGATGATGCAGCAGCGCATCGACCGCAACCTTATCGCCCTGCACCACATTGAATACGCCATCCGGCAAGCCGGCTTGCTTGAACAGCTCGGCCACCATCATCGACGGCGACGGATCGCGTTCCGACGGCTTGAGGATAAAGGTATTGCCGGTGGCAATCGCCATCGGTGCCATCCACATCGGCACCATGAAGGGGAAATTGAAGGGCGTGATGCCGGCGGTCACGCCCAGCGGCTGGCGCAATTGCCAGTTATCGATCCCGCCGCCGATGTTGTCGGTGAACTGGGTCTTCAGCAATTGCGGTATGCCGCAGGCAAATTCGACCACTTCCAGGCCGCGCGTGACCTCGCCTTTCGCATCGGAAAACACCTTGCCATGCTCGCGGGTAATCGCCGCAGCCAGGTCGTCATGGTGTTTCTCGATCAATTCCTTGAACTTCGACAGGATGCGCGCGCGCTTGAGCGGCGCGGTCTCGCCCCATGCCGGCGCTGCAGCATGCGCTGCGGCGACTGCGGTATTGACTTCTTCCTGGCTGGCCAGCACCACTTGCGCGCTCACCGCGCCGGTCGCCGGATTGAACACATCCTGTTTGCGGCCGCTGATCGATTCCACGGTACGGCCACCGATAAAGTGTTGAATGATTTGCTGCGTCATAAGGATTCCTTTGGCATGGTGACGATTTTTTGCCAGCATATCGCCGTCTGCAAGCAAAAGCCAATCAGTTATTATCAACTTGGTATAAGGATCGCTTATGGTGCCCCTATGGATTTGATTCAATTACGTGCTTTTGTCACCGTCGCTCGCGAAGGCAACCTGACGCGGGCCGCCGAACGCCTGCACCTGACCCAGCCGGCGGTCAGCCTGCAAATCAAGTCATTGCAAGCCAGCCTGGCCTTGCAACTGTTCATCCGCACGCCGAGCGGGATGGCATTGACCGACGATGGCGCCAAACTCTTGCCGTTTGCCGAGCGCGTGATGGAAAGCGTGGCCGAATTCCGCCAGGGTGCGGCAGCGCTGCATTCGACCCTGTCCGGCACACTGGCGATCGGCACTATCCTCGATCCCGAATTCATCCGGCTCGGCGCTTTCCTGAAGCGTCTGGTGGAAACCTATCCCCAGCTATCGACCCAGCTGCAGCAAGGCATGTCCGGCTGGGTCTTGCAGCAGGTGAAATCCGGCATGCTGGACGTCGGTTATTACCTCGGCACGCCTACCAAGGAATTCCACTCGCAAACACTGACTTCATTCACCTACAACGTCCTGGCGCCGAAAGGATGGAAGAACCGGGTCGCGGGCAAAGGCTGGGCCGCGCTGGCCAGCCTGCCCTGGATCTGGACGCCGCCGGAATCCGCGCACAACCGGCTGCTGAGCAAAACGTTTGGCGAACATAAGGTTGCGCCGAACAAGGTGGCGCTGGTCGATCAGGAAATGTCGATGCTCGACCTGGTGAAATCCGGTGTCGGGCTGTCTCTGGTGCGCGAATCGATCGCGCTGCGCGAGGCGCATGCACATGGCTTGGTCATCGCCGATGCGGTCAGCCTGTCGACCGAGCTGTCGTTTATCTGCATGGCGAAACGCAAACAGGAACCGGCAATTGCCGCTGCGTTCGCGCTATTGCAGGCTTTGTGGCGCCATTAACGCGTTTTTGGCCTGATTGCGCCGGTGCCTGTGGATAAGTCTCTGGGTATATCCGGGAGCGGCTGGGGATAAGCAAATGAATGTGACCGGAGCGTTTTTTTATCCAAGTTCTGTCCGGATCTCATACAAGCCTTATCACTGTCCTTATACGCGCGCCAAACAACTGATGTAAAAGGCGTTTACCGACTTATCCACAAGAAACGCCTGTTGTTAACTATTACTACTATTCTTATATACAACTACAAGATAAAAAACCGCAAAATCATCATCGACTACGGCCGGCTCACCGCCGGCACCAGCCAAGCCTTGGCACAATTGCCGTTTGATTATTTTTTAAGGATGAAAGATGACAGCATTTCCCATGCGTCTTGGCGTAATCAGCGCCCTGCATCAAGAGCAGGCTGGCTTGATCGAAGCGATGCAGGATAAAACGACGCTGATGCGGGGCATGCGCGAATACACCAGCGGGCGTCTATGGGATATCGACGCGATCTGCGTGCTATCCCGGGTCGGCAAGGTCGCGGCGGCCGCCACTGCAGCCACCCTGATCGAACGCTTTGGAGTCACGCATATCGTGTTTACCGGGGTGGCAGGCGCCACGGACAGCCTGGTCCGGGTCGGTGATATCGTGGTGGCCGATGCGCTGGTCCAGCACGACATGAATGCGGCGCCGCTGTTTCCGCGTTTTGAAGTGCCCTTGCTCGGACAATCGAAGTTTGCCAGCGATCTGGGATTGACCGACCGGCTGGTGGATGTCGCCCAGGCATTCGTGCGTCATGACCTGAAGACGATGATTGACGATGCGGACCGGGCGCAATTCCAGCTTGCGCAGCCGCGCGTGCATCGCGGATTGATGGCCAGCGGCGATGAATTCATCCATAGCCATCATCGGCGCAACGCGTTGCAGACGGAATTTCCGGATTTGCTGGCGGTAGAGATGGAAGGCGCGGCCGTGGCGCAAGTGTGCTTTGAATTCGGCGTGCCGTTCGCGGTGGTGCGCACGATCTCCGACGGCGCCAATGAAGGCGCGCCGCAGGATTTCATGCAATTCATTGAACGGGTCGCGGCCCGCTATGCATACGGCGTGGTAAGGCGTTTGTGCATGGGACGTTTGCAGCCGTGAAGAGATTGCGGTGACTGAGCTGAAGCAGCCACCGTTTGAGCAGCAATGCTATGTGATCATGCGCCCAGCGTCATCAGGCTCGCGTTGCCGCCCGCTGCCGTGGTATTGACGCACAGCGCGCGCTCGGCGACCAGACGCCACAAGGCCACCGGTTCGCTATCCCGCGTCTCGACCACCGGCACCAGCGCGCCGTCGCGTGCCGCCAGCAATGGCAGCATGGCCGGCATTGCTGCGCTGTCGACCAGCGCAACCTGTAACGCAGTATCGGCCAGTTCGTTATCGCGTATGGACCTGGTTGCGGCGTGCACCTCGGCCGGCAAGCCCGTGGGCAAGAGGTGCGCCACATGGGCGGGAATCACCGCCGTGTTGCCCGTCGCAAAAACCGCCGCAAGCTGGTTCAGCAAGCCATCGACGCTGTCGGCGCAGCACAGGACGGCGCCGCGTGGCGCAAATGACAAGGTATTGCGCTCCCCGGTCGGTCCCGGCAATACCAGCGAGGTATCGAGCAGCGTTGCATGGGCATAGGTATCGGCCAGTAGCGCAATCCGTTCATGTCCATGCTTGCCGGCCCAGGCCAGCAGGCTGTCGAACACCGGACCGGCCGATGCGCGATCCTTGGAATGGATGGTATGCGACGCACGCGTGACGACCGCGTTGTGCTGCAGGCGCTTCAGGTAGAGCGGACCGCCGGCTTTCGGACCGGTACCGGACTTGCCTTCGCCGCCGAACGGTTGCACTCCGACCACCGCGCCGACGATATTGCGGTTGACGTAGATATTGCCGACATGGGCGCGCGACGAAATGAAATCGATGGTTTCATCGATGCGCGAATGCACGCCCAGCGTCAAACCATAACCGCTGGCATTGATCGCATTCAGCAAGGTCGGCAATTCATCGCGCCGGTAGCGCAATACATGCAGCACCGGGCCGAACACTTCGCGTTGCAACTCGGCTAAAGACGCGATTTCGATCACGGTCGGCGGCACGAAAGTGCCATGTGTGCAGGCGGCAGGCAGGCGCAACTGATGCACCTTGTTGCCCTGCGAGCGCATGCGATCGATGTGACGCAACAGGTTTTGTTGTGCTTCTTCGTCGATGACGGGGCCGATATCGGTCGCCAGCCGGTCGGGATTGGCGAGCCGGAGTTCCTGCATCGCGCCTTTGAGCATTGCGAGCGTCTTGTCGGCGATATCGGCTTGCAGGCACAGCACGCGCAATGCCGAACAACGCTGGCCGGCACTGTCGAATGCGGAACTGAGCACATCGGTGACCACTTGTTCCGGCAAGGCGCTCGAATCGACGATCATCGCATTTTGTCCACCGGTTTCTGCGATCAGCGGAATTTCCCGACCCTCGCGTGCCGCCCGCTGCGCCAGCACCCGATTGATCAATTGCGCGACTTCGGTTGAACCGGTGAAGATGACGCCGCGCACGCGCTCATCGGCTGTGAGTTTTGCACCGACCACATCGCCCCGGCCCGGCAGGAATTGCAGCGCGCCACGCGGTACGCCGGCTTCGTGCAGCAATTGCACCGCGCGATGCGCGATCAACGGCGTCTGTTCGGCCGGTTTGGCCAGCACCACATTGCCGGCCGCCAGCGCCGCGCTGACTTCACCGACAAAGATCGCGAGCGGAAAATTCCACGGGCTGATGCACACCACCGGGCCGAGTGCGGCGGCATTCGGTGTCTGCGTGATTTCGGCGGCGTAATAGCGCAGGAAATCGACTGCTTCGCGTACTTCGGCAATCGCATTGGGCAGCGATTTTCCGGCTTCGCGAATGGCGAGCGCCATCAGTTCCAGCTGATGTTCTTCCAGCAGGTCGGCCGCGCGGAACAAGGCTTGCGCGCGCGCCGCCGGCGGCATGGTTTGCCAGTCGACCGCGTAGGTTTGCGCGGCTGCCAATGCGTATTCAACCTGAGCTGCATCTGCCTCGATCACGCGGCCAACCAGGTCGCGCCGGTCGGCCGGATTGCGGATGTCTTGCGGCTGGCCGCTCACTTCTTCCACCTCTGCGAGCAAGGGCGCAGCGCTCCACTGCTGCTGCGCAAAGCGGGCAAATACCGTATCGATATGGCGCAATGCATCTTCATTGCTCAGATCCATGCCGGCCGAATTCTTTCTTTCGGCGCCGAACATGTCGACAGGTAGCGGAATATTCGGATGCATCGCACCCTTCAGACCGGCGGCGACATCCAGCGGGTCGGCGATCAAGCTATCGATGGCGACATTTTCATCGACGATCTGGTTGACAAAGGAAGAGTTCGCGCCGTTTTCCAGCAAGCGGCGCACCAGATACGCGAGCAGGGTTTCATGCGAGCCGACCGGCGCATAAATGCGGCAGGGCTTGCCGAGCTTGTCGCTGCCGACCACCTGGTCGTACAAGGTTTCGCCCATCCCGTGCAGGCACTGGAATTCGTAATCGGTGACGCCGCGCTCCTGTGCCCAGGTATAGATCGACGACAGGGTGTGCGCATTGTGCGTCGCGAACTGTGGATAGATCACATCGGTCGCTGCCAGCAGCTTTTGCGCGCACACCAGGTAAGACACATCGGTATAGACCTTGCGCGTATAGACCGGGTAACCCGGCATGCCATCGACTTGCGCACGCTTGATTTCCGCATCCCAGTAAGCGCCCTTCACCAGCCGCACCATGAACTTGCGGCCGCTGCGCCGCGCCAGGTCGGCCAGGTAGTCGATCACATACGGGCAACGTTTTTGATACGCCTGCACCACGAAACCGATGCCCTCGAAGCCGGCCAGGTCTGCGTCATGCGCCAGCGCTTCCATCAAGTCTAGCGACAGTTCGAGACGGTCTGCTTCCTCCGCATCGATATTCAAGCCAATGTTGTATTGCTTGGCCAGCAAGATCAATTGCTTCAGGCGCGGCAACAATTCATTCATCGTGCGTACCCGTTGCGCGCGCGAATAGCGCGGGTGCAGTGCCGACAGCTTGACTGAAATGCCGGGACCGTTCTTGATGCCGCGGCCGTTCGACGCGCGGCCGATTGCATGGATCGCGCGTTCATAGGCGGCATAGTATTTCGCCGCATCTTCTTCGGTCAGGGCCGCTTCGCCCAGCATGTCGTAGGAATAACGATAACCGCGCTTTTCATTGTCGCGGCTGTTGTCCAGCGCTTCATCGATGGTCTGGCCGGTGACGAACTGGTTGCCCAGCATACGCATGGCAAGATCGACGCCCTTGCGGATCAGCGGTTCGCCGCCCTTGGCGATCAGCTTGGTCAGCGCCGAACCGAGTCCCTGCTCGCTATTGGTGCCGACCAGCTTGCCGGTGATCAGCAAGCCCCAGGTCGCCGCATTGACGAACAGCGACGGCGATTCGCCCAGATGCCGGCGCCAGTCGCCCTTGCTGATCTTGTCGGCAATCAGGCGGTCCGCGGTCTGATGGTCGGGAATACGCAGCAGCGCTTCGGCCAGGCACATCAAGGCCACGCCTTCTTCGGACGAAAGCGAAAATTCATGCATCAGCGCATCGACGCCCGAGGCGCGGGTGCGTTTTTCGCGCACCGCTTCCACCAGGCTGCGCGCCAGTTTTTGCGTTTGCGCCTTGGCGGCCGCGCCGGTGCGGGCCTGGCCCAGCAGCCATTGCACGGCGTCGGCTTCGTCGCGCCGATAAGCAGCGGTAATGGCGGCACGCAAGGAAGAAGGCGTATGCTCAATGTCTGTATGGAACGCGGAAAACGGGACGGCTGGGGAATCGGAAACTACCTGGTCGATGGCGGTAAGCATGGCGTAGGATCGAATCAAAAGATCTCGGAAAAAATAATGATTCGATTGTAGGGAGGATCGATATGGATTAATTCTGGAAATATGATCCGCTATCAGAATTTTGTATTTTGTGGGAAAATCGCGCCAAATTAAATTTTTCACCCGCCCATCATGCTAGACAAGATCAGCAAGAAAATTCTCTCGGAATTGCAGAACGACGGACGCATCAGCAACGTGGAACTGGCGTCGCGCGTCAACCTGTCGCCGGCTGCCTGTCTGGAGCGGGTGCGCAAGCTGCAGGAAGCCGGCTATATCGTCAACTACACGGCCCAGCTCAATCCCCAACTGCTCGATGTGTCCTTGTTGGTCTTCATCGAAGTTGTGCTTGACCGCACCACGCCGGAAGTATTCGAAGCATTCAAGCGCAGCGTGCAAGTGATCCCGGAAGTACAGGAATGCCATATGGTGGCGGGCGGCTTCGATTATCTGGTCAAGGCACGGGTCAAGGACATGAATGCCTACCGCGAATTCCTGGGCAAATCCTTGCTGCAACTGAAAGGCGTGCGTGAAACGCATACCTATGCCGTGATGGAAGAAGTCAAAAACACCACTAAGCTGCCGATACGCTAAGCCTATTCTGGACTGACGCCGCGCCGCTGCGTCTGCCGGAACAGCATTGGCGAGATGCCGAAGCGCCGTTCGAAGGCTTTTGACAAGCGCGCCGCGCTGCCAAAACCGGTCTCCGCCGCCACCTGCTTGAGGCCGTAAGGCAACAACAGCAAATTCCTCGCCCGGTCGAGCCGCAGCGTTTCGACAAAACGTGCCGGGGTATCGCCCACACTCTGGGTGAAATGGCGATGAAAACTGCGTTCCGACATGGCCATGCGCGCCGCCAGCTGGGCTATATCGAGCGGCTCGTCCAGATGCGTACTCATCCAGTCGATCAACTCCGCATACGGTGTATCCGCCTGCCGCCGCGCTTGCAGCAACGGGCTGAATTGCGACTGGTAGCCGGGCCGGCGCGCATACAGTACCAGCCGCTCGGCGATGCGATTGGCCGCCGCCGCTCCCAAATCCCGTTCCACAATTGCCAGACACATGTCGATGCCGGTTGTCACGCCGGCCGAAGTCCATACCTTGCCATCTTCCACATAGAGCGCCGCATCATCGACCGCCAGTTCTGGAAAACCGTCGGCGAGCAGTGAGCAAGCCGACCAATGGGTGGTCACACGCTTGCCGTGGAGCAGGCCCAGGCGTGCCAGCAGCAGCGCACCGGTACAGATCGAGCCGTAGCGCCCAGCCGCCATACTAGCCCGCGTCAGCCAGCGGGCTAGCGCACGATGCTCGGCCAGTTGCAGCAAGGCGTCTTCATCGCCGCCCGCGACCAGCAACAGGTCGATCGCGTTCGCCGGCAGGCGGCGGATCGGTTGGCTGACGATGTCGAGCGCACTGCTGCTTTTTATCGCACCGCCGCCGGCGGATACGATATGCACCTTGTAAAAAGGCGTGGCGCAGGCATCGTTGGCCGCTGCAAATACCGCGGCAGGACCGCTGACATCAAGGATTTGCACGCCGTCGTAGACCAGAATGGCAATGGAAACAGGCATTGGCAGAATTTAGCGTAATTCTGTCATTTCTGCCAAATCACCGCGGCGTTAAGATGGCTGTATTCCATCTCTTCAACTTCAATTTGCGACCGCCATGCTTGAACTCAGACCTAGCTGCGAACACTGCAATACCGCACTGCCACCCGAATCCACCGACGCAATGATATGCAGTTTTGAATGCACCTTTTGCACGCACTGCGCAATGGAGGTGCTCGACCATGTTTGCCCCAATTGCGGCGGTAACTTCACTGCGCGTCCGATACGTCCGGCACGGGATTGGAAAGGTGGAAATTTTCTCGGCACCTACCCGGCAACAACGACGGTCAAGTACCGTCCGGTCGATGTGGCTGCGCATAAGCTGTTGCTGGAAAAACTGGCCGACATTGCCCCCTGGAAGCGCTAGCGAAAAACGTGTACATCGTCGCAAGCGCACCGCCATGCATCGCATCATGCGCTTTGCGTTCGCTCAACAGCATCTCCATCGCAATTCTGTAAAACACAAGACAGGCCATACGGCTAACCGGTTGAGTATGCGGGAGTATGCGATGACATGGATCCATGCAATACCTTGGCACTGGCTGGAATCGCTCGCAATGGTGTTGTTCTGGGGATTGGTGATCGTGCTGGCCTTGGTACCGATCAACTATTTGCGTGAACAGCTCGAGGCTGTCGACTCGCCGCCTGCATCGGCTGCGGATGACACATCGACCACGCATGAGCATGGCTCTACCTGATAACGGCGCGTCGGAAGTGCTCGAGCCTTGCCATATATGTCGAACCAGTGATGGTTACGGCCATGGTGGCCGGCGCATGCATGGGCCGGTAGCCGCCCTGCATTGACCGCATCCTGTTTTACCTTCCGATACACCCTTTGACTAAACGCAAGCGCGGGGCAAATTGCGGACATTGCGGATTGTCATTGCTGACTGATTTGGCAAAATACCCCGCGCGCTTTTGCACATTGGTGCTTCACCTTATCAATGCAACAATATTCATGTAACGTCAGGCGGTAATCAGATGCAGGTCTTTTCACCTATTTTGTCTTTTCGACTTTCGCTTTCCGATTTCGTGAACAGCGGCCTGCGCGGCTGCATGCACACGACACCGGAAGGTGCCGAATGATTTCAGTGCTATTGCGCATTCTGGTGGTAGAGGATGACCAGGCCTTGCTTGCCGTACTCTGCGACATGCTCGGAAGCCTGGGATACTGCGCCGTCGGTGTCAGCTGCGCGGAAGATGCGCTTGAACAGCTGCGCAGCGCCAGCTTCCATGTACTGCTTTCCGATATCAACCTTCCCGGTATGTCCGGTCTGGAACTGGCGGCGACCGCTGTCGCGATGGCGCCGGGAATCAGCGTCGTCTTTTCATCCGGCTATGGTTATCTGCTGACGGACAAGCTTCAGTTCGAGTTCCAGCTGCTGCACAAACCCTATCATTTGCAGGAACTGGCGCGCGTGCTTCGCGCGTCGATCAAGCATCTTTCCAACGCCGCACAGTGAATGCGCCGGCAGCATCGCCGGAGCAAATCCGGGATGTCACCGAAACGTCATCCAATCTTCATTTGCAGGTCACAAATCGTCCGTAGCATCTCGGCCGTAAAGCGAGCAGTTGCTCTTAGTCCAGATGCGAAGGAAGCACCATGAGCCCCGATATTGTCATCGTCAGGGAAGGCGACGGTTACCGCCTGTTGCATGGCCACCTGCGCCTGGCCAATGAATTGGGCCAGTCCGGTGCAGTCGACGTCGAGGTGCGCGGTGAAGGACGGGTAAGCATCGTCAGACACCGTAGCGAGTATGAAGTGCATCGCGATGGTCAGCGCCTGCCGCTTTACCGGCAATAGGAAAACCATGCGTCCTATTGTTTGCATTGCGTGGCACAATCATTAACGAGGAAACCGCACCCATGAATGACCTGACCCGGAGCGAGCTGCTGGAGCCGGAAGATATCGGCACGAATAACTCGAACAATCCTTCCTTCGACAGCCTGCTTGGCGCGCGCCTGAGCCGTCGTTCCATCCTGAAGGGCAGCTTTGGCCTGGCCTCGACCGCATTCTTTGGCACCGGCCTGGTCGCCTGCGGCGGCAGCGATGCCGTCGCCACGACACCGCCGACGACCGCTCCCGAAGTCGTCAAGAGCCTCAAGCTCAATTTCAATGCCGTTGCCAAGAGCCTGGCCGATGCTGTCAGCCTTCCCGCCGGGTATACCGCCACAGTGCTATATCGCCTGGGCGATCCGATTGCGGCTGGCGTCGCCGACTACAAGAACGACGGTAGCGATTCCGGCGCCTCGTTTGCCCAGCGCGCCGGCGACCATCATGACGGCATGCATTTCTTTGGCCTCGGTGCCGATGGCAAATACAGCGCCAATAGCAGCGATCGCGGCTTGCTCGTGATGAATCACGAAGCCATCACCGGCTCCTTTCTGCATGCAGCAGGACAAACGATTAGTAATGGCGTGCGTACCGTGCCCGATGAGGTACTTAAGGAAATGAATGCGCATGGCGTCAGCGTGATTGAAGTCATCCGCAGCGGAAGCAGCTTCAGCTACAAGAAGGATTCGAGCTTCAATCGCCGCGTGACCGCATTGACGGAAATGGCCCTGTCCGGGCCGGCAGCCAAATCGCCGATGATGGTGACCGCTTATTCGACAGACGGTTCGAAGACGCGCGGCACGGTCAACAATTGCGCTGACGGATACACGCCCTGGGGTACCTATGTGACATGCGAGGAAAACTGGGCCGGCTTCTTCCGTCGCGTGGCCGCCAGCGATGACGTCAGCCGTACTGCAAGGGAAAAGACGTCGTTCGCGCGCTATGGCGTTACCGGAAACGGAACACACTTGTGGGCAACGCCGAACGGAGCATCGGCCAGCGATACCATGTTCAGCCGCTGGAACGCAATGAAGCTCGGCAGTTCGACCGATGGCAGCGACGATTTCCGCAACGCTCCCAATACCTTTGGCTGGATCGTGGAAATCGATCCGTTTACTCCGGCATCGACGCCGAAAAAACGTACCGCCATGGGCCGCTTCGCGCATGAAAACGCGGCTTATCTGCCGGTGGTCGCCGGACAGCCGGTGGTGTATTACATGGGCGACGATTCGCGCGGCGAATATTTGTACAAATACGTGTCGACCGCGGTCTGGGATCCGGCCGATGCGAGCAAAGGCATGGCCGCAGGCGACAAGTATCTGGATGACGGCAAGCTGTATGTCGCGAAATTCAATGCCGATGGCAGCGGCGCCTGGGTCGAACTCAAGTTCGGCAGCAATGGCCTGACTGCCGCGAATACGACGTATGCATTTGCCGACCAGGCCGATGTGCTGATCAATACCCGCCTGGCGGCCGACGCGGTCGGCGCCACCAGGATGGACCGACCGGAATGGGTGGCGGTCAACCCGGCCAATGGCGAAGCCTATCTGACGCTGACCAATAACAGCAACCGCGTACTCGCCAATCCGACATCGAGCCAGCAATTGGTCGACCCGGCGAATCCGCGTTTCTACAACGATCCGAAAGGCACCGCCGCGACCGCGCAGAGAGGCAACCCGAACGGCCATATCATCCGCTGGAAGGATGCGAGCGCAACGGCCACCAGCTTCCAGTGGGACGTATTCCTGTTCGGTGCCCGCGCCGGCGCCAACACGGCCAATATCAACGTCTCGAACCTGAGCGCGGACAATGACTTTTCCAGCCCGGACGGCCTGTGGTTCTCGCAGAATACCGGCTTGCTCTGGATCCAGACCGATGACGGCGCCTTTACCGATGCCACCAATTGCATGATGCTGGCGGCGGTGGCCGGCAAGGTCGGCGATGGCGGCAAGAAGACCATCAACAACGTCGATGGCGCGACCAGCAAGGCGGTCGACACTTATGTCGGTGCGGCACCCGGCGATACCAATCTGCGCCGCTTCCTGGTGGGACCGAAGGAATGTGAAATCACCGGCGTCGCGGAAACACCGGATGGCAAGGCACTGTTCGTCAATATTCAGCACCCGGGCGAAGACACTAAGCCGAATTATGCGAATCCGTCCAGTTACGGCAGTCACTGGCCTGATGGCGGCAGCGCCAGACCGCGTTCGGCGACCATCGTCATTACCAAGAACGACGGCGGAACGATAGGCGGCGGGTTGGCATAAGCAAGTCTTTTCATGAAAATAAAAAACCCGCCTCGGCGGGTTTTTTGCATTCGTAAAAGCTTTGTATCTGGACCAAGCCTTCAGGCAGCTGGTTTTTCCGTCGCTATCCCGGACTTCACAAAGGTTTCGCGCGTCGTGCCGCTCAAGTGCGAACGCAGCCATTTATGCGCCGGACTGCGTGTATCACGTTCATGCCACAACATATCGACATGCACGGTCGGCGTGGCAAACGGCAGTTCCTTGGTAATCAGCGCGCCGGTAATGCCGGTTGATGCAATCAGGTGACGCGGCAGCACGGTAATCAGGTCCGAGGTAGCCACCACGCGGCCAGCGGTAAAGAATTGATTGACCGTTAACAGAATGCGGCGTTCGCGGCCAAGCTGTGCAAGGGTTTCATCGATCAAGCCATGAGCCCGGCCCGAAAAGCTGACCAGCAAATGGTTTGCCGAACAATAGCCGTCGAGCGTCAGGTCATCTTTTGCCAGCGGATGGTTCTTGCGCATCACGCAGACATAGCGTCCGGAATACAACTGTTCATGGCGGATTGGAGATACCGACGCGCCCTGCCCTCCGGCCAGTTGCGCGACCACACCGGGAAAGAAACCCACTGCCAGATCGATATCGCCGCGCAGCAACATCGGACGGGGTTCCCGCGTGGTCAGCGGCACCATCCTGATGGTCAGGCCCGGTGCTTCGCGTTCTATCGAACGCACCAGCGCGGGCAGCCAAAGCGCGGCGGTTGCGTCCGCCATCGCCATCCGAAAAGTGTTTTGCGCGATCGCGATATCGAAGTTTTGTTCGGGAGCGATCGCTTCCTCGAGTTCCGACAATGCGTGCCGCACCGCCGGCCAAAGAGTTTCCGCGCGCAAGGTCGGTTTGACCCCGTGTGCGGTACGAATCAGCAATTCGTCACCAAGCGCATCGCGCAGACGGCGCAAGGCGTTCGACACTGCCGGTTGCGTCATTGCAAGGCGGCTCGCGGCGCGGGTCAGGTTTTGCTCGGTCATCACCGCGTCGAAAACGCGCAATAAATTCAGATCAAGGGTAAGGAAGCTCATGATGAGTAAGAAAGAAAATTCTTTTGAGCAAGACGATTTGGTTATCTCTGGCGCAACCGATATTCATGGAAATTATAGCTGATATGCAAAACCGAAATTGGTTTTAACCGATCTCCCTACTTATACTGCAATGCAGCAAAAGAGAAAAGTCATTTGAGAAAAGTCGTTTAAATATATTGTTCGGAGTAAATCATGTCTGTCCTGACCATCGCCTTACCCGCCGAAGCGGCATTGCCCGCTTTGCAAGCCTTCGCCGGCAGTGCATTCACTGCTGTCCGCCCTTTCCTCGGTCTTGGCGTTGTCGCTGCCGTCCTGCTCGCATTCAAGCCCTTGCTGATCGGTCTGCTGCGTGCCGCACTGCTGCTCGTCAAACCGCGTCAAACACTGGAGCAGCGTGCCGAGCGCCGCACGCTGCAAAGTATTTTGCTATTGAATCGCATGGCGCGCGACCTGGACGGTGCTCAGCCCAATCTGGCCAACGAATTGCGCGCACTGGCTTCGCGCGGCTAAACGGAAACACCATGAATACCCTGACACGCACTTCGGCCCATCCTGCGCCATTGCCCAGTCTACTGGTGGAATGCGCGTTTTTCATGCGCCGTTCGCGCAGCCTGGCATCCATGCTGCCGGCATTCCTGATGAGCGGCATCGCAAGCTTGGCGCTCAGCCTCGTTCTGCATTTGCCCGGAACCGGGTTCAGCGAACATCTCGCCAGCGGCTGGCTCGAAAGCTGGCTGACTGCATGGCCGATTGCGTTTCCGGTGGCCTATGTCGGGGCGCTATTGCTGCGCAAAATGAAGGCGGCGACCAAATCGTCATCCGTCAGCCGCACAGTGGCCGGTCTCGGTTGGTCCGACTTTGCCGAGGTGTCGCAGCAAGTAACAGCGGCACACTGCCTAACGGTCTTGCGCGGCGTGAAAGCCACCCCCAGCTATCGCGTCTCATAGGCCGCGCAGCAGTATTTCGGTATTCACGACGCGCACAGCACCGCGCGTTCTTTGCCCGCCTTCATCAAACCAGCGCTGGGCGACGAATGGAGCAAATCCGGTTTCTTCCCTGATAGCGAACTGGAAGATCGCATCCCAGTCGCTATCGCGCGGCATCACCCATAGCACCTGCCGCCCATTGTCGGCCCGTATCCCCGCATGGCGCAGGTTTGCACGCACGCCTTCCGCGCGCTCTTCCCGGCTTTGCACATAATTGCCATCGGTATCGGGAAGCGGCAACACCGCAGGCACACGCTTTTGCAGCAGCGCCGATGCGCCGTTGGGAAATCTGGCCCATGGCCCGACCAGAGCCTGATGCACGAATTGCAGTTCTTGTTCAGTGAGCGGTTCGTCCAGGTAATAACAGGAAAGCAGATGAGGCATAGTCGGGCGGCAACTTTATCAGCATGCGACAGCGCAGAATCATCATACTGCCAACGGGATGCGAAGTGACCCCCTAAGTGCCCCACTAACTGCGTGGCCGGTTCTTGTCGTAGATCGCAAACAGGATCAGGCCATAGCCGAGCAGCCTGATGATGTAATACGCCGGCATGTCGTCGGAGTCGACCGTTGCCGCACCCAACAGCAGACGGTTGACCGCATCGCTGGCAAATGCCAGCGAAAAGAAAAGAAAGAAGCGGTCGCCGGTACTGCGCCAGAATCGGAGAAAAAACAGGGCTGCAATCAACGAGGCGGTGACGATGGCACCTATCAACATGTCATTCATCGCGCCCTTACTCCTCCCAGATCAGGCCATACAATAACGGCAACAATGCAATTAGCGCGGCGACCAGCCGCCAGGTGAGCAGATCGACCGATGTCGGAAACACGATCCGGTCGAGAATCAGCAGGATATTGTTGACCGATAAGCCAACAAAACACAATCCGCTCCAGAACAAGAGCCGATAACCATTCCGGCGATAGCCGCGCAACAATAGCCATGAGCACAGCATCGAGGTGATTGCGCACAGCGCGTAAATTATGGCGGCCATTTCAAGAGTCCTTTCGCCACTTGAAAGCATCGGCAAATTGCTGAGCCTTTCTTCCGGACGTGGAATGAATCAGATTGGTCATCGCTACCAGCTGTGTTGAATATGCTTCCGCAACCTGGTCAATCATCTGGCGCAGACTTTCGGAAGACGGCGCGAAACAATAGTAGTCGGGCCGCGCCGCATCGGTGCGTAATATCCCGGCTTCATGCAATTCGGTCAATAATGAAGACGCCGCTTTTTCGCTGAGGTAAAGGCGGTTTGCCAACATTGAGGCATCCCAACTCACTTCTTCCTTGCTGCGCAGCAGGAGCATGGCTTCCATGTAAGGGATGGACGGTATGCTCGTCAGTACAAAACGGCGAACCTCGTCAGAAATGGGAAAGCCGGAAGACATGCGAATGGTTGGCGGGAGCAAAAGATGCACTGGGGAAAGTGCATGTTACCTATTGCAATGGCCGGCGTCGATGCAAGCGCTTATATATCATCAATAGGGTTGATATTGCTCAAGCCGGGGCTTTCTCCGTTTGCGTCGCCGGTATGAGTGCTTTCGTCGCATGAATCGATAAAACCAAACCTCGACCGTCTTGTCCAAACGACCATCAACTGAAAAGGTGTCGATGGTGGAGAACAAGAATTCGCATAAATCAGACCCATACTCTCCTGTACAACACCGCCCTCGACGACGTTCCCGTATGCGCAGGCTCTGGCGTTATGCATTTATCCTGTCCGGAGTATGCCTGATCGCCTTGCTGGCGGTGTCGATCGTCGTTGCCAGTTATATCGCCAAGATCGTTCCCACCACCCCCAGCGTAGAAGCCTTGCTGAATGCCCGCAGTGCCCAGCCCAGCATTCTGGTCTCTGCCGACGGCACCCATCTTGCGACCTTCAGCCGCGGCCAGCAGCAGCAAATCAATCTGGATCATGTGTCGCCCTTCGTCCTGGAGGCGCTGATTGCCACCGAAGATCACCGTTTCTACGCACACCGGGGCGTAGACGTCAGCCGCACGCTGTCGGCCATCGTGCATACGCTGCGCGGCGATGCGCAGGGCGGCTCGACCATCACGCAGCAGCTGGTCCGCAACCTGTTTCCCGAACAAATAGGCCGCTCGCGCACGATGGATCGCAAGCTGCGCGAAATCATCACCGCCGTCAAGATTGAAAAAACCTATACCAAGGACGAAATCCTCGAAACCTATCTCAACAGCGTGCCGTTTCTGTACAACGTGATCGGCATTGAAATGGCTGCACGTACCTATTTCGACAAATCCGCTGCCGACCTCGATGCGGCTGAAAGCGCCACCCTGATCGGCATGCTCAAGGGCACCAGTTACTACAACCCTGTCATCAACCCGGAACGCGCGCAACGACGCCGTAACGTCGTGCTTGCACAAATGCTGAAGCATGGCTCGCTGTCGGCCGACGAATTCGCAGCGCTGCGCGACCAGCCCTTGCAGGTCCGGCTGACCCGCCAGTCTGATCCGTTCGGTGTCGCACCCCATTTTGCCGCCTATATACGGCGGCAGCTGATCGAATGGGCGGATGCCAACGATTACAACATCTATGCCGATGGCCTGATCATCGAAAGCACCATTGACGACCGGCTGCAGCAGGCCGCCACCGAAGCCGTTGAGCGGCAGTCGCAAGTGTTGCAGGATATTGCCGATGTCGAATGGGCGCGCAGCAGCAGCCGGCTCATATCGCAAACGCCGGCTGCTTATGGCGCAATGCGCAAGAAGATTGAACCGTTCAGTTATTTCTGGACCGCGCAGCCGGATCTGCTCGATGCCTTCATGCGCGAAAGCCCCGACTATAAGAAGGCGGTGGCTGCCGGACAATCGGACAAGGAAGCGTTGGCCAAGCTCAAGGACAACGAGCTATTCATGTCCCGCCTGCGCGATATGAAGACCCGGCTGGAAGCAGGTTTTGTCGCGATGGATCCGAACAGCGGCGAAGTCAAGGCCTGGATCGGCAGCCGCAGTTTCGAACGGGACCAGTTCGACCACGTCGCGCAAGCCGAGCGGCAGCCGGGATCGACGTTCAAGCCCATCGTCTATGGGGCGGCGCTGGAACAGGGTTTGAAACCAGACCGAATCTATCCGGATGGACAAGTCGAGATACGGGCGCCGGACGGCAGCGTGTGGCGGCCCACCGACATGTCGGGTTTCAGCGGACGCATGATGAGCATGCGCGAAGGCTTGATCTATTCAAAGAATACGATCACCGCGCAAGTGATGCAGGAGGTGGGCTTACCCAATGTGATCAGGCTTGCGCGCGATGTCGGCGTGAGCGCGAGCCGGCTCGATCCGGTACCGTCGCTATCGCTCGGAACCAGTCCGGTCACGCTGCTGGAAATGGTGTCCGCCTACTCCACCATTGCCCGCGTCGGCCAGTACCGCGAGCCGGTGACCATCCGCAAGATCACTGATCGCGACGGCAATGTCGTGGCGGAATTCAATACCGAAGCGCGGCGCGTGATGTCCGAAGAGACTGCGGTCGAACTGATCGACATGATGCGCGGCGTGGTAAGGCAAGGCACGGCGACCGAAGTGCGCAGCCGCTTCAATATCGTCGCCGACATCGCCGGCAAGACCGGTACCACGCAAAACAATACCGATGGATGGTTCATCATGATGCATCCCGACATGGTGGCCGGCGCCTGGGTCGGCTTCAATGATTCACGGGTGACGATGCGCAGCGATTACTGGGGCCAGGGCGGCCACAATGCATTGCTGCTGGTCGGTGACTTTTTTCGCGACACCCTGAAGGCCAAGCGTATCAACGTCAAGGCAAAATTTCCTCAACCGAAGCGGCCGCCGCCGTTAATGGTGAAGACACCGTCCGACGATTGGGTCAACAAGGTCACCGAAAACATGGAATTGATACCGCCCGGCTACGGCTTGATCCAACGCGACGGCGCGGCGACGCTATTGGTCGCTCCCGACGACGGTACGCAAGCCGTGGAGCGTGCGCCTGCACCCGGCGCAGATGAACCTGGACGCTATCTGAGTGGCATTGATCCGGAGCCGGTACCTGCGCTGCGTACCGAAACCAGTGGCAGCTCGCACAATGCCGGCAGCGCCCAGTCCGGCGGCGTTGATGTGGCGATTCCGGACGCGATACATTGAGCGTGTGCGCTAAAGCGAAACAGCTTCTTCCTTTTCTTCCCGGTCCAATACCGGCGGTGATTTGAATACCTTGGGAATGTGCCGGTCCATGCATACCCATGGCAAGGCACTGACTGTCCAGATGTCGGCCACCGGTTTGAACCAGGCGGGATCGTCGAGCGATGCGGCATGAATAACGATCACCTCTGGATTTTGTTTGCTGAGGGCAAACAGCGGCGAGCCGCAGCGACCGCAAAAACAGCGCTCGCTATGTCCGCCGGTCTCTGCCTGTACCGCATGCCTGTTCAGGGCGCCGCAAATTCCAAGCTTGGCTGTCGCCATGACAATCAGGGGGGAATACGCTCCGCCCCCTGCTTGCTGGCAACTACGGCAGTGGCAGTTATACATGGCAAGCGGAGTAGCGGAGCATTGATAACGCACCGCGCCGCACGCACAGCCGCCGGAAAATTGTATGGGCATCGGCATCTCCATCATCCATGGATTTTAGACATGCTGCCTGCGCCAAAAATCTATCGGAGGCCGCATGTCGTCCATGCCCGGCTGCATCATGCGGCGCAAGGTTTTCAGGCCGGGTCGGTAAGCGCGTCCGACGACGTACCGAAGCGGTTGCTCGCTTGTGGCGGCTGCGCGAGGAAATAGATGATCGCAATCCAGCCAAGAACCGGAATCAGACCGATCAATTGAAACCAGCCGCTGCGGTCGGTGTCATGCAAGCGACGTGTTGCCGCGGCAATCGAAGGTAGCAAGATGCCGAGATAGAACAGGCCCGACAGGGTTTCGCTGACAAATGACAGCACGAGACCTGTCAGTGTGATGAACAAGGCGAACCACCAGTATTCGGAGCGCGAAGCTCTGCCCTTGAAATCGGCATATTTCGACAGGCAGGTTTTGATCGATTCAGTAAAGGTCATGGCTTCTCCAGTGTTTTTATTGTCGATATACGCGACCGCTGACGTGCGCAACGTATTGCTTCAGGGTATCACGCCGCTCAGACCTTAACCGCGATTTTTCAAATGCGCCATCCCATTCATATGGGGGTATCAAGACTGCGTGCGGCAACGCGAACCGCTTGCCGGCAACGCGGTCGTAGCGATGTAAAGTTCATCATTCATCAGGAGAAAACAAGAATGGAAATCGATATCGGCATTTCCGAGCAAGATCGTCACAGCATTGTTGATGGCTTGTCGCGCCTACTGGCGGACACGTACACGCTATACCTGAAAACCCACAATTTCCACTGGAATGTGACTGGACCGATGTTTCAGACCTTGCATCTGATGTTCGAAACCCAGTACACGGAACTGGCCGCCGCCGTCGATGAGATTGCTGAGCGGATACGTGCGCTGGGCAGCTTCGTTCCGGGGACGTACGGCGACTTTGCCCGCCTGAGCACGATCAACGAACCGGATGGCGTGCCGTCTGCACAAGAAATGATCCGGCAGCTGGTGCAAGATCAGGAAGCGGTGATTCGCACCGCCCGCTCGATGTTCAAGGCGGTCGATCAGGCCAGCGACGAGCCGACCGCCGATCTCCTGACGCAACGCATGCAGGTGCATGAAAAGACGGCGTGGATGTTGCGGTCGCTATTGGAAAAATAAAACAGTCGCGCAGGCATACTGCCTGTGCACGCCGTTGAAGCAGAGTCAAGTTGCAGCCGCAGCCGGGCTTGTAAGTGCGTTGCCGCGCGTTCGCGCTGGGCTACATGTCCCTATAGATTGTTGTTGAATGACTTAAAACCGGTAGCTGAGACCGACCCGCAACACCGGATACGCCTTGAAGCGGCTTACTTCATGACGCAACTGTTCGTTTTCGCGCGCCAGATCATTCGCGAATTGCGCGCAGACCGTTGCAGTCGCAGCACAACCCGTATTGCTCAGTGAAGTTTTGGCTGACCCTTGGAACAGCAGACCGATATCAGTGGAAAAAGACCAGCCTTTTTCCTTTTCCGATGAACGGCCCCATCCTATGCCCAGGTAGGGCGCGACCTTGTTGAAGCTGACCTTGCCGTTGACCTGGCCTACGCTGGCCGAGCTATAGGCAGTGCCATTGATGTTATAGACGCCGGCGGCATTGGGCTGAGCCATGACATCGATTTTATTGCCGTTGTAAGCCAGACCGGTCGTCAGCCGGAACGAACTGTCCTTCGATGGATACCAGTCGAGCAAGGCTTCATAGGTATTGGCCTTGAGTTTGAGCTGGTAGTCGAGGTCGCGTGTATTGCCGCTGTACGAATAGCCGAGATAGGACGAGCCGAGGCGCGCATTCATATCGGGATTCAGTGGAATGGTGGCATGCACGCCCACACCGGTGGTACCCACATTCCCCGCCACACCGATATCGGCCTGCGCGCCTGTTGCCATCATCCATCCGGCGATCAAACCAAAAGCTGCCAATGTTTTCTTCACTGTTTCCATCCTGTTCACGTGCAAGAAAGACCAGGCAATTTTTCAGCACCGCAAAATTGCTTGGCATACAGGCGCATCTGACTGCAGGCAATAGGCACCAGTTCCAAGAAATTTCGCGAAAATAGGATGCCTTAACAGGTAGATAACAGGAGTTTCAACAAAAGATGGTAGGGCATCTTGTTGCAAGGAATCAGAATGCGTTGACTATCTTTAGCGCACGTTCCACATCTGCTTGGTTCACGTCGAGATGGGTGACCCAGCGGATACGTTTCATCGCGCGTTCCTTGGTCTTGTAATAGCCGCTGGTGACCCGTATTTCATGATCCGCCAAGTACTGCACAAACGCGTCGGCCAGTTCCGCCTCGAGATCGAAGAACACGATATTGGTTTGGGCCGGATGCACCATCGCCTTTCCGGCAAATCTCGAATGCTGCACAGTTGCGCGCGTCAGGCCTTCGGTCAGCAACTGCGCATTTGCATGGTCGTCAGCCAATAGGTGCACATGGTGCTCCAGCGCATGAATGCCGGCTGCCGCCAGCATGCCGGCCTGGCGCATGCCGCCGCCGAGCATCTTGCGCACCCGCCGCGCCTGCGCAATGAAATCCCGCGATCCCAGCAACAGGGAACCCACCGGCGCACCCAGTCCTTTGGACAGACATAGTGATAGCGAGTCATAGGATTGACAGAGATTGCGCGCCTGCGCATACGGATCTCCCCCGCCGGCCAGCGCAACCGCGGCATTGAACAGGCGCGCACCGTCGATATGGGTACGCAAGCCCTGGCGCTGCGCCAGCGCTTGCACTTCGCGCATATACGACAGCGGCAAGACTTTTCCGCCGTGGGTATTTTCGATCACGATCAGCCGGGTTTTGGCGAAGTGCGGATCATCGGGTTTGATCGCGGCTTCGATGTCCGCCAGCGCGATCGTGCCATCCGGTTGATGCTCCAACGGTTGCGGCTGGATCGAGCCGAGCACCGCCATGCCGCCGGCTTCCCAGCGATAGGTATGCCATTGCTGCCCGACGATCGCTTCATCGCCGCGCTGGCAATGCGTCATCAATGCGATCAGGTTGGTCTGGGTGCCGCTGGGCGCAAATAGCGCGGCTTCGAAGCCCAGCAACCGGGCCGCCATCTCCTGCAGCCGGTTGACTGTCGGATCGTCGCCGAACACGTCGTCGCCAAGCGGCGCATCTAGCATTGCCTGTTTCATGGCGGCAGTAGGCCGGGTTACGGTATCGCTACGAAAGTCGGTCATGGTTAGCCTCGGCAAATGGTCAAGCCGACATTATCGACGTTTTGCGCGAACCTCGACGTCGCCGGATGCGACGCTTAAAAACCGTGGACAGATAGCGAACTCTGTTATCATTCCTGCAATCCAGTGTTTTGCAGCAACCGAGGAATTTCCCAACGAATTGCCGTCATCTCCCTAGAAAATGGCCTCTTCCTCCTACCCTTTCACTATTGTCAACCACCGCTTCGTGCTAGAGATGCTCGGTTTCTCCGACGCGGAAAAAAGCCTGCTGGTCTCCACCTTCCGTCTCACTGGCCGCCGGACGTTTTCCTACGTCGATGTGGAGTCGGTCGATGAACGGCCCGACATTTATCTGGTCAATGCCGACAATCCGGACGGCATTCGGCAGATGCATGAACGCAGTCCCAATATCCATGCCCCGGCAGTGTTGATCGGCCGCGAAGCGGTCGGTCCATGGCCGGTGATCGCCAAACCGATTCACTGGATGCGGCTGTTTGAACAACTCGACGCCCAGATGCAGACGGCATTGCAGGAACGCGCCCGGCGCAGCGCAAACGAACAAGGCATGCAATGGAATGGCAGCATGATGCGCCGTGCGGTCGACAAGGATGCGCCGCCGCCGGGGCCGGTCGAGGTCAAGCCGCAGGAATCTGTTCTCGTGGTTGATGACAGCGCGACCGTGCGTGCCTTCATGCGCGCCAAGCTGGCGCCGTTCCGCTTCGACGTCGACTTTGCCGAAGATGGAGAAACGGCGATCGACATGGCGCAAGCCAAGCAATACACCTGTGTCTTCCTCGACATCCTGATGCCTGGCATGGATGGCTACCAGGTTTGCAAGCGCATCAAATCCAGCCCTGCGACAAAAGGCTCGGCCGTGGTCATGTTGAGCAGCAAGTCGTCCGCTTTCGACAAGTTTCGCGGCAGCTGGGCCGGTTGCGATGCGTATCTCGGCAAACCGGTCAGCGAAGACGATTTGCTTAGCACCATCGCCCGTTTCCTGCCGAGTGCACGGCGTGTCGCGCAGGCGATTCTCGCCAAGACCGCTTAGTCGCTCCTCAAAACCGCCGGCGCGCAATATGACTGCCGTGACCGCGGTCTTGATTGCAAACAGGCCAATCACCGACAGCGGCGGCCAAGCAGGTAAATCAATACGATCGCCGCTGCTGCCTTGAGCAAGGCAAAGCCGGCCAGCGCAATAACGCCTTCGCTACTGCCCGTGCCAGTATGCCGTTATCTGCGTCGCTTTTTCCAGTTGTAATCCGGCGACGGATCGGCGACACCCGGATGGCCGACCGAGTCGGGATTTTCCGACGACATGGCAACGAAGCAGATGCTCTCGCCTGCCCGCTGCCGTGCACGCAGCTCTTCCATGAATTTCATCGCCATGCTCATGTCGTCCGATGCAAATTCGCGGCCCCGGGCCGAGGCTGCACCGTCTTCGACTTCCGTCCAGTACACCATGTACATCGCTGTCCCCGCATCGATCACGCAGCGTTGGAAACCTGTTCCGGTATCCCAAACCCGCTTTAGTCCTGCCTGGTCTGAGCCACGATTTCGTAGGAACGCAACCGGGCCGCATGATCGAAGATCATGGAATTGATCATGAGTTCATCGGCTTGCGTTGCATCGATGAAGGCTTGCAACTGCGCTTTTACCGACACCGGATCGCCGATGATGGACGCGCGCAATGTCGATTCGACCGATGCCTGTTCCGGCGGCGACCACAATCCATCCATGCTTCGTACCGGAGGTGGCATCTGTCCCGGCGTGCCGCGCACCAGGTTAACGTGCATCTGCCGGTGCGAGGTCGACAGGTACTGTGCGTCCTGTTCCGAGTCGGCCGCGAAGACATTCAAGCCGACCATTGCATACGGCTTTTCCAGCGTCGCCGACGGCTGGAAGCAGGCGCGGTACAGGTCCAGCGCGGTTTGCAGGTAAGCCGGCGAAAACTGACCGGCAAATGCAAACGGCAGGCCCAGCTGGCCGGCCAGCCGCGCGCTGAAGTCGCTGGACCCGAGCAGCCAGATTGGAACGTCCAGGCCCTCGCCGGGCACCGCGCGCACGCGTGCATGGCGGCCGTCGGGTTGCAGGTATGCGCGCAATTCGACCAGCTGCTGCGGAAATTCATCATCGCCTTGCAGCGTGCGGCGCAGCGCGCGTGCGGTCAGCTGGTTCGATCCCGGGGCGCGCCCGAGACCCAGATCGATGCGCCCGGGATAGAGCGATTCCAGCGTGCCGAACTGTTCGGCTATCACCAGCGGCGCATGGTTGGACAGCATGATGCCGCCGGAACCGACCCGTATGGTCGAGGTGCCGCCGGCCACATGGCCGATCAGTACCGCGGTGGCCGCGCTCGCAATGCCGGGCATGCCATGATGTTCGGCCAGCCAGAAGCGGCGGAAGCCCCAGCGCTCGGCATGGAGCGCCAGATCCAGCGTGCGCTCGAAGGCATCGGCGGCAGTGCCGCCCTGCCGGATCGGCGACAGATCCAGGATCGAGACAGGCGTATGTTTAAGAAGTGTCATGTCGGAACCTTACCTTCGATCTTGCGCAGTCTATTGCACAGTCTAAAAAGCCAGCAAACCCTTTTGCCACAGATATCTTCCCAGCATGATTACGCAGACGGTGACGATCATCGGGCGTATCAGTCTGGTACCGCCGCGCACCATCGCATGCGAACCGCCCCAGGCACCGATCACTTGTCCGGCGACCATTGCCGCGCCCGCCGCCCATAGCACCTTGCCGCCGGCAATGAACACGACCAGCGAAGCGATATTGCTGGCGAAATTCAACACCTTGGCTTGTGCAGTGGCGGTCAACAGGTTGTGGCCGCGCAAGGCGACGCCGGCCAAGGAAAAAAACGAACCGGTGCCAGGACCGAACATGCCGTCATAAAAACCGATGCCGGGCACGACGGCGCCGCGGTAAGCAGCGGTGCTGACACGCGGCTTTTTTTCCAGCGCGCCTGCGTTCGGCGCAAGCAGAAAATACAGCCCGATGCCGACCAGCACCGCCGGGATCACGATATCGAGCGTCTGCGCCTGCACGAACTGCACCGCAAACGCACCGATGGCGGAGCCGATCAGCGAACAGACGAATAGCACCCGCATCTCGGACCAGTGCACCAGTCCGCGCTGCAAGGCCATCAGCGAAGCGGTCAGCGAACCGAAGCTGCTTTGCAGCTTGTTTGTGGCAAGCGCATGCAGCGGTGGAATCTGGACCAGCAACAGCACCGGAATCGTGATCAGCCCGCCGCCGCCGGCGATCGTGTCGATAAACCCGGCCACCAATGCGACGCAGAACAATACGGCCAGAATTTCTGGCGATAACAAGAATTCCATATGACTTTCTGTTGAAGATTGAGCGCGCGGCTTAAGCAGGCTGCTTGTCGCGCAGGCGGATCAATCCTTCCTGTGCGATGGTCGCGACCAGTTCACGTTGCTGGTTATAGACATAGGCCAGGCACAGGCCGCGGCCGCCGGACGCATTCGGGGTTTCCATTGCAAACAGCAGCCATTCATCCATGCGGAACGGCCGGTGGAACCAGATCGTATGGTCGAGACTTGCGATCTGCAGGCGTGGCTCGCTCATGCGCACGCCATGCGGTTGCAGTGCGGTCCACAGCAGGCTGTAATCGGACACATAGCCGAACAGCGAGTCGTGCACCATTGGATCGTCGGATAAGCGTATCGGCGCGCGGATCCATATATGCTTGCTGAACTTGCCCGGATTGCCCCCCAAAATATCGCCCGCATGGTCGGCGCGGAAATCGACCGGTACCGGCATGAATGGGCGTTTTGGATGCGGCGGCTGGTTTTTCCAGGCCACGATATTGGAGGGTACGGTTTCCGGATCGTCTGCCGGCGGCATCTCTTTCTGATGCGACAAGCCCTGCTCTGGAGTCTGGAAGGAAGCCGACATCACGAAAATGCGGCGGCCTTCCTGATATGCGACCACGCGCCGCGTACTGAACGAGCCGCCGTCGCGCACGCGCTCGACTTCGTATTCGATCGGCAGCCGGTGATTGCCGGCCAGCAGAAACATCGAGTGCAGCGAATGCACGCGTCGCTGCGGCACCGTGACGGCCGCCGCATACAGCGACTGGCCGACCACCTGGCCGCCGAATACATTCGGACTGCCCATGAAATGACTTTGCCCAAGATAGCGGTCGGTTTCTATCTGTTCCAGCTTGAGCAGATCGAGGACTTCTTCGGTGTTATAGAGGGACGGGTCCGACATAGGTTTATTTGATAAAAGTAAATAGGGGTGCCGCCGCTCAGGCGAGCGTGCGGCCGAAGCTGTCGCGCAATTCGCGCTTGAGGACTTTGCCGATGGCGCTGCGGGGCAATACATCGGTGATTTCGACCGCCGCCAGCCGCTGCGTTTTGCCCAGTCTTTCATTGGCCCATGACAGCAGTGCGGGCGCATCGAGCGAAGCACCCGGCCGGATCACGGCGAACGCCACCGGCGTCTCGCCCCAGCGTGTCGATGGCATGCCGACCACTGCGGCTTCAACCACATCGGGATGCTGGTGCAGCACTGCCTCAAGGTCGCTCGGATAGACATTGAAGCCGCCGGAAATGATCATGTCCTTCTTGCGGTCCATCAGCGTGAGGAAGCCGTCCGCATCGAAGCGGCCGATATCGCCGGTACGGATGAAGCGTTTGCCGCTCGGGTCAACCCATTCGGCTTCGGCGGTTTTTTGCGGCTGGTTGTGATAGCCGGCCATCATCGCCGGCGAATGGCCGACCACTTCGCCGAGTTCGTCGGCACCGACTTCCTTGCCGGATTCATCGATCAGGCGGATGTCATGGCCGGGCGCCGGCTGGCCGACCGTGTGCAATTTGTCCGGATGCTCATGCGCGACCAGCATGCAGGTGCCGCCGCCTTCGGTCATGCCGTAATATTCGATCAGTCCGCCCGGCCAGCGTCGCAGGATGTCGGCCTTGAGCGCTGCCGAAAACGGCGCGCTGGTACAGAACTTCATACGGAAGGAGGACAGGTCGTACTGGTCGAAGTCGGCGCGCGCCATGATGCGCTGGTACTGCACCGGCACCAGCATGGTATGCGTGACGCGATGCTGCTGTGCGAGCTGCAGATACTTTGCCGCATCGAACTTCGCCATCATGACGACAGTTCCGCCCAGCGAGACTGTCGGGAAAAAACAGACCAGCGTGGTATTCGAATACAGCGGTGTCGAAATCAGCGTGACCGCTTCCGGATCATAGCCATTGCTGCGGCCGCGCTGCACATGGGTCCAGCGCATCGAATACGGTTGCACGATGCCCTTCGGCGCTCCGGTGGTGCCGGATGAATAAATGATATTGAAAGGCCACTCGGGCGCGATGTCCACCGGTTGCGGTTTGCTGCCCGGCGGCGCCAACCAGTTCTCGAATGCCTGGCCGGCCTTGCTGCCGTCGAGTGCGATCACGGGCGCGGCCAGTATGGCGCGCACCGGCGCCAGTTGCTCCGCCACTGCCTGATCCAGAAACAGCAGGCGCGCGTCGGCATCCTTGGCCATCGTGACCAGGCTGTCCGCCGACGATGACGGTGCCAGCGGCGCGACTGCCACCCCTGCGCGCAGACTGCCGAGAAAGACTGCCGCATACGGAATCGATGTGCCGGCGCAGATCGCGATCGTATCGCGCGGACCGATGCCGTCGCGTTGCAGCGAGGCGGCAATCCTATCCATCAATGCATCGAGTTCGGCATAGGTGAGCGTCGTGCCGTCCTGGACCAGCGCCGGCTTTGTCGGCATTGCCGCCGCATGCAGTTGGACCAGGTAAGGCAATGGATGGAAGTTGTCTTCAAGCACAGTGTCAATGTTGGACTGGGCGGTCATGCGAATCATCTATCGGAAGAAATGGAAGGGGCCGTCTGAAATACGGCATTGCCTCAATACTAGTCCAGATTGACGTTTCGCGCGGAATGGCCCTCTTCACCCTCTTCATCTTGCTGGCCGTTGCGAACGATCAAGTAGTTTATTGATGCATTTGGGACAGTGAATTCAGCAGGTTTGTATGCTGGACGAAAACCCTGCGCACGTGTATTACCTTCGCCGGAGACGCCATGAAGTTCGCTTCCATCTTTGCCGCCGCAATGCTGGCGACTACGCCAACTGCCGTGCTGGCATGCGAGGCGCGGCAGCCGGAAAATTTTTCCGGTTTCTTCAACCGTTTTGCGGAAGACAAGAATTTTGCGGCAAGCCGGACCGTGTATCCATCGCTGCGCATACGATATGACTACGGCCTTGAAGGCGGCAAGCAACAGATCACCGAATCGCGTCGCACGGTAAGCCGGCAAGGCGATGTCGCGAGTCAGACGATGGGCCATTTCATTCAGACCAACCAGCTCGAATACACCACTTCCGGCATATCGAAAGACAAGGTGGTAGTCGACGTGCTCAAGCCGGGCCGCGATTGGGTGCTCAGTTATCACTTTTTGAGCAAGGGCGGTTGCTGGTTTTTGCGCGAGATTCAATATCACGCGCTGTAAGCGTGCCGGAATCTGCCCGTACACGATCGGGAGTCAGCCCTTGACCACCCGGTTCCTTCCGCCGCCCTTGGCCTGGTACAGTGCCGCGTCGGCCAGGCGGAACAAATCATCCGCATCCAGATCCGCCGCCAGCTCGACTGAGCCTGCGGAAAACGCAGCCGTGAAATCCTGATGTTCGGCATGATGGCGTATGTTGCAAAACGATTCGCGGATCTCATCCATGACGGTGACTGCCGCATCGATCGGCGTATGCGGCATGATGACCGCAAATTCTTCGCCGCCATAGCGGCCGATGATGTCGCTGCGGCGCAGACGTTGCTGCAACAGCCGCGACAATGCACGAATGACCTGGTCGCCGATCGGATGGCCATACGTATCGTTGACCCGCTTGAAGTGGTCGATATCGAGCATCACCAATGACAGCGGCTTGTTCATGCGGCGCATGATCGACATTTCGCGCACCAGATGTTCCTTGATGGCGGAATGGTTGAACAAGCCGGTCAGGCTGTCGCGCATGATCAGGCCGCGCAATTCGCGATAGCGTTTGGCGCGGCTGGTCAGCGCCGAGACCAGATGCAAGGGCTGTATCGGCTTGGTCAGGAAATCGTCGGCGCCCGATGCGATCGCATCGAGATGATTATCGAGATTGCCTTCGCTCGACAGGAACACGATGGGCACATCCAGATACATCGTATCCTGGCGGATGATGCGCGCCAGATCGACGCCATTGCAGTCCGGCATGTACACATCCATCAGCACCAGTTCCGGCCGGTACTCGCCCATCACGCGCAGCATGTCGCTGACCTGATGCAGTAATCGTACTTCCATGCCGGCACCACGCAGCACCGCCGCGTAGAAATCGGCGGTTTCGACTTCATCATCGACCACCAGTACCCGGTAGGCCCGCTCCTCATCGCGTTCGATCAGGCGGTCGAGTCTGTCGATCAAGGCCACCATGTCGAGCGGCTTGGAAAAATAGCCGTCAGCGCCGGCTCGCACTGTGACAAGCCGCGCTTCAAAATTGCTGCGCGTGGATAAAAAGATGACTGCGAAACGATGCCGGCTGGCGGCCCGGATACGCGCGATTTCAGCCGCACCTCCCAATATGCCGGCCGGGAAGCCCAGATCCATCACCACTGCCGCCGGTACCCGCTGGTCTATGCACGCCTGCAGCTGCCCGAGTTCCGCGATGACCCTGACTTCATAGCCGAAATGCGTGAATTGCGCCGCAATATCGGTCGCAATCAATAGATTGTCGTGCACCAGGTAAATCAGTCGATTCGCGACGTTTTCACTCTCCGCTACCGGCGTGTGGGGTGCTGTGGCGGCAATGTCGCATACCGTGTCGTCGCCTTTCGGGTCGGTCCGCGCCCATTGCAACAAGTCGCGCACAGCGGAGGCGACCGGTGCAAAGTCCTTGCCGGACGGTGCAGTCGCTTTCAGATAAGCGCTCAACAGCTTTTCCAGTTCGGCTGCATGCAAGCCCAGACGCGGGTAACCGAAGGTGCCGGCCGAGCCAGCCAGCTCATGCAGCTTGATCAGCAGACTGTTGCAATGATCGTCGTTGCCAAGGTCCTCGATGTAACGCTGCAGCGCATACTCGATGTCATCGAGCCTGGTTGGCAGGTTGGCAGTGTAGGAAGCCTCGATTGCCTTCAGTGTGTGCTCGAGGTCGTCGCCGCTGCGTTGTTGTGGGTCCATGGGTCAGGCTTTCAAGATAAGCGCGCAGGACGATGCCGTTGCCTCACTTTGCTCGATTATCGGACTCGTTGGCATCGATGGCGACCGGTGTTGCATGCCGGTATTGCTGATTTTACGGCAGTTCGCACGCGTTTCTTGAAAAAACATCGTCAGGGGGGTCCTAGCCGCTCTGGCGCGCCGCGGTCTCGGCGACACGATGGGACCACCCTGGCCGCTCCAGTGTCACGCCGATATACGGCGGCCATTCCAACGTTGCCAGGGGCATGATTTTGGGCGGCTCCGCAGCGGCGACGGACAGTGTTGCGCAAGCAATAGTTCTATGTGCTTCTTTTGCAGGTTTACCTGGTTTTCGTTTCAGCAGTGCTAACTGCTGAGCGCGCGCATTTCGCTATACAAGTTGGCCTTGCCCTCGAAGCCTATGCCGACCAGTTCCGGCATCGTCACATGGCCATCGATCACTTCCACCCCGTCCGGGAAACCGCCGAACGGCTGGAACAAGTCGGGATAGGATTCATTGCCGCCCAGGCCGAGACCGGCGGCGATATTGAGCGACATCTGGTGGCCGCCATGCGGTATGCAGCGTGCCGGTGACCAGCCATGCTGGCGCAGCATGGCCAGCGTACGCAGATATTCGACCAGACCATAGCTGAGCGCGCAATCGAACTGCAGCCAGTCGCGGTCGGGACGCATGCCGCCATAGCGGATCAGGTTGCGCGCATCCTGCATCGAAAACAAATCCTCGCCGGTCGCCATCGGCTTGTCGTAATAGCTGCGCAATACCGATTGCAATTCGAAATCGAGCGGATCGCCGGGTTCTTCGTACCAGAACAAGTCGTATTGCGACAAGGCTTTCGCATAGGCGATCGAAGTATCCATATCGAAACGGCCATTTGCATCGACGCATAATCGTTGTCCATCCTGCAGCACGCTCATCACGGCATCGATGCGGCGCAAATCTTCATCGAGGGAAGCGCCGCCGATTTTCTTTTTCACCACCGTATAGCCGCGGTCGATATAGCTGCGCATCTCATCCTTCAATGCGTCGAGATTTTGTCCCGGATGATAGTAGCCGCCCGCCGCATAGACGAAGATATTCTTGTTGACCGAACCGTTACCGTAGCGCTCGGCCAGCAAGCGGAACAAGGGCTTGTTTTCGATCTTCGCCACCGCGTCCCAGATCGCCATGTCCATGGTGCCGATCGCCACCGAACGCTCGCCATGCCCGCCCGGTTTTTCATTGCTGAACATGCAGTCCCAGATCTTGTGCGGATCGAGATTGCTGCCTTCCTCATTGACCAGTGTCGCCGGGTCGGCGGCCAGAATGCGCGGAATGAAACGCTCGCGCATCAGGCTGCCCTGTCCATAACGGCCATTCGAATTAAATCCGTAACCGACTACCGGCTTGCCATCGCGCATGACATCGGTGATCACTGCGACCAAACTCAGTGTCATCTTGCTGAAGTCGATATAGGCATTGCGGATCGGCGAACTGATAGGAATGGTTTTTTCGCGAATTTCCACGATTTTCATGATGGCACCTTAAAGGAAGGGGGAGTGTCGACAGCATAGCGCCGGCCGCCGCTCTTATAATTAAATACAATTCAGTACACCATTCACCTAAAGTGAAAACCGATTCCACTTCCGAACTGAACTTTTTCGTTGTCCTTGCCAGGAAAGCCAGCCTTTCCGCTACTGCGCGAGAATTCAACATCACACCGCCGGCCGCAACCAAGCGTCTGGCGCAAATGGAGCAGCGGCTCGGCGTACGGCTGGTCAACCGCACCACGCGTACGCTCAGTCTCACCAGCGAAGGCGAAATCTATCTTGCCCATGCGACGCAAATTCTTGCCGACATACGCGAGATGGAAAATCAACTCGGCAACCACCGCGCGGCGCCGAAAGGCTTGCTGCGCGTCAATGCCACGCTGGGCTTTGGCCGGACCACGATTGCGCCGATTATTTCCGCGTATGCCCAGCACTTCCCCGAGGTCGAAGTGCAATTGCAACTCACCGATCGTCCGATCAATCTGGTCGAGGAAGCGTTCGACCTCGGTATCCGTTTTGGCGAATTGCCCGATACCCGTCTGAACGCCCGCAAGATCATGTCGAACCAGCGCTTTCTCTGTGCGTCGCCCGCATATCTGAAAAAAGCCGGTGAACCGCGCACCCCTGCGGATTTGTCGATGCACAGCTGCATACTGCATCGCCAGAACGACGATGCGCACGGCATCTGGCGATTGCAAAAAGGGCGCAAGACGGAGCCGGTCAAGGTCAGCGGCAATCTGTCGAGCAACGATGGCGACGTGGTGCTCAACTGGGCGCTGGATGGACACGGCATCCTGATGCGCTCGGAATGGGATGTTGCCAAATACCTGCAAAGCGGACGCTTGCGCATCGTATTGGCCGACTACAAGCTGATGCCGGCCGACTTGCATGTGTTTTATCCCAACCGCAGCAATCTGCCGGCGAAAGTGCGCAGCTTCATTGATTTTCTGATCGGCGAACTGAATTCGCGGTGATCCGGCGAATGCGTTCTAAACACCCCAGGGCACCGTTGCGACGCCAAACAACTGGCGATGAAAAGCCATCACCGCGAGCGCCAATACCACGCCGCCGACCACAGCCATCATGTCTTGCCGGATGACCGGCGTGAAGCTTTTGACCGCATGCCGGCTGGCCGCCGACAGCAGGTCGATCGCCGCATAAGCGAGAAAGGCGCCGAACAGCAGCGTCGCTTTCAGTTCGCCGTTGGCAAGCAGGTGCACGGCTGCCCATAATCCGACGCCGATCAGCATCGGATGCCGGAGCTTGTGGCGTATATGCGTCTTCATGTTCGCCGCGGCGAGCAAGACAAAGCTGATCAGCATCACCAGCGGCGCAAGCCTGATTGCAAATGGAAAGGGATCGAATACGCGCGGCGCGGATGGAGCGTAGGCATAGCCGACCACGATGAGAATCAGGCCAAGCCCGGAGATAATTGAAAAGCCTGCCTTGTAACGCTTGTCGCCTAGCGCGGCGACGACGTGATTGCGCATGCCGGCGAATACCGGAACGAAATGGATGCCGAGAAACAGTACCAGTCCTGCAATCAATAAGCCCATAACGCGCCTCCGGTGGCTGAATGTGACTGCAATTACAGCACAGCTCGTAGCGAAGGTATTGAGAATTATTTCGAACGATGCTGCGGCAGATGCTTGCCGGCAGGTATGAATGGATATCTTGAAAATCCGGTCGGCAAACTACCGCTACGCCGCCGACTGGCTGGTATTGCTATCGTTGTTGGCGCTGTCGCCATGGTCGATGCCAAGCGCTTCGGCCAATGCCTGTCCGACCAGGCCGGCCCCCGGCACCAGATGCGCGCGTCCTTCCCGCAAGGCTGCGGCAACTTCCTCGGCACTCATCGACAGCGCTTCCTGCCGTTCGCGCGTGCCAAAGATGTACAGATTGCGCAGCGGGCTGACCCAGCCCAGACGCAGGCGGCGTGTATGTTCGCCCTTGCCGAAATCGATCCAGGCGCCCTGCTCCAACGCGCTTACCTGCGCATCGAAGGCATCGGCGACCGGTTCCGGCCGCGCATTGGCCTGACGGCGCAGCCGGCGCTCGGCCGCCTGCTTGGCGAGTGCCAATGCAATTTGCACCTGCCGTTCCGGCGACAGTTCGAGCGGGGCGCGGACTATCGATGCATGGCATTTTGCAAGGTCGTTGAAGAACCGTACGCGGCCTTCATCGTCCCAGCGAATCAGATCGAGCCATTTGTTGAGCGCGGCTACGACAGACGGCAGCTTGGCCAGCAATTCCTTGCGTTCGTCCGCCGTGATTTTCGGCTTCACGCTCCAGACCAGGTCATCCATCGTCTTCAATGCATGGTCGACCGCCTGCGGCTTTTGTTCGCTCACGCTGTAGGCAAGGGTCAAGACCGGTACCCATTTTTCTTCCAGGAAGGCTTCGACGAATGCGACGATTTCTCCGGTGCCGATACGCAGCGCAACCTGGCGTTCTGCCGAGCGCTTTGCCTCCAGCATTTTTTCATCCTGCAGGCCTTGCGCAATCCACGCCTTCAGTGCCTGCGAGGCGGCGGTCTCTTCGCGCCGGCGGTAGGCATCGAGATCGGATACGACATCCGCAAACACGGCGGGGCGGCGATCGGCCTCGTCCGCAATGCGGATGACACTGCGCACCAGCAGCAGGTACAGCGAATCGGACGCGCCCTTGGCTGGTTCCCAGCCGGCCGACAGGTCGATCAGCATATCGATCGCGCGCCGCGCCGGGTATGAGCGACGGAAGAAAAACTCCGGTTTGACCAGCGCGGCTTTCAGCAACGGCACCTGCAGTTGCAGCAGCACCGTTTTCAATTCGGTCGCGATCTGCTCATGCCGGTGGATGACTGCAAAAATCTTGGCCACCAGTTCCAGGACCTTGTCATCCGATTCTCCCAGTCCGATCCGCGCCGCATCGCGCCGCAATTCGTCCAGCAAGCCGGCGCGGTTCCTTTCCGGCCCGGCCAAATGCCCGAGCAAGGCGTTGCGCGCTGCGCTGGCCACTACCGCAGCATCGTCGAACAGCGCAGGGAAACCCGTCGACAAAGGCTTGTCTCCCTCCTTGCCGGCGGCATCGGGAAACAGCCGGCGCAGGCGCGGCAGCAAAGGATCGCTATCTGGTTCCTCGATTGCCTGCACGCTTTCCGTCCCGTCTGCGGCGCGGTGGACCTGCACCAGTTGCGGCATCACGCCGAGCTTGACCAATGCTGCGTTCAGCGCATGCAGGATCGGTCCCATATCGAGACAGAGCTCCGGCCCGAGCAGCGGAAACACGAGATGATGAGCACTGATATCGGGCTGAAATTCGCACCACGCATCGTGGATCACCGACAAGAAGATATAGGGACGGAACGGATTTTCGGCGGTAATGAAAGGATTGCGGCCAAGCAGCCCGCCCAGTCGCATGCCCAGCGCAATCATGCGTTCGGTATGCTCGTTTTCGACGGCGCGGCTGGCCTTGACCAGGCAAAGTTTCTTGTCGATGTCGACATCGGGGGCCAGCGAGGGC
Source organism: Noviherbaspirillum saxi (assembly GCF_003591035.1). Lineage (NCBI taxonomy): Bacteria > Pseudomonadati > Pseudomonadota > Betaproteobacteria > Burkholderiales > Oxalobacteraceae > Noviherbaspirillum > Noviherbaspirillum saxi. Next base: position 189,423 of record NZ_QYUO01000001.1, read on the forward strand.
GGCGCGTCACCCGTATCGACTGGCTGGAAATCCGGGTTCGCCGCGCTCTGCACTTCTTGCTTCAGCATCGCGGCCAAGCGTTCGGAAACGACGTAATAAAATGGATAGCGGTTTTTCTTCAGCAGGCTGGCGGCATTGAAATGCAGGCGCGCCTGTGCCGGGTCGATGCAGGCGGTCGATGCGCGGAGCAAGGCTTCCGACAAACGTGTCGTCATCGCGTCGATTTGCGCATTTGCGGTATTTGACGCGAGAACGGCCAGTTCATGCAAAATCTCTTCGCGCCGCTCGGCGGGGATGAGGTTCACAGAATTGTTGCCGTCGACGGGTCGGGAAGCCATAGGAATACTGCTCGATGAGAGAGAACAGGTAGCAACGGTATCAGCCAGAATCGTATTTTTGCACAATATTGCCGTACGGCAAGTTTTAATTTGTAATGAATCGTTACCCGCTTCTTGTATCGCTGCCTTTTTGAAAACTTGACAACAAATCCAGCAATTCCATCTCATTACGTTACAGGTTGGGATTGGTATCAAAGGCGAGTGAAGTTCTGCGCTCGCAACCGTGGCGCCGCGAAATCGATAAACGCGCGCACCCGGGCCGACATCAGCTTTGAGTGCGGGTACAGCATATGGATCGGTAGTGGCTCCGCCTCGAATTTGCGCAAGATGGGTTTGAGTTCTCCCGCGCCGACCGGGCCTTGGACCATGTATGACAGAAACGCGCCGACACCGAGTCCGTCGCGGCAGGCATTGATCGCCGCATCGACCGAGTTCGTCATCAGCCGTGGCGTAAAGCGCACCGTCAACGCCCGACCGTTTTCACGGAAGTTCCATTCGCTCAATACACTGCGTCCGGTGAAGCGTATGCCCGCATGGCTTGCCAGTTCGGTCGGATGCTTTGGCGTGCCATGTTGTTTGAGATATGCAGGGCTGGCACAGATTACTCGCTGCAGTATTCCCGCCGGCACCGCATGTAGGGTGGAGTCGCCAAGGTGTCCGATGCGCACCGCGACATCGACGCCTTCCTCGATCAAGTCGATATTCCGGTCGAGCAGCAGCATCTCTACCGATAGCGACGGATGCATGCGCATGAATTCGGCAACCAGCGGCGCGACATGCAGGCGTCCGAACAGCACGGGCGCAGTCAACATCAGCTTGCCGGTCGGCGTCGCCTTGGCATCGAACAGCGCTTCCTCGGCTTCTTCCAGCTGAGTGAGCGCGGTCTTGCAGATGGCCAGATAGCGGTGCCCTTCATCAGTCAGATGAATGCGGCGGGTGGTGCGGTTGAACAGGCGCACGCCGAGACTGCTTTCCAGTTCGGCAAGCTTGCGCACTACCGTCGGCAGCGACGTGTCGAGCGCATTGGCGGCGGCAGTGAGGCTGCCGCGTTCGGAAATGGCGATGAAGGTTTGTATGCCGCGCAGTTTGTCCATGGCGTTCAGTCAGATTGAAGAAAGCAAGCCGGCATTGAGTGCAAGCGGCTTCCAAATTACTCCGGATTGTGAAGCAATTATCTTCGTTTCCTGCCATTTATTCAGTAATGGGTACGCTGCACAATGACGTCTCACCACTTTCATCCCATCCAAGGAGGCGCAACATGCAGGCATCATCCCCGATCAAGCTTTACCGCAGCATCATCTCCGGCCATGCGCATCGGGCCGAGCTGTTCCTGTCGCTGCTCGGCCTGTCCTATGCAACGATCGATATCGACCTGCGCGCCGGCCAGCAGCACGGTGCCGAATTCCTCAAGCTCAACCCTTTCGGCCAGGTACCGGTGATCGACGACAACGGCACCATCGTCTGCGACTCGAATGCGATCCTGACCTACCTTGCGCTTAAATACGGCGATGAACACTGGATGCCGCGCGACCCGGTGGGCGCGGCCAATGTTCAGCGCTGGCTGTCGGTAGCCGCCGGCCAGATCGCATTCGGCCCCGGCTTGGCGCGCATCATCAAGCAGTTCAACCGGCCGCTTGACATCAACGCCGCGGTCGACTTGGCGGCGCGGCTGTTTGCGGTGATGGAGTCCGAACTCGCACAGCGCCAGTTCCTGGCGGCAGACCATGTGACCATTGCCGACATCGCTGCCTATAGCTACATTGCGCGCGCGCCGGAAGGCGGAATATCTCTGCAGCCATATCCGGCGCTGCAAGCCTGGCTGCAAAGAATTGAAGCCCTGCCGCGCTTCGTGCCGATGATAGAGTTGCCGCTGCCTGCGGCCAAGGTCGCATAAAGGAGCCTGCAATGGATGCCAAGCACTTGCCGCAGGTCGGGACCCGGCAGCCGTTTCATCAGGGTGAAATGGCGGCGCAAGAGCGTGTTGGGGTGCGTACCCAGATGGAAAAAGCTGGTGCGACCGTGTTGCGCGACTACATGCCGGACCAGCACCGTCAATTGTTTAGCGTATTGCCGACGCTGCTGCTCGGCGGCGCTGATGCAAGCGGATCGGCATGGGCATCGATAGTCTGGGGCAAGCCCGGCTTCATTACCTCGCCGGATCCGACCACGCTACGCATACGTGCAACGCTGCACCGGGATGATCCGCTGGCACCGTCGCTCAAGCCGGGCACGCAATTCGGCGCGCTTGGCCTGCAGTTTGAAACCCGGCGCCGTAACCGTGCCAATGGGTTTATTGCCGAAGTGGATGATGAAGGTTTTACATTCGCGGTACAGCAAAGCTTCGGCAACTGCCCGCGCTATATCCAGAGCCGCGAACTGGTGGAAGGCGACGACGCTGCAATGGAACACGGCAATGCGCTGGCAGGTACCGGCACGCTGCCCGACGAGGCGATGGCGCTGATCCGGCGCAGCGATACCTTTTTTATCGCCACCGCGGCGGAGGCGTCGGCGGGCATGGCACATGGCGCCGATGTTTCGCATCGCGGCGGCAAGCCCGGCTTCGTGCATGTCGATGCGAATGGTGTCGTGACCTGGCCAGACTTTGCCGGAAACAATTTCTTCAATACAGTCGGCAATCTGATCGCCGACGGGCGCGCCGGCCTGCTTTTCATCGACTTTGAGCAAGGCCATCTGCTGCAATTGTCCGGACAGGCGGAAGTGATATGGGAGCAGGAACAGGCGGCGCAATTTGCCGGCGCAGTGCGCCTGCTGCGCTTTCGTGCCGAACGTTACATCCTGCACCGAGGTATTTTCCCGATGCGTTGGTCGTTGCGCGAACAATCGCCTTATCTGGAACCGACCGGCACCTGGCGCGAGGTCGGTCCCGGTGGTGCATAAACGACGGCACGCCGCCGGCATCACGCGTGCTTGGGCTTCTTGCGAAAAATCCGGCTCACCACCGTGACGCCCGCCAGCACCAGCGCGCCTGCAATCACGCCGACGAGGGCATTCAATAATGTCGGCGTGAGCGCTGCCAGCACATGCCCCAGGGCGGGTATGGTGGCGACATGCTCGGCCGTGCCTTCAATGAAGTGGTGCAAGACCGAAACGCCGTGCGTCAATATGCCGCCGCCCACCATGAACATGGCGGCCGTACCGAGTACCGACAGGGTTTTCATCAGATAAGGCGCAGTGCGCAATAACAGCAGGCCGATCGAGCGCTGCAGCTTGCGAATCGCGTTATCGCCGGTGCGCTGACTCAGATACAAGCCTGCATCATCCAGCTTCACAATGCCGGCCACGAAGCCATACACGCCGACCGTCATGATGATGGCAATTCCGCATAACACCGCCACCTGCTGCATGAAGGGAGCGGTTGCGACGGTGCCCAGCGTGATCGCGATGATTTCTGCCGACAGCACGAAGTCGGTCCGCACCGCGCCGCTAATCTTTTCTTTTTCAAGTGCGGTCACATCGACCGCAGGATTGTCGAGCGCGGCTGTCAGTTGTTCATGTTCCTGCGCGTCTTCTTCCTTGCTGTGCAGCAGTGGATGCGCGAGCTTTTCAAAACCCTCATAGCACAGAAATGCGCCGCCTATCATCAGCAGCGGCGTCACTGCCCAAGGCGCAAACGCACTGATAGCCAATGCAGTCGGCACCAGGATGACCTTGTTCTTCATAGAACCTTTTGCCACCGCCCATACCACCGGAAGTTCTCGGTCTGCGCGTACGCCCGCAACTTGCTGGGCATTCAATGCAAGATCATCGCCCAATACGCCGGCAGTTTTTTTCGCGGCCACTTTGGTCATCACCGACACGTCGTCGAGGAGGGTCGCAATGTCGTCAATCAAGGCGAGCAGGCTGGCTCCGGCCATAATTATTCCTTATGCTTATCAATGAAGTTGTGCATTTAACCATGCAGGCGACGCGTCAGTTCCTGTGTATCGCGTGAGTGAGGCGCAACGGTACGTCTAATTATTGCCCATATCGGTCAAGTGCAAGAAAAAAGGCACCTTTCGGTGCCTTTTTATGAAGCGTTGCATGCTGGCAAACGACTTATGCTGCCAGCCGTTTTTCAAGCTGGGCTTTGGTCGACTCCAGTTCGCTCGGCAAATGGTGCTTCAGCTTGTCGAACAATTCCGCGTGCAGTTTGAGTTCCGCTTCCCACGCGCCTTTGTCGATCGACGTGATCCGGTCGAATTGTTCGCGGGTGAACTCGATGCCATCCCACTGCAGATCTTCGTAACGCGGCGTCACGCCAAAGATATGCTCGACACCGCCCGCATTGCTTTCAATGCGATCCAGCATCCACTTCAGTACGCGCATGTTGTCGCCGAAACCAGGCCAGACAAACTTGCCGTTTTCATCGGTGCGGAACCAGTTGACGCAGAAAATCTTCGGCAATTCGGCCGGAGATGCGGCAATCTTCTTGCCGATATTGAGCCAGTGCTGGAAGTAGTCGCTCATGTTGTAACCCATGAACGGCAGCATCGCGAATGGATCGCGGCGCACCACGCCTTGCTGGCCGGCGGCGGCAGCAGTGGTTTCGGAACCCATGGTCGCTGCCATGTAGACGCCTTCGACCCAGTTACGCGCTTCGGTCACCAGCGGCACGGTGGTCGAACGGCGGCCGCCGAAAATGAATGCCGAAATCGGTACGCCGGCCGGATCGTCCCAGGCCGGGTCGATGACCGGATTCTGTGTCGCGGCGACTGTAAATCGGGCATTCGGATGGGCGGCCTTGCGGCCGGTTTCCTTGGCGATTTCCGGAGTCCAGTCCTTGCCTTGCCAGTCGATCAGGTGCGCCGGCACTTGCTTGCTCATGCCTTCCCACCAGACATCGCCGTCGTCGGTCAGCGCGACGTTGGTGAAGATGGTGTTGGCGCCCAGCGAAGCCATGCAATTCGAGTTGGTCGCGGTATTGGTACCCGGCGCCACGCCGAAGTAGCCGGCTTCCGGATTGATCGCATACAGGCGGCCGTCGGCGCCCGGCTTGATCCAGGCGATGTCGTCGCCGATGGTGGTGACTTTCCAGCCGTTGAACGCCTTGGGCGGAATCAGCATCGCGAAGTTGGTCTTGCCGCAGGCGGAAGGGAATGCGGCGGCAACATAGTGCTTCTTGCCTTCCGGCGATTCGACGCCGAGGATCAGCATGTGTTCGGCCAGCCAGCCCTGGTCGCGGCCCATGGTGGACGCGATGCGCAGCGCGAAGCACTTCTTGCCCAGCAGCGCATTGCCGCCATAACCGGAACCGAAGGACCAGATCTCCCGCGTTTCGGGATAGTGCACGATGTACTTGGTTTCGTTGCAAGGCCACGGCACGTCGTTTTCGCCCTTGGACAGCGGCTTGCCGACGGTATGCACGCAGGGAACGAATTCGCCATCGGTGCCCAGCACGTCATAGACCGCCTTGCCCATGCGGGTCATGATGCGCATATTGACGGCGACATACGGGGAGTCGGACAGTTCGACGCCGATATGGGCGATCGGTGAACCGAGCGGACCCATCGAGAACGGCACCACATACATGGTGCGGCCGCGCATGCAGCCGTCAAACAAACCGTTGAGCGTGACGCGCATCTCGGCAGGCGCCATCCAGTTGTTGGTCGGACCGGCATCTTCTTCGCGGGCCGAGCAGATGAAGGTGCGGTCTTCCACACGCGCCACATCGGAGGGGTCGGAGCAGGCCAGATAGCTGTTCGGGCGCTTGGCTTCATTGAGCTTTTTCATGGTGCCGGCGGCAACCATGTCGGCGCACAGGCGGTCATACTCTTCCTGTGAACCGTCGCACCAGTAGATGCGGTCGGGTTTGGTCAATGCGGCGATTTCCGCCACCCAGCTGATCAGCTTTTGCTGTTTTACGTAAGTCGGCGCATTCAATGTTGCAATGCCTCCCATCACGGGCTGGTTCATAGGTTACTTCCTCCAATGCCAATAAAGAATTCTGTCTTGTCCCGGCACGGCAGGATCGTCGTTAGCTTGTGGCTCGGCTGGCAGCGGTTGCCAGCGGTACGGCGGTCTTGTCGAACGCGGTCTTGTAGTGACCGCGCTGCAGCCCGAAAAATGGAATAATGGCCGGGCTGGTGGGTGCGCGCCGGCCTTGAAGGCAAGCCCGGAAGCGCGAAAAATAGGAACCGATTGTACACGCGGGGGTACCTCCACTCAATGATTTACAACAAAAATGTAGGAATAATTGTTGACTTTTGTAGTGGGGATTTATTGTTTTTCAGCATACCCGTATTATTTTTACCAAAACACTCAATGGTTGCAAAAACAACATGAAAATCGCGATTCTCGACGATTACCAGGACTGCGTGCGTGCCCTCGATTGCTTTCGTCTGCTCGATGGCCATGACGTGAAGATATTTAACAATAGCGCACGCGGTCTCGGCCAACTTGCGATACGTCTAGCGGAGTTCGAGGCGCTGGTACTGATTCGCGAACGTACTGTGTTGTCGCGTGCGCTGTTGCAAAAACTGCCCCGGTTGAAACTGATTTCGCAAACCGGCAAGCTGAGCGGCCACGTCGACGTGGATGCCGCGACGGAACGCGGGATCGCGATTGCGGAAGGTATCGGCGATCCGACTGCGCCGGCCGAACTGACCTGGGCGCTGATTATGGCAGCCACCCGCAAGATTCCCCAATATGCGGCCAATTTGCGCGACGGCCTGTGGCAAAGCGCTTCGGTTGCGCCGGAACTCAATACGCTGGGCACGGTGCTGAAGCGCCGGACTCTGGGCATCTGGGGCTACGGCCGCATCGGCAAGATGATCGCCGGCTACGGCAAGGCGTTCGGCATGGATGTGATGATATGGGGCAGCGATGCCAGCCGCACGGCGGCCGAACACCATGGTTATCGCACTGCAGCATCGCGTGAAACGTTTTTTTCAGACGCCGATATCCTGTCGCTGCACCTGCGCCTGAACGACGCTACGCGCGGCATCGTCAGCGCCGCGGATCTTGCCCGGATGAAGCGTTCGGCGTTATTGGTCAATACCAGCCGTGCCGAACTCATCGCTCCGGGCGCGCTTGACGTCGCGCTGCGTGCCGGACATCCCGGCTTTGCCGCGCTCGATGTGTTCGAGACGGAACCCTTGCCGGCCGATTCGGCACTGCTGCGTTATGCGAATGTGCTGGCGACGCCGCATATCGGCTATGTGGAAAAAGACAGCTATGAAATCTACTTTGCCGCGGCATTCCAGAACATCGTTGATTTCGCGAATGGCACGCCGCGCAACATTCTGAATCCGCAAGTGCTCTAAGGAAGGCAGACGCCTGCAGTGCGCTTTATGATGAAGCAACGCACCATTTCCTATTCCAGGTCAAGCAGACGGCCCAAAGCCTGCCTAAAATAAGTTCATACCCTGGAGGAGATCGCCCATGCATAGCGTTGCCCAGCTTCTCAAAAGCAAACGAGAGACCACTGTCTACACGATTGCGCCGACGGATACCGTGCTCGAAGCCATCAAGCGTATGGCCGAGCGCAGCATCGGTGCGCTGCTGGTCATGGAAGGCGACCGGGTAGTCGGCATCGTCACCGAACGCGACTACGCCCGCAAGGTGATCCTGAAAGGCCGCGCGTCGCCCGATACGCCGGTGCGCGACATCATGACCTCGTCGGTGATGTATGTCCGCCCGGATACGACCAATGAACAATGCATGGCGTTAATGACCGAGAATCGCCTGCGCCATTTACCGGTGATGGAAGGCGAAAAACTCGTCGGCTTGATTTCGATCGGCGACTTGGTCAAGGACATTATCTCGGAACAGCAATTCATCATTGAACAGATGGAACACTACATACGCGGTGAACGTTAAACCGTCGCCGCGCCACATGGAACCATTGTCACCATGCCAGCTCTCACGAAACCAATCAAAGACAGGAGAACGGCATGGGCCTAGGATTCGATATCGGACGCATTCTTGAGCAATACAGCGGCGCAGCGTCCGGCCGTCCACCACAACAGATCGAACAGGATTTCGATGACATCGCGCAAAATTCACCACAGGAAGACTTGCGCGATGGTTTGAGTCAAGCCTTTCGTTCCGACCAGACTCCGCCGTTCGGCAACATGATCGGACAGATGTTCGGCCAAGCCGATAGTCACCAGCGCAGCGGCATGCTGAACCAGTTGCTCGGCGCGGTTGGCCCATCGGTGCTGACATCGGTACTTGGCGGCAGCGCCCTAGGCGGCCTGCTCAATCGCGGCGGCGGGCAGCAGGTACAGTTGACGCAAGACCAGATAGATCAACTCAGCCCGGAACAGGTGGAGCAACTGGCGACCGAGGCCGAACGTGAAAATCCAGGCATCGTCGATCGGATGAGCAGTTTTTATGCGCAAAATCCGACGCTGATGAAAGCCTTGGGCGGAGCTGCCCTGGCAATTGCACTTGGACATATGTCTCAGCGACGTCGCTAGCAGCTGCTAGCAGCGTCGATATTTTTCCGGTTGGTTCTGACAAGTGGCAGGCCACGCAACGTCCTGTCACTTCCTCTCACCGGATCAACAGTCATCACGCGCTTTTGCAAGACAGAAGTCGCTAAAAAGAATCGACTCGTCGCGCAGCATCGCCTTGTGCTCCAGACTCCGGTAAATGCCCCATTTCGGCCGCATGAACGTGGCGTCCGTGCGCCATAGATCGAGGTCATCCATTTGGTAGGCATACAGTGTCGTCCCGTTCATGTCGCGCAACACCAGAGCGTAATGGCCATGATGACTATAGGAGATGCGTTCATGCGCGTCGATCCATTGTCCCTTGAAGGGTGCAAGACTTGTCGATGCTAGTACGCGCTTTCTGTTATTGCCGTCGACATGAATGATTTCAAGTTGCTGGTCGCGGCCGCCACGTGGCGTCAGCGTCAGAATCGGCGAGGCGTTGAGCCGGTCGTCGCCCGGTTTGATCTGATGGATATGGGTAAAGCCGCGCGACGGGACAAAGCTCGTAGCAAGCTTGAAGCGCCATCGAAACGATACGGTGTCGCCATTGAAGCCTTTCAGATAATCAGGCGAACCCGAATGCACCTTGATCTCGGTGCGTTGCCGGTCGAATGTGCCGCAGCGATCATTGTCCGGATTCGCATGCAGATGAAAAGCAAATACCGGTTTTCCGAGTTCAAGCGAGATTTGCTGCGTGATATGCGGGCCGAAGGCGGCGTGCCCGCAATCCGGCACTTCGACTGAATTGCGTCCCAATGCCTTATCAATTTGCGTGTACGGATTGGTGATGCCATCCGCGTTGAGACGCACGACTCGCAAACCGGAAGCGATCGGGGTGGACGGACTCACTTCGCCGCCGGCATGACCCGATGCAAACGCAAGCAGGATGAGAATGCCAAGCGGATTTTTGGGGCGGGGTGGGATCATGTCGGGTCTCCGGCTTCTTATCTGATCTGAAGTGATTTGCAATTTGCGCGCCATATGCCAAACAGAATTTCATCTGGAAGTAAGCCCTTATCGTGAAAGCGATCGATCAGGAATGAAAGATCAAGGCCTTGTCGGCCGGGAGCTTTTGCATGCACCGCATGGCCGGGATAGAAAGCGTTTCCCTCCGACATAGGAAATCCACCCGCTCAGCACGCCCGCCCGCCTTTGGATACACTGACGCTTCGTTCCCCGGAGCTCGCATGCAACCCAGACTGTGGTCCCTCACCCTCGGCAATTTCGCTATCGGCACCGGCGTCATGGTCGTCCCCGGCATGCTCAACGAACTGGCCGCCGATCTGGCGATATCGCACGCGATGGTGGGCATGCTGATTTCGGCATTCGCGATGACCATCTGCGTCGGCGGGCCTTTTCTTGCGAGCTGGACCAGCGCGATCGATCGCCGCAAGCTGCTGACCGCATCACTGCTGCTCTACGCGGTGATGCATTTCGTTTCAGCGTTTGCGCCCGATTATGTCAGCCTGCTGCTGGCCCGGATGGCAACTGCGCTTGGTGCCGCAGTGTTTACCGCGCAGGCGGCAGCAACCGCCGGCCTGATGGTACCGGTCGCGATGCGCGGCAAGGCAATCGGCCTGGTATTCCTCGGCTGGTCGATCGCCGCGGTCGTCGGTGCGCCTATCGGTTCCTATCTGGGCGCGCATATCGGCTGGCGCCCTACCCTCGCTCTGGTTGGCTTGCTGTCCGCGGTGTTTGCCGCCGCAGTCTGGGTTCAGATTCCCGCCAGGCTGTTCGTCGCGCCGATGGACCGCGCGGCATGGAAAGCGCTGTTCGCCAATACGCCGCTGCTGTTGACGATTTCGGTCACCGCGATCCAGGCGCTCGGCATGTTCACGATGTTTGCGTATATGGCGCTGTTGCTGAAAGATTTCATCGGCGCTTCACCCACTATCATCAGCTTGCTGTTTCTGTGCTTCGGCATCACCGGCGTGATCGGAAACGTGATCGGCGCGCGCGTGATGGACCGGATGGGGCCGATGCGTGTCGGCGTGGCCGCGATGAGCTGCATGCTGCTCGCGATCCTGTGCTGGCCGTTGTCGCGCGGCTCCCTGCCGATTTCCGTGGCCTTGATGCTGCTATGGGGCTTCGGCTGTTTTGCAATCAATGGCTCGCAGCAGGCGCGCCTGGTTGGCATGGCGCCGTCATTGGCTTCTGCTTCGGTTTCGCTGAATTCGTCCGCGATTTACCTGGGCCAGGCGGCAGGGGCTTTCCTGGGCGGCGTGATCGTGTCCAGCGACGGCACTGCCAACCTGTCCTTCTTTGCCGTCGTGCCGATGGCGGTAGCAATCGCGGTCTCGATCATGGCGAGTAGCATGGCCGAGCGCCGCCGCATGGTGGGGGCGGCATGAAAGTCGTCAGCGTCAACGTCGGCGGCATAGGAAATCTGTTCATCCAGCAATCCGATATCGTGCGCCGGATTGCCACCGGCATCCACAAGCAAGCGGTGGCGCATCCGGTCCAGGTCGGCAAGCTCGGCATCGAAGGCGACGAGCAAGCCGATCCCAGCGTGCATGGTGGACTGAGCAAGGCCGTGTATGCGTATCCATCCGAACACTATGCGTTCTGGGCGATGCAGCGGCTCGCGGCGCTCAAGCGCGAAGAGCCCTTGCCGCCCGGCTCCATGGGTGAAAACCTGACCTTGCAAGGCGTGCTGGAAAGCGAGGTATGGATAGGCGACCGCCTGCGGATCGGCACCACGCTGCTCGAAGTCACCGAGCCGCGTCAGCCCTGTTTCAAGTTCAACGCGAAAATGGGCTTCAGCCATGCGGCCAAGATGATGGTACAGGCCGGCAACAGCGGCTTTTACCTGCGCGTGCTTACGCCGGGACAGCTTGCGGCGGGCGACGCGGTGACGCTGATCGCCGGCCCGCGCGAAACCTCGATCACGCAGATTAACGAAAGGCGTCGGAAGGGGCGCCAGCGGGATTTGTTTTGACGCTGCCGCGCACCAGCAGCCGTCCGCCGGTCCACAATCGGGTCCAACCTGGTGGCCACGGCAACGGCGGCCCGGCATAGGCCGGCACGCCACGGCGCACCGGAATCACCGGCAAGTGTTCCGGCACCGGCCCATCGCGGTAATCCCAGCCCAGGGTGTACGCATAGTTGGGCAGCAGGGCTTCGCATACCGCGTCGAACCAGGCGGTATGGTCTTCATCGCGGCTCAAGGCGCGCGACAAGCCATGTGGATCGAATTTCGCCAACGCACTTGCCAACTCCTGCGCACTGGCGCCGGGCTGATCGCCCCATCCCAGAATCGGGTTGAAGTTGTAATCGGCGCCCGAACCATACCAGCCCTCGCGCCATGCACGATCGATCCAGGTGCGCTGTCCGGTAAACAGATGCCAGCGCCAGTGCAAGCCTGAGGGTTTCGGCCAGCTGTACAGGTAAAGCCGCTGGTAGCCGGCACGATGCAGCTCGCGCACCATCGCCATCAGCCGCGCATGCGGCATGCGATCGGGCGGGTCGCGACGGAAACGGATCGGCTCGCCATCCGCGTGCTGCAGCTCATCATGCGAAAGATTCAGGTCGAGCGTGCGCACTTCATCGCCGAAGCGGGCGGAAATCCAGCCGGTCAGCAAATTGACCGACGTAATGACGCCATAGCCGCGGTGGCGGTGAAAGATGACGGTGCCGGGTGCAACAGGTTTCATGGTTCAATCACTTGCAATATCGGTTCTAGTGTAATGGGATTCGCGGGCGTGGCCACGAAAAAAACTTGCCGGTAGTCGCGCTTGATCAAGCACCGGCATCGCGCACGCCTTGAGCGCTTTGACAAGCGCACCAAAACAGCGCTGCAAATTGGAATGGTCCTTGCGCGCTCGGATGACAAACAGTTTTGCCATTGCTTCGCAATAGCAAAGACCGGATTGGAGGCTGAAAATCGATGGAAATTCCCGCCGGCCTGCAAATTGCTGGAATGTTGCAGCGCAACCTGCATCAAGGCTCAATCAGCGTCGAGCGAACGATGAGGGAATGCGTGCATGACCGCCGTCACGGCAGTGGTTTGCCTGAGGTTTGCGGCGCTGTTTGACAGACGGATTCAGGGCAGTGCCAGAAATTCCCGGTAAAACCCAATGAAGCTGCGCACTTTCGGCGGCATATGGCGCCCCGGCGGGGTCACTGCATAGACTCCGCCGCGCGGCAGCGACCAGTCCGGCAGCACGCGCACCAGATAGCCGGCTTTCATTCCTTCTTCAGCCGCCTGCTGGTCTAGTACCGAAATGCCTGCACCATGGCGCAACAAGGCGCGCAGCGCGCCCGGAGAATTGACGCGGATGCGCGACTTTACCTGCACGCTGCAAATCTCTCCTTGCTGCGAAGCGAACTTCCAGGTGAGCGGCGTCGGCAGCAGGCTGAGCGCGAGCCATTCCATGGTCGCCAGGTCTTCCGGGCGCTTCGGATGTCTGCTGCGTTTGAGATATGCCGGTGATGCCATCACATACTGTGCGAATTCACCGAGCTTGACTGCGCGCAGCGACGAATCGCGCAGCCAGCCAAGCCGGATCGCGACATCGATCCCCTCGCCGACCAGGTCCGCCACCGCATCGCCGGCGCGCAGGTCGATCTGCAGCTTGGGATGCAGCGCCGCAAAACGCGCCAGTGCCGGCGCCAGCGACAATACCGCATGGTCGACCGACGACGTCAGCCGCAGTGTGCCGCTCAACGGTCCGGACGGCTGCCCGTCCTTTTCGACTTGTGCCACCGCGCTTTGCAGGCCTTGCAGCAAAGGCTGACAATCGGCATGCAATGCACGTCCGGTATCGGTCAGCGTCACTTGCCGGGTCGTGCGGTGAAACAGGCTGGTGCCCAGATGCGCTTCCAGCCGGCCGATCTGGATGCTGACCTTTGCCTTGGCGATGCCCAGCCGCTCGGCCGCCGCAGTAAAGCTGCCGCACTCCACCACCGCATCGAATACGAGCAAGCTGTTCAAGTCGAGCTGGCCGAGAATGGACATGACCAAGATTGATTAGAAATTCGTAACAATGAATTATCGATGCTGCTGTTTATCGAATCAATCGTTTCCGCAATGATGCGGTCTTTATTTCATCACTGGGGAGAAACACATGCAGATCGCATTGATAGGCGCAAGCGGCTTCATTGGCACCGCCTTATTGAAAGAAGCGCTGTCGCGCGGACATCGCGTCACCGCACTGGTACGGCATCCGGAAAAGCTCGAGCCGGCGGCGAACCTGCAAGCGGTCAAGGCCGACGTGCTCGACCGGCCGGCACTGGCCGCCATGCTGCAAGGCCAAGATGCGGTGGTCAGCGCTTTCAGCGGGCATGCGCAAGACCATACCTATGACTATTACGTCCAGGGAATGCGCGCCATCATCGGCGCGACCCGGGATGCCGGCGTCGCGCGCTTGCTGGTGGTCGGCGGCGCAGGCAGCCTGGAAGTCGCGCCCGGTCAGCAATTGATCGATACGCCGGCATTTCCTGTGCAATGGAAGCCTACTGCCGAAGGCGCGCGTGAAGCGCTCGGCATGCTGCGTCAGGAAAAAGAACTGGACTGGACCATGCTCAGTCCGTCCGCATATATCTCGCCGGGTCAGCGCACCGGCATATTTCGTCTGGGCACCGATCAGTTGTTACTCGACGCTTCGGGCAAAAGCCATATTTCGCTGGAAGACTATGCACTGGCAATGATCGATGAACTGGAGCGGCCGCTCCATTCGCGCCGGCGCTTTACGGTCGGCTACTAGGTTCAAAATCCCTTCCCGTATTTCACGCGTCGCGCCAGCCGGAACAGCGGCCCGATCGTGATGACCAGAGCCGCCAGCCGTGTCACATGGAAGGCGGTGACGATAGGCACGCCGAGCTGCAGGGTTTTCGCGGTCAGGCTCATTTCGGCGATGCCGCCCGGCGACGTGGCGAGGATCGCGGTCGCCGGATGCATGCCGCTCAATGTCGCCAAGCCGAACGCGAAACAGGCGGCAATGCCCATCGCCACCAGCGTGCACAGTGCGACGCTGGCCAGATAGCGCGGCGCGGTATGCAGGAATTCCGGCGTAAATCGCGTGCCCAGCGAAATCCCGATGAACAGTTGGCCAAAATGCACCACCCATTCCGGCAAGGCCGACAGGTTCACTTCGGAGGCGGTGAGCGCGATCGTGACCGCCAGCGGCCCCAATACCCAGGCATTGGGCGAATTCATGCGCTTGAACAATAGCGCGCCCAGTGTGGTGAGACCAATCAGCGCCAGCAGGCCGCCATAGTGGACCGTACGCGCGCCCGGCACATAGCTGTCGAGTCCATGCACATCCAGAAATTGGAACAGGAAAGGAATGATCGCCACCACCATCATGATGCGCAGGCTGTGCGATGCCGCTACGCGGTCCACCTTTGCGCCGTGGCGCTCGCCCTGGTTCGCCATTTCCGATGCGCCGCCGACGGCCATGGCAAAAAACGCCGTGGTGCGGTCGATGCCTGAAATCTTGTGCAGCAGCCAGGCGCATACGGCGCCCAGTACCAGCGCAAACAGCACGCCGATGAGAATATAGCCGCTGTAGGACACCAGCACCCGCAGCACCGGCGGTGTGAAATACAGGCCGAGCGCCGCACCGATTGCCCATTGCCCGGCTTCGCGCACACGCACCGGACAAGCCAGATGAACATCCGCCATGCGCGCGGCGGCGGTGCTGAACAAGGGGCCTATCATCCAGGGCAGCGGCGTGTTGAGCCATTCACACAGCAGCGCTGCGGTCAGGCCGATGGCCAGGCTAAGGAGGAATGGACGGAATGAACCAAACGGAATTTGCGGCATGGTGTTCGATAACGGTTTTTCAAAGAAAAGCCGATTGATGCGTAAGCGATGGAAAATCGTTTGTAAAAAAGCCAAGCCAAGACCGGCCAGCCGGCCGGCCGGTTGTCGCTCGTGCGATTGAAGTGCTATCTGGCGAAACCCAGCTCCTTCGCCTGCTTTCCATAGGCGCCGACGGTCTGCCTGACATATTCAGTCAAGGCATCGCCGGTCAGCGCAAACGGATACAGGCCATGCGCCGCACGCAATTGCTCGAAGCCGGGCGCGGCCATCATGCGGTCGAACGCTTTCACCCACTTGCGGTACTCGGCATCGGCGACTTCCGGCCCCATGTAGACGCCCCGCACGATAGGCCAGGTCACGTCGAAGCCTTGCTCGCGTGCGGTCGGCACCGTCGCCAGCACGCCCGGCAGGCGCTGGTCGCTCATCACCGCCAGCACGCGAATCTTGCCGTCGACTGCATGCAGCGCCGCCTCCGACGCGTCGCCGGACACTGCCTGCACATGACCGGCGAGCAAGGCGGTAAACGATTCGCCGCCGCCTTCAAATGCGACGAAACGCAAGGATTTCGGATTGATGCCTGCCTGCCGGGCAACGATCGACACCTTCATCCAATCCTGACTGCCGGCCGTGCCGCCGGCGCCGATCGAAATCCGCTGTTTATCGCGCTTGAGCGCATCCAGCAAGTCGCGCAGCGTCTTGTATGGCGAATCGCTGCGCACCGCAATCATCCCATAATCGGTGCCCAGGGCCGCGACCCAGCGTACGTCGGCCGCCGATGCCTTGCCGTATTTCCCTTGCGCCAGATTGAGCAGCGAACCGCCGGAAAACACGACCAGGGTATTGGCTTCCGCGCGTCGCTGCGACAGTACCGAATTCCATGCGACCGCGCCGATGCCGCCGGGCAGATAACTGATTTGCAAGGCCGGATCGATCCCGGTATCGGCCGCCACCGCGCTCAAGCCCTTGCGCGTCAGCTTGCAGGTCAAATCCATGCCGCCCCCGGGCTTGGCCGGGACGATGCATTCGGGTGCACGCGCCAGCGCCGATGCTGCCGTCAGCCAGGCCGACGCCAGCAGCAGGAAGGCTGCAATATGCTTTTTCACCGTCTCTCCTCGATTACGCCGATGATGCGGCGTTGCCGCAATTATCCATCCAATCGGTCTTGAGCTGCAGGCATGGCGCTTTCTTTTGCAAACCGGATGAAATGCGTATGATGAGTGGCCCAAGCTTATGGCACAACGTTGTGCGGCTTTCCATTCTGCTCACTTCCTCAGTCGAAACACCATCATGCGAATCCTGTTGGTCGAAGATCATGCCGAACTGTCACGCTGGATCGCCAAGGCGCTGCAGGATGCACGTCTGGTGGTCGAATGCGCAATGAACGGCGCCGACGCCGATAGCCTGCTGCATACGCAGGACTATGCGCTGGTGATCCTCGACCTGACCCTGCCCAAGATGGATGGGCTGGACGTGCTCAAGCGCCTTCGCGCCCGCGGCAGCAAGACGCCGGTACTGGTGCTGACCGCGCGCGGCGGGCTCAACGATAGGGTGCAGGGCCTCAACCTCGGCGCCGACGATTACCTGCCCAAGCCGTTCGAGCTGGCCGAACTCGAAGCGCGCGTCAAGGCGCTGCTGCGTCGCTCGCAAGGCAATGAAGCGGTGACCCTGACCTGCGGCGCGCTGTCGTTCGATACCGTCTCACGCATGTTTACCTATGGCGATGCGCCGCTGGCGCTCACGCCGCGCGAACATGCGGTGCTGGAAGCGCTGCTCACGCGCGCCGGCCGGGCGGTGTCGAAGGAAAAACTGTTCGACGATGTCTTCGCGCTGGACGACGAAGCCAATCTCGATGCGATCGAAATCTATGTGCACCGGCTGCGCAAGAAGCTCGAACGCGCCGGGCCCGGGCGCGTCGCCATCACCACGCTGCGTGGGCTCGGTTACCTGCTGGAAGAAAAACCGCAATGAACGCAACATCGCCGGATCCGCCTACTGCTGCCCTACCCGGCGCGCCGCTGGGCAGCCTGCGTTCGCAATTGCTGCGCTGGCTGCTGTTGCCGCTGACGGTGCTGGTCGTCATCGATGCAGTATCGGTCTATAACAATGCGCTGGAAGCAGCCGATCAGGCCTATGACCGTTCATTGCTGGCATCGACCCGTGCGCTGGCCGAGCGGGTGTCGATTGTCGATGGCCGGGTGGTGGCCGATGTGCCGTATGTCGCGCTAGACAGTTTTGAAACCGATACGCTGGGCCGCATTTATTACAAGGTCACCGGAGTCAAGGGCGAGCATGTTTCCGGCTACGACGATTTGCCGGCGCTGCCGCGCCATGCGGCGCGTTCCGATGCCTATCCGGCACTGGTGTATTTCTATCATGCGACCTACCGCACCGAGCCGGTCCGCATTGCTGCACTGTACCAGCCGGTGTATGACGACTCCATGCGCGGCATCGCGCTGATCCAGGTCGGCGAAACCCTGGAGGGACGGCACGAGCTGTCGCGCAAGATCTTGATCGATACGCTGGCGCGCCAGGCATTGCTGGTGCTGGCCGCGGCAGTGCTGACATGGATCGCCGTACGCTTCGTGCTGCGTCCGCTGATGCAGCTCAAGGCCGATGTCGAAGCGCGTGCGCCGACCGACCTGTCCGATTTCAATCCCGATCTGGTGCACAAGGAAGTGCGCCCGCTGGTCGCGGCCATGAATGGCTATATGGCGCGTCTGCAAACGCTGATCGCCGGCCAGCGCCGCTTCATCGCCGATGCCTCGCATCAGTTGCGCACGCCGCTCACCGTATTGAAAACGCAAGCCGAACTCGCATTGCGCGCCAACGACCCCAAGGCCATGCGCGAGATCGTCGAAAGCATTGCGCGCACCACGGATGCGACCGTGCACCTGGCCAATCGGCTGCTGACCCTGGCCCGCGCCGAGCATGGCGCGGCCGTGGCCGACATGCAGACGGTGTCGCTGGTCGAGATTGCGCGCCAGGTCGGCCTGGAACTGGCACTGCATGCGGTGCGCAAGGATATCGACCTGTCGCTCGACGCGCAGGGCATCGTGCTGGCCCACGGCAATTCGCTGCTGCTGCACGAACTGGTATCGAACCTGGTGGACAATGCAATTCGCTATACGCCGCGCGGCGGCAAGGTCATGCTGCGCGTCGCCGACAACGACGGGCCGATGCTGGAAGTGGAAGACAGCGGCCCCGGGATTGCAGCGCCCGAGCGCGAACGCGTATTTGCGCCCTTTTACCGCGCCGCCTCGGCCCAGGAAGCGCATGCCGACGGCAGCGGCCTCGGTTTGACCATTGTGCGCGATATTGCCGCCATGCATAAAGCGACGGTCGAACTGCGATCTGCGCGCAAACCTGGCTGCGACGGCGCCGGATTGCTGGCGACGGTGCGTTTCCCGGATGCGAGTGTTGCCAAGACGATGCCATCGCCATCCGATTCTGTATAAATCAACACCCCCTGACAGGGCTTCGGTTAATTTCCTAGTTCGACTGCAACCGAATGTAAAACCCGCCGTCTAACCGGCGTTTTCGCCCTACGGTGTGAAAATACTGCACTAGCGCTTTTGTCAAAGGAATATTCATGGGGCGACTCCCACGCTCAATCTACCCGCTGCTGCTGGCTTCGCTGATGCTTACCGCTTGCGGCGGCAGTTCCGATCAAGGTTCAACGTCGACCAATGGCGCCACTTCGATCGCTGCGCAGGAACCCAATGCGCCGCAGGCGACCGGCAATACCGCCACCGACGGCTTCAACTGGTTCAATTTCCGTCGCCGCCAGATCGGCCTGGAAGCGGTTGCCCGCAATGGCGTAATCGATGTCGCCGCGCAGGGGCATTCGAATTATCAACGCACCAACAACATCATCACGCACGACCAGAGCGATACCAAGGCCGGATTTACCGGCAGGACCGTGGGAGATCGCTTCTCGGCGGCCGGCTATGGTTTTGCCTCGGCCAGCAGCTATGCCTATGGCGAAGTCATTTCCGCCACCTCCGATCCCTCGGGCTTCAATGCGGCCGAAGACCTGATCGCGGCGATTTACCACCGTTTCGTGATCCTCGAACCGATGTTCAAGGAAGCCGGTTCCGGCGCGGCTACGGTATCGGGCGGCCTGACCTATTTCACCACCAACTTTGCCGCCAACGGCCTGGACCGCGGTGTCGCGCGCGGCAGCGTGGTCACTTATCCGGCGTCCTCCCAGGCCCACGTGCGGCGCAATTTCTTCAGCGATAACGAATCGCCGGATCCGGTGCCGGGCCGTAATGAAGTCGGTTATCCGGTCAGCGTGCATGCCAACATCACGTCGACCCTGACCGTGCAAAGTTTCACCATCCGTCCGCGCGGGGGCTCGGCCAACCTCACCACGCGGCTGCTGACGGCGGCAACCGACCCGCAAACGCCAGCGTCGGCCGCCGCCGCCGTCCCGCTCGATCCGCTACTGCCGCTCAGCACTTACGACGTCCAGTTCGTCGGCAAGGTGGATGGCACGGACGTCAACCGTTCGTGGTCTTTTACAACACAATAACCCTCCGACTGCGGGACCGCATGCCATGGTCCCGCCGCTTGCCCACATTTCCTGTGGCTAATTCTGTGGATAAGTGGCATGGTTGCCACTTATCCGATTGATTCTTCAGGAATTTTTTCATTTGATCAAAATCACGGCAGCAGCGAACAACTCGCATCCGGCATAGTCCTATCTCCACACGGATGAAAGGAGAAGGCTATGGCAGCAGTGAAATACACCAAGGCGGATTGGGTCGCACAAGCCGATATCCAGGAACTGGACGACGGCCGGTATCAGGGTGTGGTGCTGGTCAGCCGCGAACGCGGCAAGACTTCGGAAGATTCCCGTCACACCGTCGAAGCGCCTTCGGATAGCCCGGAACAGGCGCTGGAACAAGCTACCGCACTGGCGCATCGGTTGCTCGCCGATGTCACGATGTAACACGGCCCGGTCGCATATCGCTCATGAAAAATATCGACGCGGTCTTCCGCACCTTGCAAAGATCGCCGTTTCGCCGCCGTTTTCATCTCAAGTCGGAAGAGCGCAGTTACCTTGCGCAAAAAGGCATCGAGGATACGATGCGGCATGCCCGTGCCTTCATTGCCAGCCGCTTGGCGCCGGCGCTGCCGGCCAACGACGGCAAGCAAACCCCTTTTCGCGGTCATCCTGTCTTTGTTGCGCAGCATGCGACGGCAACCTGCTGTCGCGCTTGTCTGGCAAAGTGGCACGGCATTGCGGTGGGACAGGCGCTAAACGAGGCGGAATGCCGGCATGTGGAAGAAGTGCTGGAGCGCTGGCTGCGCACCGAAGCCGCGCGCGCAACGCAATCGTCCAGACAGGCAGCTTTCGAGTTCCCCACAAGCAGCGTGGACAAGGCTGTGGATAACGCCGACTAAGTGACATTAAGTCATTGATTCGCAAGAGAAATATTGCCTTGATCAAAATCAAGGCAGCGCGAACGCCTCTTGCGTCGTTTCAACATTGGCAAGCTTATCGCGCCCAAGTCACAGCCTTGAAAATTTACCGCTGTTCCCGTCTGGGGTGTACCGCTTCATAACGCGCAATAGCCAACTCGGCGGCGAGATCCTTTCGCCATGGAGCTGGTATCGATATCGCCATACTTTTGAGTCACTCGGCATGGCCTCACGCGTACGGCCACCCGTATCAATCAATTACTTTCCGATGCAAAACCGGCTGAAGATCACGCCCAGCAAATCATCCGAGGTAAATTCGCCGGTAATGCTGTTGAGCCTATCCTGCGCGATCCTTAACTCTTCGGCGAACAAGTCAAGCGCCTGATCGCTGGTTTGGTTGCCCGCGACCGCGTATTCCGCTGCAATGTCAAGATGATTGTGCGCCGCTTTCAAGGCGATCAAATGTCGTTCGCGCGCGATGAAGCGTGATTCGCCGGTTTGCTGCCAGCCGGCGACACGCAGCACTTCCTTGCGCAGCAGGTCGACGCCGCGTCTATCGGTCGCTGACAGATAGATATGGGTCGCATCGCTCATCACATCGACCGCCGGCTTGTGCCCCGACAGGTCGATCTTGTTCCAGATGCGCAGCACCGGGACGCCGGGCGGAAAGCGTCCGACAATCACTTCATCGGCACGCGTGGGCCCCCGGCTGGCATCCAGCAGATGCAGGATGACATCGGCCTTGTGCACTTCGCCCCAGGTGCGCTCGATGCCAATGCGCTCGACTTCATCGTTTGCATCGCGTATGCCTGCGGTGTCGATGATGTTGAGCGGAATGCCTTCCATTTGTATGGTCTCGGTGACCTTGTCGCGGGTCGTGCCGGCGATCGGCGTGACGATCGCGACGTCGGCGCCGGCCAAGGCATTGAGCAGTGAAGACTTGCCGACATTCGGCTGGCCGGCCAGCACCACATTCAAGCCATCGCGCAATAACGCGCCTTGCGAAGCCTGCTTGAATACGTCGTCGAGATTGGCGCGGATACGTTCCAATTGACCGCGCGCATCGGATTTTTCCAGGAAGTCGATTTCTTCTTCCGGAAAGTCCAGTGTCGCTTCGACCAGCATGCGCAGATGGATCACCTTGTCGACCAGCTCGTGAATGGTCTTTGAAAATACGCCGGACAAGGATTGTGAGGCGGATTTCGCCGCTGCTTCGGTCGATGCTTCAATCAGGTCGGCGACCGCTTCTGCCTGCGCCAGATCGAGTTTGTTGTTTAGGAACGCGCGGTGCGTGAATTCACCCGGCTGGGCAAGCCGCAGATCGATTTCCCTGCCGGCTTCGATGCAGCGTGCCAGCAGCATCTGCATGACCACCGGACCGCCATGGCCTTGCAGCTCAAGCACATCTTCGCCGGTATAGGAATGCGGCGCCTTGAAATAAATCGCAAGGCCCTGGTCGATCGTGCTGCCGTCCGTATTCAAAAAGGGCAGGTAGGTTGCATGGCGCGGCTGTAACGGTTTGTCGCCGCATACAGCTTGCATCACCGAAGACAGATTTTTTCCGGAGATGCGGACAACGCCGATGCCGCCGCGTCCGGGAGCGGTGGCAATGGCTGCAATGGGGGAAGAGTCGTAGTTCATGGAAACGATTGTAGGTTTGCAGGGCCGGCACCGGCAACAGGAAAAACCGGACAGGGCATAGAGCGGCAAGTTTTACAACACAGGGCGCGGTATCGAACCCGGTCGGACAAGTAAAAAGCCCGCGGCATGCGCGGGCTTTCCTTATTTACAGCAGCGACAGTTGGTAATTGCTTAAGCCGGCTGTCCGCTTTCGATCCTCTTCGTAATCACCCATTGCTGCGCGATCGACAAGATGTTGTTGACTACCCAGTACAGCACCAGACCAGCCGGGAAGAAGAAGAACATCACCGAAAAAATGATCGGCATGAACATCATGACCTTGGCCTGGATCGGATCCGGCGGCGTTGGATTCAGCTTGGTCTGGATGAACATCGACACCGCCATCAGGACCGGCAGGATATACCACGGGTCCGGCGCGGCCAGATCCTGAATCCAGCCCAGCCAAGGCGCATTGCGCATTTCGACCGATGCCAGCAAGACCCAGTACAGCGCGATAAAGACCGGGATCTGCACCACGATCGGCAGGCAGCCGCCGAGCGGATTGATCTTCTCGGTGCGATACAGCTCCATCATGGCCTGGTTCATCTTGGCCGGATCAGACTTGAAGCGCTCGCGGATCGATTGCATCTTCGGCGTCACGGTTTTCATCTTCGCCATGCTTCGATAGCTCGCGGCAGACAGCGGGAAGAAGGCCAGCTTGATCAGCACGGTCAGTGCAATGATGGTCCAGCCCCAGTTGTTGAGCACTTTATGAATCTGCGTCATCAGCCAGAAAATCGGCTTGGCGATAATGGTCAGCATGCCATAATCTTTTACCAGGTCAAGGCCGGGGGCCAGTTTTTCCAGCGTGTCGGACTCCTGCGGGCCGGAATAAAGACGCGACTCCAGCGAAGTGCTTGCGCCGGGAGCGACGGTCCCGACCGGCAGGATGGTGCCGGTGGCATACAGGTTATTGCCCACCTTCTTGGTATAAATCTCGCGCGTCACATTGTCCGGCGGCAGAATCGCGGTGACGAAATAGTGCTGCACCAGCGCGACCCAGCCGTTGTCCGCCTTGGTGACGTGCTTGGCCTTGCCGTCTTCAATGTCTTCGAAGGTCATTTTCTGGAATTTTTCCGCGTCGGTGTAGACCACGGGACCGGTAAAGGTACTGTAGAACTGCGACTCGCCTTCCAGCGCTTTGCCATCGCGCACCAGTTGCAGGTATAGCGAAGGATTGACCGGTGCGCCACTGTTGTTGACCACGTCGTGCTTGACGCCGATGGTGTAATCGCCGCGTTTGAAGGTGTAAGTCTTGATCAGTTTGACGCCGGCGCTCTCGGATTCGAGCACCAGTTGAACCTGGTTGCCACTGTCCAGCGTGCGCGCGCCCGGCTTGGCGACAAAGCCCGACTTGTGATTCGGGAAATCGCCGCCGATCAGGCCGGTCTGGCCCAGGTACAGGTGCTTGGTGCCCGAGTCGAACAACAGCATGTTTTTGGTCTGATCCACGCCGTCCTTGTGCTTCAGCAGTTCCAGACGTTTGATTTCGCCGCCCATGGTGTCGATCTCTGCCTTCACCACATCGGTGGTGATCGTCACGATTTCGCTCTTGACCGGGGCGGCGCCTGCCGGAACGGCCGCCGACGTTGCGCCCGGCGCAGTTTGGGCGCTCGCCTGTGGCACATCGCTGCGGCCGGCCGGCGCATCGCCCGATGCCGGCTTGGCGGCTTCTTGGGTCAGGCCCGGGAAAAACATCGACGGTTTGCCGTTGTGGCGCATCCAGTTATCCCACAGCAGAAGCAGGGACAACGAGAAGACAACCCACAGGACGGTACGTTGGATATCCATAAATAGTAGTCAGTCAGTGGTCAGGAATTGAGTCAGTCAGCGATGGCATTCGCAAGCTTGGGCATCGGTCTTCCCGCTTGCTTGTTGCGGCACCGGATCATAGCCGCCCGGATGCCAGGGATGACACTTGCACAAACGTTTTGCCGCCAGCAAACCGCCTTTCGCCGGGCCGTAGGTCCGGATAGCTTCGCTCGCATAGTCGGAACAGCTGGGATAAAAACGGCATGCGGGCCCAAGCAGTGGGCTGATGCCTAGCTTGTACGCGCGCAATAGTAGCAGCAAAAGCGTTTTCATTCGCGCGCCTTTGTTTGCGATCCCAGCAATTGCGTCAGCTCGGCGCGCAACAAGGCTTTCAGGCTGACTGTGGTCGCAGGCTCGGCTTTGGTATTCACGGGTTTGGACAGGCGAACGATGCAATCGAGCGCCGGCAGGTTGGACTGTCGAAACAGTTCGCGCGCGACGCGCTTGATCGTATTGCGCGTGACGGCACGCGGTGCGAAACGCTTGGCTGCGACAATGCCAAGCCGCGCATGGCTTAGTTGGGCAGTACGCGCATAAAGGACGAAATGTGCGGTCCGGTACACGGGCCGCAAACGAAAAACGGATGAAAAATCATCCGTTTTAACGATTCGCCGATCGCGTGCGTAGCTATGTGAACGATCTTCGCTCACGCCGGCAGCGTCGGTTGCAGTGCTTGGCTTAGACAGCCAAGCGCTTGCGGCCTTTGGCGCGACGTGCGTTCAGCACAGCGCGGCCACCGCGGGTTGCCATACGTGCACGGAAGCCATGAGTGCGCTTGCGGCGTACGACGGAAGGTTGGTAAGTACGTTTCATGTTGGTCTCGCTAATCGGCAAAAATGGGTGGAATCATCACGCGGCCCATTCTTGTTTTGTGCGCTACACACAAAACGCAACAGGCAGTGAACCCGCAATTAGACACTGATTTCCGCTTCTCTGTCAATTACTTAGGAAGAAACGCAGGTCGCAAGCTTGAGGACTTTTGGGGTTTTCAATGCAGTCTGGAAACATAAAAAAGATGTTTGTTGTCTGTATCGCTAGCTTAGGTGTTGTCCTTGCGATACGGCCATCTTAAATAGGCAATTGAGGAAATATCCGATCTTCATATTTCCTCATGGTAATTTTATTCAGCTTTTTACATTCCTTCCAAAAGCTGAAACTTCCCCGATTGGCAAGCAAATTATTATGTCGGAAAAATGACGCAGCCTGTGGATAACCCCGTTTCCCGGAGTTAGAATAGCCCTCCCGTGTGGACGACCCAAGACGCTGGAGCAGCCGCTCCGGCATTCCCTTGTTCAGACCGTTTGCCTATTTGGCAAGCAGGACTGGACAGCGGACTGCCGGAGGAGAGCAGGGCCTGCCGCGGGCTAAGTCATTTCCACATAACAAAATATAGAAAAGTACATGGAAGATTTTTGGCAGACTTGCTCCGCTATGCTGGAGCAGGAACTCACGCCGCAACAATATAGTGCGTGGATCAAGCCGCTGGCGCCGATTGATTTTGAAGACGGCCGCTTGCGCATCGCCGCACCGAATCGCTTCAAGCTGGACTGGGTCAAGACCCAGTTTGCCAACCGGATTACCACCCTGGCTTCGGAATACTGGGAAGCGCCCATCGACGTCCAGTTCATTCTCGACCCGCGCGGCAATGCGGTACGCCGGCCTGCGCCGACCGCCGGCGCCAATGGCAATGGCATGAATGGCCAACCCCAGCGCAATGGACAACATGACATCGTCATCGACCAGGGACCTGACCCGATCGAACGCGCCGATATCCTGATCGAAACCAATGCCAAGCGCGACCAGAGCAAGATCAACACCGCCCTGACTTTCGACAGCTTCGTCACTGGTAAGGCAAACCAATTGGCGCGCGCCGCTGCGATCCAGGTTGCCAATAACCCCGGTGTCTCTTACAACCCGTTATTCCTGTATGGCGGTGTTGGCCTTGGAAAAACCCACCTGATCCACGCAATCGGTAACCAGCTGCTCAATGAAAATCCTAATGTTCGCATTCGCTACATTCACGCTGAACAATATGTTCGCGACGTAGTGACCGCTTACCAGCGTAAGGGTTTTGATGATTTCAAGCGCTATTACCATTCGCTCGACATGCTGCTGATCGACGATATTCAGTTCTTTGCCGGCAAGAGCCGCACGCAGGAAGAATTCTTTTATGCGTTCGAAGCGCTGATTGCAGCAAAGAAACAAATCATTATCACCAGCGATACGTATCCGAAGGAAATCACCGGCATGGACGACCGGTTGATCTCCCGTTTTGATTCTGGTCTGACGGTCGCCGTCGAACCGCCCGAGCTCGAAATGCGCGTTGCAATTCTGCTCAAAAAAGCGGCGCAGGAAGGCGCGGTGTTGTCCGACGACGTTGCCTTTTTCGTCGCCAAACATTTGCGTTCCAATGTGCGCGAACTGGAAGGCGCACTGCGCAAGATCCTCGCCTATTCCCGCTTCCACGGCAAAGACATCACGATCGATGTTGTCAAGGATGCATTGAAAGACTTGCTTTCTGTACAAAACCGGCAGATTTCGGTCGAGAACATCCAGAAGACGGTGGCAGACTTTTTCAATATCAAAGTCGCTGACATGTACTCCAAAAAGCGCCCAGCCAATATTGCTCGTCCGCGCCAGATTGCGATGTATCTTGCCAAGGAATTAACGCAGAAGAGTTTGCCTGAGATCGGCGAATTGTTTGGCGGCCGCGACCACACCACGGTACTGCATGCGGTTCGCAAGATCGCAGCCGACCGCAGCAAGAATCCTGAAGTCAACCACGAGCTGCACGTGCTCGAACAAACGCTGAAGGGGTAATCCACAGCTGCTTATCGGCTTGTGGATAAGTAAGAATGGAATAAATCGGACCGGCGAGCCGGCCTCGGCGGGTTCGCGCGGACCGGCGACGCGAACCCGGTTTGAGGCGAGAAAAGGACGGGGGCAACCGACCATCGCCTTGCAGGACATGTGGTGCAGCCAAGACCTTCTTTGTGGCCGGACTTGCTCGCTATGCCTATCAAGCGGCTGACGGCCGCGGTCGCGGCACCTTCCCGACCCTAAATTACCTTGCCAGCCCGACAACAAAATCCGTTCTATTTCATTGGAAGGAACCTTTTTCTGTCAAAATAGAGGGTATTTAGAAATGGCTTTATCCGGCTGCCGTCCGTCGGTAAATGACAGGCCTTTTCCCGATTCACAGCATTGTTTCAACTCACACTACAAGGATAAAAAGCATGCAATTGGTGAAAACCCAACGCGACACGCTTCTCCGGCCGCTGCAGATTGTGAGTGGTATTGTCGAGCGTCGGCACACGCTGCCGATTCTGGCCAATATCCTCATTCGCAAGGACGGTGAGAAGGTCTCGTTCCTGTCGACCGACATCGAAGTGCAGATCACCACGCATGCCAATGTGGGCAGCGGCGGCGAAGTCGCGGCCACCACGGTCGCCGCGCGCAAGCTGCTCGATATCTTGCGTGCGCTGCCCGATTCGGGCGATGTCGCGCTGTCGCTGGCCAACAAGCGCATGACGGTCCAGTCCGGCAAATCGCGCTTTGCATTGCAGACGCTGGCAGCCGAAGAATTCCCGACCGTCGCGCAAGCCGAGCACTTCAACGCCAAGGTTACGCTGCCGCAAAAGACGCTCAAGCACCTGTTCAACATGGTGCACTTCGCGATGGCGCAGCAGGATATCCGCTATTACCTCAATGGTTTGCTGCTCGTTGTCGACGGCAAGAACGTGATCGCTGTCGCCACCGACGGCCACCGGCTCGCGTTCTGCCAAGTCGAAACCGAACAGGATTTTCAGCGCCAGGAAGTCATCATCCCGCGCAAGACCATACTGGAACTGCAGCGCCTGCTCGAAGACAGCGATGACACGGTCGACCTCGAAATCGCCAACAACCAGGTCAAGCTGACGTTTGCCGATATCGAACTGATTTCCAAGCTGGTAGAGGGCAAGTTTCCCGACTACACGCGCGTCATCCCCAAAGGATACAAGAACAACTTCACGATCGATCGTCAGACGCTGCTGCATTCCTTGCAGCGCGCAGCGATCATGACCAGCGACAAGTTCAAGGGTGTGCGTTGCATCATCAGCCCGGGAAGCCTGAAGATCAGCTCAACCAACGCCGATCAGGAAGAAGCTGTGGAAGAACTCGAAATCGATTACGGCGGTGACAGCGTCGACATCGGTTTCAACGTCACCTATCTGCTCGACGTGCTGAACAACCTCAAAGGCGACAACATCAACATCGCGCTTGGAGACGCCAATTCGTCCGCACTGATTACCGTGCCGGACAACGCCGACTTCAAATACGTCGTGATGCCGATGCGCATTTGATGACTTGAACAGGAAGGAAAGCAAGGGGGCCGCTGTAGGTAAAGCGAGCCCCTTTGCTGCGTTTTAGAAAGTGTAAATTTTTCGCCGCCGGGCTCCCCCTGTCAGGGGGAAGTTTGGGATGGGGGTAAGAAGGTCGGTTCAAAGGTTTTTTCGGTCCAACCTTGTTGCCTCAATCTAACCCGCCCACTGAAAAGGGGCGGGAACCCGAAGTCTCTCGCTCTTTAGTCGTCACCCGAATCATCAGAAAGCAGCCATGTCCGCGATTCCTCAAGAAACTCCGCAACCGCAGCAAAGCCAGTACGGCGCCTCCTCGATCCAGATCCTCGAAGGTCTCGAAGCAGTGCGCAAGCGTCCTGGCATGTACATCGGTGACACTTCCGACGGCACGGGTCTGCATCACCTGGTTTTCGAAGTGCTCGACAACTCGATCGACGAAGCATTGGCCGGCCATTGCTCGGAAATCCACGTCACCATTCACTCCGACAATTCAATTTCGATTACCGATAACGGCCGGGGTATCCCCACCGGTATCAAGTGGGATGACAAGCACGATCCCAAGCGCAGCGCGGCAGAAATCGTAATGACCGAACTGCACGCCGGCGGCAAGTTCGACCAGAACTCGTACAAGGTCTCCGGCGGTCTGCACGGCGTCGGCGTCTCTTGCGTCAACGCGCTGTCCAAGCTCCTGAAGCTGACGATTCGCCGCGACGGCAAGGTGCACGCGATGGAATTCGCCCGAGGCATCGTGCAAAACCGCGAACTGGAATCGGTCGATGGCGTGCCGACTTCCCCGATCAAGGTCATCGGCGAAACCGACAAGCGCGGCACCGAAGTCCACTTCTGGGCTGATGAAGATATTTTCACGCATGTTGAGTTCCATTACGACATCCTCGCCAAGCGTATCCGCGAACTTTCTTTCCTCAACAATGGCGTGCATATCAAGCTGACCGACCAGCGCACCGGCAAGGAAGAAGACTTCGCATTCGAAGGCGGCACTCGCGGCTTCGTCGAATACATCAACAAGAACAAGAGTGTGCTGCACCCGACCGTGTTTCAGGCGACCGGCGAAAAGATGTCCGAGCACGCTACCAACATCAGCGTCGACGTCTCGATGCAATGGAATGATGCCTACAACGAACAGGTGCTCTGCTTTACCAACAACATTCCCCAGCGCGACGGCGGCACTCACCTGACCGGCCTGCGCGCTGCGATGACCCGCGTCATCAACAAGTACATCGACGAAAACGACTTCGCCAAGAAAGCCAAGGTCGAGATCTCCGGCGATGACATGCGCGAAGGCTTGACCTGCGTCTTGTCGGTCAAGGTACCTGAGCCAAAGTTCAGCTCGCAAACCAAGGACAAGCTGGTATCAAGCGAAGTGCGCGGCCCGGTGGAAGAGATCGTCGCCAAGACGCTGACCGACTACCTGATGGAAAAGCCCAACGACGCCAAGATCATTTGCGGCAAGATCGTCGAAGCCGCGCGTGCCCGCGAAGCCGCACGCAAGGCGCGCGAACTGACCCGCCGCAAAGGCGTGATGGACGGCCTCGGCCTGTCCGCCAAACTGGCCGACTGCCAGGAAAAAGATCCGGCGCTGTGTGAACTCTACATCGTCGAGGGTGACTCCGCAGGCGGCTCGGCCAAGCAAGGACGCGACCGCAAATTCCAGGCGATCCTGCCGCTGCGCGGCAAGGTGCTCAACGTCGAAAAAGCCCGCTTCGAAAAGATGCTGTCCTCCGAGCAGATCACCACGCTGATCGCCACGCTAGGCACCAGCATCGGACCGGACGAGTTCAACGTTGAAAAGCTGCGCTACCACCGCATCATCATCATGACCGACGCGGACGTCGACGGCGCCCACATCCGCACGCTGTTGCTGACCCTGCTGTATCGCCAGATGCCGCAGCTGGTTGAACGCGGTCATGTCTATATTGCCCAGCCGCCGCTGTACAAGGTCAAGCATGGACGCGACGAACGCTACCTGAAGGATGACGTCGAAGAAGCCAGCTACATGATGCAGATCGCGCTCAACGATGCGGCGCTGATCCCCACCGACAATGCCCAGCCGATCGTCGGCGACGCCCTGGCCGAACTGGTCCGTCAGTACAACACGGCCAATGCCATCATCATGCGCCTGTCGCGTGCGATCGACGATGCGGCGCTGTCGGCCATCATGACCGGCGTCACGCTCAATCTCGACAACGCCGACCATGCCGAAGCCTCGGCCGTAGCACTTGGCAAGGCCATCAATGACCCGGCCGTCGAAGTGATCGTGAAATCCGACGAACTGTCGGACAAGCACATGCTGCGCATCCAGCGTCGCCACTTCGGCAACTTCAAGATCAGCACCATCGACGCCGACTTCGTCCATGGCCCCGACTATCAGGTCTTGTCGGCCGCCGCCGCCACCTTCAAAGGCCTGATCGGCCCCGGCGCCATGGTCCGTCGTGGTCAGGGCGACAAGGCAAAGGAAATCGCGATCCGCAACTTCCACGAAGCGATGAGCTGGCTGCGCGACGAAGCAGAACGCGGCGTGTCCAAGCAGCGCTACAAAGGTTTGGGCGAAATGAATCCCGCACAGTTGTGGGAAACGACGATGGATCCGACCGTGCGGCGTTTGCTGAGAGTGCAGATTGAAGACGCGATTGCCGCGGACCAGATCTTTACGACCTTGATGGGTGATGATGTGGAGCCGCGTCGGGCATTTATTGAATTGAATGCGCTGCAGGCGGGGAATATTGACGTTTGATTTTTTGGCTTGTAGGTTCTCAGAGAAGATGAAAATTGTCTCACTCCGGTGAAAACAAATTTTCGAACTTAATGAAAAAATCCTACCTAAGCTACCAAGTCAGATAGAAGACTGGTAGGAGAAAAGGCTAGCATTGAACTGCTGGCCTTTTTTGTTGTGCCGGCGAGACCGCCCGATTGGGTGGGAGACTGCTTCCAGACACATACCGGTCAGTGAAGAACGCTTGGGCTTCTGCAGTCGGCCAAAGCGGACAGTCCCTTGGGCACAGGTCCAGTCGCTACAAGTACATCTTCCCGCACCAAAGTACGCACAACGAGTCATTCATAATGCCCTGTCCTTGTGCTCAATTAGCTTGCTTCGACGTTCCTGACGCTTGCCCCGCAAAGTGTTGAGTTACCCACTGCTCACACACGGTCCATAGCAGCGGTGCACCTGTTTTAATGACGGGACCATACCGGGAGAAGACCTGTTCAAGTGAAACACTGTTCTCTGTCCAGGTTCCTCCACCGGTGAATACGTTTATAAGGAGAGGTTGAAAGCGATCTAGCGCCTTCGCAAACTTCGCGTCCTCTGTCTCTGCACGCTCAAATTCCTGCCATAAAGCCAGAAGTTCGTTGCCTTGTTGCTGTGGCAATAAGCCAAACAATCGCGCCGCTGCTCTAGATTCTTGTTCAGTCTGCAATTCGCTTGAAGACCCACTATGGATTGGAAAATCGCCGACGTCTATCTCGACGACGTCATGCAGTAAGAGCATCTGTATAACGCGATGTGTATTCACAGGTCCGCAGGCATACTCATTCAGTAGTAAGGCATACATCGCTAAGTGCCAAGAATGCTCGGCAGAATTTTCTTTCCGACTTTTGTCGAGTAGCGGTGACTGCCGTACAACGGTCTTCAGCCGGTCGATTTCTCTTAGAAAACTTAACTGCTTTTCTAATGCTTTTAATTGCATAATTTTCACATCCAAATGTGACGTCACAGTATATAGAACGGCTGCGACGACAGTCTACTTTGGGTCGCATGTTCCAGTTCACGGTTCGTCAGCGACCGCTGGGAATGCGGTCTATAGCAGCCGTCATCAATTAGCGACGACTCGGCTCAGTCAGATCAGCAGCCATCCTTCCATCATTGCGGAATTACCAGGATCTTGTCGGCCGTAAGTCGGATCGCAGAATGCTTGTCAGCAAGGCGTGCCAATAGGCATTTCGCCGACCACTATTTCAGCAGGAACGTCATTGCCGACAAGCAGTTCAACATGTTCACAGCCGCTTGCACCGAAGTGGCCGTGAATGCGAGGGTAACCTGCTACCCGAGCTTAGTACGGCGATGATGTAGAGTCTGCCCCTGCAAGGCAGGCATGAAAAAACGATTCACCGACGCACAAATGATCGGCGTCCTGAAAGAAGCCGAAGCGGGAATGAAGATGGCAGTGCTGTGTCAGAAGTATGGTATCAGCGATGCGACGTACTACAACTGAAAGGCCAAGTTTGGCGGCATGACGGTGTCGGAAGCACAGCGGTTGAAGGCACTGGAAGCCGAGAACAACAAGCTCAAGCGATTGCTGGCAGAGGCCATGCTGGACAATGCGGCCTTGAAGGATGTTGTGGGACGAAGTGGTAAGCCCGCAAGCCAAGCGTGCAGCGGTAAGTGCCATAATGGCAGCATGGTCACGGCTATGTTCCGCTTCTATGAGGAACTGAACGACTTCCTCGCCCCCGGCAGGCGCAAACGCGAATTCGTCTGTCCCTGCGCTCGGGCGGCCACGACCAAGCACATGATCGAAGCACTCGGCGTGCCGCATACCGAAGTGGAACTGGTGTTGGTCAATGGCGAATCCGTCGGCTTCGACCGCTTGCTGCAGGAAGGCGACCGGGTGGCGGTCTATCCGAAATACGAGTCACTGGACATCACTTCGCTCTTGCGCGTGCGCGATCACCCATTACGGGTAACGCGATTCGTTGCCGATGTGCATCTTGGAGGACTGGCGCGCCTGCTGCGCATGGCCGGGTTCGACACGCTGTATGAAACGCAATGTTCTGATGAGGAAATCGCCGCCATTTCGGCGCACGAAGATCGCATCGCATTGACACGGGATCACGCCCTCCTCATGCGCCGAGAAATCACGCATGGCTGCTACGTACGGGCCTTAAAACCCTCCAGCCAACTACGCGAGATCGTGGACCGCCTCGACCTCATCGGAAGCATGCGTCCTTTCACCCTCTGCCTTCACTGCAATGCTCCCTTGCATGGCATAGATAAAAGCCGCTTGAAACTTCTGCTGCCTGCAGGCGTGCTGGCACGCTATGACAGGTTCTCCACCTGCAAGGTTTGCCGGAGAGTATTTTGGGAAGGAGCTCACTGGGAACGGATGCGTGCCCTGCTCGAAGGTGTTACCGGAAACAACCTTGGTGACGTGAATCCGAAAGGCTATCCTGATAGTAGTTGACTCACCCTGCGCACGCGGGTGCGCTGATCACAATGAACCAGATGTACCACCGAATGTGGAAGGTGCTTGCGGCACGTGTAGCAGGTGCAGCATTGACAATGCCGGTCATTGCACTGGCAGGCGGAGATTTCAGAGCCGACGTAGAGGCCAAATTTTTAATGGTCATCAACGAGCCGGGAACCTACCGACTCAGCGACAACTTGGTCGTGGCCGACGCCCACACTACCGCCATCGAGATCAACGCCGATGATGTCACCATCGACCTGAACGGCTTTTCGATTCACGGTCCCGGCTCTTGCACACAGCCACCCGTATCCTGTTCCTTGGTCGGAACAGGCAATGGAATACACGCCTTGGGCCGGGAGAAGGTTGTCGTCAAAAACGGCGGCATCTACGGGATGGGAAACGTTGGGATATATCTGAAATCAAATTCGAGCCAAGTGGAAAGCGTGCAGGTTTCCGGTAATGGAAGCGGCGGCATCGTCATGTTTGGCGGTCTCATCCGCAATAGCGTCATTGAACACAACGGTGGAGATGGCATTGCCGGCGTCGACATCCTCTTGCAAAAAAGTGTCATCAGCGACAATCAGCAGTACGGCTTCAAGGCGTATGGCGATTCATCCTATGCCGATAGTACTTTCGGCGGAAACAATAACAATGGCGTACAGGTCGATGCGCATGCCACTTCACAAAATGGCAACATGTGTAACGCAATGGCTTGCACTAAAAACCTATTTCGGTAGGGCTGAGCGCCAAGCGGTGAGACCGCAGGCGAACTGCAGCATGGCGAGATAAGTTCACTAAGGTGCGCCTGGTATTGCATGCGTTAGGCTTGGCACGGCCAGCATTAATATGTGCAGGCCGTTGAGGCTGGTTGTTGATACACATGCCAATCGCTCGTCGTATCTGTGGACCGATCGGGTCCGCCGACTTGGAGAACAGTATGGGCAAGCTCATCGTTGCGGCTTTCATCAGTCTAGATGGGGTTATGCAATCCCCCGGTAGGCCTAAGGAGGATCCTAGCGGCGAATTCCACCTCGGTGGCTGGATAGTGCCGTACACCGACGAAGCCATCGGCCAAAACTTGCAGGACCTGCTCTCGCAGCCGTTCGAGTTGCTGCTCGGGCGTTGCACTTACGACATATTCGCGGCGTATTGGCCGCGTGTGCCAGCCGATTCAGACAGCCGCGCCATGGCCGACCTGTTCAGCAGCGTACCCAAGCACGTAGCCACGCATCGGTCCGATACGCTTGACTGGCAGAACAGTCATGCGCTGGAGGGCGACCTTGCCGACGCAATACGTGCGCTTAAACACCAGGACGGCGCCAATCTATTGACGTTTGGCAGCGGCGACATGGTGCGCCAACTGCTCGCAGCCGGGCTGGTGGACGAGCTTCGGCTTCTGATTTACCCCGTCATACTTGGGCGCGGCAAGCGCTTGTTCGGCGACAACGCACAAGCGTCGGCCTTCACCCTGGCGCACTCGACCAGCACGCCTGGCGGTGTGCTAATCACCCGCTACGTGCGCAGCGGCGAGGTGCGTACGGGAGCGTTTGAAGAAGTCGAGTAACGATCAGTGCAGTAAGGGCATGCCTTCTGACCCACTCGCCTGCGGCACGAATTGCAGCTCAACTCAGACGTTGAGGGTCCGCTGTTGAGAAGCATAACTGGCCGTTCAGGGTCGGATCTTCCTGTTCGCAGCCGCAAGTTCAGCGGCCGCTTCATCGCCATAAGCTGTCTAATCCTAGCCGCGGTTCAGAGGCGACCAGCGGCCAATAGTTGCCTATTGCCTATTGCGTATGGTGGGTAGCTATGCTTTATTACACAAAGTTAGGGTCTGCAGCATGAGTCATAACCTTAGTTCGCCGTTGGAGGGGAAATCATGAACACTAGTTTCACGGCTCTGTTGTCCCTTCAAGTGCCGATAATGCAAGCTCCGATTGGAACTGCAGCCGGTCCCGAACTGGCCGCCAGCGTTAGCAATGCGGGCGCGTTGGGGTCACTGCCAATCTGGTTCCTTCCATTGAAAAACGTTTCTTCAATGGTTACGGCAACGATGCAACTGACTTACCGTCCATTTTCCGTAAATGTCCGCGCTGACCTCAATCAACAATCTCATGTAAATGCGGCGGTGCAAAGCGGTGCAAGCTTGGTTCATCTTTTTTGGGGTGACCCGACTCCATATACTGCTGCAATACACGATGCTGGAGCAAAGGTAATTGTTACGGTTGCGAGCGTCGACGAGGCAAAGCAAGCGCTTGATGCTGGCGCCGATATTCTCATCGCCCAGGGCTGGGAAGCAGGCGGACACGTTCGCGGAAACGTGACAACGATGGCACTAGTCCCCGTCGTGGTAGATATTGCAGGTGCAGTACCAGTTCTTGCTGCCGGGGGCATCGTTGATGGGAGGGGTCTAGCCGCTGCATTGATGTTGGGGGCGTCAGGGGCCGCGATGGGTACTCGGTTCGTCGCCTCAGAAGAATCCCGGGCACACGCCGGATATAAAGCGGCACTACTGGCCGCTCGCCAAAGTGAAGCCGTTTATTTAGTTGATTTATTCGACATTGGCTGGGCAAATGCACCACACCGCGCACTTCGCAATAGCACAGTCCGGGCATGGGAAGCAGCTGGCTGTCCTGCTTCAGGCTCACGTCCGAACGAGAACGAGATTGTGGCCACGCGTGCAGATGGCAAATCGATCGAGCGGTACAGCGTGGTTCTTCCAATGGTTGGTGCCTCTGGCAACATGGAGGCCTTGGTCCAGTACGCAGGCCAGGGTGTAGAAGGAATCAAAGAGATTCTTCCAGCTAGCAGGATCGTCGAAGCCACCGTATATGAAGCCAGCGCATGTCTGTCAGAATTTAGGTCTTGAGTCGTTATTGAAACAGGCTCCCGCGAAATGTCCGCTTTCGGGAAAGTCCAGAGGCGGCTTAGGTTCGCAGAACGTCGGTAATTGGTAGCGCAAAATGAGTCTCCTTTCATTCACCGAAGGAGACAGTCATGAATCCGAACCAAGCTCAACCAGCTACCATTCGGCCATGGAACAAAGGCAAGTTCGTCGGCCCAAAAGCACCCCTGAAGTTGAAGGAAATCTGGGCCATACGCACCCGCCTACAATTGGAGCACCATACCCGCGATCTGGCATTGTTCAATCTGGCAATCGACAGCAAGCTTCGCGGCTGCGACCTGCTTAGCATTCGCGTCAGCGACATCACACAAGGTAACCGAGTACTTCCGCGAGCCATTGTGATGCAACAGAAGACGAAGCGGCCTGTGCAGTTTGAAATCACCGAGCAGACACGCAACTCGATTCTGGCTTGGATTCAATGTGCCCATCTGGCCAGTAACGACTTCCTGTTTCCAAGCCGTATATCGGCTTCTCCTCATCTGTCGACACGCCAGTATGCACCTATCGTTGATGACTGGATTGAATCGATCGGGTTGGAATCAACAGACTATGGTACCCACACGATGCGGAGAACGAAAGCCACGCTGATCTATCGGCGCACGAAGAACCTGAGGGCGGTACAGTTACTCCTTGGTCATACCAAGTTGGAGAGTACCGTTCGATATCTGGGAATTGAGGTCGACGATGCGCTGGAGATCGCGGAACAGACTGAAATATGAAGCATAGCCGCCGGTCGGTGTCTGGCATCTGGAGACGTTGACCGGCCAACGGCAGCCATCCAAGTCCTGGGTAGAGCTTTAGCATACAAATCCGGCATGCCTTGGAGCGTTGTTCCAGGAATTTCCCATTCGGCGCGCCTCTCAGCGCGGGTAGGTGAAGCCGGTGCGAATATCCATCGGTACCAGACGGCTGCCCTCCCGCACCATTAGCCGCTGGGGCGGTTCGTCGCCTGCCAGTGCGCGCGGCGTCACGGACAGTCCTTCGCCCCTGCGCAACAGTGGGTCGCAGCGTTCGTAAACGTTGCGGCAGCCCGTGGCATTAAGGAGCGCCTGCACTACAGGCACCTTCCACAGGTCGACGCCACCGGCATTGAACTGGCAAACCAGATAGCCTGCGATGCCGCCATAGCTGTGCACCAGGAGACCTGGCAAGCCGTCCTTTTCGCCATCGATCAGCTGGACCAGCGCTTGCGGATCGGCGCTACGTAGCGCATCGGCGCGGAGAAGCACGCCAGCCTGTACGCGCCGCTTGATCATCGCGTGGTCAACCGGCTCGTCCTCGCGCAACGTCCAGACGCGGGCGGCGATTTGCGATTTCGCGTTATAGGCCGCGCGGGCCAGGAACTGGCGAGCCGACGATTGCACGATCGCTGTGGCGCCCGGTTTGTTGCGCTCCTGGGGCTTGCCCTCGACCTTTTCGACGGCGGAGACATAAATCCACGGGTCGCCGGAAAGCAGGCCTTGTTCCTTACCCTGTTTGATGGTGATGATGAGCATGCGCGGCTTTCGTTTTCAGGAACAGGATGATACAGCATGCCGCCGGCATCCCCTTTCGCTGCATACTGCTCCTGAAGTGATTGATTTGGTGCCGTTGACTTGCCAATGAGCAATCATCGGCACAGCGTCTGCACCGTGGCCGAAGCAGGTCGGCGGCGTAGGCGGATCAGCACCGTGCGATGCGCTACGAGGTGAGTCCGCGAAGAAGGCTGCTGTCGGTCGCAATCGGCGCGTCGGCCAACCCCGGTGCAGCCTCCGGAACCGGCGGCCTTGCCGGCTCAAGCGCGGGCACTGCGTCCTCCCACTCCCGGCCCCAGCGCATTGCCGCTATCGCTAGGGCACCGGGGTGGGTGAGTCTGGCCTTGAGTTCAGGAAGGCGGCGCTTGCCGATACGCCGGTCCGCAGCGAGCAAGATGTCCACGATCTGCCAACGGTCGGCGAAAGCGAAGCTGAGCAACTGGTCGGTGGGCGTGTCGATGTACTCACGCAATAAACTCGATATCGACGACACGTCCGTGTCGTAAGGGTAGTACGTGGCGTTTCCGCCAAATTCACGCGGGTAATCCCAGATCACGTCTTTGCCCAGCGTGCACCAGTAGCGGGGCAGGTCGGTGCCGCCACTGGCCGATGCCATGCGGTATGCGCGGCACTGGATCTGCAGACGCAGCCCCTCGGCAAAAAGCTTGCTGATCTCGCGCTGGAGTTTGCTCCATGGTTTCACATCCGCCTCCGATTTACAAAGCTGCGAACATGATAACCGCTGGCGTCGCAATGCCCTCGGAGTGGTCTTCGTCTTTGCAGCGTCCGCTTCTGGGAGAAACCTAACACTGGTTTGGGTCGCGTCCGGCCGCTTCGAACGATGCGACCGGTGGCAGGAAGGCGGCGCAAAGCTGCCACCGTTCTTGAATCCTAGTACGGCTTACGATGGCTGGAAACCGTGACCCACCACTACGGGCCAATCGATGTTGTTTGTCAATAGTTCCATGGCACGATGAAACGCCAGATCGACGAACACCATACCATTGACAAAGAACAGCCACTCCCTCATCCGCGAACTGTGAGCTGCAGATGCTGAAGCATTTTCCACCCTGCTGCGCGAACTTGTAGCGGATAACCCGATTTCCATGGGCCTGTCGTATGACGAGGAATTGATGCGTCCGATCTGGCAGTTCGTGCTACGCATCGACCAGACAGCTTGCAGTTACAATGCGTCATCCTGCTGATCTCATCCAATTTGTCATGCATATCTGGGTCGACGCCGACGCCTGCCCCGCCGTCATTAAAGACATCCTGTTTCGGGTGGCCGAACGCCTGCAGCTCAACGTCACGCTGGTTGCCAACAAGTTGATCCGCGTGCCGGGCTCGCGCTTCATCCGCGCGCTCCAGGTCCCGGCTGGCGCGGATGCGGCCGACGCGGAAATCGTTGAGCGCGTCAGCCCCGGCGACATCGTCGTGACCGGCGACATTCCCTTGGCGTCCCTGGTACTGGAAAAGGGCGGTTTGCCGCTCAATCCGCGCGGCGAGTGGTACACCAAAGACACTATTGCCCAGCAACTGACGATGCGGGCTTTCATGGAAGAGCTACGCGGCAGTGGTGTCGACACGGGCGGCCCGGCCGTGTTTAGCCATGCCGACCGACAGAACTTCGCCAATGCGCTCGACCGCGAACTCGCGCGGAGTAAGAATCGCGCAGGTTCCCGCTAAGTATTGTTTCTCAGCATCCTCGCCCCAGTCACATTTAAGTGATGCAGGTCGTATCGCTTCGACATGAAAACAGACTTGTCCCTAGACCGGAATACCAGCTGCATGATCAATTGGTAACAAAATGTGTAAAGAGAGAAACTATTTCCTCTCGACAACGTCTCAAGCGTAACAAAACAATCTGCGGTGGCTGTCTTTACCACGACGGATAAAGCTTGTTATGAACTTCGCAGAGGCACAACCCGGCGAACCAGTCGAACGCAAGGCATAGGACCCCTACGGCTAGGAGGTGTGGTCTCTGACCACGCCGCCGGAACAGAATATGCGGTTTTTTGGGAAGAGGTCCCCATCCTCGGACGGTGCATAACAAGCTCTAGTACTGACGACTGAGTTGAAATGTTCAAGAGAGAAGGAGAGGCAGCATGGAATTAGAACCTTGCCCCGTAAGCGCAGGCGTTAGCGCCGGACAAGCTCGTCGAAAAGGGCATATGTCGATGAACCAACAAAATCGGATGGCCATTACTACGCTCATTTCCGGAATATTGGCAGCCAGCTTCCTCGCTCTTCTGATCGGTTGGTCGGTGTTTGACATTATTTCGGATATCAAACGTGCCGCCGTATTGAAAGCCCGCAACCACGAAGTGACATCCGCCCTGAACAAGCTGCAAATCAATCTAACCAATGCGGAGAAAAGCGAACGTGGGTATGTCGTCGGCAGCGAGGTATCGGCAACGCCTTATCTCGCAGCGGTGGAAGAAGTGCGCTGGACCACCGATCTGATCCATGCACTCGTGTCAAACGATTCATCGCAACGCAGCAACGCTGCGCGTCTTGAAAAGCTTGTTGAATCCAAACTTGGAACGCTCCAGTTTGTCGTCGAGGCCCGCGAAGCAAGCAGCATACAAGCTGCGCAGCTTTTGATGTCGGTCGAGCAGGACAAATTGGAAACGGACCGCATCAAGGATGTGCTCAGCGAGATGGAAAGCCACGAAAACACTGTCCTGAATAAAGCACTTCGTATTCGCGATGGCGCGTTTGACAAATTGTGGTGGGTTCTCGCTGCCCTTACATTCATGTTGTTCGCCGGCGCAATTTGGCAGTATCTGCGCGTACGGAAAATCGTGCAGTACGCCGCGAAATCGGAAGCCGCAATTCGGCATCTGGCGAACCACGATGTTTTGACAGAGCTTCCCAACCGCAGGCTCTTGCTGGAACGGCTCGATACGCACATCGACCACGCGCACAGCAATGCGCAGTCACTTGCCGTCATGTTTATGGACCTCGACGGATTCAAGAAAGTCAATGACACGATAGGACACGACGCTGGAGATGAGTTACTTAAGTGCGTCGCTCAAAGGCTGAAGTCGACCATACGCGCCAGTGATACGGTTGCGCGCATCGGGGGAGATGAATTCATTGTTGTTGTTCCCAAATTGTATGGAGCAGATACAGCGGCACAAATTGCGACCACCCTCGTAGACGCGGTATCGAGGCCTTATTGCATCAAAGGCAGATCCATCAAGGTATCGACAAGTATCGGAATCAGCTTTTATCCGAAGCACGGGGTATCGTCCGGCGAACTACTGGAACGCGCGGACCAAGCGTTAAACCAGGCAAAAGCTAGCGGGAAGAATCGATACAGGTTTGCGTCTTGACGATTTCCGGAGCAGGCGGACGTCCGGGATGGCAAGGCTTAGCAAATCCCACTCGGCCCCGTGCGGCCAGTGACACCGGATGCTCTGCCCGCCACCCCCTCCTTGTTCAATCCGCTGGAACTCACCAGTTGCGCCAGCCGTGCGCATACAAATAACTCGAAGAAACAATATTGCACTTTCCAGCAGAATGCGGAACGATTGCAGCCGTCCCGGCATCGAAGTTTTTTGCAACGTATGCACGAGGAAAACATGAACGCAAATTGGATCGTTTCAGCGAATGCAACTCGGGCGAGATTTTTTTCTCAGGAGAAGTTTTCGGATCCCCTGGAAGAAGTCAACAACATGGTGAATGGAGGATCGCGCCTGCGGCCGGGAGAAATCGAGTCGGATAAACGAGGCCCGATCGCCGCGTCAAAGAGTGCGCATGGTGTCGGGGCAGCCACGCCGAGCAAGACTTACGAACCAGCCCAGACAGCCGACAAGCATGAGGCGGAATTGTTTGCCAAGGACATCGCAGCTTATCTGTTGCAGGCTTATCAGAACCGCCGCTTCCAGCGACTCTCTCTTGTTGTGTCCCCTCAATTTCTTGGCATGTTGCGCCCCTTGCTTGATTCCCAACTGGAATCCGTCGTGAAGCTGGAGATCAACAAGGACTATACGCAGTTCAGCGCGGCACAATTGCGCGAACAGATCCAGGCTCATACGGCCAAGGGATAAGGCCAATGCATCAGCGATGGCGGGTGACGCGATCGTCAACTGCGAAACGTAACGCATATCAAGCGCATATACGCGCCTGATATGCTGCCGCGCTATTTCCTCTCGTTTACCGCACCCGGCTATTCATTATCGCAATCATGGAATTCATCGAATCGCGGCAGGCAACGTAAGAAGGTGTACCCACGCAGGAATACCATGGGCCGGTGAATCCCATCGGCGCCGGATACAGTGCGACATGGTTCGGAATATAGGTCACCATCGTTTGCCGCACGCGTTCCGCTTCGTTGGCCAGCATTTGCCGGTACGAGGTTTCATCCAGCTGCATCATCGCGACCAAGGGTTGTGGATCGACGTAGGGCAGGTCGTCGAGTGTCAGTAGGACTTGCGGTCGGTAAGATGCCGAAGGAATCGGACCGTTCAGGCGCGGTTGCGGTACGTTATTCAGGGTCCAGGTCCGCGCGGGCATGACCACGGTTTCGGTGCCGCCCTGGCCCGATGCCGCACTGAATGCGACGATGCGCGACACCATGGTTCCGTTAGGCATGCCGGCAGTATCCAGGTCGATCCAGGCATAGGTCTTGTCGGCGGAAACATTGAATCGTGCGATCAATGGCGCATAACCACTCGGTGGAAGCAGCTCGACGTTTTCGATGCCGGTACCGCGCACTTCCAGTCGCACCGCTCCGCTTACGCCAGCGCCATCCGCCGGGGCGTTGACCAGCGCTGCCGATAGCGGTGCCTGGCCCGAGTACGGCGTTGGCGCAGGCGAGGGTGACGACGGTGGCAAGGCTTGCGGACCGGATGGATCGACCGGCGGCGAACCGGCGGCCACCGGGATGCGGCCGATCGCGTTAGCCGTGTCTTGCGAGGTGACGGCGGCAGCGATTTCCATCGTGCGCTCGATCGATACTTCAGGCGTGTTGTAACTGAGTCCTTGCTCGACCGCAAAATAGTGGCCAACCGTGTACTTGTTATTC
This sequence comes from Noviherbaspirillum saxi, assembly GCF_003591035.1. Lineage (NCBI taxonomy): Bacteria > Pseudomonadati > Pseudomonadota > Betaproteobacteria > Burkholderiales > Oxalobacteraceae > Noviherbaspirillum > Noviherbaspirillum saxi. The sequence goes on from NZ_QYUO01000001.1 coordinate 232,876, forward strand.
AACAGCGATGGCACCCAGCCCCACGTCGGATCGTTCTGGAAGGTATGCGCGGAATCCAGCATGCTGCGCACCAGCGTGCCTCTGGTGGCGCTGCCGCTGGCGACGCGGTCGGCCCAGAACTGTACATCTTGTTCCGGCGGCGCGGTGGCACCGCTGCGTCCCAGCACGTTGCGGTAAATGATGCGGACGAATTCCGCTGCGCTCATGCCGACCGAATAGCCGGTTAATGTCGGGTACAGAATTGCCGCATTGTAAAATTCCTCGGCGATCTGATCGATGCCTTGTCCGGCTTTGAAGCGTTCGATCCAGAATACAAGGCCGTCGGATTCCGGCACGCGGTTGAAGAAGGCGACATAGAGTTCGATTAATTTTTTGAGGTCGGTGGCGGCAATTCCCTGCGCCTGCGCAGCCACCGTCGGGTTGACGGAAACGTCGGTAAATTGCATTCGTTGCGCAGCGTTGTCCAGATTGGTCGTTCCATCCGATCCGGCATTGTCTATCACTGCATATCCGTTTGCGTTCTTGGCGATCGTGTAGTTGGCGCGTGCACCAGAAAACACTGCTTTGCCGCCGACTACCATGGCTGGCGCCAGCTTCGTACCGGACGATACGGCAGACGAACTTTCGCTACCGCCGCCACAGGCTGCGAGCAATACACAAGCCGATGCTACGGCATACGATGCTACGGCATACTTTTGTGAGACCGATTTCTTCATTTGTCACCTCGACGCAGATTGTTCTAAAGCCTCTTGGCTCTGAAGCCCGCTCACTCCAAAGCTTGATAAGAAGCGTTTATTTAAGAGCAATGCATGAGGTATACGTTCCCTGCTGGCATGGCCGGTATTTGATCTCGGTTAATGATGTGCAGAAACGCAGTTTGTTTCGAATAGACAAAAAAGCCGCCAGTAAAACCCGGCGGCCTTTCAAATCATATGCACCAAGGCAACTAAGTTGCCTGCATTCAGCGTGTCGTGCCTGGAGTTGTTGATGGGGTGGAGGAAGGTGTTGATGTGCTCGATGATCCCGAACCGGACGAAGGCATGGTGCTTGAACTGCTGCTCGAAGTATCGCTCGGTGTCGTTCCCGTTGCCGACGTTCCGCTTCCCGACATGCCCGAGCTGCCTGAAGTGCTACTGTCGGTTGCCGATGTGCCTGACCCCGACGAGCCGCTCGATGATGTGCCGTAACTTGGCATCGGCGGCTCGCTGAGGCTGGAACTGCCGGTTCCAGTGCTGGTGCCGGAGCTGGTGTCGGTAGACATGCTGGTGCCTCCCGAAGTACCTGAGCTACCCGAGCTGCCGCTCATTCCAGAACTGCCCGAACTAGTCGAGCTGTCGCCGCTACTGGTAGTGGAGCTGGGGCTCGTGCTGCTGCTACTGCTGCTCGGACTGCTGGTGGTTCCCGATGATCCGCTGCTGCCGCTGCTGCCGCTGCTGCTCATGTCCGAGGAGCCCGATGCACTGCTGCCGCTCTTCGGAGTTTCCACTGTGGTCGTGGTGGTAGTCTTTGGTGCCGACGTGCCGCTGCCGGATGCGCCGCTGCCGGTCGATGTGCCGGCGCCGGATGTGCTGGTATCCGCTTTGGCCGGATCGGTTGTTGTTGTCGTGGTCGTCGTGGTCTGGGCAAATGCCGCTGTCGCCGTGCCGATCAGCGAAAGAAAAATGGCGATAGGTAACTTTTTCATTTTTGCTCCTTTGCTTCAAATGAAGGGATTCTTCAAAACCACCGAAGGTAAGTTTTAGACCTTGTTTAACAGGCAGGTTCGCAACTTCTCTTTGTGCGGTGCGGGAGCAGGCTTATGAAGTGCGGCATCGCCGATGCCGTGTGGGTAGAGTAGGACCGTCCGATCGATCAGTCTTCGCGCTTGCGACTCAGCTGTTTGAGTTCGGTGTACTTTTTTGCAGAACCATAGGACTGCGCGACCGGATATTTCTCGGCATTCTTTTTGATTTTGTTTTCGGCGGCCTGCAACAGATCGATGCCGCCTTCGCCAGCGATAAGTAACAGGTACAACAGCACGTCCGCGCATTCGTCGGCCAGTTTTTCCTGAAACGCCGGATCCGACGCAAGCTGTCCCAGCATTGCATCGGATTTCCATTGCGTCAGTTCAAGCAATTCCGCCGATTCGAGGTTGAGCGAAATGATCAAGTCCTTCAAGGTATGAAACTGTTGCCAGTTGCGCTCGTCGCGAAAACGGATAAGCAGCTGATGAATGGAGGCGAGGTCGGCCATGTGGGAGTTCCTGGAGAATAGTCGGCGTTTGCAAGTGTGCCTTGCTTTGCCGGTGTATGCCAGGTTCAGAACAGTCGAGCTTAGTGCGATGAGCTTGCGTATCAATCACGCCGGCTTCGGCGCCCATCCAAACAATTCCTTGAACGCCTTCCGGTATTCTGCGGCGCCGATGCGCATGCTGTTGTTGTGGGTGCCGCCTTCGATTAGCAGCAAACGCTTTTTTCCGGCCGCCGCTTCGTACAATTTTTCGCTGAAGCGTGAAGGCACATAACGGTCCTTCGAGCCGTGCACGATCAGCACTGGCAAATCGATGCGCGCAATCTTGTTCACCGAATCGAATTTCTGCGATAGCAGCAGTTGCAGAGGCAACCATGGATAAGTCAGCGAGCGCGCAATATCGAGCAGCGAGGTGAACGAGGATTCGACAATCAAGCCATGCGCCGCCGGCAACGCGGCTTTGCCGACGGCATCGCTGCTTCCAGTCTGCCGAAGATTCGCCGCCAGGTCGATTGCAATCGCGCCGCCGAGCGAATGGCCATAGATAAGGCGCTTGGATGGATCGGGCTGCAGAGTCGTCAAATGTTTCCAGGCGATGTGGGCATCTTCGTAGACCGTATGCTCCGATGGCAGATCGCCATCGCTTTTCCCAAAACCGCGATAGTCGACTGCAAGCACCGAAAAGCCGAAAGCATGCAATTGCTCGATCCGGAATAATTGCCCGGTCAAATTCCAGCGTGCGCCATGCAGGTACAGCACGGCGGGCGCATCCGGGTCGGCTGCCGGCCACCACCAGGTGTGCAGATGCTGGGTCTTGTCTTTCGCTTGCACCGGCAGCTTGGCTTCGGTGATCCCGTCCGGCATGCCGCTGTACCAGCTGGGGGTGCCGGGTTCGACACGGAATGTGAGTTCACGCTCCTTTTCTACCAGTTGGCCGCAGCCTGCGGCTGCAAGCACCATTACCAGCCCGGATGCGGCCGCAACAGACAGCGTGCGGCGACGCAGGAATTGAGCGAATGTTGAAACAAAAGAATGCAGATTCATGGGCGCAAGAAGGAGATGGTTGCCTGCTTAGGAACGTGCACGAAATAATTTCCCGATTTGGTTCACGTCTGACGGGCGCGCTGCAGCGTTGCTCGGCGTCGCCATAGCTCGCTATGACTCCTTCTCGCGCCTTGCAGCGCATCCCGTCAGACGCGTCCAAATCGGTAACTTATTCCGTACACGTTCCTTATCGGAGCATGCAACTCGGAAATGATTCGAGAAGATAAGACTTATCGCGCAGCAAAACGTTCTGCGCAAGCCGTCAGGCGTGCGGATGCTTGTGAATGGGGTCAACCCAGTGCACTTCTTCCGGCTCTTCCACTGCGGCGATGTCGAGGTTGATCACCACCGCTTCATTGTCGCTGCGCACCACCACGCATTCGAGCGGTTCTTGCTGGCTGGCGTTGATTTCCTGATGCGGCACATAAGGCGGTACATAAATGAAGTCGCCCGGCCCGGCTTCGGCAGTGAACTCGAGCTGATTGCCCCAGCGCATGCGTGCATGTCCGTGCACCACGTAAATCACGCTTTCCAGTGCGCCGTGATGATGGGCGCCGGTCTTGGCATTGGGATGGATGGTCACGGTGCCGGCCCATAATTTCTGCGCGCCGACGCGGGCGTAATTGATCGCCGCCGCGCGGTTCATGCCGGGCGTCTGCGGCGTATTGGTGTCGAGGTTGTCGCCGTGCACCACCCGTACGCCGTTTTCACGCCAGTCCGTCTGGCCTGTCGTTTCGTTCATGGCTTCCTCCGATCGGATGACACATGATACGACGACGGCCATAGAACTGCTGATACGCTGTTAACCGGCCGCCGCCTCCGTTGTAACCGGGGTTTCCTCCACCACGGCCGGTGGCGTGGTCACTGCCGTTTTGGTACGACGTAACGCATAGCGGTTCAGCCCCGCCATATGGACGCGACACAGATAGTCTTCCCAGCCTATCGTTGCCGGATCGACTGGAAACAGGACATCGCCTTCCACGCCGAAGCGCTGCGCCAGCGCCAGCAGCTTGCGATTGTGAAAACGATACCTTGGCTGGGTATAAAACGAAAACGTCAGCGCCAGCATCCGGGTCGTGCGCACGGCTTCCAGCGCAGCCGATTCCCGACGCGCTCCAGTCAGCGCTCGCACAGTGCGCCATGTACCGGTGCCGAAGCGTATCGCGGCCAGTATCAACCGAAAGAGGCGATGGTGCACGACCCGGAAATCATGCGTCGGCTCGCGATAGAACAGTTTGTCGTAGCGGCGCCAGTTGCGTTTCGATTCCTGTTCCAGCAGCCCGATTACTTCACCCAGGCGCACCGGATTGCTCGAACCGCTGCAGCATTGATATATCCGATGCGCGCCCGGCACCTGCAATGCTTCGGCCGTGGCCAGCACGATGCTGTTGGCGACCAGGTCGGCCGGAATGATGTCGATGATTTCATTGGGCTGGGCCGGAAAGAAGCGTGTTTTGCCGCGTGCGTAAGCGAGGATGATGGCATCGGCGACTTTCACGCCTTCTATCCAGCCGGGCACCGGTTCCTGCAACGTGCTTTCGATGATGGCCGGGCGCACGATGGTCAGCGTGCGCCCTTGCATGCCCTGTATCGCAATTTGTTCGCCCAGCCACTTGGTAAAGGTGTAAGTGTCGTTCCAGCCGTAACGGTTTGCCGCGCGTATGCCCAGGTCCGTCAGCTTGCGTTCCTCTTGTAGCGGATCGAGCCCGGCATTCTTGATGCGGGCGATCTTTTGCGACAGCGCGCGGTACAGCCCTCCAACATCGTAGTGGCCGTCGCGATGACGCGGAATGGCAGCGCCCGCCGGCGCCACCATTTCTTCATGCATGTCGCCCCGGTGAAAGCCGTTGACATAGCAAGTCGATACCTGGATCAGCGGTGCATCGGCCGCGCGCGCCAGTGCCGTCAGGTGATGCAGGCTGAGCGTATTGATGCGCAAGGCGGCGTCGAGCGGTTCGCGAAAGTTGACGCTGGCCGCTGCGTTGATGATGACGTCGACTTTGCCCGCGAGTTCGATGAAGCGCGAAGCCGGTAGACCGAAGCCGGCTTCCGTGATTTCGCAGCCCAAGCATTCGATCCGGTTGGCAAAAAAGCCGCGCAGCCAGTCCGGCCGTTCGCTGCGCAGGCGGTCGAAAATGGATGAACTGGCAATTTCGCGTTCAAACCGTTCGTGTGCGCTCGCTGCGCTGCCGGTGCTACGGATCGGCAGGATCAGGCAACCGATATCCGGCACCGTGCGTATCAGTTTTTCCAGCACCACCTTGGCCAGGAAACCGGTGGCGCCGGTCAGCAGGATGCGTTTGCCGGCAAGACTTGCGCATACGCTCAATGGGCTACGCGCTGGCTGCATGGTCGATCTCATCAAGTCCTCCATGATCAAAGGATGCGGGTCAGGCGGAACATCGCTGTCATCGCCAGCGCCGGCAATGCGCTGCGGTGCGCGCAATAGGTTTTTTCGACAGTGCCCTGGAAGCGCGACTTCGCGAATTCCAGCCCCTTGAAGTTGTAGAGAAAATCCATGCGTTCGCGGATAACCGACATCGTGCCGCGCAGCAGGCGCGACTCTTGCGGTTCGACGCTGCGGTCCATCATCAGCGGCACCAGACCAAGATCGATATAGGCAACACCTTCCGCCTTGAACACTTCCATCGCATGCGCCATCAGCGCATACCACAAGCCTTGCTTGAAGTTGGCCGACGAGCGCGAAATGTTGGGAACATAACCGACCAGCTTGCCGTTCTGGTAAATCGGATCGAAGAACACGAAGCCGACTGCTTCACCGCCATGGTAGGCATAGAAGTAACGGGTACCTTCGCGGTAATCGATCAGCATCGGACGGATCAGGAAGCGGATTTCATTGTTCTTGCAGCGGCGCGTGCGTATCCACGCCTGCGAAATTTTTCTGACTTCCGGATCGAAGCCGCTCTCCCGGATTTCCAGCCCCTGGTTGCGCGCCTGGTTGATTGCGGTACGGATGATCTGCTTCTTGCCGCCGCGCAGCGACCAGTTGCCGAGATCGACCTTGGATTCGCTGCCGAACTGCGTGCCGTAGTAACGGTATCGATGATGCAAATGGTCGATCACCGGCTTGCTGACCTGTACGAAAACCGCATCGGAAAACGTCGCCAGAAAGTCGTCCAGCATCAATTCCTGGTGCTGCGGGTGACAGACCGGATCAGCCAGCACGAAGCGCATGCCCCAGTGCCGCGCATAGGCGATGTAACCGATGCCGGGTTTGTCGAAGTAACTCATGTCGGGCTGCAGCGTCGAAAACGACATGGAATGCGAGCCGAATTGCTTGAGGCAGGCAATGCGGCGTGCCATGTCGAGATGCGCAACGCCGGCGGCGATAGGATGATCGAGTACAAATGCGTGATCGGACAATTCAGGCTCCCGTAGCGAGCAGGATAGAACGTTGGATGACGGACAAGCAGCGCTTCCGTGTTGCGGCGATCAAAGGGCTTTCTTGCCCAGCACCGACCAATAGCAATCCAGCAGCATCAACCGATAATGTTTTTGCTCGCGTACCTGCAAGCCCAGTTTTTTCATCGACTCCGGATAGTTGTAAATCCGGTGCAGCGCATTGCCGGCCAGCAGACAAAAGAACAGTACCGCGCCGTACCAGTACGCTGTCTTCAACATGCGCGAAAACACATTCCCGCTGGGGAAGGCAAAGTCGCCGACCACCACATCCGCGCCCGGCTTGCCGAGCCGGATCAAATGTTCCAGCACCTGCACCATCCTGTCTTCATGAAAGACGTTGAGGAAAAAATTAGCGACCACCATGTCGTACTGTTCGTATTCCTGTACCTGCATGATGTCGCTGTGCAGATGGTGAATGCGGATGCCGACGTTTTCCCGTTCCAGATTCGCCTGAAATTTTTTGAGCATGGTTTCCGACAAGTCGACGACCGTCACCTCGGCGCCGAGCCGTGCCGCATGCACCGCATCCATGCCATGCCCGACACCAGCGAACAGCACCTTGTCGCCGGGCTTCAAACGGTCCAGCATCGCCACCTTGCAGCGGTGGATGGACTTGCCGCTATAGACGGTGCTCAACCAGTCATAGATCGGGCCGACCAATTTGTATTTGTCTCGCATTGCCTGCTCCTCCGGAGTCTTTTGCATGAATGTCGGTTGCGGCCTGATCGCGGTCGACAGGCGGCTTGACGAGCATGTAGCTTACGTTGAGTGTCGGGTGGTCGGCGTCGTTGGTGGTTGGCATCGCGAGCCAAATACCTGACCGTATGAGTCAGCTGCGTGCCCGATGCATGAAAATATTTCTGTGTCGCAAAGACGTTTGCGGCACGTCATGGCAAGGTCGGTTTTTCACTACAATCCATAGAGATATCCATAGAGATCAACCGACGAAGGAGGCCCTGCATGCGCTATGAACTGTATTATTGGCCCGGCATACAAGGGCGCGGCGAATTTGTCCGGCTGGCGCTGGAAGAAGCCGGCGCCAATTATGTCGATGTCGCGCGCCGCTCGGAACGCAGCGGCATGGGCATGGCGGCGATGATGCGATTGATGGAAAGTCCCGAACTCGCACGCCTACCGTTTGCACCGCCTTTCCTGAAAGCCGGCAGGCAAGTGATCGGGCAAACCGCCAACATCCTGCTCTTCCTCGGGCCGCGGCTGGAGCTGGTGCCCAAGGGCGAGGCAGCGCGACTCTGGGTACATCAATTGCAACTGACGATCGCGGACCTGGTGACCGAAGCGCACGACAGCCATCATCCGATCGGCAACGGACTGTATTACGAAGAACAAAAGCCCGAAGCGCGCCGCCGCGCGGAAGACTTTACGCAGGCACGGATACCCAAGTTTCTTGATTATTTTGAAACCCTGCTGCAGCGTAATCCCGATGGCGATGCCTGGCTGGTCGGCGATACGCTGAGTTATGTCGACCTGTCGATGTTTCAGGTGATCGCCGGATTGCGTTATGCCTTTCCCAAGACCATGAAGCGGCTAGAACCGGACTATCCTTTACTGGTCGCCTTGCATGATCGCGTTGTCGCGCGCCCAAGGATCAAGGCATATCTGAAATCCAAGCGGCGCATACCATTCAATAATGAGGGGATCTTTCGCGCCTACAAGGAACTTGATCGCTGACCCTGTGTGCCACAGCGGGTAAAATGGCGTCCCATGACCAGGTTCCACATCGATCGCCAAGCGACCCGCCTCGCCCGCTGCTTCATGCGTCAACATGCCACACACCGGCCGACATGACCGGATCCAATCTCACTCAACAACTCGACAATTGTTCCGCCATCGAGACAACGGTGTTGTCGCTGCTTGCGCTGCACGGCGAGCCGCTTGGCAAATTGCGCCTGCTTGAATGCCTGCGCATGCTGGGTGCCGCCGATGAAGACGGCGATGTCTTTGTCGCCGCGACTATCGCCGATGTGCTCGCCTTATTGTGCGAAAAAGAGTTGGCGATTGAAGCGCCCGCCAATTCGGTGACTTGTGTGGATGGCATCGTGCTGCCGGTGATCCGGATTGCGCTGGCAGGCGATGGCTTCGGCGCACTATGCCGCGCTGCCGAAGCCGCCACCCCGGTCGGCCGCACCTATGACGGCTACATGTTTCTGCGTACGTACAGGCAAGCATTGGCGCGCCTGCGCATGGCGCTGCTGCAGGCGCAGCCGCCGGAAAGGATTGCGCTATGGCTCGATACCTGCGCGCGCTTTCCCGAGTTTCGCCGGCGGCATCCCTATGTCGAACTGTTTGGCATGTCCTTTGATCCGGAATTGCTCGGCCATTTGCATCCGGCGCTGCAGGACGATGTGATGATATTCCTGCTGTCGCATGCGCAGAATGAACCGGAAAATGTGGAACCGTTGCGCGCTTGGAGCGAGCAGCGTTTGGTATGCGGGGCATGGAAGACGGAAGCGCTGACATTGGCGCTGGCCGAGCATTTGTTGCTGCGCGGCCGGCTGTCGCAAGTGGAAGCCCTGCTGAAAAATTGCGCAAGCGCTGCCGCCGGTATCACGCAGGCTGCCATGCTGTTACTGCGCGGTGAGCAGGAAAAGGCGATCGCCGGCTTCGATAACGCGATCAAAGCCTTGCGCAAGGAAAGCGGCAAGCGCAATGTATTTGTCGATGGCAGCAGCGGTGTGTTCTGCGTGCTTGCAATGATGCGTTCCAGCGAGCCGCGGCACAAGAAACTCGCTGAATCCTTCTTCACCCTGGCCCAGCGTTCGTCGCAAGGCAGCCAGCGCAGTTTCGCGGCGCTGGTTGCCTTGCACGATGCCCGGATCGGAACGCAAAAGGCTGAACCATTGCCAACGGTGGAGCGTGCCATCGGCGACGACATGCTTCCCGCGTTGTTCCATGCATTGACCTGTTACTGGCTCGGTCAGCCGCTCACCGCGCAGACGATTGAACGCGTGGCGCAGGTCTATGCGCGCGCGCAAACGGAAGGCTTCGGCTGGGTTGCCGCGCAGGCCGCCGCCTTGCTGGCCCGCCTCGGTGAAAGTGCTTATCGCGAACCGGCATTGTCGCTGCGTCGGGAACACGGTCTTGACGATCTGTGCGACTGGTTCGAACATCAGGAACCGTGGGAACGGCAGCTGGCGGCACTGATGGAATTGCGCCGCGCGGATCGTGTCGCGGCGAAGACGGAAGCGCCAGGCCGGCTGGTATGGATGATCAACTATGATCCGTCCCGGCAATCGCTCGAGATCGAGCCGAGGGAACAGCGGCGCGATACCAGCGGTGAATGGGGTAAAGGGCGGCCGGTTGCGCTCAAGCGTTTGCGCGACGAAACCGATGCGCTCGATTTCCTGATGCCGCAGGATCGTGCGGTATTGTCCGCAATCGGTGTCAGTACCTCCTTCTATCGCGGTGTCAGTTACGACATCGACAATGACAAGGCGCTGCTCGCCCTGATCGGGCATCCGCTGATGTTTTGGCAAGACACGCCCGAGCAAAGGGTAGAGCTGCTGTCGGGCACCATCGAGCTGATGCTGACTGAACAGCAAGGAACGCTGCAACTCGGACTGCAGCCGCCAGTCGACCATAGCTCGCGCCGCGAAGTGTTGATCGTCATGGAAGGCGCGGCGCGCTTGCGCATTTTCAGCATCAAGGAAGAGCACCGGCAGATCGCCGCGATCATCGACCATGCATTGGTCGTGCCCTTGCATGCAAAGGCCAAACTGTTGCAGGCGGTCGGTGCGGTCTCCACGTTGGTGCCGGTGCAGTCGGACATTGCAACCGGCGTCGACGATATCGATGCCGCGCCGGTGAATGCGGATACCCGGCTGCACGTGCATTTGCTGCCCTACGGCGATGGTTTGAAGATGCAATTGCTGATCAAGCCGTTCGGTCCTGATGGCGCGTCGTACATGCCTGGCAAGGGCAGGGAAAACGTGATTGCCGATGTGGCCGGCAATCGTCTGCAGGCAAAGCGCGACCTTGCCGCCGAACGCATGGCCTCGGCTCGCTTGCTCGATGCCTGTCCGGCGCTGGCCGATGCGGTCGATGCACACGGCGACTGGTATCTCGCCGAGCCGCAGCATTGTCTGGAATTGCTGATGCAGTTGCAGCGCTGCCCAGACATCTTGCTGGCCTGGCCGCAGGGAGAGCGTTTCCGTATCGTTGCCGAAGCCGGCCCGCAGCAATTGCAATTGTCGGTAAAAAGCGATCGCGACTGGTTCGAAGCCAATGGCGCATTGCGCATCGATGACAAGACGGTGCTCGATTTGCGCCGCCTGTTATTCGATGCTCAACAAGGGCAGGGGCGTTTCATCGCGCTCGACGGTAATCGCTTCGTCGCATTGACCGAAGAATTCCATAGACGTATTGCCGAACTCGCGAACGTCAGCCAATTCGACGGCGAGCAGATACAGGTGCACCCCTTGGCGGCGAGTGCATTGGCCGAACTGGCGGACGATGCCGGCACATGTGATTCCGACGCCGCATGGATGCAACATGTAAGCAGACTCGGCGAGCTCGACGACTATGTCGCACAGGTTCCCGGGACCCTGCAGGCGGAATTGCGCGACTATCAACTCGCCGGATTCCAACGGCTGGCACGGCTGGCGCACTGGAAGGTCGGCGCCTGTCTGGCCGACGATATGGGACTGGGCAAGACCATACAAACTCTGGGCTTGTTGCTTCTGCGTGCACCGCAAGGCCCGGCGCTGGTGGTGGCGCCTACGTCGGTATGTCCGAACTGGATGAGCGAAACAGCCAGATTCGCGCCGACGCTGAAGGTCGTGCTGTTTGGCAGCGGCGAGCGCACGCTCGATGGCTTGCAGGGTTTCGATGTCGTGGTGGTCAGCTACGGTTTGCTGCAGCAGGAAGCCGAACGCTTTTCTGCAGTGCGCTGGAGCACCATCGTGCTGGATGAAGCGCAAGCGATCAAGAATGCGCAGACCAAGCGCAGCCAGGCGGTGATGGGATTGCAGGGCGCGTTCAAGATGGCGCTGAGCGGCACGCCCATCGAAAATCATCTCGGCGAATTATGGAGCCTGTTCCGCTTCATCAATCCGGGCCTGCTCGGCTCGGCTGAGGAGTTCAATGAACGCTTTGCACTGCCGATCGAGCGGCACAAGAATGTGCGCGTCAGGACGCGGCTGCGACGGCTGATTCAACCTTTCCTGCTGCGGCGTACCAAGGCCCAGGTGTTGGCCGAGTTGCCCTCGCGTACAGAAATGGTTCGCCATGTCGATCTGACCAACGAGGAAACCGCGCTGTATGAAGCCTTGCGCCGCATCGCGCTGGAGCGTCTGGAAAAAGACGACATGCCGGCGACGCAAAAGGCGTTGCAGATCGTCACCGAATTGATGAAGCTGCGGCGTGCCTGCTGCAATCCCAATCTGGTTGCGCCGGATCTCGGCCTGACAAGCAGCAAGCTGGAAGTGTTCGGTGAATTGCTTGATGAATTGCTGGAAAACCGCCACAAGGCCTTGGTGTTCAGCCAGTTTGTCGATCACCTGAGCCTGATCCGTGCATGGCTGGACCAGCGCGGCGTGCGCTATCAGTATCTCGATGGGTCCACACCGATGCAGGAACGCAAGAAGCGTGTCGAGGCTTTCCAGGCTGGCGATGGCGACGTATTTTTGATCAGCCTGAAGGCGGGAGGTACCGGCCTCAACCTGACTGCGGCCGATTATGTGATCCATATGGATCCCTGGTGGAACCCCGCGGTCGAAGATCAGGCTTCGGATCGTGCGCATCGCATCGGGCAACAGCGGCCGGTGACGATCTACCGACTCATCGCTCGACATACGATAGAAGAAGGCATCGTCGAACTGCACAAGCGCAAGCGGGAGTTGGCGGAAAGCTTGCTGGATGGTGGCGAGGGTATGGGTGGTTTTTCTACGCAGGAGATGCTGGCGTTGCTGCGGCTGGAGCTGGGGAGGTTTGGGGATTAGATCGGGTGTAAGTGTACGGGACGAACAGATATATCGACTCCCTTCTCCCGCAAGCGGGAGAAGGGCCGGGGATGAGGGCGATTGCCAAGTGATTGAACGTTTGCCTATAAATCAAATGAAAGACGGGGATTAAAGATATATGTGAACGCAAGTACTCTTGCTAACACCCTCACCCCCGCCCCTCTCCCGCTTGCGGGCGAGGGGAGAAAACAACATCTTGCTGAAATGTCTTTGCCGATCAACTTATCCCGAAAAGCAGTGAGGCAGCGTTCAGGAAACGCAAAATAAGTTAGCCAACCACACATCACTCCGCCCGTCTAAACCTCCACCACCAAACGCGCATTAAACAGCGCATTCTCCCACTCGATTTCCTCCACCGATCCCGCCGCACGCCGATTGAGCGCATAGCCTCGCGGATTGGCAACCACACGCGTGCCCGCAATCGTGTAGTCGAAGCTATCATGTACATGCCCATGAATCCATAGCGCCGCCTTTCCCATCAACTCCGTCAGGTCGCTGACAAAAGCCGCATTCAATGGCGAGCCGGCAAAGCGCGGGTGTACTGATTGCGGATGCGGGCCATGGTGAGTCACCACCACGGTCGGTCCGTCGAAGACTTCGTCCAGCTTTGCACTCAGCCATGCCCGCGATTGCCGGTGCATCCGCAATGCATCGGCGGCACTGAAACTGCCTTCATGCGTGGAAATCAGTCGATGGTCGTACAGGATCTTTTCTGCTTCGGCCATCGCCAGCTCCGGTCCGATGTCGCTGAATAGATAATCGGTCCACAGGCAGCATCCGAGAAAGCGCACGCCGCTGATACGGGTTTCCTGGTTTTCCAGATAGCGTACGCTGCCATATGAAGCGGATTGCCGCAGCTTGCCGATCAGGTCAGGATAGTTTTCGTGATAAGCCTCGTGATTGCCGTTCACGTACACGACAGGCACTGGCCAATCGGCAAATGCCTCCAGTGCGCCGGCGCCATGATGAATATCGCCGGCGATCACCAGTACATCGGCATCGGTTGGTTCAATCACCCGATAACCGGGAAACTGCTGCTGCAATATATCGAGATGCAAGTCGGAAGCGAATTGAATTTTCATGGGCAAGATGCGTCGAAAAGCGGGTGGGTCAAGGTCAGACTGCAAGCTTACCGTATCAGCTTCAGCATGTCCTTGAAGCGTGGATGCGTCGAGTTGCGCATCCATTCAAACAGCACCATTTCCGTCGTCACCAGTTCCGCTCCGGCGGCCTTGGCACGCTCCAGTGCGATGGTCTTGTTGAACGGTACGCGCGATCCGATCCCATCGGCCACCAGGCGCACGCGGCGCTGGCGTGCGCGCAGCCCCAGCACGGTTTGCAATACGCATACATGCGCTTCGCAACCGGCAATAATCAGGTCGCCGCGCTCTTCGCGCAGCAAGTCCATGAATGCCCGTTCGGCGCAGGCATCGAAATCGGTCTTTGCAATCACGCTGTCGCAGAGCGCCCCTATCTCGGGCACATTCGGCCCCAGGCCGGATGGGCTTTGCGCGGTGCCGACGACCGGTACCGCGAGCAGCCTGGCGGTCTGCGCCAGACGCAGCGCATTCGCGACCACCGACGCGCTGTCGTGGATGGCCGGCATCAGGCGTTCCTGCAAATCGATGATGACTAAAGTGGCGCGGCTGGGATCGCAAAGGCTGCTCATTTTTTCACCTGCTGAATTAGTTTCTTGGCGTACATGGAAAACAATGCGCGACCGTCTCCATTGCCCGTTCAATTCCGGCGTCAGACCGAGCGGCTTCATTCCCTGAAATTCCTTGCGGTCTGCCGCGCGCAATATGCTGGATTCTGGTCGACGTCGGTTTCAACGCGTCGACCATGATGTCGACCGCCACCTCGGGCCGGGCGCTGCCGCACATGAAGACATCGGCGGCGGCAAAGCCCAGTTCAGGCCAGGTGTGTATCGATATATGCGATTCCGCCAGCAGTACGACGCCGGTGATGCCCTGGCCTTCGCCGAAGACATGGAAGTGGCTGTAGATGATGGTGGCGCCTGCCGCCACCGCGCTTTCGCGCAACAGCTTTTCAATGGCATCGGGATCAGATAATTGCGTGTCGTCGATGCCGTACAGATCGGCGATCAAGTGCATGCCCGAAGCCTGGTGCGTGCCTGTCATTTATGTCCTCCGCTGCCGCCGCTCCAGGAGCCGGAGCTTGAACTCCAGCTGCTGCCCGAGCCGGTGTTCGACCATACGCTGCTACCGGACAGCAGTTTGTTCCAGCTGACGATGGTGCAGGTCAGCGACACGATCAAGCCATAGATGATGAATTTGCCCCTCATGATGTTTCATCATCCATGGCTTGCAGAATCAGCGCGGGTACATAGATCGCCGCTGCCGAAAACAGGAAAAACTTCCAGGTACCGCTGAATGAAAACAATAAGGGTACCGCGTTAAAGATCAGCATGCCGTACAGGAAATACTTGGCAATCGTCAGCAAGGGCGTTTTCGGCGACAGCTTTTCCGCCTTGACCGCCGTACCGAACCATGCGCGAATCTGATCGGATGGGACCGGCGACGATAGCGACCATGTCAGTTCATGATTGCTCAGTTCGGCGGCAAGCTGGTTCTTGCCATTTTCAAATTCCACCACGCGCACCGTGTCGCCGGCGTTGACGCGCCAGTTGAAAGCGCCGGCCGCAAACTTGACCGTTGCCGTGTAGTCATACCGTTTGCTGAAAGTTTGCGCGCCGAGCCGGGCACTGTCGCCGCCGCTCCATTCCGGCCATTCGTCGAGCACCTTGGTCCGATACCAGCCTTCGTCGGTTTCGATCAGCCAGGTGAAGCCGCCGCGCGGATTGTGCATCAGGTATTCGGTCCAGCTTTCGCCTTCATCGTCGCTGCGCGTCATCACGCCGATGATTTCATGCGAGGCGTTGCCGATCTTCGCACTGGCGCCCAGTTCCAGCGTCGTGCTGGCTGCGGCCATCCGGTGTCCTGCCTCCAGCACGATGGCTACCCGGGTCGTGGTATCGACCTGCGAACGGCAGCTTGGACAAATAATTTCGCGCGTGACGCCCGGTACGAAGCGTACGCCGCTGCCGCAGGAAGGGCAGGCCAGCGCGTCAACCTTTTGCCGGATCTTGCCGGCGCTGTCGCGCACCGTGTCGTCATCGCGCAGCAGTTGGCATTGCAGCTGTTCCAGCGTCACGCTGTTGCCGGCATAGATGGCCGGCCGTTCCGATTCCGAATAATCGAGCGTCAGAAAACTCTTGTCGCGACGGAAGTCGGCGACCTTCGCCTGCCAGCCTGCGCCGACGCGGTAAGGCAACTCGCCTTCGCCGCCGGTGCATTCCGCGCTGCGGATATCGGATGCGATGAAGTTCTGGCCGAGGATGGGATAGGCATGTCCCGGCTGCAGTTCGTCGAAGGCCGGCAATGCGCGTTCATCCTGCTTTTCAAAGGTCAGCGTGTACTGGCCGGAGGCATCCGACAGCCATGCCGGACGGCCATCGTCGAAGTACACATACCATTCGTTCCAGATGCCTTCCGCGTAACGCAGCTGAATGCGGCCAATGACGGTGAACGCGACCTTGCCGTATTGCCCGGCGGTGCCGATCTGCAGCGGCGAATAATCTTCCAGCACGGCCGACATGCGGCCCATGTCCTTGACCGCGTCCGCATCCTTGAGCACGGTGGTCTTGCAATACTCGCATACCGCCATGACCGAGGCATGCGATTTGAAGATAACCGACGCGCCGCAGCTCGGGCAGGAAACATTCTGCATCTACACGCGCCCTAGCCGATCAATTTTTGCAGTACTTTCGCCTTGGCGTCGTCATAGTCGCTTTGCGAGATCAAGCCTTTGTCGAGCAAGCCTTTCAGTTTTTCGAGGCGGGCTTCCAGCGAATCCTCGGCTGGCTGCACCGGAGTTGCAGCGGCCGCTGGCGCGGCAGGAGCAGCAGCAGGAGCAGGTGCGCCCGCGCCCAGACCTTGCGCCATCACCTGACCGACCGCCATCCCGGCCGACAGGCCGGCGCCGAGACCGGCCAGCCCGCCTTCGTTTTGCGCGGCCAGCGGAATCGCTTCTGCGGTCTGGAAACGGGTAAAGCCTTCCATCTTGCCCGCGCTGAGGCCGCCTTTCATGCCGGCGCCGATGCGTGCATCGAGCGCCTGCTGCAATTCATCCGGCAGGCTGATACTGCCGACATTGAATTCGTCGAGCGCAAGGCCATAGCGCGCGAAGGCGGTACCGAGGTCGCCCTTGACCTGCTGCGCCATCAGCGCCTGGTTGGCCGCCATGTCGAGGAAGGGAATATTGGATGCGCCGAGCGAAGTCGCCATCGTCGACAGCATGATCCCTTGCAACTGGGCTTCGACATCGTCGCGCGTATAGATTTCGCGGGTGCCGCATAGCTCGGTGAAGAACAGTTTTGGATCGGCCACGCGATACGAAAACATGCCGAATGCGCGAATGCGCACCATGTCGAAATCCTTGTCGCGGATCGTGATCGGCTGCGGTGTTCCCCATTTGCGGCCGGTCTGGATGCGGGTGCTGAAGAAAAACACATCGGCCTTGAATGGCGATTCGAACAGCTTGTCCCAGTTGCGCAGATAGGTCAGCACCGGCAGCGTGCGGGTGGTGAGCGTGTAATTGCCGGGACCGAAGACATCGGCGATCTGGCCTTCATTGACGAATACCGCGATCTGCGATTCGCGCACGGTCAGTGCCGCGCCATTCTGGATTTCAAACCCCTCCATCGGAAAGCGCCAGGACAGCACGCCTTCGGCATCCTCGTTCCATTGCAGGACATCGATGAATTGTTTCTTGATGAAAGAAAAAACGCTCATGATGGGTATCCTTGGCTGGTTGCTGATCAGGAAATGCAGGCGGCGTTGATCGCGCCGACCGAGAGGGAAATCGCGCCGAGCATGCCGCCGAAGGCGATGTTGCCCGATTCGATGTGTTCTTTCGAAATGCGCATCAGCTTGGTGGTAACGATATACGCCAGCAGCTGCACCGCCAGCGCGCCTATGGTCCAGAGCACGAAAGGCACGATGCTGGAGGTATGCAGTATGCAGGACGCAACCGTCAGTGAAAAGCCGAGCATCGCGCCGCCCAGCGACAGCGCGGCCGCGCAATTGCCCTGGCGGATCAGCAATACTTCGTTGAAAGGCGTGACGCGGGTATAGACCACAAAGAAAAAAACCAGCAGGATGCCGGCAGTCAGCAGATAAATGAGATAGTTGGCAAACGCGGGTAGAGTATTCATCGCTGGATAGTCATCGCTCGGGAATTTGGCTTGCCAATATACTAATCCAATTATTACCTCTGTCCAGCATTTTCCAGAGCATCGTTAATTCATCGCTAATTCATCGATTTCACAAGCCTACGGCCCCGCCACTGCCCGCATTCATGAGCAAGCATATCCTGATCCTTTCCGTCTTCGTGGTCGCGTCCTGCGGCCTGGCTTACGAGCTGATCGCCGGCGCGCTGTCGAGCTATCTGCTCGGGGATTCGATCTTCCAGTTCTCGACCATCATCGGCTGCTATCTGTTTGCGATGGGCGTCGGCGCGCATCTGTCCAAGTACGTGAAGGACGAGGATGTGCTGGCGCGCTTCATCGATATCGAACTGGCGGTGGGCTTGGTCGGCGGCCTGTCGGCGGCGGTGCTGTTCCTGACCTATGCATGGATGGGCGCGCCGTTCCGGACCATGCTGTATGTGCTGGTATTTCTGGTAGGGATGTTTGTCGGCACCGAAGTGCCGCTGGTAATGCGCGCGCTGAATGCACGGCAAACCAGCTTCAGCGAATTGGTGAGCAAGGTGTTGACCTTCGATTACCTGGGCGCGCTTGCCGTATCGGTATTGTTTCCGCTGGTGCTGGCGCCGCATCTCGGGCTGGTGCGCACCGGCTTCCTGTTCGGCATGTTCAATGTCGGCGTTGCGTGCTGGACGATCCATGCATTCCGCCGCGAATTGCGCGATGTCGGCGCGCGGATGCTGCGTGCCAGCGCCGTGTTGTTTGTGCTGGCCGGCGGCTTCGCCGCATCTGATCGTCTGGTGGTGTGGGGCGAGCATGGATTGTTCGGCGACGACATCGTTTTTTCCACATCGACGCCGTATCAGCGGCTGGTGATCACCAAATGGAAAGACGATCTCCGGCTCTACATCAACGGCAACCTGCAATTCTCGTCGCGCGATGAATACCGTTATCACGAAGCGCTGGTGCATCCGGCATTGGAGTCTCTGCCTTGGGCACGCTCGGTGATGATACTCGGCGGCGGCGACGGGCTGGCACTGCGCGAAGTGCTGCGCTATCCGAATATCCGTCATGTGACGCTGGTCGACCTCGACCCCGCGATGACCGAGGCGTTCGGCAGCCGTGAAGAACTGGTGCGTCTCAATCATGCGTCGCTGCGCGACCCGCGCGTCACGGTGATCAATACCGATGCGGCGCTGTGGCTGCAAAACACCGACCAGGTATTCGATGCGGCGATCATCGACTTTCCCGACCCGTCGAGCTTCGCGCTCGGCAAGCTGTATTCGGTGCCTTTTTATAGCATGTTGAAAAAACATGTGGCCGCACGCGGCTTGGTCGCGGTCCAGTCGACCTCGCCGTTTTTTGCCCCGCATGCCTACTGGACCGTCGATGCGACACTGCGCGAAGCGGGTTTCCAGACCTCGCCCTACCATGTGTATGTGCCCTCGTTCGGCGAATGGGGTTTCATCATGGCGGCGCCGCAGCAGAAATTTGCAGCGCCCAGCCAATACCGTTTGACGATGCGTTACCTGAACGGCGAAACGACGAAGGAAATGTTTACCTTCCCGCCCGACATGCCGCGCCTCGACATGCCGCCGAACCGGCTCGATACCCAATCCCTGGTCCAGCAATTCGAGCGCGACTGGCGGCAGGCGGTGCGCTGATGCAAAGGCGGTCCTTTTTGCTGGGGGCAGGCGCGGTCGCCGCGCTCGGTTCCGTGGCCGGCTATTGGCGCTGGCAGGAAATCACGCCGTCCATTCACATGCCGGGCATGCAGCAAGGGCATTTCCTGCGCGATCTTGCGCGCGATCGTCGTGCCTTGCCGCCGCCTTCGTATGCAATCGACACCGATGTCGTGATCCTGGGTTCCGGCATTGCAGGACTGACCACCGCATGGAAGTTGCGCAAGGAAGGGCACAGCGACTTTGTGATGGTCGACGGACCTCAACCCTATGGCAATGCCGCCGGCGGCAGTCATGGCGACCTTGCCTATCCGACCGGCGCGCATTACCTGCCGTTGCCCACGCGCGACGCGTTCCATGTGCGCGAAATGCTGCATGACCTCGGGATATTACTGCGCAATCCCTCGGCCGAACGCCCGTATTACGACGAACGTTTCATCCTGCATGCGCCGCAGGACCGCATATTGTTCGATGGCAGCTGGCAGGAAGGCTTGATTCCGAAAGATGGCGTACCGCAATGGGAACTGGATGAGCATGAACGCTTTTTCCAGGCAATGGCGCACCTGAAAGCGACGCGCGGTGCCGATGGCAAACCATTGTTCGTACTGCCCAGCGCCCTGTCGTCCAGCGATCCCGCATGGCAGGCCCTTGACCGGATCAGCTTCCGGCAATGGCTAGAGCAGGCCGGCTACAAGTCGCCGACCTTGCACTGGTATCTCGACTACACCTGTCGCGACGACTACGGAACCGGCTATGAACAGACTTCCGCTTGGGCGGGACTGCACTATAGCTGCAGCCGGGATGGTCTGGCGGAAAACGCAGCCACCGGCGAATGGCTAACCTGGCCTGGAGGTTTGCAGCCCATCGCCTCCGCATTGAGTGATAAGGCCGGCAAGCAGCGCAAGGATGCCAGCGTGGCGACATTGAAGCCGAATGGAAAACGGGTCGAAGTCCTCTGTGTCGAGTTCGTGAACGGACAGCCACGCAGCTTTCTTGTGCATGCGCGAAAGGCCGTATGCGCAATGCCGCTGTTCGTTGCGGCGGGAATCGTTGATGCAATCCGGGACTACGGCTTCGATCCTGCCGCGCACATGCCCGCCTATGCGCCATGGATGGTGACCAATTTCCTGATGCGTTCCTTTCCACGAGAGAAGGCCGAAGCGCCACTATCTTGGGATAACGTCGTATATCAGGGCAAGGGATTAGGTTATGTCGTGTCGACGCATCAGGATATCCGCGTGACGCCTCCAGAAAAGACTGTATTCAGTGCCTACATGGCCCTATCGCGCCATACACCGGACGACGGCCGCAAGTGGCTGGATACGGCGTCGCCGGATGAATTGCTTGCGCTTGCGGCAAGCGATCTCGAAGCGGCCTACGGCGCAGAATTCGGCAGGTATGTCGAGCATGCGGATATCACGTTGCGGCCCCATGCCATGTGCTCGCCGCGCCCCGGGTTCCGTTCCAATGCCGGCTTGCGTGCCTTGCGCGAGACCGACGGTTCCGTACTTTTTGCACATAGCGACCTGTCGGGGTTCTCAGTGTTCGAGGAGGCGGCGTGGTGGGGATACCGGGCGGCGCTGAAGCTGCTTGGATAGCGGTGAAGCCCACGGCCATCGTGACCGTTGACATCCGTAACCCGAGTACGATAGTCTTCTTTTGGTGCAATTTTGATAACTTTATTCGCGATGGTACTGCCGCTGAAATTCATAAAGAAAGCTCTTCCTGCTATAGCCGCCTTGCCGATCATATTTTTCGGTTTCCTGTACTACGCGTTTCATGAAGAAAACTCGTATCCGCAAGCGCATTCGATTGATTTCTATCTAAAGTTGTCATCTGTGATCCGCAACGTCCCAGTCCTTGACGTTATAGGAACTCCTCAATATTTCTCCAGCACGGGAGATGGGCCAAAGCCACCGGAGTCCACGATCTGGTACACCACTAGCGAAAAGAGCGAACAGTCGCTCGCCATCAAGATCAACGCGTACTTGCGGGAGCAAGGCTTTGCGCCGTATACATCCCAAACCCTTAACGTGCCGATAGGTGACAAAAAAACGGTTTACCAGGCCACGTTCATCAATCGCGACAGAGAATCCCTTGAATTCATTATTAGTTCCTTACCAATGTCGAACAATTTGGAAGTTAGCGTTACGCACTTTAATTAGTGTCCTGATGCCTAAATCGACTGAATAAAAGCGAACCTACGAAACAGTCCCTTGGGAAGGAAATTCACATGTCGAAACGTGGTGACATTACCACCGGTCGCTTAATTTATACGTGCAATTGCGGCTGGATGGACTTAGGCCACATGCGGTCTTCAGAAACCCGACCACATGGAAGTGCACGATACTTATGGGAAGACGTGCTGCATGAGCGCGGGCTGACCATGCCTGTTTATCCGGGCAGTCACGTTATCGGATATAGGCAATCAATGACCCGCTTCGGCATCACCTCTGAGCACTTTAAGGCCTACTGGATTAAGAAAGGATTGACAGTAGCGCGAAGACAAGCGGTTGCCTTATCGGTCTTTATGGAAGTCACTCATGGTTTCGAAAGCCTTCAGCAAAAATATTCGCTTATCACGGACAGCGGATATAGTGAAGAAGACCTCGTGTCTAACTTGGTAGGGTTCTACAGTGTAGTGATGGGATTGAATTGGGCGGCTACGTGCAAACCTGTCTCGAAGGAAGCATCCTTTGCGATTTGGGATATGCACGGTTCTGTCGGATCACGTAAGAACCGATCGTTTAAGCCCAATTTTTATCCGTGCAAGGAATGTAAAGACACTCATGGAATCGAAACTCCCAGTTTTCCGGCGATATTCAATGTAATTCAACCCGCAAGAAAGGAGATTGATTTCGGTGATGTAGGAAAGAATACTCTGGTTCCACGCCAGCTACAAACAGCTCTTTATCGTCATCTGTAATGTCAGCGGTAGGGCTGCAGTGTCATAGTATCGACGCACTCGGATATTCGCGTCACGTCGGCAAAGAAAACCGTATTCACCGCATACATGGCCTTGGCCGACAGCAAGCCGGAAGACGACGGGAAGTGGCTGGACCGCGCGCCGAAGTCACGTTGCGTCCGCATGCGATGTGTTCGCCATGCCCCGTCATCTCCACGAAAGTGGAGACCCATAACCCGCTTGCTCAATGCAGCGACCAAGATGTTCCTACTCGAAGCGCAACGTCGGCATGGGTGCCCGCTTTCACGAGCATGACGAGGGAAAAAAAGAAGCATCATTGATGCTCAGGTACCCGCATGCAAACAACGCAATGTGACGCCGACTACGCCATAAATAAAAAAAGCCCGCAGATAAAATCTGCGGGCATAAATCCAACTCTTGGAGAGAGTGGGGGAGACGCTTTACAGCAATGGCGGTCGGGCTTCGCGGCGACCGCCGGGCTCCGGCATCATGCCGGAGCAGCGAACCTTACTCGCCGGCGGGAACGCGCTTGTCTTGCGCCGCTGCCAGGGCTTCCTGGCGCACCTGGTCGCGGGTCTTGGTCGATGCGACGTTGATGAACTCGAAGAATTCCGGGGTGCGGTTGCCGGCATACTGGCCATCCGCCTGCGCTTTTTCCAGTTCGGCGCGCACTTCGGCGCGGGTCTTGGTGGAGGCAACGTTATTGAATTCGACGAACTCGGTCTGGCGTGCGATCTGGCCGTTGGCATTGGCCTGGTTCATTTCAGCGATCACTTCAGCGCGGGTCTTGGTCGATACGAAGTTGCTGTGATCAACGTAAGGATAGGTGTTGTCGGCCAAAGCAGAACCGGCAGCGGCAAAAACAGCAACAGCAGCAATCAGATTTTTCGCATTCATGTTAATTCTCCAATAAGGTTAAATGACTCCGGGCTCATAGTGTTGTGAGTCCTTCGAGAGTCGCACTGCGTTGTGTGCTCATCGATGAAGCACAGTCTATCCATTGCGCGTGAGGAGAAAAACAGCGTATGCCGCAATGCACCATTTCGTTTTCAGAAATAATCGTCGGCAATCTGGATTTCTTCCTGTCGCGCTTCTCCTTGAAATCCCTGCAAACCTACCAGCCGCCGCCCAGCGAGCGGATCAGCGCGACCGTCGTGGTGGCGCGTGAACCGCGCAATTGCACGGCGCTGCGCTCGACTGCCGCCAGATTGCGCTGGGCGTCGAGCAGTTCCAGATAACTCGAGCGTCCTGCGGTGTACAGCTTGTTCGCCAGATCGGCCGATCGTCTGGCCGACGCAAGCGCTTCATCGATCGCCTCGGCCTGTCCGGCCAAAGTGCGCAAGCCAACCAGGTTGTCTTCGACTTCGGCAAACGCGGCCAGCACGCTTTGCCGATAGCCGGCCACCGATTCTTCCAGCGCGGCCTGGCTGCGCACGATATTGGCTTGCGTGCGGCCACCGTCGATCACCGGCAGCGACAGCAGCGCGCCGATCACCCAGCTGCGGCTGCTCCACTTGAACAGATCCGACAAATCGTCCGATTCGCCGCCCCCGGCGCCGGTCAGCCGCAACGCGGGAAACATCGCCGAGCGCGCCACGCCGATCCGTGCGTTCGCCGCGACCATCGCACGCTGCGCGGCCGCGATATCCGGTCGCCGTTCCAGCAAGGCCGAGGGCAAGCCGGCCGGAATGCCGGGTAACCGCGACGACGCGAGCAGCGGATTGCTGCTGGCGCCGAATGCCGCTGCCGGACGGCCGAGCAA
The DNA here is from genome assembly GCF_003591035.1 of Noviherbaspirillum saxi. Taxonomy (NCBI): domain Bacteria; kingdom Pseudomonadati; phylum Pseudomonadota; class Betaproteobacteria; order Burkholderiales; family Oxalobacteraceae; genus Noviherbaspirillum; species Noviherbaspirillum saxi. The sequence continues at coordinate 257,147 of NZ_QYUO01000001.1, forward strand.
TACCGCCAGCGCATGTTCCAGCTGGGCGCGCTGCCGTTCCAGCGCGATCGCTTCGGAGCGTATCGTCGACAGTTCGGTGCGCGCGCGCGACACGTCCAGTTCCCCAACATCGCCCAGGTCGTAGCGGCGCTGGTTGATGCGCACATTTTCATCGCGCAGCCGCACCGTCTCGTTCAGGAACGACAGCTCGGCATCGGCCGCGCGCAGCCGGAAATAGGTCTGCGCGACATCGGCTTGCAAGGCCAGCAGCACCGAGCGGTAGGTCGCTTCGCTGGCCGCTGCATCCGCCTGAGCGGCGCTGACGTTGTTGCCCACCCGTCCGAACAGGTCGACTTCATAACTGGCGGTCAACCGCCCTTGCCAGACCGTTGCCGGGGCGACCGCCGTGCCTGCCGGCAGACCGCGCGATAGCGCCGAGTTGCGCAAGCGTTGCGGACCAAATTCCGCATTCACGGCTGGCATGCGATCGGCTTCGGCGACGCCGGCAATCGCGCGTGCCTGCTTGACCCGTGCGGCGGCGGCGGCGAGGTTGGCATTGGCCGCGGTGGCGTCGGCGATCAGCTTGTCGAGCGTGCTGTCGTTGAAGGCTTTCCACCATTCGCCGCGCGGCTGGGCTTCGGCGGGCTCGGCCGGCTTCCAGCGCGCGGCATCGGCCATGTTCGCCTCCTTGAAACCGGACGGGATCTCGATATCCGGCGCGCGCAATTCCGGTGCCGCGCATCCCGCCAGAACCATGGCCGCCAGCAACGGCGTCAGCAGTTTCGGAAACAAGGTATTCATCTTCATGTCATCCATCGTTATCCACATTTACGCGACTCCCTTCGAAGCGGATTCAACTGTCGGAACAGGTTTTTCCAGTCGCTTCGCAAGATTGCGCAACAGCACATAAAACACCGGTGTCAGGAACAGACCGAACAGCGTCACGCCCAGCATGCCGGCGAACACCGCGACGCCCATCGCGTGGCGCATTTCCGCGCCGGCACCGGTGGAAAACACCAGCGGTACCACCCCCATGATGAACGCGATCGAGGTCATCAGGATCGGACGCAGGCGCAGGCGGCAGGCTTCCAGCGCGGCTTGCACTACGGTGCGTCCATGGTCTTCCAGTTCCCGTGCGAATTCCACGATCAGAATCGCGTTCTTCGACGCCAGTCCGACCAGTACGAACAGCGCGATCTGCGTGAAGATGTTGTTGTCGCCGCCGGTCAGCTTGACGCCGAGCAGTGCGCACAGGATCGACATCGGCACGATCAGGATCACCGCCAGCGGCAGGGTCCAGCTTTCGTACTGCGCAGCCAGCACCAGGAAGACCAGCAGCACGCACAGTGGGAACACGATCACCATGGTGTTGCCCGCCAGGATTTCCTGATAGGTCAGGTCGGTCCACTCGTAAGTGATGCCCTTGGGCAGAACTTCCTGCGCGATCTTTTCCATGGCTGCCTGTGCCTGTCCGCTCGATACGCCGGGCGCCGCACCGCCATTGATGTCGGCCGACACATAGGCGTTGTAGCGCTGCACGCGGTCGGGACCATAGCTGTCCTTCACGCGCATCAGCGACGACAGCGGAATCATTTCGCCCTTGTTGTTACGCACCTTCAGCTGCGCGATATCTTCCGCATGCGAACGATAGGGCGCGTCAGCCTGCACCTTGACCTGATAGGTACGGCCGAACTGGTTGAAGTCGTTCACATACAGCGAGCCGAGATTGATCTGCAGCGTCTGGTAGATCGTCGCCAAAGGCACTCCGAGTTGCTTGGCCTTGGTGCGGTCGATGTCGGCGAACAGTTGCGGCACATTGATTTGGAAGCTGGAAAACACGCCCGCCAGTTCCGGTGTCTGCCACGCTTTCATCTGCAGTGCCTGCACTGCCTTGTACAACTCGTCATAGCCGAGATTGGCGCGGTCCTCGATCATCAGCTTGAAGCCGCCGATGGTGCCCAGGCCGTTGACCGGCGGCGGCGGGAATACCATGATGAAGGCATCCTCGATACTGCCGAGCTTGGCATTGATCTGCTGCGCAATCGCGGCACCCGATTGATCGGCGGAGGTGCGCTGGTCGAAAGCATCCAGCCCGAAGAACACGATGCCGGCGTTCGGCGCATTGGTAAAGCCGTTGATCGACAGGCCGGGGAACGCGATCGAATCCTTCACGCCCGGTACCGACTTTGCCACGTCCGACATGCGGCGAATCACGGCATCGGTACGATCGAGCGAGGCGGCATCCGGCAATTGCGCGAAGCCGACCAGATACTGCTTGTCCTGACCGGGCACGAAGCCGCTCGGCACTGCCTTGAACACGAACACCGCGGCCACGCCTAATACCGCATACACCACTAGTGCCATCGCCTTGCGGTTGAGCACGGTTTTCACGCCGCCTTCGTAGCGTTCCGACGCGCGGCCGAAGACCCGGTTGAACCAACCGAAGAAGCGGCCGAACACCTTGTCCATGCCGCGCGTCAGCGCATCCTTGGGCGCGTCATGCGGCTTGAGCAATGCGGCTGCGAGGGCCGGCGACAGTGTCAGCGAATTGAAGGCCGAAATCACGGTCGAGATCGCGATCGTCAGTGCGAACTGGCGATAGAACTGGCCGGACAGCCCGGACACGAAGGCGATCGGCACGAACACCGCGCACAGCACCAGCGCGATGGCGATGATGGGACCGCTGACTTCCTTCATCGCCTGCACCGTCGCGTCGCGCGGTGACAGGCCTGCATGGATGTTGCGCTCGACGTTCTCGACCACCACGATCGCATCGTCGACCACGATACCGATCGCCAGCACCAGCCCGAACAGCGACAGCGTGTTGATCGAAAAGCCGAACAGCAGCAGCACGGCAAAGGTACCGACGATCGAGACCGGCACCGCGACCAGCGGAATAATGGACGCGCGCCAGGTCTGCAGGAAGATAATGACCACCAGCACCACCAGCGCAATCGCTTCCAGCAGCGTATGAATCACCGCGCGGATCGACTCGCGTACGAACTGCGTCGGGTCATACACCACGCTGTATTCGACGCCTTCGGGGAAGTCTTTCTTCAATTCTTCCATCTTGGCGCGCACGTCGGCCGAGAGTTGCAGTGCATTCGACTGAGGCGCTTCAAACACTGCAATCGCCGCAGCGGACTTGTTGTTGAGCAGCGAACGCAATGCATAGTCGGTGGAGCCAAGTTCTACGCGCGCCACATCCTTGAGCAGCGTGACCGAACCATCGGCGCCAGTGCGCACGATGATGTTGCCGAACTCTTCTTCCGATTGCAGACGGCCTTGCGTATTGACGGTCAGCTGGAATTCCGCATTCTTCGACGGCGCGGCACCGATCACGCCGGCCGCAACTTGCACGTTCTGTTCGCGGATGGCGGACACGACATCGCCGGCGGTCATGCTGCGCGCGGCGATTTTTTGCGGGTCGAGCCAGACACGCATCGCGTAATCGCCTGCACCGAACAACAGGGTTTCACCCATGCCCGGAATGCGCGACAACTGGTCCTTGATGTTGAGCACCGCGTAGTTGCGCAGATAGACATCGTCATAGCGGCCGTTCGGCGATGACAGGTGCACCACCATGGTCAGGTTGGGCGAGCTCTTGACCGTGGTGACCCCGATCTGCCGCACTTCTTCCGGCAGGCGCGGCAATGCGCGCTGGACCCGGTTCTGTACCTGGGTTTCAGCTTGTTCGACATTGGTGCCGACCTTGAACGTCACGGTCAGCGCCAGCGCGCCATCCGAAGTCGCTTGCGAAGACATGTACAGCATGTTTTCCACGCCGTTGATCTGTTCTTCCAGCGGGCCGGCCACCGTTTCCGAAATGACTTTCGGATTGGCGCCGGGATACATCGCGCGTACCACGACCGAGGGCGGCACCACATCCGGATATTCGGAAATCGGCAATTTGAAAATGGCCAGCACACCGGCCACGAAGATCAGGATCGACAGGACTGCCGCGAAGATGGGCCGATCGACAAAAAATCTGGAAAAGTTCATGTTCGTTCTCTCTGGAGAGTCACTGTTTCGCCTTCGGCGACAGGCATGCGCCGGGATTGGCCGGTTGCCGGTATCGCTTGAAGGTCAGGCGAAGGTCAGGCATTAATGCGGTTTGGCGACAGGAAGACAGCCGGCTGTCTCGATAGGGAGAAGCCGGAACGCGGTCAGTAAAGCATCGGTATTGCGCGGCCCGGTGTTCAGTGCATCGATGAAAACCGGGCTGCCGGGCGTGTTATTCGCTGTCGAAAGCCGAAGACGTCAGGATTTCGTCGTGTCGTCCTCTTTCTTTTCCGCCTTTTGCTCGCCCCTGGCGGGTGCGCCGGTCACGGCCGCTTCCATCGGCACTGTTTGCGCGGTGACCGGGGCGCCGGGACGCACGCGCTGCAAGCCGTTGACGACCACCTTTTCGCCGGGCTTCACGCCATCGCGCACCACGCGCAAGCCATCGATCACCGGGCCCAGAGTCACCGGCCGGTATTCAGCCTTGCCCTCGGTGTTCACCACGTAGACGAACTTACGATTCTGGTCGGTGCCGACCGCGCGGTCGGAAATCAAGGCCGCATTGGTCTGCTTGCCGCTGCCATTGCCGCTGGCCAGCTGCACACGCGCAAACAATCCGGGCGCCAGCGCATTGTCGGCATTCTTGAACATTGCGCGCATCCTGACACTGCCGGTGGCCGGATCGACCCGGTTGTCGACGAATTCGAGCTTGCCTTCATGCGGGAAGCCGGTTTCATTCGCCAGGCCGATGCGCACGGTGACCGGCTGGCCGTTGCGCGCCTGGGCGCCAACCCGCAGGAAGGTATCTTCGTCGCCATCGAAGCTGGCATAGATCGGATTGTTCGACACCACCGACGTCAGCACCACGCTGCCATCGACCAGGTTGCCGGTCGTGACTTCAGCCTTGCTGACGCGGCCATTGATCGGCGAATGCACCTGGGTAAAGCTCAGGTTCAGCTTCGCTGCTTCATACGCGGCTTGCGCGGCGCGCGCGGTGGCATCGAGTTCTTTTACGCTGGACGCTTTTTCGTCGGCTTCGCGCTGCGCAATCGCCTTGTCGGCGACCAGTTTCTCGGCGCGTGCCAGTTCCAGCTTCGCGAGATCGGCCTTGGCGCGTGCCGCCAGTGCGGCGGCTTCGGTACGGCTGGCTTCTGCCTGGTAAGGGCGCGGGTCGATCACGAACAGCACCTCGCCCTTTTTCACTTCGGCGCCCGGCTTGAAGTTGACCGAAGCGATGAAGCCAGAGACGCGCGGACGGATATCGACGCGGTCGACCGCTTCCAGACGGCCGGAAAATTCTTGCGTTTCGGTGATCGATTTTTCCAGCACCTCCGCGGCCGAGATCGGTGGGCCGCCGTCGGGCTTGGGCGCTTCCTGTGCAGAGGGCTGTCCGCAACCGGACAGGATGAAGGCCGCTGCCGCGCTCAACGCAAGCACTGCCGGCAGGCGGCGGAAATTGGAAAGATAAGGATGTTGTTTCATGTTCTTGTTCCTTTGGATCTGTAACTGGGTATATCGAAAACCAGTGTCAAGCCTCCCGCAATGGGAAGGTCAAGCAGTATTCTGAGCAGCGTCTAGCCCGGCGATGAATGCCGTGACTTCATGCAACGCGATTTCCTTGCGGGCGCAGCTACATCGCGCATGCGGATCCTGCAGTTCGATCGCCGGTAATCTGCGTACGACGCTCGTGACGCCGGACGCCTGCAGCTTCGCGCCATATTGTTCGGCTTCGTCGCGCAACGGATCGTCGTCCGCCGACAGGATCAGCGCCGGCGGCAAACCCTTGGTGCGGCTCGATTGCAGCGGCGACGCATACGGATGGGCACGGTCGATCGCATGCGGCAGGTAGCCGCGATAACTCATCGCGCAGGCGTTGGCCGCGACGATGCCGCCGTTTGCCGCCTCCACCTTGCGCATCGAACAGCTTGTCAGGCCGGGATCCAGCATCGGCATCATCAGGATCTGCGCCGCCAGCGCCGGGCCGTTGCGGTCACGTGCCATCAGCGCCGCCACCGCTGCCAGATTGCCGCCGGCTTCCAGTCCCGCCACGATCAGGCGCGGGTTCTTCCAGGTCTTGCGCTTGCAATAGCGCCCGCCCCACGCCAGTACCGCATGCGCATCTTCGGCCGCGGCCGGGAATGGCCGCTCGCTTGCCAGCGTGTAGCTCGATCCGAGCACCGTATAACCGGTGCGCGCGGCCAGCACGCGCATGAAGATATCCGCCATTTCCAGTTCGTCGGTGACAAAGCCGCCGCCTGGAAAATACACAATCAAACCTTCGGCCACGGCCCCATCGGGAACGTAGAGCCGGGCATCGAGTTCCCGTTGCGCGCCCTTGATCGCTTGCGCACGCATTTTTACGCCGGCAATTTCCGCTTCCAGTTCTGGCGGAATGTCGTCTTCGCTCTGGTTCTGTACCATGGCTATCTCCGCATTGCTGCTTTTGCTTACCGTGAGGCGGACTATAGCTTTGTTCTACAATGTAAATAAATAGCAATAAACCGAATTGACTGTTCAGGTTCCTGAACAATCGTTTCATATTCTTGTCACGAACCGGCGCGATGCGAGGGCTGGAATACTTGTGACTGTTGTTTGCAGGGCCGGCCGTCCACCAGACGGACTCCCTGTTCCTGTAAATCGAAGGGAGATCCCCATGGATAAATTGCAGGCAATGGAAGTGTTTGTGCAAGTCGTCGATAGCGGCGGCTTCACACGCGCGTCGGAAAACCTGCAGCTGCCGAAGGCAACGGTATCGACGCTGATCCGCAACCTGGAAACCCGGCTTGCGGTCAAGCTGCTCAACCGCACCACTCGCCATGTCAGCGTCACGGCAGATGGCGCCGCTTACTATGAACGTTGCCTGAGCATTCTGGCCGATGTGCACGATGCCGAGGAATCCTTGTCCCGTACTCGTGCCAGCCCGAGCGGACGCTTGCGGGTCGATGTGCCGACCGGCATGGGGCGTGGCGTAATCATTCCTGCTCTGCCGCAATTTTTCGAGCGTTATCCCGATATCGAACTGGAAATCGGCTGCAGCGACCGTCTGGTCGACTTGATCGAGGAAGGGGTGGATTGCGCGGTGCGCGGCGGCGAGCTGGCCGATTCCAGCCTGATTGCACGGCGGGTCGGCATGCTGCATTTCATTACTTGCGCTGCGCCATCCTATCTGGCGCGGTTTGGTCGTCCGCTGCATCCGAACGACTTGCTGCAGCATCGCTGCGTCAACTATTTTTCAGCCAAGACTGGCAAGATTTACGAATGGGATTTCGCCCGCGATGGCGAACGTTTCCAGATCCGCGTGCCAGGCCGGGTCGCGGTCAACGATTCCGACGCCTATATAGCAGCCGGTTTGTCGGGAATGGGGATTGCGCAGATGTCGCTGTTTGCGGTCCAGCCGATGCTGGCGTCGGGCGAACTGGAACTGGTGCTGGAAGACTGGTGCGTCGATCCGATCCCGTTGCACGTGGTCTATCCGCACAACCGGCATTTGTCGGCCAAAGTGCGCGTATTCGTGGAATGGATTGCGGAATTGTTTGCGGCGCAAGACGGTTTGCAGAATGGCGAACTGCGTTGCCCGACCATGCCGGGCGCCATCAAGACCAGGAGCAAGACGGCGGCGCCTCTGATGCTATCGCCGCAGAGGGAGCCGCAATCCAATAACGCCTAAATCATGCAACTGCCATCTGTTGCCCGGCCGCGCGCTTCTTTGCGGCTTCGGTCTTGTTGCGCAGACGGGATGGCGGCAAGCGGCGCAGCGTGCGCAGCGATTGCAAGTCATGAATCATGATGGCGCGCTGGTCGACCGAAATCATGCCGATCGCATTGAATGCCGAAAAGGTACGGCTGACGGTTTCCAGGGTCAAACCGAGATAATTGCCGATTTCCTGGCGTGTCATGCGCAGGTTGAACTGGCTGCCGGAGTAGCCCATTTCAGCAAAGCGCTCGGACAGGAAGACCAGGAAGCGGGCCACGCGTGCCTCGGCGCTCAGCGAACCGAGAGTGCCGACCATTGCCTGTTCGCGCACCAGTTCGCGGCTCATTACGCCATAGATCGCGGCTTCCAGTTCCGCATGGGTACGGCCCAGTGTGGAAAAGGTCTTGAACGGCACCAGGATCACATCGCAGTTGGTCAGCGCGACGGTTTCGGTCGAATACTGTTTGCGATGGATGCCATCGATGCCGAACATGTCGCCCTTCATCGGGAAGCCGAGCACCTGCTCGTTGCCCAGTTCATCGATCATCACTGTCTTCAGGAAACCGGAGTTGACGATGTACAGCATGTCGAACGGCTGACCGATGGTGTGGATGCGCTGGCCAGCCTTGAACTGCATGTGCTGGAACTGGAAGTCATCATTGACGATGCGTGCCGAGATGCGCAGCAGGTCGCACACTTCCTTGAGGCTGGACCACAGTTTGGCCTGACGCTGCCAGGAGGTACCGGAGGGCGAAGGCGTTGCCAGCGAAACGGTATTGGAACGTAGATCGGTCATGGGCGAAGTCAACATTGCTATACCTTTTTGAAATAGTTGGTGGTTGTTCTTCGTCACAAACATCATTTGCGACGCGGCAATCAGTGGTTGAGATTATGTCTATTCAACTGACTGCTGGAAATCAGCGAGAGGATGATTAGCAATGTCGGTGCTCAGACCGGTTCTATCGGATTATTCCTACATGCTCGATAACATCTTGTTGCCGCAAGGAATCTATGCTGTAGAGAATGTCAGCTCGACCATGTTTTTGGACGTGGTCTTAGCCTTGATTTGAAAGGGATTTTTAGAGCGAGGATGAAGAAGGCAGGAGCGTTACGACTTGTTACGTTTGTAATTCTTTGCTCGGCGCCGGAGGCTGCTTGTGTTGACGCGCAAGCTTGATGATCGCATTGCGAATACCGGCCAGAACCGTCACGGCATTGAATGGCTTGACGATGAAGCCATGCACACCCCAATCGAGCGCGCGCTGCACGAAACCCGCTTCCATCTTTGCCGATACCACGAAGAACAAGGCTTTCGGCAAGCCCTGGCGCAAGGTATCCAGCCTGGAAAAGCCTTCGTCGTCGGCAGTCCCGATATCGATGCACACCAGCTGCGGCTGCAGCTTGATCATGTTGGCCAGGCCCGCCGAGCCGGTATTGGCGTCGCCGATCACATTGTGACCGCCATTGGCCAGGACGCTGCCGAGCAGGTTGCGCGAGATGGCATTGGCATCGATGACTACGACTTTGAGCATCGTTCGGACCCTTTGATCACAGGAATGACGCACCCATTATAAGGACTAAGCCAGCCATTCATTCAAACCGGCAAATGCCGTGTCGTTTTGACATAGAATGAAGTCGCTCATACGTCTCACATACCCCTGAGGATTCCATCATGTTCAAGCGCCTGCTTCTGTCCATCCTGCTGATCGGTGCGGCTGCGCCCGCCTTTGCACAGACTGGATCGTCTTGTCCGGCCATCCTCAATCAGACTTTCAACCGGCTGCAGGATGACGCGCCGCAAAACCTATGCAAGTACGCCGGGCAAGTGGTGCTGGTGGTCAATACTGCCAGCTACTGCGGCTTCACCAGCCAGTATGAAGGTCTTGAGGCGCTATATGCCAGATATCAGCCCAAAGGTCTGACCGTACTCGGCTTCCCGTCCAACGATTTTGGCGGGCAAGAGCCGGGCGACAGCAAGCAGATTGCCGATCTATGCTTCAACACCTATGGCGTCAAGTTTCCGATGTTTGCCAAGAGTTCGGTGTCCGGCAAGGAAGCCAATGCGCTGCACTCACAACTGGCCAAAGCGACCGATACCACGCCCAAATGGAATTTCTACAAATATCTGATCGATCGCAGCGGCAAGGTGGTCGGCAGCTACTCCAGCCTGGTGAAGCCGACGGATAAGCAACTTACGTCCGATATCGAAAAGGCGCTAGCGCAAAAAATGTAGCTGCCGGATGTTGATAAAAAACGAATTGCCAGACGCGTGCCGCAAGGTATGATGAAAGCAGGGAGCAGTAACCACTTTTTTCGCACTCAAGGGGGCAAGCATGTATCAAAGAATACTGGTCGCCTATAACGGCACGCCGGAAAGCCGGCTCGCCCTACAGGAATGCATTCGACTTTCGCCCGGCCCCGCCGCGCAAATTCATCTGCTTGCAGTCGTCACGCCGGTACCCATCGTGCTGGCCGGCGAATTCGTCGCCGCCGTACCGACTATGGATGAAGAGCAGGCCGAACGGGATGCAATGGCCCAAGTGCTGGAGACGGGACGCAGGATGCTGGCCGACGCAGGACTGAGTGTCACGCCGCATCTGGAAGTCGGCGAACCGGTCACGGTGATCGGTGAACTGGTCAACCGCGCCGGCATCGAACTGGTCATCGTCGGTCATTCGCGCCACAAGCCGTTCGCAATGCGCTGGTGGCGCGGCTCGATGGATGCCGTGCTGGTGGAAAAAATACGTTGCAGCGTGCTGGTCGCGGCCGACCCCAAGCCGCAGTAGTTCCCGCTGCACTGCGGTACGTCAGGTCGGGCTGCCGGCCTGACGCCCTACAAGGACCGCTACAAAAAGCGGTCCAGCAACTTCTTGCTTGCCCGGTCGAGCGCCTCGGTATTGCGTATCAGGTACTGCACGCCGTGGTTGTCGGCGATCAGCAGCGTCGTCGCCGCGACCCGGCGGATGTCTTCCTCGCCCTTCAGCACAAAACGGGTATCACCCTTATCGGTTTCCACATCCCAGATACTGGGGACTGCAAACGTCGATACATAGCGGATCGCTTTGATCACCGGCAGGAATTCGCGGCTTTTCAACTCTTCTTCCAGCAGTGTCCGCGTGGCGGCCGGAAGCTCGTCCAGGCGCTCTATCCATGCCAGTTCATGCCCATCCCTGTCGACCAGCGCAATGCCCTTGTCGGGCGCGGCAATCGGAAACGCGCGTACCGGCAGCACACCTTCATGCACGCCATCGGCCGAGGTAAAGACCAGCTTGCCGAAGGCGTTGCGGCTCAATGTGAAGGTGGTCATGCGGAATCCTCGGTCAAGGCGGCCAGGGCATCGTTTTCGGCCTGCCGCTGCTGTGCCTGATACAGGCGGAAATAGGCGCCGCCGCGCTCCAGCAATTCTTCATGCTTGCCGACTTCGACAATCTGGCCTTTGTCCAGCACCACGAGGCGATCGGCCTGGCGCAGGGTCGACAAGCGGTGCGCGATCGCAATCGTGGTGCGGCCGCGCACCAGGTTGTCCAGCGCTTTCTGGATTTCCTTTTCGGTCGTGGTATCGACCGATGATGTGGCTTCGTCAAGGATCAGCAGTTGCGGATCGATCAGCAAGGCGCGCGCGATCGAGATCCGCTGGCGCTCGCCGCCGGACAGGGTCTGCCCGCGTTCACCCACCATCGAGTCATAGCCGTGCGGCAGCCGCAGGATGAATTCATGCGCATTGGCCGCACGCGCCGCGCCGATGATTTCTTCGCGCGTTGCATTGGGCTTGCCATAGGCGATATTGTCGGCAATGGTGCCGAAGAACAGGAAAGGCTCCTGCAGCACCAAGCCGATATGGCGGCGATATTCGGCGACCGGCAGTGAGCGGATATCGACGCCATCGACCATGATCGCGCCTTCGGACACATCGTAAAAGCGGCAGATCAGGTTGACCAGCGTACTCTTGCCCGAGCCGCTGTGGCCGACCAGGCCGATCATTTCGCCCGGCTTGATCGCGAGATCGACCCCGCGCAGCACCGCGCGATTGCCATAACGGAAGCCGACCTGCTTGATGTCGATGCGGCCTTCGATGCGTTGCAGATGCACCGGATTCTGCGCTTCCGGTACGCTCGATACATGGTCGAGGATGTCGAAAATCCGCTTCGCGCCAGCCGCCGCCTTTTGCGTCACCGAGACGATGCGGCTCATCGAATCCAGCCGCGTATAGAAGCGGCCGATATAGGCGAGGAAGGCGGTCAGCACGCCGACCGTGATCAAGCCCTTCGACACTTGCCAGATGCCGACTGCCCAGACGATCAGCAAGCCGATTTCGGTCAGGAAGGTGACGGTCGGCGAAAACAGCGACCAGACCTTGTTGACGCGGTCATTGATTTGCAGGTTATGCTTGTTGGCATCGCGGAAACGCGCGGCTTCGCGCTTTTCCTGGGCAAAGGCTTTCACCACGCGGATGCCGGGAATCGTATCGGCCAGCACATTGGTTACTTCACCCCAGACCCGGTCGATTTTTTCAAATCCGTGGCGCAGCTTGTCGCGCACTACATGGATCATCCATGCAATGAAGGGCAGCGGCAGCAGCGTCACCAGCGCAAGCCAGGGATTGATCGAGATCAGGATCGCCGCCGTCATCGTGATCATCAGGACATCGGTCGCGAAATCGAGCAAATGGAGCGACAGGAACACGCAGATCCGGTCGGTTTCCGAACCGATGCGCGCCATCAAGTCGCCGGTACGACGTCCGCCGAAATATTCCAGCGACAGGCGCAACAAATGTTCATAGGTCGAGGTGCGCAGGTCGGCACCGATGCGTTCGCTGACCAGCGCCAGAATGTAAGTGCGTGCCCACCCTAGTATCCATGCCACCAGAGCCGCGCCGAACAGGCCCGACAGGTAAAGCGCCACCAGGCCGGTATCGATTTCCTGGCCATTTTGATAAGGGATCAGCACATTGTCCATCAAGGGCATCGACAGATACGGCGGTACCAGCGTCGCCGCGGTGGACGCGAGCGTCAGCAGGAAGCCGGCCAGCAACTGCCCCTTGTATGGCTTGGCGAAACGCCAGAGCCGAAACAGTGTCCAAGTCGATGGCGGCGTATGGATTTCGCGTGTGCATACCGGACATTCTTCCTGGTCTGCCGGAATCTGCGCCTTGCAGGAAGGACAGATTGCCTGTTCCGGTTCCTGTATCCCCAGTCCGCTGACTATCGCATCGCGTTGTTGTTCGAATTGATCGATAACACGCAACGCATCCGGATTGCGACCCAGGGTGTAACGCCAGCTTGCTAGCCTTTGTTGATCATCATGCAGTTCCAGCGTGCCGACACCGGCATGGTCATGATGGTCTAGTACGAGTTGTTGTCGAAAAGGCCATTCCTGCCAGGCGCTGTCGCGCGCCGGTTTGGCAAGCAGCCTGCGATCGGTGACCAGCACGATGCCGGACGAAAAGCGGAGGTTGGGATCGAGATCGAGTTCTACGCTGGCAACCGCGGACTCGCCAGGCTGCAAATGCATATCGGTATCATGCTGCCAATGCGCTGGAACGGCGCTTCGGCCGGGCAATGCCGGAAGGGATTCTGTATTCATTCAAGCTCTGAAAAGGCAAACAGGAAGAAATTTTGTTTGCAGTATGTAAATTTGCGGGTGCGATGGGCACCTCAAGACTACGCTAAAGCGGTGTATAACCTGCACTAATGTGGCGCCAAGTATACCGAGAGGCGATAATGTTGTTACGCAGGACGAGACTTTGCCTGATAATTTTTTCGTGCTTTCAGTAAACTAACGCCTTTGAATTGCGTTATTCACCCACAGGCCAGAAAAACACAGTCCGAAAATCTAGTCTGCACAATTCGACGAATTCACCACAAACGGCCATCACCCTTCAGCCTCTCGTATTAAATGAACAAGAAAACCATTGAGATCATCAATGTGATGTCTCTGCGCGGACCCAATATCTGGACTTATCGTCCAGTGATCGAGGCCTGGGTCGACATTGGCGATCTCGAAGATTCGCCTTCCAATACCATCCCCGGATTCTATGAGCGCCTGACGGCCTGGCTGCCCGGCCTGATCGAACACCGTTGCGGTGTCGGCGAGCGTGGCGGCTTCCTGCAGCGCTTGCGCGACGGCACCTGGCCCGCGCACATCATGGAACACGTGATGATAGAACTGCAAAACCTGGCCGGCGTCCAGACCGGATTCGGCAAGGCGCGCGAGACTTCCAAACGCGGCGTCTACAAGGTCACGGTGCGGGCCCGCTACGAAGAAGTCAGCCGCGCGGCGCTGGTCGCCGCACGCGATCTCGTGATGGCAGCCGTCGACGACCGGCCTTATGATGTCGGCGGCACCGTCAAGACCCTGAGCGAACTGGCCGAATCGGTGGCGCTGGGACCCAGCACCGCCAGCATCGTCGATACCGCCGGCGAGCGCCGCATTCCGGCACTGCGCCTGAACGACGGCAATCTGGTGCAGCTCGGCTACGGCAAGCGCTCGCGCCGGATCTGGACCGCGGAAACCGACCAGACCAGCGCCATTGCCGAAAGCATTTCCAGCGACAAGGATCTGACCAAGAGTCTGCTGGCTTCCTGCGGCGTGCCGATCCCGGAAGGCCGCACCGTCAGCAGTCCCGAAGACGCATGGGACGCGGCGCAGGACATCGGCATCCCGGTCGTGGTCAAGCCGTCCGACGCCAACCATGGCCGTGGCGTATCGACCGACCTCAATTCGCGCGAAGAAGTCGAGGCTGCTTACCATCTGGCGGAACAGGAAGGCAGCAGCGTGATCGTCGAACGTTTCATCCGCGGCAACGAGCACCGTCTGCTGGTCGTCGGCGGCAAGATGGTCGCCGCCGCCAAGGGTGAAATGGCGACCGTGGTTGGCGATGGCAAATCCAATGTGACGGAGTTGATCAACTCGCAACTCAATACCGACCCGCGCCGCGGCGAAAGCGAAGAATTCCCCCTGAACCTGATCACCTATGAAGAAGACCCGACCGTGCTGCTGGTGCTGGAACGTCAGGGGCTGGGGCCGGATTCGGTGCCGGAAGCCGGCAAGACCGTGCTGATCCAGCGCCATGGCAACGTGGCCTTCGATATCACCGATGAAGTGCATCCGCGTGTGGCCGCTGCCGCCTCGCTCGCCGCCCGTATCGTCGGGCTCGACATTGCCGGCGTGGACCTGGTGGCCGAAGACATTTCGCGTCCGCTCGAAGAGCAGGGCGGCGCAATCGTCGAAGTCAATGCCGGTCCGGGTCTGCTGATGCACCTCAAGCCCGCCAGCGGCCAGCCGCGTCCGGTCGGCCGGGCGATTGTCGATCACCTGTTCCCCGAGCAAGACAATGGCCGCATTCCGCTGGTCGGCGTCACGGGCAGCCGCGGCAAAACCATGGTCACGAGCCTGATCGGCCGCATGCTCAACCTGCACGGGCCGAATGCCGCTGTCGCTAGCAGCAGCGGCCTGACGCTCGGCCAGCGCCAGATGGACGCCGGCGATTGCGCCAACTGGCAAGCCGCGCATCGGGTGTTGATGAATCGCGCGGTCGAGGCAGCGGTATTCGAGCATGGCTTCCGCTCGATCCTGACCGAAGGCATTGCCTATGACCGCTGCCAGGTTGGCGTGGTGACCAACATGGCGGATGATGCAAGCCTGCCCGACCTGTATATCGACGACGTCGACCAGATGTTCAAGGTGGCGCGGACCCAGGTCGACATCGTATTGCCCGAAGGCGTGGCGGTGCTGAACGGCGCCGACCCGCGTGTGGCGTCGATGGCCGAACTGTGTGACGGCAGCGTCATCTTCTTCTGCGTCTCGCCCGAGATCGATGTGGTGGTCCAGCATCGCGCCCAAGGCGGTCGCGCAGTCTACCTGCGCGACAGTCAGGTGGTGCTGGCAAATGGCGCGCATGAAACCGTGCTGGTGAAAATCGCCGCGCTAGGCATCCGTGGCCTGGAGCAGCGTCCCCACGCGATTGAAAACATGCTTGCCGCAGTCGCGGCGGGCTGGGCGCTGGGTATTGCATCCGACGTCATTCTGGCCGCGGTGGAAACCTTCGACTACGGCACATGAGTGCGTTGCTGTATCCCGGCCCCGGCCTTGGCCCCGGTGCCGGAATAAAGCCTGTGCAAGCCCAATAACGTTCATTCAGGATCAGCCAGCCGGAGGCGCAATGCGCCGGCTGCGCAACCAAGGAAATACTGATGGAAATTTCGCGTATCCGCGCGCTGCGCGGCCCCAACCTGTGGAGTCGGCATACCTCGATCGAAGCGATCGTTTCATGCGAAGAGATCGAGCGTGACATTGCCAACCTGCCGAAGTTCGAGCCGCAACTGCGCGCACGTTTCCCAGAAATCAAGTTTCTCGAACCGGCCAGCCCGCAGCATCCCTGTTCGCTCGCCCATGCGCTGGAAGCAGCCGCTCTCGGCCTGCAGGCGCAGGCCGGCTGCCCGGTCACGTTCAGCCGCGTGGTGCAGACGGTCGAGCCCGGCATTTACCAGGTGGTGTTCGAATACACCGAAGAAGACGTCGGCCGCCTCGCACTGGAACTGGCCGAAGCCCTGTGCCGCAGCGCGATGTCCAATACGCTTTTCGACCTGGAAGACGCGCTGGCCCGCCTGCGCGAGCTGGATGAAGACATCCGCCTCGGCCCGAGCACCGGCTCCATCGTGCAGGCCGCGGTCGCGCGCGGCATCCCGTATCGCCGCCTGACCGAAGGCAGCATGGTCCAGTTCGGCTGGGGCAGCCACCAGCGCCGCATCCAGGCGGCCGAGACCAGCCGCACCAGCGCCATTGCAGAATCGATCGCGCAGGACAAGGAACTGACCAAGATGCTGCTGAACGCCGCCGGCGTGCCGGTGCCGCATGGCCGCTCGGTCACCGACGCCGAAGACGCGTGGAAGGCTGCCTGCGAAATCGGCGGTCCGGTCGTGCTCAAGCCACGCGACGGCAACCAGGGCAAGGGGGTCGCGGTCAATATCCGTACGCGCGAAGAAGTAATCGCTGCGTTCAATGTGGCCTACGGCATCAGCACCGACGTCATCGTTGAGCGCTACATCACCGGCCACGACTACCGCCTGCTGGTGGTGGGCGACCACCTGGTGGCCGCTGCCCGCCGCGCGCCGCCGCAAGTGATCGGCGACGGCAAGCATACGATCGGCGAACTGATCGAACAGGTCAACAAGGACCCGCGCCGCGGCGATGGTCACGCGACTTCGCTGACCAAGATCCGGCTGGATGACATTGCGCGCGCGACGCTGGTCAAGCAAAACTACACGACCGATAGTGTGCCGCCCAAGGGCGAACTGGTGGTACTGCGCAACAATGCGAACCTCAGCACCGGCGGTACCGCCACCGACGTCACCGAAGACGTGCATCCGGAAATGGCCGCGCGCGCGGTCGAAGCGGCACAAATGGTCGGTCTTGATATCTGCGGTGTCGACGTGGTGTGCGAAAGCGTGCTCAAGCCGCTGGAAGAGCAGGGTGGCGGCATCGTCGAAGTCAATGCTGCGCCGGGATTGCGCATGCACCTGCAGCCTTCATTCGGCAAGGGCCGACCGGTCGGCGAAGCGATCGTCTCGACCATGTTCAAGGACGGCGATGACGGACGCATTCCTGTGGTCGCGGTTGCCGGCACCAATGGCAAGACCACGACCGTCAAGCTGACTGCGCATATCCTGGCCACCAACCGCTACCGGGTCGGCATGACCGGCACCGATGGCGTGTACATCGGCAGCGAGCGCATCGATACCGGCGATTGCAGCGGTCCGCGCAGCGCGCGCAACGTGCTGCTGCACCCGGATGTCGATGCGGCGGTGTTCGAGACCGCGCGCGGCGGCGTGTTGCGCGAAGGCCTGGGCTTTGATCGCTGCAATGTCGCGGTGGTCACCAATATCGGCGAGGGCGATCACCTTGGCCTGAACTTCATCACGACGGTCGAAGACCTTGCGGTGGTCAAGCGCGTGATCGTGCAAAATGTCGCGCCCACCGGCACCGCGGTGTTGAACGCGGCCGACCCGATGGTGGCCAATATGGCCGCGGTGTGCCCCGGATCGATCACCTACTTTGCCAAGGATGTCCATCATCCGGTGATGACCGCGCATCGCGCGCAGGGCCGCCGCGTGGTCTTCGTCGACGGCAATGCCATCGTCGCGGCGGAAGGCAAGCGCAGCCACAGGATCGCGCTGACCGACATACCGCTGACTGCCAATGGCGCGATCGGCTTCCAGGTCGACAATGCGATGGCGGCAATCGGCGCCGCCTGGGGCCTGGGCATAGAGTGGAAAGTGATTGAAGCCGGCCTGAAAACCTTTGTCAGCGATGCGCAAAGCGCACCCGGACGCTTCAATCTGTTTTCCTACAATGGCGCGACCCTGATCGCCGATTACGGCCACAATCCGGATGCGATCCAGGCGCTGGTCGATGCGATCGACAGCATGCCGGCCAAGCGACGTTCGGTGGTGATCAGCGGCGCCGGCGACCGGCGCGACATCGATATCCGGCGCCAGACCGAAATCCTCGGTGATGCCTTCGACAACGTTGTGCTGTATGAAGACCAGTGCCAGCGCGGCCGCGAAGATGGCGAAGTGATCAAGCTGCTGCGTGAAGGCCTGGCCAACGCGAAACGGGCGACTTCGATACAGGAAATCCGCGGCGAATTCCTGGCCATCGATACCGCGCTCAAGGACTTGTCCGAAGGCGATCTGTGCCTGATCCTGATCGATCAGGTTGAGGAAGCGCTTGCCTATATCGGACAACGCGCGGCGGCATGATGCCGTATTGCGCCGCGCCGGCTGAACGGCGCGGCGCAATACGACTGAATGGCTCAGGATGCCGGACGCAGGCGAATCAGCTGGCCCTTGCTGTGATCGGTCAGCAGATAAAGCAAGCCGTCCGGTCCTTCGCGCACATCGCGTATGCGCTGCTTCACATCCTGCAGCAGCTTTTCTTCCTTCACCACCTTGTCGCCCTGCAGTTCCAGCCGCGCCAGGTACTGGAACTTGAGCGCGCCGACAAACAGACTGCCTTGCCACGCCTTGCCATAGCGCTCGCTGCGCAGGAAAGCCATGCCCGAAGGCGCCATCGATGGACTCCAGTAATACGCCGGCTGCTCCATCCCTTCCTTTTCGGTCAATCCATCGCCGATCTTTCCTCCGCCATAGTTCTCGCCCCAGGTAATCACCGGCCAGCCGTAGTTCTTGCCGGCTTCCAGACGGTTGACTTCGTCGCCGCCCTGCGCACCATGTTCGTTGATCCAGAGCCGGCCATCCGGCCCCAGCGCCGCACCCTGTGAATTGCGATGACCGTAGCTCCAGATTTCCGGCAGTGCGCCCTTCCTGCCGGCAAACGGATTGTCTTTCGGCGCCGAGCCATCCTTGTTGATGCGCACGACCTTGCCATGATGGTTGTCCAGCGTCTGCGCATCCTTCATCCGCTTATAGCGGTCCCCCAGCGTCAGAAATAGCTTGCCATCCTTGGTTTCGACGATGCGGCAGCCGAAGTGCGCATTGCTGCTGACCTTTGGTTTTTGGGAAAACAGCACCTTCATTTGTTCGAGCCGTTTGCCATCGTCCGACAGCCGTGCCGATGCCAGCGCGGTCGAATTGCCGAAACCGGAAGACGCCGGTTCGGAATAGCAGAAATAAATGATGCGGTTGCGGGTAAACGCGCTGTCGGCCTGCACATCCAGCAAGCCGCCCTGGCCGCCGACATCGATCTTGGGCAAGCCTTCGATCGCCGCGCCCAGTTTGCCGTCAGCCTGTACCAGCCGCAGACGCCCCGGCCGCTCGGTAACGAGCATGCGGCCTTCATCAATGAATGCCAGTCCCCAGGGATGTTCCAGTCCGTCGGCCACGACTTCCGGCTTTACGCTGCTTGCGTGCACGCCGGAGATGGCGGTCAGTAATCCGGTGGCCAATATGAACAGATGCCATGTCCCTGGATGGTGTCGCATTGTTTCCCCTGTAAAAGTACCCTGCGTGCGCAGGCTTGCATGGCCAGTTTACCTGCAGCTGTGTCGCCGCATCACTGCCGCATCACTTCGATTTCTTGTTGCGCGATTCTTCGGCATTCTTGCGATCGATATCTGATGTTGCATCGTCCATCTTTGGATCGACATGCCGCGGCGGCGTCACCACGGCGCCGGGATCGGTTTTCGGCGGCACCACGACAATGCCGGAATTCGACGGCGCCTTCATGGATTTGTCCGGCGCAATGCTGATGCCGGGGTCGATCGGTGCAGGAAATGTCGGCTCGGTTTTGCCGGCCGATTGGGCCAGGCAAGCGGTACTGAGCAGGCCGCCCAGCAAGGCAAGCAGGAAGTTTTTCATTGATGACGATCTCCTTGCGAACGCCTGAGCCCAGCGGCCTTTCTCAGATCCGGTGACCGGGCCGCGTCGGCGTGGTTGGTGCATTTAAGGAGGCGGCCTCGGCAGTCTCGTCAGCCACGCCTTCGCGCGGCTCCCCCTGTTCGGTCAGGTCGTCCTGCAGCGTGAGCATTTCCATACCGAGCTTCTCGCGCTGTCCGGCATCGATCATTTTGACCACGGCCGGAAACAGATTCTCTTCCTCTTCCTGATGATGGTGCTCGGTCTGCTCCTTGAGCACCTTGAATTTGGCTTCGAATCCCTTGTCGGCCGCATCCATTTCCAGCAGGTCGGCCAGCAGTCGCTTCAGCGACAGATGTTCTTCCAACGATTCGAGCAAGTCATCTTCGGTGCGCGCCCGGTTGACGGCCGGATAGAAAATTTCCTCTTCCGATTTGATGTGTACGGTTAACTTGTCGGCTGCGCGCGCGAACAGCGCATCACGACCGTTCTCATCGCTGTCCGCAACCTGTTGCAGCAAATCTTCCATTTCCCTGTGTTGTGCAGTCAAAATGTGTACTGCGTCGGTGTCCTGTCCAATCATGTGCCTTGCTCCCAAAAATGTTTATCCGACAAGCTTAGAGAAAGCCGCGCGGCACAGGTTCAGGCTGCGCAAAGGTAAAGCGTGATCAGACGCAAAAGCATGCAGCACAACGGAAAGATCTTGCCACGCTTAAAATACGCGCTTGCCAACGAAGAAGGAAGCCGCATGACTGAACGCAAACCGCTCGATGCATTCGCCATCATGGTGATGCTGATACTGTGCGTGCTGTGGGGCATGCAGCAAGTCGCCGTCAAGCTGGCTGCACCACACATGGGCCCGGTGATGCAGATTGGATTGCGTTCCCTGGTCGCGGCGCTGCTGGTGGCTGCGCTGATCGTTGTGCGGCGCGACAGGTTTTCATTCAGAGATCGTACCTTGTTGCCAGGAATTGGCTCCGGCATGCTGTTTGCCATCGAGTTTCTGTGTATCGCGCTTGGTCTGCAATACACCACCGCTTCGCATATGTCGGTGTTCCTCTACACCGCGCCGGTATTTACTGTACTCGGGCTGCACTGGTCGATTGCCGGTGAAAGACTGAAACCCCTGCAATGGGCCGGCGTGCTTGCTGCGTTCGCGGGTATCGCGGTGGCATTTTCCAATGGATTTACCGAACAGGGCCATGACTGGTGGCACATGTTGATTGGCGATGCGCTGGGCGTGCTCGGCGGTTTTTTTTGGGCGGCGACCACCGTGCTGATCAGGCGCTCCGCCTTGTCGGAAGCGCCGCCGGCCACCACGCTGTTGTATCAGCTCGGAACCTGCGGCGTCATCCTGGTGGCGCTTGCGGCCCTGCTCGGACAGGGACAAGACATCAGCATGACGGGCATGGTCTGGGGCAGCCTGTTCTTTCAGGCCGTGATCGTCGCCTTCCTGAGTTACCTGATGTGGCTCTGGTTGCTACGCAAATATCTGGCGTCGCGCCTGTCGGTATTTTCTTTTCTCACTCCGCTGTTCGGGGTCGGGTTCGGCGTGCTGTTATTGCAGGATCCGCTCGATCCGCGTTTCGTTGCAGGGGCGGTACTGGTGATGCTGGGCGTCGTGATGGTGAATATGCGCGGCAGGTAGAGCGGGGCTATCGGGCGGTTGAAATTTCCTATGGCACTTTTGCCGCGCGACGCGACCTAAGCTCCTGGCGCGCCGTTGCGCGTAATCAGATTGGAGTCATGTCATGTTGCTACGTTTGGGACGCCTCTTTCGCACCGTCGGACGCGAAATCATTGTGTTGTGGTACGCCTGCCGTGATCCGGCTACGCCAATAGCGCTGAAGCTGGCCGCCCTGATGCTTGGCCTATATGTATTCAGTCCCGTGGATGTCGTTCCGGATTGGCTTGCATTCCTTGGCTGGGCTGACGATGTGACCTTGCTCGCACTCGGGATTCCTGCATTGTTGCGCTTCGTTCCCGGTCACGCGTTGCAGCACGCGAATGTTTCCGCCGACATACTGTTGTCGCGCGTACGCCCGATACGTTCCAGCCGTGCCGGCAAAAATCGGCATTAAGCGTAACCAGTAATAAAAACGGCGCACAAAGCCAAGCTTTGGGCGCCGTTTTCTTTTGTTGCGGCTTTTTCCGTTACTTCAAACGCCAACCGGCTTATATGCATTGGCGTTGTCAGCCAGCCAGCGGCTGGACAGCTCGCTTTCCTGCTGGCTCGGGTGGAAGTCGCGACGCAGGTATTCGCGCCACGGCCGATAACTTTGCCGCACCAATCCTCGCTTGCCAAACAGATAATTCGCGGCACTCTTCCAGGTACTCCATTTCCACAATGTGCCGTCGCGCTGCAGGTTGTTGATGGTCTGCCGCAGTGTATCGCCGAGGAAAATCAAGGTGACACGGCGGAACCAGGTAATGCGCCACGCGTGGGTACCGCCCAGCCCCTGGTACAGATCAAATGCGGTGCTCTTGTGCTCGGACTCTTCCGCGCTATGCCATAACCACATCGTTTTCAGCCGGGCTTCGCTGCCATCGAGCCAGTCATGATTTTCCAGCATCCATTCCGCGAATATCGCCGTGAAGTGTTCATTGGCTGCGGTGATCGCCAGCCAGTGACGTGGGTCGACGCCATCCAGCAGTTTCAGACGCTTCTGCGCGCGCGGCGCCCAGTCGTTGACCAGGCCCTGTTTTTCGAGATGTGCATTGAATAGTGCATGGATGCGGCGGTGCGTCGCTTCCTGGCCGACGAACCCGTGCACCTCGGCCTTGAATTTTTCCTGCTGTTCCGGCGGCAATGCCTTGAATCCGTTACGTACGGAATCGATGAAGAATTGCTCGCCGACCGGAAAGCTCATCGACAAGGCATTGAACAGCGCCGATCGGAATGCATCGCCACCGCACCAATGGCGGTCGAACGGCGTTTCCAGATCAATCAACAGACGGCGGACTACGAGGTCGGTCATCGCGGCACTCCAACGAGGGTAGTTGAGTCGGTTGGTACTGGTCAGTACCATTAGCCTATGTTGGAGGTGGAATGTGGTACTGTCAAGTACCAATCTGAAAAAACCGAAGAAAACCAGATATGACGCAAGTACTGAAAGCGCCTGATATGACTGTTGCACATCGTCACCGCCTGCTGGAGGGTATGGCGCAAGCGGTGGCTGCAAAGGGATATGCAGACACCACCATTGCCGATATCGTCCGCGAGGCAGCGGTGTCGCGCCGCACGTTTTATGAATATTTCAATACCAAGGCAGACTGCCTGATCGCCCTGTATACCGCCGCCAGCCATAATGCGCTCGATGTGTTGCGCAATGCGATCGATCCGGCGCGTCCTTGGCAAGTGCAGATCGAGAGCGCGATCCACGCCTACTTCGGCTGCCTTGCGCAAAACCCGGTCCTGATGCGCACCCTGTTCATCGAAATTCTCGGCCTGGGCTCACCCGGTCTGGCCGCCCGGCGCCAGGTCAATGCTGAAATCGCCGACTTCATGCTCAAGGTCATCAACTCGGACACAGGGGGACACAAACGCGCGTCGCCATTGACGGCCGACATGGCCATTGCCGTCGTCGGTGGAATCAATGAACTTGTACTGCAGGCGATTGAACAAGAGCGTGTAACCGAGCTTGCGCAAATGGCCGATCCCGCGATTCGCCTGATCCGCGCCGTCACGCGCGAAGCCGATTGAGAGACGCTGGAACTTTGCGGCGGCAACGGGTTTCTTAGTAAGCAAGGGCGGTTGCGGCGTCAGGCTGACAGCATCGCACTCTTCCGATGACGCGTGTGCACTCCGGGTATCGGAAAGCGCTCCTTTGCGCGCTCTTCTACCGATGCCTATCAAACCAAACAATGACCTCATTTGCATCCGGCCGCTCCGATTCACCGTTATCCGCAGACGACGTGGGCAAAACCGGATTTCTGCGCAGGCATTTGCTGGTGCTGATCGCCTGGCCCCTGGCATCCCTGTTCCTGGCCTGCGCGCTATGGGCGGTCACACTGCGGGCGTTGAACAACGAACGCGATCTGGCGCGCGACCAGGCATTTACCACTGCATCCGGACTGGCGGGAGCATATGCTGCGCAGTTGCGCCATTCGCTGCAGCAGATCGACCAGATGCTGCTGAGTCTCAAATACGATTGGGAAGAACCGCAGATCGACTTGAACCTGGAGCGGCAGCGCAGGAAAGGTTTGTATCCCGACAGTTCACAGCTGTACGCCAGCATCATCAACAGTTCCGGCGAACTCGTTACCACAACTGTTTCAAAGGCAAGCCAGGAGTGGCAAGGCGACCAGGATTACTTCAAGCGTCATCGAGCCGGGATGGAGAAAGGTTTGCTGATCAGCGCTCCTGAAACAGGTGCGACGCAGACCAGGCCGTTGATCCGGTTTTCACGCCGCTTGCAGCAAGCGAACGGTGCGTTCGACGGTGTAGCGATTGTTACCGTCGATCCGGCTTATCTGGTGACCTTCTATGACGAATCCCGGCTCGGCAGGGACGACTTTGTATCGGTGCGTCGCAATGACGGCCCTTTGCTCGCAGCCAAGGTCGGGCAGGATGAAGACGCGGTCCGCATCTTTTATCGCAACGATCCGATCTTCCCTTCCCCATCCGGCATCCTTGTGGAGCCGCAGGAAAAATTCCAGGATGGACAACCTCGCATCGTGGCTTGGAAAAAGCTCGACGACTTCCCGCTGGTCGCCCTGGCTGCCGTTTCCGAGCACCAGGCTTATGCCGGTTATCGCAGCGTGGAGCGGCGTTATATTGGCGCGGTAACCGTGGCCAGTCTGTTCCTGCTGCTGTGTGCCGCAATCGGCATGTTCTTTTCGACGCGGCTTGCTTGGCGGCGCCAGCAAGCGGAAGAAATCAAGCAAACTTACCGGCTCGCAGTCGACGCCGCGCGTGAAGGCTTTTACATGCTGCGGCCTATTCTGGATTCGAAAGGCTTGGCAATCGATTTCCAGATTGAAGACTGCAATGAACGCGGCGCCGCCATGCTCGGTTACCGGCGGGCCGACATCATCGGTACGCCATTGTCCTCGATCTATGACGAAGATTTTCTTTCGATTGCATTGATCGAGTTGCGGCGCGGGCTCGAGCTGGGTTTCTATGAAGCCGATCTGCGCGTCGACGCGCGCAGCAGAATTCACGCCGGATGGGTCAATCAGCGACTGGTCAGGTCCGGCCCTGGATTGGCGCTTACCATGCGCGATATTTCGGACGCAAAGGCACATGAAGAGGAATTGTCGACGCTGGCCAATATCGATGCGCTGACTTCCCTGCCCAACCGCCACTGGTTGACGCGCTTCCTGCCGCGCGCGCTTGAACTATCGGCCGATGCTGGTCAGGGCCTCGCGATCCTGTTCGTCGATCTCGATAATTTCAAGAACATCAACGACACGCTCGGCCATGCGGCCGGAGACGAATTGCTGCAGGCTGCCTCGATACGTCTG
This sequence comes from Noviherbaspirillum saxi, assembly GCF_003591035.1. Classification (NCBI taxonomy): domain Bacteria; kingdom Pseudomonadati; phylum Pseudomonadota; class Betaproteobacteria; order Burkholderiales; family Oxalobacteraceae; genus Noviherbaspirillum; species Noviherbaspirillum saxi. The sequence continues at coordinate 282,602 of NZ_QYUO01000001.1, forward strand.
AAATCGCTGGTGCGCGCGAGCGATCATGTAGTGCGCCTGGGTGGCGACGAATTCACCATCGTGCTCGAACAGGTGCACAAGCTGGAAGATGTCACCCGGGTGGCGCGGCAAATCGTCAAGTCGCTGGGCGAACCGTTCACCATCGCACAGTCCAGTGGCCATCATGTACAAGCTTCTATCGGCATCAGCGTGTTTCCGCAGGATGGCAGCGATGGCGAGACCCTGCTCAAGCATGCGGATATCGCGATGTATGCCGCCAAAGCCGCCGGCAAGGGACGCTATCATTTTTACCAGTCGCATCTGTCGGACAGCCTGGTGTTGCGCATCAACCGTGAGCAGGCATTGCGGCTGGCTATTGAGCGCGATGAATTCGTACTGCACTACCAGCCGCGCGTCGATACCGCTACCGGCAGACTGAGCAGCATGGAAGCGCTGGTGCGCTGGATGCATCCCGAACGCGGCCTGGTGCCGCCGCTCGAATTCATTCCGATCGCGGAAGACACCGGGCTGATCCTGACCCTCGGCCGGCTCGTCATCGAAAAATCCTGCGCCCAGCTCGCGCAATGGAAAGCGCAAGGATTGCCAGTGGTGCCGGTGTCGATCAATGTCTCGGCCCTGCAATTCAATGAAGGCAATGTGCGTGAAATTCTCGCGGCCTGCATGGATGAGCATGGCATCGACCCTTCGCTGATCGGTGTCGAACTGACTGAATCCTGCATGGCAGGCGACGATGAAAAGGTTTCCGGCGAACTGGATGGCTTGCGTTCGCTCGGCGTCAAGTTGCTGGTCGATGATTTCGGCACCGGTTATTCATCGTTGTCGCAATTGCAGCGCCTGAACGTGGACGTCTTGAAAGTCGACCGCGCATTCACCGTCACGCTCGACCATGGCGAAGAAGGCAAGGCCTTGTTCAAGGCGATTGTATCCATGGCCGATGCACTCGATATCTGCATCGTCGCCGAAGGCGTGGAAACCGCCGAACAACTCAGCGTATTGCAGGCGCTGGATTGCGATGAAGTGCAGGGGCATTTCGTATCGAAACCGGTGCCTGAGGGCGAAATGGCGGCGCTCATGCTCAAGCGATTCCTGTTTCCGCCGGCTGCAAGGCAACCTGCCGCCATGCCGATTTAATCTGCTTGCACACTCGTGAAAACCGGCGTTTGGCCGTACCATGGGCACGCCATGGAAAATCGTCGAAACAATCAACGCGCGCCGCATAAGGCTACTACTCGCGGTAGCGGTGCTGCCTGGCTATGCGTTGCGGCCATCGCCGGCCTGCTTGCGGCGGCAGTGTATGCGGCGATTCTGTCGCCGGTGGTCGCAGCGGCGTATGCCGTGTTCAGCTTGAGTGCATTCGTCGCTTATATAATCGACAAGTCCGCTGCACGAAACGGGAACTGGCGCACGCCTGAAAAGACTTTGCACCTGTTGGCACTGATCGGTGGCTGGCCCGGAGCGCTGCTGGCGCAATCCCTGCTGCGGCACAAGTCCAGCAAGCGGTCTTTCCTCATGGTGTTCTGGCTGACCGTCATGCTCAACTGCACTGCACTAGGCTGGCTACTGTACTCGGGCTCCCGCGCGCCCGCATGAATCAGGTCTTACCGATACCCAAAGTCTTTTTCATCGCCGCTGCAGGCTTTATCGGGTCGTGAAGATATCGCGCCATGGATCACTCTTTCCGCAAGTTGATTGAGCAATCGAATTATTGTCTGTTTGATATGTTATTACTTCGTATTTTGCGAAACAAGTTTCTTCATTTATTCGCTTTTTATAATGCGCGCGTAAGCGTACGATGGCAACGTTGCGAATGGATTGACGCATAGCGCCGGACGTTTGCACGAACACATTACATTTCGGAGGAAACATGAAAAAGTTTTTGGTCACAATGCTGGTTGCCGCAAGTGCATTGTCGGTAGTTGTGTCCGAAGCCCAGGCCAAGCGCGTGGGCGGCGGCGGATCGATTGGCAAGCAGTCGCAAAGCGTGAGCCGGCAGTCGGCAGCTCCGGCGCAAAGCCAGGCCGCGCCAGCCGCTGCCAAACCCGCAGCAGCTGCCCCGGCAGCCGCAGCCAAACCGGCCAGCCCGTGGAAAGGCATACTCGGCGGCGCATTGCTCGGCCTGGGTCTGGGCGCGCTGCTGTCGCACCTTGGCCTTGGCGGCGCGATGGCCAGCATGATCAGCACCTTGCTGATGGTTGCGTTGCTGGCTGGTGCTGCGTACTTCATCTATCGCATGGTGATGCGCAAGCGTGATGGCGGAATGGCTGCAAAGAATGGCATGACGCCGGCCTACGCAGGGTCATCGAGCGGCTATACGCCGGAAATCGGTTCGCGTGTCGAACCGGTGCAGCCGGCAGCGCTGCAAGCTCCGCTCACCGCTTCCGCCGGCAATGTCGGCGATGAAGCCGGTGAAAAAGCAAGCTTCAGTGTGCCGGATGGCTTCGATACCGTAGGCTTCCTGCGCCATGCGAAGACTTACTTCATCCGTTTGCAGGCTGCATGGGATAAGGCCGACGTGAACGATTTGCGTGAATTCACTTCACCGGAAATGTTTGCCGAAATGAAACTGCAGTTGCAGGAACGCGGCGCATCGGCCAACCATACCGATGTGGTCTCGCTGGATGCCGAACTGCTTGGCATCGAGACCGTTGGCAGCGATTACATGGCGAGCGTGAAGTTCACCGGCATGATCCGCGAAATGGAAAATGCACCGGCAGAGCCGTTCACGGAAGTATGGAACCTGTCCAAGCCCGTCGCAGGCTCGGGCGGCTGGATCTTGGCCGGCATCCAGCAAGTGTCGTAATACAAACAGGCGATACAAGAGCGATAAGGCGATACGCAGCTGCTGTGTACCGCCGATGCGCGCCATAGGCAAAAAAGGAAGGGCTGGGCGACCAGCCCTTTTTTCATGCCCGCTGTGTTTGTCTCCTGCGCTTCGTCCGGCCGTTTGCCGCAGTGGTGTCGCGAGAATGCGCGTTTTAAATTACCTTGCGCGCAAATCGGTGCGCGTCAATGCATGCCGTCGCGTGTGTCCGGCAACGTCTTGTGCTGTTGATCGATCAGCATGCGTTCAAACCATTCGGCCGGAGCCGGCCTGGAAAACAGATAGCCCTGTCCGAAGTCGCAGCCGGCGGCGGTGAGCAGGTCGCGCTGTTCCTGAGTTTCGATGCCTTCGGCGATCACTTTTAATCCCAGGCGGTGCGCCATCATGATGATCGATTCGGCAATCGCACGGTCGCCTTCATTGACCGTCATGTCGCGCACGAAGGACTGGTCGATCTTCAGGTAATCGATGTCGAATTTTTTCAGGTAAGCCATCGACGAATAGCCTGTTCCGAAGTCGTCAAGCGCGACCTGCATGCCGGCGTCGCGGTATTCCAGCAGCTTGTCGGCGACTGTCTGCGACGCATTGAGCAACAGGCCTTCGGTGATTTCGACGGCAATGCTTTGTCCGGACAATCCGACATGGCGCAGATAGCTGGCCCAGTTGATGTCTTCCGAGTGTGACAGAAACTGCACTGGCGACTTGTTGACGCCGATCTGGAACGGCGTGCCGAGTATCTTGCTCCAGCGTTCGGAACACGCGGCGGCCTGGGTAAAGACCCAGTTGCCGATGTCATGGATCATGCCCGATTCCTCTGCCAGCGGAATGAAACGCGACGGATCGACCGGGCCCAGTCCCGGATGATGCCAGCGCAGCAATGCCTCGGCCTTGACGATGCAGCCGCTCGTCAGATCCACGACCGGCTGGTAATGCACTTTCAATTGGCCGGCATTCAACGCATGCCGCAGGTCGCCCGACAGCCGTAGCCGATGGTGCGCTTCTTCCTGCATCGAACGGGTGAAATAACTGAACTGGTTGCGTCCCGCCTGCTTGGCGACGTACATTGCCTGATCGGCGTTGCGCACCAATTCTTCCGGCGTGGCGGCATCGGCCGGATACATCGTGATGCCGACACTGCCGGACAGATACGCAACTTCCTTGCCGAGGCGAAAAGGCTCGGCAAGCGCCGCCAGGATCTTTTGCGCGATGCCTTCGACATGCGCCATCGTGTCAAGCTCGGTGAGGATCACCGTGAATTCATCGCCGCCCAGGCGCGCGACGGTATCCGAGTGGCGTACGCAATCGCCCAGCCGCCGTGCGGCCTGGGTCAGCAGCAGGTCGCCGATATCGTGACCGAGCAAGTCGTTCACTTCCTTGAAGCGGTCCAGGTCGATGAACAGCAAGGCCACATGTTTGCCGCTGCGCTGCGCTTTCCTGACCTCGTTTTCCAGCCGGTCGCGAAACAGGCGGCGGTTCGGCAAGCCGGTCAGCGCGTCGAAATTGGCATGGTGCCAGATCCGCTCCTCCGATTGCCGCTTTTCCGACACATCGGTCATTGTGCCTGTCATGCGCAGCGGGCGGCCCTCGCTATCGCGTGCGACCACCACCGCGCGCGATAGCATCCATTTCGAGCTGCCATCCTTGCACTGCAGCCGGTATTCGCGCGAAAAGGATGAATCCTTGCCATCGAGGCAGGCTTGCAGTGCAAACAAGGTCGGTTCGCGATCGTCCGGATAAATGCGACTTTCCCATTCATCGACGCTAGTAGAAATCTCCTCTTCGCCATACCCGAGCATTTCCTTCCAGCGGCGCGAATACGTCACTTCGTTGCGCACGATGTTCCAGTCCCAGATGCCGTCACCCGAACCTTCAAGCGCCAGCCGCAAGCGCTGATTGGAGGCGCGCAATTCATCGCGTGTGCGCATCGTTTCGCTCACGTCCTGCCCCTGCACGAAGATGCCCGAGACCCTTCCATCGTCTTCCACAATGGGCTGGAAGATGAAATCGACATACAGTTCTTCCAGCGGTCCGTCCTGGCCTCGCTGCACGATGACCTGCGACGCATGTCCGACGTATTCGGTGCCGCTTGCATACACGCGGTCGAGCAAGTCGACATAGCCGCGCGCCTCGGTTTCGGTGAGCACGTCGCGTATCGGCTTGCCGATCACATCGGTTTTGCGGAACAGTTCATGGTATGCGGCATTAGCCAGTTCGAATACATGTTCGGGACCGCGCAAAATGGCGATGAACGCGGGCGCATGATCGAACAGGCGGCGCAAGGTCGTCAGCTCCGCATCGAGGTTGCGGTTTTTGGTTTCCAGTGCCTGCGAGCGCCGGAATATGTTGCCGCGTACATGCAACAGCGCGTTCGATTCCAGTTCTGCTTTCTTGGCTGCCTGCTTCAGTTTCAGCATATCGGTAATGTCCACCGGATTCTGAATCAGGAATTCCACCTTGCCATCGGCATCGAGTATCGGCGTGTGGATAACGCTCCAGTAACGTTCTTCAAAGGTCTGTCCATGGGCCGTTGCGCAAGGCACGCCGTAACGGATCATGGAAATGAAATCGGCCTTGCCGGTTTTCAATGCGCGTTCAAGCGACTCGGTCAGCAGCGCAAGGTTGCGGTACTCGGTAATGGCAGGATTATCAGGAAACGCTGCACCGACATGCAGCCCGACGATATCTTCGCGCCTCCTGCCTACCGCTTGCAGATAAGCGTCATTGGCATCAATGATGATGAATTCCTTCGACAGGCACAGATAAAGATTGGGCGCCACGCGCAACGCGGTTTTGTAATCGAACTGTAGGGTCATTGCGGGTACCGGCGCCGTGTTCGAGCAGCGATGCAATATTGCGTTGAAACATCAAATTGCGCGGCTGCTCTGAAGAAAAGACAAAGTGACAATCATTGTAGATTGCTATGCATGCGTCGCGGTTCCCTGCAAGCATTGACATTCTCCTGCTCGCCCCTACATAGAGTCCACTGTTCACTTTTCGGTAAGCATCATGCGCGTGCGATCGTCTGCAGTTGTCGTGGTATCCATGCTGGCATTGCTGCATGCCTATATCGGCTGGCGCATTCTGCCGGCACTGCCTGTGCCTTCCTTGGTGGAGGGAGTCGGCATCGCATTGCTGCTGTTATCGTGTGCCTTGGTCCCTGCGGGTATGCTCGCACATGTCATTGTCCGCCCGCCGCTCGCGGATCGACTGTCGTGGGCCGGCATGCTGGTGCTCGGCATGTTTTCTTCATTGTTTGTACTCACTTTGCTGCGCGACCTGATGTTGTCGGCATCAGGTTTGTTTGGTGTGCATGGTGCTGAGCTGACGACATGGTCCGCAGTCGCCGTGCCTTCGCTGGCGGCATTGGCGACACTGATCGGTTTTTTCAACGCGCGGCGCGTGGCGCGGGTAGTGGATGTCGAAGTGCCCATCGACAACCTGCCAGAGGCTTTGCACGGCTTTACGATTGCGCAGATCAGCGATATCCATGTCGGGCCGACCATCAAGCGCGGCTACCTCGATGCGATCGTCGATCGCGTGAATACTTTGCAAGCCGATGCAGTTGCCGTCACTGGCGACCTGGTCGATGGCAGCGTGCGCAATCTTGCACCGCATACCGCGCCGCTGGCACGGCTGGCGGCACGTCACGGCGCATATTTTGTCACCGGCAATCATGAGTATTATTCGAATGCACATGCCTGGATCGATGAAGTGCGCAGGCTCGGCCTGACGGTACTGATGAATGAACATGTGGTCCTGCCGCATGACGGCGCTGCGGTGCTGCTCGCCGGCGTCAACGATTTCACCGCCCATCATTTCGATGCTTCCCATCGCAGCGATCCGCGCGCGGCATTGGCTGGCGCGCCCGCCGATGTCGGCGTCAAGATTTTGCTGGCGCATCAGCCGCGCAGTGCCCCGGCGGCAGCCGAAGCGGGCTTCGACCTCCAGTTGTCCGGTCATACGCATGGCGGGCAGTTTTTTCCGTGGAATTTTTTCGTGCCCATGCAGCAGCCGTACGTGGCAGGGCTCAACCGCTTGAAAAAGCTGTGGGTTTATACCAGCCGCGGCACCGGCTACTGGGGACCGCCGAAACGCTTCGGCGCGCCGTCCGAAATCACCCGCGTCACACTGGTTAGGTCATAACGACTGAAGCTTGGGCCGGCGGCGAATCGGCTGGGTCTGGTTGTGCAGTGGGCCAGCTTGCATTGTGGCGTAAAAGAAATCTCTCTTAAAGCTCATCCCGCACTGCAACAAGTAGAAACAAATCACCCGTCAAACATACTCTAAGCTAACGAACCTGCTTCCTAAAAGCAGGTCGAAACCCGGCAAGCCAACGCCGCATGGCTGTCGCGCCTACCTATGCGCGACAGCCATGCCCCGGTCCACGGCAGCAAACGGATTTGAATTGCGGAAACATGTAAGGAGATTGACGTGGGCATCCTAGGCAGCATCATGGGCAGGCGTGAGCCTGAGGTCGCATATCGCACGGTCGATGGAGGACACCCTGCCCCCTATCCGGACATGACGGATGAACAGCTCTATAACTACGAGATGACGTTCGACGTGCCGCGGCGCACATTCGATAAACCGCCGCATTCCATCAAGCCGAAGGAAGAGGAGCCAACCATACGACGCGAACTCAAGACGGAGATACGGGCCGAACCGCGCATGGAGCCGCGCGCACGACAGACCGAAACGGCATTCGACGCGCCACGCTATACCGCGCGCCCGACGCAGGGTAGCGACAACATGCGTGAACCGGCGTCGGTATTTACCCAGGCCGCTACGCCGGCGGCCGCACGCACGCTAGACTTGAGCAAGCCGGTACGGCTGACGACGACCAAGCAGTCGGTGGAAATCATTACGACCCGCGCACGGCATCCGGTCTACAAAGTGCATGGCTATATAGGCGACGATGATGTGGTGACGGTATTCACGATCGATGGACGGCTGTCGGAAAACGGTTTTCCCTATCTGGAAAACATTCCGACCAAGCAGCAATTGCATGTCAATATATATCCGAATCCCGACAACCATAGCCGCGACCGTTATCTGCTGACACAGCATGCGAGCCGGGACGAGGCGGACGCCGAGGCGCGGCCCGGAAGACTCGCTTGCGTGCCGGTGCAGTTCAATGCGTGATCTCCGGCTACGATCCTCCGGCTTCGCTCAAGCTCGCTCTTCCGTGGTGAACAAGGTCTTCAGTTCACGCGGTTGCGACCGCCAGTACCGGGACGGCGCATCGACCTGCGCTGCAAGGCGGCGCCATCTGGCGCAACCGGCGTCTCGGCAGCCTGCGTAAATGGCGGCACGACGGTGTAAAAGGTCTTCAGCCATCGGCCGCCTGATGATCGCATGCGTTTTTCCATAAGAAAGCAAAACATAACCTACAGCCATGGCCGTTCCTAGCAAGTCCCAGCTAATCATTCTTGCCTCCTATTTGCTGGCGGGAGCTGCATTGCTGCTGGTGCTGCTAAAAGGTTTGCTGGCGGCCCTGTTTTCCGGCCTGCTCGTGTATGCGCTGGTGCATGTGCTGTCGCCGCCGTTGGCGCGCAATATCAGTGACCACCGTGCGCGCATGCTGGCGGTGATCATCCTCGGCAGTGTGATCGTGCTGTTGCTGTCGCTTGCAGTCTGGGGGGCAATCAGCTTTTTTCAAAGCGATGCCGGTAACCTTGGCGTACTGATGCAAAAGATGGCCGACATCATCGAAGCCTCGCGCGACCAGATGCCGCCCTGGCTCAAGGACAGTATTCCGGCCAGCGCAGAAGCGATCCGCGAAACGATTACCGCCTGGCTGCGCGCCCATGCATCGCAGGCGCAAACAATCGGGCAGCAAGCCGGCCGTACTGTCGCCCATTTATTGATCGGCATGGCGATTGGCGCGATGGCGGCGTTGTACGACACCACCACGCCGCCCAATTACAAACCGCTCGCATCGGCCCTGCATGCGCGCGTGGTCAACCTGCATAGCGCCTTCCGCCAGATCGTGTTCGCCCAGGTGCGCATTGCCGCCATCAATGCCGCTTTTACCGCGATTTATCTGGTGGTGGTGTTGCCGCTCGCAGGTATTCATCTGCCGCTGACCAAGAGCATGATTGCGATTACCTTCGTCGCCGGCTTGCTGCCGGTGATCGGCAACCTGATTTCGAACACGGTGATCGTGATCGTCGGTCTGTCGCATTCACTGTCGATCGCATTGGCATCGCTGGTATTTTTGATCGTGATCCACAAGCTGGAATATTTTCTCAATGCGAAAATTATCGGCGCGCATATCAATGCGAAAGCATGGGAATTGCTCGCAGCAATGCTTGCCATGGAAGCGGTATTCGGATTGCCGGGGGTCATTGCCGCTCCGGTGTTTTATGCCTATGCGAAAAAAGAGCTCACCGATCGTGGCCTTGTTTGAGAAATATTCAAATCTGAAACTTCGGCAATTTGCCGCTATCCCATTGATACGGACCGGCACATCAGGTCCATGACGCATAGCTAACCGGAGAACCATATGTCGAATCTGAAGCGCACCCCTGCAGAGGATGAAAACCAGCAAGCGGCTTCATCGCATGGCAACAATTCGAAGTCGGTGACCCCGAAGGATGTATCGGCAGGCGATGCAGCGGCGCGCGATGTCCGCGAACGCAAGACCCGTTCGGCCGACAAGGCGGAAAAAGAGGAAGAGCAGATTGACGATGCGGTGGAATTGACTTTCCCTGCCAGCGATCCGATCGCGATTCCCAAGCCGGAAACCGAAGCCGACAAACGCAAAGCGGGCCGCGCCTGAGCCGGCCGCGCCTAAGCCGGCCGCGCCTGAAGTCGCGGTAAGCGTAGCGCCCGCAACGCAGATGGGTAGGTACCGGCCCATACGGTATGGACTAGGCGCGCGCACCGGTGTCAAACAATTGCCAGTTTCCCCTGCCGCGCCGCTTTGCCAGATACATTGCATTGTCGGCCGCCGTCAGCAGACGCTCGCCGTTTTCCGCATCGTGCGGGTACAGGCTGATGCCGATACTGGGAGTGATGTGGAGTTCATGGCCTTCGATCTGATAGGGTTGCGACAGCGCTTCCAGTACTTTTTGCGCAATGTCGCCGGCGGCCTTGGCGACATGGATTTCGGGCAGCACCAGCACGAATTCATCTCCACCGACGCGCGATACCGTATCGACCGCCCTTAGCAGGCCGCGCAAGCGCAGGGCGACCGCTTGCAGCAACAGATCACCGATGCGATGTCCCAAGCGATCGTTGACCGGCTTGAAGCAATCGAGATCGATGAATTGCACCGCGACCTGATGGCCATTGCGGCGCGCCATTTCCAATGCCTGTTCCAGCCTGTCTTCGAGCAGACGGCGATTGGGCAGGCCGGTGAGTGCATCGTGGTTTGCCAGGTAGCGGATCTGCTCTTCCGCTTGCAGGCGTTCCTGGATTTCGGCTTGCAGACGGGCGTTCGCCATGGCCAGCTCGGCTGTCCTTTCCTGTACCCGCAATTCCAGTTCATCGCGGGCACGCAGCAGCGCTTCCTGCGCATGCTTGCGATCGGTAATGTCTTCCGTGATGAAGATGGCGCCCTTGCTGCTGTCGCCGGGATCGACCAGGCGTCCCAGCATGCGGCACCAGAAAGTGCTACCGTCGCGGCGCGCCATCAAGACTTCGGTATCGAGCCGCTGGCCACTGCGCAGCGCCGGCGTCGCGATGCGTATCCAGTCGTCATAAGCGGCTTGGCTGGGGTACGTGATGCCGGCCGCCTGCCCGACCAGTTCATTGCTTTCCCAGCCGAACATATCGGAAAAACGGCGATTGCAATGCAGGAAAGTGCGGCGGCGGGTAAAGGCGATGCCGAGCGAAGCGTTATCGAGAATCGCCTGGTATTCCAGCAGCGTATCGCGGAGCTGGAGTTTGCCTTCCGACGGCGGATTGTGATTGATGCTTGCGGACAGGATAAGGCCTCCCGATGGACTCCCCGTTCCGTCTGCATGGATCTGATGGCACTGCCTGGCGACAGCGGGTGGCATACGGAACGCGCGGTTTATTTTTGGTGATTTTGCGCGACACCGTATCCTACTCTTTCTTTACTAAAATGGCGTTGCCAGATTTATATCGATCCCTGTACTTCGCATGGATGGGTGCGCCATCCATGCGAATCCGGCCGCTACTTACCAGACGCGATAGACGTTGCCTGTATGCAAGCCATCAACGCTTTTGACGTACGCTAGCGCCACGCGCCGCCCCGGCACCGGTTCGAAGCCATGGAAATACGGCCCGTAGTTATCCATTGATTCTTCCAGCACCGAGGGGTTGACCGCATTGATGCGTAGCCCGCGCGGCAATTCAATCGCCGCGGCGCGGACAAAGCCTTCAAGCGCGCCATTGACGGTGGCCGCGCTGGCGCCATAGCGTATCGGCTCGGCACCGACGATGCCGCTGGTCAGCGTGATCGAGCCGCCGTCGTTCAGATGGCGTTGCGCGGCCAGCGCTACATTGACCTGTCCCATCAGCTTGTGCTGCAAGCCGATATTGAATTGTTCCGGCGTAAAGTCGGCCAGCGGCCCGAAATGCACATTCCCCGCCGCGACCACCACGGCATCGGCCTTGCCGACCCGGTCGAACAGGGCTTCGACGCTGGCCAGGTTCGCAATATCCACCTGATATTGGCCACCGCTGTTGCCCACGCGGATCACTTCGTGACGTGCGGCGAGTTGTTCGGATACTGCCTGACCGATGGTGCCGGTGGCACCGATGACGATAACTTTCATGTTGTTCTCCATACGCGGGTAAGTGGGACTGCCGCATGTCGCTGCATGCGGCCAGTGAAGCCATTCTCCATTTGTTCAAAAAAGGAATAAATGAGGTAAGGTGAACAACATTACTAATCTATAGTTAGCAATCGATGGATAAGTTACGCAGCATGGAAATCTTTGTCGCGGTGGTCGACAGCGGCAGTTTTACCGCCGCCTCCGAGGCTTTCAACATTTCGCCGGTCATGGTCGGCAAGCATGTGCGGGACCTGGAAGAACGCCTGGGAGCACGACTGCTGACGCGTACCACCCGCCGCCAGAGCCTGACTGAAATCGGCCGGCAGTATGTCGAACGCTGCCGGCAGATCCTGGCCGATATCGCGGTTGCCGAATCCGGCGCCGAAGCGATGCGGGTAAGTCCGCGCGGCCTGCTCAGCATCAGCGCGCCGGTATCCTTCGGCTCGCAATTGATGGCGCCGGCAATTGCCGATTATCTCGCGCGCTATCCGGAGGTCAGCGTCGACCTCAACCTGAACGACCGGGTAGTCGATGTGGTCGACGAGGGAATCGATATCGCGGTCCGGATCGGCATACTCAATGATTCAACCCTGGTGGCGCGGCCGCTGAAGTCCTACCGCATGCTGATCTGTGCCTCATCCGATTACCTGGCGCGCGCCGGCACCCCGCGTACGCCGGAAGATCTTGCACGGCACCAGTGCCTGGATTTCATGCACTGGAACAAACAGGTACGCTGGAAACTCGCCGGCACCGGAGGTCATGCCGACGTTCCGGCCAGCCGCTTCCGTTCCAATAATGGACAGGCATTGCGCATGGCGGCCCTGCGCGGCTATGGGATTGTGATGCAGGCCGAAATCCTGCTGGGTGAAGATGTGCGCGCTGGGAGGCTGATACCTCTATTGGAAGAGTTTGTACCGGAGCCGCGTCCGATGCACCTGGTCTATCCGCGCGACCGGCAGCCTACACGCAAGCTGAGCACTTTCATCGACTTCATGCTGGAGCGCTTCGGATCGAATCCGATCGACGCGGAATAGAAAGGCGAAAAAAAAGCCGGCGATTAAGCCGGCTTGTGAACGTTGCGAATGAGGATTGGGAGATAATTCGCAACGACTTGCTGCTCAAGACAAATTATTCGAATTTGCCGCGTGCAAAAAAATTCATCAGCTTGTCGACTTCGCTGCGTTCTTCGTCGACCTTCATGCTGTTGATCAGCTTCTGGTATGCCTGGGGATCCGATGTTGCAAGTTCGGCGAATTCGAGGACCGACATCGGCTTATGTCCGGCGGCCGGCTGCACGGGCAGCGAATCGACCGTGACATTCTTGATCTGCGTGCCCGCTAGCCCCTGCAGTGGCAGCGTCGCAGGATCTTGAGCGGCGCCCGCGAGACCGATTGCCTGCATGATGTCCGGACTGCGCCAGCCGATGACGCAGAGGGATACGAGCAGCATGATCAACATGGTCTTCAAATTCTTCTCCGATGGATTGGGGCTGGTGCTTTGATCGTGCCGCGAAGTTATCACATTCAACCGAGCGCAACCATGCCATGAATATGTGATGCAGCCGTGCACGGCAAACGCGCACACTCCGCGCTACACTGCGCAATTCACTTGCGAGGGCAATCAGATGAAAGTCACTGTGTACGGCTTCGGCGCCATCGGTGGATTGATCGGTGCGCGCCTGGCTGCGGCCGGCTGTGAAGTCAGCGCGGTCGCACGCGGCGCAACGCTGGAGGCATTGCGCCGGCATGGCGCCCGCGTGCAAACCGCCGAAGGAATGGCGGCTATGCCGCTGCGTGCGGAACAAGATCCCGCGGCGCTCGGTGTGCAAGACTTGGTTATCGTTGCCGTCAAGGCTACTGCACTATCCGAAGTGGCACAGCAGATTGCACCGCTGATCGGATCGCACACCATCGTCATCACCGCAATGAACGGCGTGCCGTGGTGGTTCTTCGCGGCCGATGGTTTGCCTTATGCCGGCACCCGGCTGGCTTCGCTCGATCCGGACGGCGCATTGCTGCGCGCCGTGCCGGTTACGCAAGTGCTCGGTTGCGTGGTGCACCTGTCGAGTTCCTGTCCCGAGCCGGGACTGGTACGGCTCGGTTTCGGCAGCCGCCTGATTCTGGGTGAGCCTGGCGGCGGGGCTAGTGAGCGCGTGCAGCGTCTGGCCGCACTATTGACGAAGGCCGGTTTCCAGGCCGAGGCGAGTACCGATATCCGTACCGATATCTGGTACAAGTTGTGGGGCAACATGACAATGAATCCGGTGTCCGCGCTGACCGGCGCGACAGCAGACATGGTGCTCGATGATCCGTTGGTACGTGCATTCTGCCTGGCTGCGATGCAGGAAGCGGCAGCAATCGGTGAACGGATAGGCTGCCCAATTACGCAAAGCGGCGAAGACCGCATGCAGGTCACGCGTCAATTAGGCGCGTTCAAGACCTCGATGCTGCAGGATGCGGAAGCAGGCAAGGCGCTGGAGATCGATGCGCTGGTGACGGCCGTGCATGAAATCGGCAAGCTGGTGAACGTGCCGACGCCGACGATCGATGGCTTGCTTGGCCTGGTGCGCCTGTATGGCCGCACGCATCGACTCCATCCGGCCTGATGCGTGTACCGTCCGCAGGGCTCCATTGCATCAGCATTGCAGCAAGGCGCCGACGCTGCGGCAGGTTCTTCCCTCGGGCGATACATAGTTGCCGCCGCTGTTCAGATAACGAGTTCCGCCGCTCCAGCAACCGCCGGCATCGCAGCCGGTAACGGGTGCCGGGGCCGGCGGTCCGACCGGTTGCGGCGTCGCGATCACCGGCGGCGCGGGTACCGGCGCAGGCGCCGGAGGTTCCGGCATGCGCACGATGGTCGCGGGTACCGCGCGGCGCGTCACGGGTGGTTTGGTTCCGGAAGGGGCTTGCTGCGTATCGGTGGCGGGCAGGTCCTGTGGCAGGGGAGCGTCGGCTATCACAGCGGCTGCCGTAAAGGAGAATGCTGCAGCGATACAAACGTGAATGCGATTCATCGCGAAGTTCCAGCCAGACAGTTCAATTCAGTATCGGCGGCAAATCGCAATAAGCAAGCTGCACGCGCATTGCCGGCAAGCGGTCAGGCTGCCTGGCGGCGCAGAAAATCCGGCACCTTGGCGGCGCTCAATGCATTCACGCGCGACAGCAATTCGGTATCGACACATTCCAGACCGTAGTGGCGCTTCAAATGGTCACCGATATGCAGCAGTACATTGGCGCTGACTTCCGCATCCGCTTCGGCCCGGTGCGCCTTGCCTTGAAAGCGGATGCCGAGCGAGGACGACAGCGTGCCGAGCTTGTAACTGGGCAAGCCCGGAAACACGCGGCGCGACAGCTTCAGTGAACATACCAGACGCCGATGGCGCGGCATCATGCCGAGGTCGCGGCTTTCCGCAACCAGGAATTTTTCATCGAAACTCGCGTTATGTGCTGACAGCGCATGGTCGCCGATGAAGCGCAGCAGTTCAGGCACGACTTGCGATACGCATGGGGCAGTATCGACCATGCGCTGCGTGATGCCGGTTAGTTCCGTGATGAACGACGGAATGCGGACATGGCAATTCACCAATGACACATAACGGTCGACGATGCGCCCGTCATGGATCTTCAGCGCGGCGACTTCGGTAATGCGCGCACCGGCCGCCGGCGACAGGCCGGTGGTTTCAAAGTCGAGCATCACGATCGGTTCGTGGTACATGAAGGAGAGCAGTTATCGTTGCGGTCGGAGCGTTATAGCCCGGCAAACAACGACGACCATGGACAGTTGAAAGAAGATCAGATTTTACGGCAAGCATCGCCATGAAGCGATGTCGTAACGGCCATGAAGTCTTGCAGGCAAACTACCCAACGGAACCCGTTAGCACATGCAATGGTCTTTTTAACATGCGGATGTTTTCGGTCGGTCCATGTCATTCGCCAAGCTTGTCATTGCTTTAAAATTTCGCTGGTCTCTCTCTCGCATTCGCTATCTTGAAAACTTTCCTTTGCCGCTTTTTCCACCACCGCATAGGGGGGCTGGTCGTGATAAGCATGCTTGGCGTCAACGCAGCAGCGCAGGGAGGACCGAACGATGGGATTGCCAAGCGCGTGGCCCCCTGCATGACTTGCCATGGAAAGGAAGGTCGCGCCGCCAATGATGGCTACTATCCGCGCATTGCGGGAAAACCGGCGGGGTACCTGTACAACCAGTTGCTGAATTTTCGCGATGGCCGGCGCCAGCAGTATCCATTGATGGTTTACATGGTGCAGCACCTGTCGGACGACTATTTGCACGAGATGGCTGGCTTTTTCGCCGACCAGCATTTGCCTTATCCGTCGCCGCAAGCGGTCGGGGCATCCGCGGCCACGCTGGAACGCGGGCGTCACCTTGCGACGAAGGGCGATCCGGGCCGGAAGCTGCCCGCATGCATCGCCTGTCACGGCAATGCGTTGACCGGTGTGGCGCCGGCGATTCCGGGATTGCTCGGCTTGCCGCGCGACTATATCAATTCGCAATTCGGTGCATGGCGCGAAGGAACCCGGCGTGCGGCCGCGCCCGACTGCATGGCTGAGATTACCCGCCAGCTCAGCACCGAGGACATCAGCGCGGTATCCGCATGGCTGTCGGCTCAGCCGGTGCCGGCCGACGCAGTGCCCGTACGTTCGCTACCCGACAAGCCGCCGATCGCCTGCGGCAGCGTGCCGCAATAAGGGAAAAGCATGAAACGTATTCTGTCGCTGGTACTGGTCGTGCTGTTGGGCGCACTTGGCTTGACCGCTTATCTGGGCTTGCGTGAAGACGATGTCGGGGCGGCAGCGTCACCGACTGTCGTCAATGCGGAGGAAGTCGTCAAGCGCGGCGCTTACCTCGCACGCGCCGGCGACTGCATGGCCTGCCACACTACGCGCGGCGGTGCAGCCTATGCGGGCGGACGCGCCATTCAGACGCCGTTTGGCGCAATCCATGCGCCCAACATCACGTCCGACAAGGAAACCGGGCTCGGCAACTGGAGCGCCGACGACTTTTGGCGTGCCATTCATAACGGCAAATCGAAAGATGGAAAGCTGCTGTATCCCGCCTTTCCCTATCCAAACTACACCCGCATCACGCGTGCTGATTCCGATGCGATGTATGCGTATTTCCGTACCGTGACGCCGGTGCATCAGCCCAATCGCGAACCGGAGCTGCGCTTTCCATTCAATATGCGCTGGCTGCTGGTCGGCTGGCGCGCCTTGTATTTCCGCCCCGGTGTCTATGACACGCAGCCGCAGCAGAATGCCGAATGGAATCGCGGCGCTTATCTGGTGCAGGGACTCGGCCATTGCAGCGCCTGTCATGCGCCGCGTAATTTTCTCGGTGCCACCACCCGCGGCGATGACCTCAGCGGCGCCATGATTCCCATGCTGAACTGGTATGCAGCGTCGCTGACCGGTGAAAGCGGCGAAGGTCTCGACAAATGGGAAGTACAGCATATCGCCGATTTACTCAAGACCGGTGTGTCGATGCGTGGCGCTGCATCCGGGCCGATGGCGGAAGTGGTGCGCGAAAGCCTGCAACATCTGGACGCGAAAGACATCAGGGCGATGGCGGTCTACCTGAAATCCCTGCCGCAAAACGCGCAGCCGGAACAAACGCAGGCGCCGCCGCGCACGCCGGACACCGAACGCATGCTTGTACTCGGTGCATCGCTGTACGAAAAACATTGCGTCGAATGCCACAAGGCATCCGGTGCGGGCGAGCCGCCCGGTTATCCCGCGCTGTCAGGCAATCGCGCCTTGCTGCTGGCATCGCCGGTCAACCCGATCCGGGCGGTACTGCATGGCGGCTATCCGCCTAGCACGGCCGGCAATCCTCGTCCCTACGGCATGCCGCCGTTCAGCGCGATACTGAGCGACGATGAAGTCGCCGCGGTGGTTTCCTATGTGCGCAATAGCTGGGGTAATCAGGGGACGATGGTTTCGCCCGGCCTGGTCAATAACTATCGATCGATCGCGCTAGAGTAAGCGCTGCAGGTACACTATGGGGTTTTGACCGGGCCGGGCGAATTTCCCTGCCTACCTATCCCGTAACCATCGTTCCTGCCGCGCACACTGCCATGACCAGCTTCCACGTAGAAAACGTCAACGTCACCCGTTTCGACTCCATGCCCACACCGGAAGACTTGCATGCAAGCCTTCCACTGACCGACGCGGCCGGCATAGCGGTCACCAAGGGCCGCGAAGCGCTGCGCAATATTCTCGACCGCAAGGATTCGCGCCTGTTTGTCGTGGTCGGCCCCTGTTCAATCCATGATCCGGTCGCCGGCCTCGACTATGCGCGCCGTTTGAAAAAGCTGCAGGAAGAAGTAAAGGACACGCTAATGCTGGTCATGCGCGTCTATTTCGAAAAGCCGCGCACGACCACAGGCTGGAAGGGTTACATCAACGATCCCGACATGGATGACTCGTTCCATATCGAGCGCGGCATGGCCAACGCGCGCCAGTTCCTGCTCGATGTCTGCGAGCTGGGCTTGCCGACCGCTACCGAAGCGCTCGATCCGATTTCACCGCAGTTTCTCGGTGACCTGATCACCTGGACCGCGATCGGCGCGCGTACCACTGAGTCGCAAACCCACCGTGAAATGTCGTCCGGCCTGTCGACCCCGGTCGGTTTCAAGAACGGCACCGACGGCGATATCAGTATCGCGATCAATGCGATTCTGTCGGCATCGCATCCGCATTCCTTCCTTGGCATCAATGGCCATGGCAAGGTAGCGATCGTGCGCACCAGCGGCAACCGCTATGGACATGTGGTGCTGCGCGGCGGCGATGGCCGGCCCAATTACGATACGGTATCGGTCGCGATGGCCGAGCAGGCGCTGGCCAAAGCCAAGCTGCCGGCCAATATCGTGGTCGACTGCTCGCATGCGAACAGTTTCAAGAATCCGGAACTGCAGCCACTGGTGATGGCTGATGTGGTCAACCAGGTCAGGCTGGGCAGCAAGTCCCTGATCGGCGTGATGATCGAATCCAATATCGTGGCCGGCAAGCAATCGATTCCGGAAGACTTGTCTCAGTTGAAGTACGGCTGCTCTGTCACCGATGGCTGCGTGGACTGGGCAACCACCGAGAAAATGATTCGCGACGCGGATGCGATGCTGAAGGATGTGTTGCCGACCCGTCGCGGCTGACAAGTACACGTAAGTGCGGCCCAATCAGGCGGTGTCGTCATCGCCGATCGGCAGGATCAGGTGCGGGTCGTTATTGCCGACCCGATTCACATCGGTACTGACCCGGTACCATTCAAAGGTTTCGGGCGGCAACGCCATGGCACGGGCCAACTGCTCAGCCTGGTCCGGAGGCAAGCTGTGATCCATCCACATTTCCGCATCTTCCGCGGAAAACACGACCGGCCTGCGATCATGCACATCGACCAGGCCGCCTTCGGCAGCTGCAGTAACGATGACAAAGCCGGTATTTTCACCCGGTTCCTTGTCCGGCCGGTAACCGGTGATTGCGGCAAGGAACATCGGTCGGTCTTTTTTCAGGCGGATATACCAGGGTTGCTTGTGGCCTTTCTCGCCTGTCCATTCATACCAGCCATCGGCTGGAACGATCGCGCGTCCCGACTTCCAGAGCGGACGAAAATAGGGACCGGTTGCCGCCTTCTCCAGGCGCGCATTGATGGCAAGCGGAATTTTCTTCTCGGCAGCCCAGGAAGGACGATATCCCCAACTCACCGGGTCGATATGCTCGCGGTCGTCGCCGAAGCGATGCATCAGCCAGGGATGCGTGCCGGGCGCCACATTCCAGCTTGGACCGCGATCTGTGCCGAGCCGGCCGAAGTCGTCGACGTTCCAGCCCATTTCACGGGCATAGGCGACTTGCGATTGATGTTGGGTTATCCGTCCGCACATGAAAATAGTGTAACCATAAATGCGTTCAGCCGCGCGCAAAGCCGTACAGCATCGCGGCATTGAACGACACGATAATGGCGACGACCAGCCAGACTAAGCTTCGGGCTTGCAATAACTATTTTGAGGACGGGCTTAGGAACGTGCACGAAATAATTTCCCGATTTGGTCCACGTCCGACGGGCGCGCTGCAGCGTTGCTCGGCGTCGCCATAGCTCGCTATGACTCCTTCTCGCGCCCCTCGGCGGACCCCTTGCAACGCATCCCGTCGGACGCGTCCAAATCGGTAACTTATTCCGTACACATTCCTTAGCGCATCATGGCGCGCCGCAGTGCAAAGCTGAACGCGTCGACCATCGCTACCAGCAACAGCATGGCGATGATGACCGTGGCCGCTTGATGCATCTGGAAAAGAGAGAGATGGTATTTGAGCATTTGTCCCAGCCCACCGGCACCGACCACGCCGAGAATCGCCGCAGCGCGGATATTGTTTTCCCACCGATAGAGCGTGTACGACATCATTTGCGGAATAGCCTGCGGCAATGTCGCGTAAAAGAAAGCGGCCATGGCGGAGCTGCCATTGATGCGCAAGACCGCCTCGGGTTGCGGCGAGGTGTTTTCCAGCGCATCGGCAAACAGGCGGCCGAGCACGCCGCTGGTATGCAAGGCCAGCGCAAGCGTGCCGGCGAACGGGCCGAGGCCGGCTGCCACCAGCAAGATCGACGCCCATACCAGTTCCGGAATCGAACGCGATGCATTGAGCAGCATGCGCGTTGCCGCCCGTGCCGCCGCGCCGAATCTGCCACTCGCGGGCAAGGCGAGTGCAATGCCCGCCAAGGCTGCGAGCAAAGTGCCGAGCGCGGACATTGCCAGCGTCTCGGCTGTGCCGTTGCCGACCTTGCGCAAAAAGTTAGGCGCCATTTCCGGCGGTGCGAAACCCTGCAGAAAATCGCTGGTCGTGCGCACTGCGTCGAGGGTAAAGAACGCACGCCACTGCAACGGCAGCGTGGCAAAGCTGGCGACCACCAAGGCCAGCAAGCCGAACAAGAGCAGCAAGGTGGATGCACGCAGCAATGGTGGCGGGGCCGGCATCGCGCGATGGTCCAGCTTCATGCAAGCCTCCGTCGCAACATCTTGCTGACGCCGTCCGCGCCGGCCACGAGCAGAATGAAAATGATCAGCATCGTGGCGACCTCGCCGCCGGCCAGCATCTTCATCGATTCATCCATGCGCTGGCCCAGCCCGCCCGCACCGACGAAACCCATGACCACCGAGCCGCGTATTGCGCATTCCCAGCGATAGACGGTGTACGACACCAGTTCCGATGCCGAGTCCGGCAAGGCGCCATAAAACAGCGCGGCAACACGGCTGCTGCCGTTATGCAGCAGCATGTCGGTCGCATGCGGATCGGATGACTCCAGGATTTCTGCGTACACCTTGCCGAGCATGCCGCAGTAAGTCAGCGCAATTGCCAATACTCCGGCAGTCGGACCGAGGCCAGCGATGCGCACCAGCAGCAGTGCCCATACCAATTCCGGCACGCTGCGCAACAGGATCAGCAGCCAGCGCACGCCTTGCCGCACAATGCGGCCGGCAAGGCCGATGCGTCCGGTACCCAGGCGCGACACCGATAACCGTTCCGTGACGACCAGCGTCAGCGGTATGGCGCCGCATAAGGCGAGTGCCATGCCGGCAGTGGCCATGGCGACGGTTTGCCAAGTCGCTTCCGCCGCCAGCAAGAGAAATTCACGGGAATGTGCAGGCGGCAGGAACGACATCAGAAAATTCCCGGTCGCCTGCAGGCTTTGCGTATCGAACAATATCCATGGCTTGAATTCGCTCCATACCAGCAGGGGCCACAGGATCATCAGCACGATGAACAGCGTCGCGATCCGGCCATGCCAGGCCGGGTCTTGAAACGCAATGGAATCGGAGCGGACGGAATTCATTGGTATTAATAACAGCCGGGGGCGAAATGACGCGGCGCAGCGCCTTCTCCGTTCGGGCCGCAGACGAACGCATCGTCCTGCGCCTCAGTGGCGGACGTGCCGGACTCGGACTGGTCATACAGCGCGGCGATCATGCGATCGCTGACTTCGGCGCGAGGTGCGTCGAATATGATGCGGCCGGCGCGCAAGCCGACAATGCGTGGAAAATGCGCACGCGCGAGTTCGACCTGGTGCAGGCTGCATACCAGGCTCGCATTGCGCGCAGAGGCTTCTTGTTGCAATACGGAGAGCGTTTGCCGCGCCAGCGTAGGATCGAGTGCGGACAGCGGTTCGTCGACCAGCAGCGCTTCCGCCTGCGATACCAAGAGGCGCGCAAGGCTGCAGCGTTGGCGTTCGCCGCCCGAGAGATGGTCGACGCGCGCATACAATTTGTCTTGCAGATTAAAGCGGGCGAGGGCATCGAATGCGGCACGCGGATCGGCCGGTTTGAACAGCGACACCAGCGCCTGCGTCAGCGTCCAGTGCGGCAGGCG
Organism: Noviherbaspirillum saxi; assembly: GCF_003591035.1. Classification (NCBI taxonomy): domain Bacteria; kingdom Pseudomonadati; phylum Pseudomonadota; class Betaproteobacteria; order Burkholderiales; family Oxalobacteraceae; genus Noviherbaspirillum; species Noviherbaspirillum saxi. Next base: position 304,540 of record NZ_QYUO01000001.1, read on the forward strand.
TCCAGCCAGCACTGCAGTGACCACGCGCTGACGCGGAGGCAGTGGTGGCGTCTGAGGCGCCAGGAACAGACGCGTGCGCAAGCCGTGCCGCTGTGCCGACGACAGTGCCCATGGTTCGGCATCGAACGCGCGAAAGCTGCCATTTTCCGGCGAACGTGCCAGCGCAAGCGTGTGCAGCAATGTCGTCTTGCCGGCGCCGGACGGACCGATCAGCGCGAGCTGTTCGCCGCGCGCGATCGAAAGCGTAATATCCGACAGGGCGTGTTGCGGCAATGACGGTGCGTAGCGCACCGATACGCCGCTCAACTCGAAGCTCATTACTTCAACAGTCCTGCTTGTTGTGCCGCCCTCTCGATCGACTCATAGTTTTCCGGCTTGGTTGGAATGAAGCGCGTTGCACGTTGCAATTCGAGGATTTCCTTGCCTTGCGGGTCGTTCTTGTCGAGCGCAAGGAAGGCATCGGTCAGTTTCTTGCGCATCGCAGGGTTCATGTCGGCGCGCACGGTCCAGTTGTAATCGTAATAGCCGGGCGTGGTGTAGAACACGCGTACTGCATTGCTGTCGACCTTGCCTTGCGAAAGCAGTTTTTCCCATACCGAGATATTCAATGCGCCGGCATCGACCTTGCCGCCCGCAACCGCCGCAACGGTCGCATCATGCGCGCCGGAGAACGCAATGCGCTTCATGTCGGTATCGGGATTGATGTTGGCGCTCAACAGATAAAAGCGCGGCATCAAATGGCCGGAGGTGGAGGATTCCGATCCGAATGCGAAGGTCTTGCCCTTCAGGTCGTCGAGCTTGTTGATCGACTTGTTGGTGGTGATGAATACCGATTTGAATTTTTCATCTTCTTCGCGTTGCACCAGCGGCACGACCTTGCCGCCGCTGCGCACCTTGGCTTGTACGAAAGTGAAGCCGCCGAACCACACCATGTCGAGCTTGTTGTTGACCAAGCCTTCGACCGATGCGGCGTAATCCGTGACCGGCACGAACTCGACTTTCATGCCGAGCTTTTGTTCGAGATAGCTGCCCAGCGGCTTGAACTTGCGCTGCAGCTCGGTCGGCGCCTCGTCGGGAATCGCGGAGACGCGAAATACTTGCTGTGCCTGTGTCAGGCTTGCAAAGGCGAGGGTGGCAATAGCCAGGCTGAAGCGAATTATTGTTTTCATATAAGCAGAAGGTTCGGAGTGAAGAAGAGAAAGCTTGTGTGCGGCGGCGCTTTGCCAGTCCGGCAAGTCAGAAACGTGCGACAAAAGTGCACTGGCCGCCATGATAACAAAGTCGCCGCTTGGCTCCGACGCTGTTGGCGGACACGGACTGTCCGGCAGGAATTTTCGCGGGCGCGGCCTCTCTTAGACGATCCTGTGCCGCCACGCGCGATATTTCCCCGTGGATGACACAGCGTCACATCCATGCCCTGATCGCCTTAGGAATGTGTACGGAATAAGTTACCGATTTGAACGCGTCCGACGGGATGCGATGCAAGGCGCGAGAAGGAGTCATAGCGAGCTATGGCGACGCCGAGCAACGCTGCAGCGCGCCCGTCGGACGTGGATCAAATCGGGAAATTATTTCGTGCACGTTCCTTACTGCAGCAGCTTCAGGGTGGCGCGTGCCGCTTCTTCGGAGGATGCCGGATTTTGTCCGGTCACAACATTGCTGTCGACCAGCACGTATGATGCCCAGTCCGGTCCCCGTGAAAACAAGCCGCCGCTTTTCTTCAGCGAATCTTCGACCAGGAAGGGAACCACCTTGGTCAATTGCACTGCTTCCTCTTCGGTATTGGTAAAGCCGGTGACGCGCTTGCCCTCGACCAGCGGGCGACCATTGTGCAGCTTTGCATGCCGGAACACGCCGGGCGCGTGACACACGGCGGTCACCGGCTTGCCGGCCGCATGCATGGCTTCGATCATCGTCAGCGAATCGCGGTCTTCCGATAGATCCCACAGCGGGCCATGGCCGCCTGGATAAAACACCGCATCGAATTCCTCATGGGATACGCTCGACAGCAGCACGGTATCGGCAAGCGCCTGCTGCACCTCCTTGTCCTGCCTGAAACGTTCGGTTGAAGGCGTCTGCGCATCGGGCGCATCGCTCTTCGGATCGAGCGGCGGCCGGCCGCCTTGCGGCGATGCCAGCGTGATTTTCGCTCCCGCATCCTTGAACACATAGTAAGGCGCGGCAAATTCTTCCAGCCAGAAACCGGTTTTCTTGCCGGTGTTTCCCAATTGGTCATGGGACGTCAGCACCATCAGGATATTCATCGCGATCCCCTTTGCTTGATATAGAGTCAACGTAGAGTGAGTGCAAGGAGCGAAAGTTCGGCCATGTAATGCAGCAACCTCGTCTGAGAGGGCTACCTTATCCGGGCGAAACGATGACCTGCAAGGTCATCGCGCTTCCCGCATAATGGTCCGACAATAAGCTACCTCGACAGCCATAAGGAGACCGCCATGCCCAGCAATGCCGAAACGATTGCCCACCGCATATGTCCGCTGTGCGAAGCCTGCTGCGGGCTGGAATTGAAGATCAGCGGCAACAAGGTGATCGGTATCCGCGGGCACGACGCCGATGTGTTCAGCCACGGCTACATCTGTCCCAAGGGCGCATCGCTGAAGGACTTGCATGAGGACCCTGACCGTTTGCGCACGCCGCTCATCAAACGCGATGGCAAGTTTGTAGAAGCGTCGTGGGATGAAGCTTTTTCTGAGATCGAGCGCCGCCTGCCGCCCCTGCTGCAGGCACATGGGGCCGATACGGTCGCCACCGTGATCGGCAATCCGTCGGCGCACAAGATCGGCTTGCTGCTGTATTTTTCGCGGCTGGTGCGCGCGCTCGGCACACGCAATGTGTTTTCGGCTTCCACGCTCGACCAGATGCCCAAGCAGCTTTCGTGCGGATTGATGTTCGGCCACTGGTTGTCATTTCCGGTACCGGATATCGAGCGCAGCGATTTTCTGCTGATTCTGGGCGCCAATCCGATGGTATCGAACGGCAGCCTGTGGACCGTGCCGGATTTTCGCGGCAAGGCCAAGGCGATGCGTGCGCGCGGCGGAAAGATCGTCGTGATCGATCCGCGTCGCACCGAGACTGCGGCTGCAGCCGACGGACATCATTTCATCCGTCCTGGCGCCGACGTGTTTCTATTGCTGGGCATGGTGCATACCTTGTTCGATGAAAAGCTGGTGCGACTGGGTGCGCTTGCCGAATATGTGAACGGCGTTGAACTGGTCGAAGCGGCGGTGCGCGAGTTTTCTCCCGAAAGCATGGCTGCGCGCTGCGGCATCGAGGCAAACGTGATTCGTACTCTCGCACGCCGGCTTGCAGGGAGCGCACGGGCGGCGGTCTATGGCCGCATGGGCACCTGCACGCAAGAGTACGGCACGCTGTGCAGCTGGCTGATCGATGTCTTGAATGCGTTGACCGGACATCTGGATCAGGAAGGCGGCGCGATGTTCGCAAAGGCGCCCGCATTCGCTGCCAATACCGCCGGCAAGCCCGGCATCGGCAAGGGCGTGGCGACCGGCCGTCGCAAGAGCCGCGTGTCGGGTGCGCCGGAAGTCATGGGCGAGTTGCCCATCGTCTGCCTGGCGGAAGAAATCCAGACACCCGGCCCCGGGCAGGTAAAGGCTTTGTTCACGATTGCCGGCAATCCGGTGTTGTCGGCGCCGAACGGGCCGCGCCTGTCCGGCGCTCTCGATTCACTCGAATTCATGGTCAGCATCGATATCTATCTGAACGAGACGACGCGCCATGCCGATGTCATCCTGCCGGGTTCGTCGCCGCTGGAAGACTTGCATTACGATGTCGCCTTTCCACAGTTCAGCTATCGCAACTATGCGCGCTACAGCGATCCGGTGCTGCCGCGCGACGATGCGCATCCGCCGGAATGGCAAATTTTGTTGCGCCTCGCCGCGATTGCGCAGGGCAAAGGTGCGCAGGTCGACGTGCTGAAACTGGATCAGGAATTGTTTGCCGAGGATGTAAAGCGCATGGCAGGCGAACATGCGGATGCCGTGTTGTCGGCGCTGGCACATCTGAACGGACCGGAGCGGCAGATCGACTTTGCATTGCGAACCGGTCCCTATGGCGATCAGTTCGGGCGCACACCGGACGGCATCAACCTTGCCAAAGTGAAGGTTGCGCCCGGCGGCATCGATCTGGGCCCATTACAGCCGCGCATACCGGAGATGTTGCGCACACCCTCGGGCAAGGTGGAACTCGCACCCGAAATGCTGCTTGCGGATCTGAGCCGGGTGCGCGCGGATCTGGCGCAGCCCGCACCGGCACTGGTCGTGGTGGGACGGCGTCAGGTTCGCTCCGGCAACAGCTGGATGCATAATCTGCCGACGTTGGCGAAGGGGCCGTTCCGCTGCACCGCCCTGGTTCATCCGACCGATGCGCACAGGCTGGGCTTGCAGTCGGGAAGCAAGGCGCGCATCAGCAGCGGCGGGCGTGCCATCGATGCACAGGTGGAAATCAGTGAGGAAATGATGCCGGGCGTCGTCAGCCTGCCCCATGGCTGGGGACATGACATGCCGGACATGCGCATGGCAGTCGCAGCCGAACGACCGGGCGTCAACCTGAATGCGATCCTGGATGAAACGCGGCGCGATCCGTTGTCAGGCAATGCTGTGCTGAGCGGGGTGGCGATTGAGATGACGGCATTGCCTGGTTAGAGCAGTTTCACCCTGACTGTGCCGTCGATGCCGGACGCTTTGCCCGTGGCACGGCGTTGCGCCTCCTTGCCATGGCTCGCCATGTCGCGTCGCCGCGCCTTGTTCCACAGGCAAATCGCCTCGGCCTCGCCTGGCAAGTCAGGGTGAAACTGCTCTAGGGTAGGGCTTTTACGCTACGACATGGCGCTCGACGGATGATGAATAAAAAAGGCAGACCATGGTCTGCCTTTTTTATCGCCATGCCGGCGTTGTCTTATGACTGCATTACTTCTTTGCCGCGTCGGCCTTATCTTCAGCCGCATCCTTCTTGGCTTCGGCAACTTCCTTCTTTGCTTTCTTGTCGGCTTTGGCTTTCTTCTTGTCTGCATCGGCATTGGCCTTGACCGCCTTTTCCTCGGCCTTTGCGTCAGCCTTTGCCGATTTTTCCGTTGCCTTTGCATCTGCCTTGGCGGCCTTCGGATCTGCAGGTGCAGTGGTTGTTGTCGTTGTCGTGCCGGCCGGTGCAGCGGCGGTCTGGGCAAATGCTGTGGTAGCAAACAGTCCGGCGATCAGTGCAGCGATCAATGTCTTCATGGGTTCCTCGTTTGATGTAATGAAAAGGTGACTACATCACGACAAACGAAGTGCTTTCGCTTGCAGTTGACCGCTGCTTTGTAAGCAATTGTTATAGCGACATCATGGGTGCTTCCATGCTCTGGTTCGTAGCTTACACCGGCTTGCGCAAGATCAAGCTTCGTGAGCATTTCCCACCGCAAAAAGTTTCGCAAAGGCAAAATTGCTCATCGTTTTCAAGGAGGCAAGCATGCGCAAGAAATCACCGCTGATTGGACAGGAAGGTTATACGCCCAACCATTTGCTCGACACGCTGATGGAAATGCTGGAAACCAAAAGCGACGCGGCACTGGCGCGGGTTTTGGCTGTACCGCCATCGACCATCAGCAAGGTAAGGCACAAGCAGGTAGCGATCAATTCCGATCTGCTGCTCGCTGCACATGAATTGACAGAGATGAGTATTCGCGAGTTGCGCGACCTGATGGGCGATACCAAGTCCAAGTACTGGCTAGGTGGTATGGATGGTGCGATTAAGCCCCGAAAAACACCGGCACTGCCGCGTTTTCGTGAAGTCATGCACCGCGATGCGGCGCAGGCGACGCATATGTAATACCCAGGGAATTGATGTCAACCTGATGTGGAGCCAGCCTACGCTGCCGACCAGGCAGGTTGGCCGGCATAGGCGCTAAGGAATGTGTACGGAATAAGTTACCGATTTGGACGCGTCCGACGGGATGCGCGGCAAGGCGCGAGAAGGAGTCATAGCGAGCTATGGCGACGCCGAGCAACGCTGCAGCGCGCCCGTCAGACGTGAACCAAATCGGGAAATTATTTCGTGCACGTTCCTAAGACCGATTGCGCGGTCCGGCTTTCGACGCGTGATCAAGGCAAGTGTGCCAATCCGACGCTATGCGGCGAGGAGCCGCTTGCGACTCCCCTTGTTTCCTGGTTTCTTTGCGCTACAAATCGCCGCCATCCTTTGCAATCACATCCTGATCGACGTGCTTGCTGCCTGTGTTTGCGCCATTCTGATTTGCCCGGCGGTCCGCCGAATTGCGTGGAACCGAACGCCGCTCGGCCATGCGACGTTCCCTGAATTTGTTCAGGTCATAACTCGCTTGTTCAAATGGGGTTTCGGGTCGCGTCATTTTAGTCTCCACCATAAAGCCCAAAACGGGCATGACTTCAGTCTAAAAGATTGTCTCTGGGCAACTTTGATGCAAAGCAAACCCGGACGATTCCCGCAGAAAGTGCAACAGTGCGCCTCTCGCTTCCGATCTGTGTGCCGAGGCGGTCGCCGGCACCTTGCCTTTGCATGCCGCCACTGATGTTCCCTCGATACAGATACCGCGATGCCTGCTGGCCATGCTCTAAAGTGCCGCCGATTGCTGGCCTTTTCTGTCAAGGTGTTGTAACACTGGAGCGTGAAAAGCACAAGATTCATGCATCCCTGCGCTTGCGGGAACGGCCGGCGGCAGAGGATGATCCAAGATTCGTTGCCTGGTTCAAAGCCGAGCATTTTTCCTCTCGCATGGGCCCGCGCAGCTGGCTGATCGCCACACCGAAGGGATCGGCCATGTGGGATCGCCGCCGCCTGCATGTTGATGCGCCCGTTGCGCTTGCGATTTGCCGCAGTACCTTCAATCCTGCCCGCCTCAATACCGGGGCAATGGAGTTGCATATGCCGGTGCGTTACCGGAAGAATCTGCCCGAAAGAAAACTGATTCCCGAACCGGCAAGCCGTAGCGCTTGCCGACATGATGAATGTGTTGCAGACCGCGCAGCGTCCGGTGGCCGAAGGCGCTGAACCATCACCATGAGCGGCCGAAAATTTCCCCGCCTTGCCTTCGTCGATCTGGAAACGACAGGTGGCACCGCTACCGAAGACCGGATCACCGAGGTCGGCATCATCGAAGTCGATGAAACGGGCGTGCGTGAATGGAGCAGCCTGGTCAATCCCGGCGTGCGAATTCCCGAATTCATCCAGTCGCTGACCGGCATTTCCAATGCGATGGTGCAGGATGCCCCGCCGTTCGCCGAGATCGCCGATGAAGTCGCGGCGCGGCTTGCCGACAGGGTATTTATCGCGCATAACGCGCGCTTCGACTATGGCTTTCTGAAGAGCGAGTTCCGGCGCACCGGCCACGCGTTCCAGCCGCCGGTATTGTGCACGGTGCGGTTGTCGCGCAAGCTGTTTCCCGGCTTCGCACGCCATAATCTGGACACGCTGGCCGAACGGCATCGCCTGCATGTCACCGAACGCCACCGTGCGCTGGGCGATGCGCAACTGATCTGGCAGTTTTGGCAGCGCATTCATGAAGAACATCCGATGGAAACCATCGATGAAGTGGTCGGAAAACTGATCAGCCGGCCTGGCTTGCCGTCGCGGCTTGATGTGCTTCAGATCGAAAGCATGCCATTCACGCATGGCGTCTATCTGTTCTACGGCGAAAATGACTTGCCGCTGTATATCGGCAAGGCGAATAACCTGCGGCGACGCGTGCTCTCGCATTTCAGCGGCAATCCTATGTCAGCCCGGGAACAACAGTTGAGCCAGCAGGTGCAGCGCGTCGAGTGGATCGAAACTTCCGGCGAACTGGGCGCACTGTTGCAGGAAGTCGCACTGGTTAAGCAGTGGAAGCCTGCTTATCATCACAAGCTGCGGGACAACGACGAAGTCTGTTCCTGGCGGCTGGCGATGCGCAGGGGCAGGCTGCAACCCATGCTGATCACGACTGACGATCTGTTCTTCGGTATTGATCCGGATCTGTTCGGCCTGTACGGCGATGCAGGTAAGGCTAACGAAGCCATGCGCGCGATCGCCGATGCGCATGGCTTGTGCCACGTGCTGCTTGGCCTTGAAAAAAGCCGAGGGAACAAGGCTTGTTTCGCCAGCCAGGTCGGCAAGTGCTACGGGGCATGCGTGGGCAAGGAAACCCTGGAAGCGCACAACGAACGGGTGCTGGCAGCCTTGAATCATCTCCGGATACAGGCATGGCCATTCAGCGGCGCGGTAGGTATACGCGAGAAAGATACTTTTCACGTAGTCGACTGCTGGTCCTATCTCGGCGCGGCACGTACTGGGGAAGAAATTGAATTGCTGCTGCAAAAAGGCCGGCATCGCTTCGACCGCGATGTATATCAGATTGCGCGCAAATGGCTGACGAAGCCCGACGTACAGATTGTCGATTTGCACCAACTGAAAGTTAATTTTTGAAGTTGCTTACAAGCCATTGATCCACGATAATGCCGGATCGTTTGTGACGGGCCGGCCATGCCACAATCTTCCCCGAATTCGATCGAAGACCGCCTTTACGTGCTGCAGAAGCGCTGGGACGTGTACGTCGCCGACGGACGTTTCGAGCAATTCATCGAGTTCGCGGTCGCGGTCAACAGCCTTGCCGAATACTTCAACCGGTTACGGCTGCCAGGCCTCGTACGCCTGTGCGAAGGCTTGGAAAATGCCGCCCTTTTCAAGCTTGGCGATAATTCCAGCCATCCAATTGCGCCGCAGGACGTCTTCTCGCTGCAGCGGCAGATCGAAACGCTCGCTGCCGCAGTCGTCTCATCCAAATCGTCCGGTGTCGCCAGACGTACTCCTGAATCCACCACTCCGGCTTCCGACATCGACTGGATCAAGCCGCGCTCGGTCTGGATGGTGGTCGGGCCGGAAAAGCGCGACATGGCCGATGCGCTGACGCGTCAGTTGCAATTCTTTGGATTCAAGGTATGCGAGCATGGCTGGGACGAGGAGGAATATGTCGAAGACAAGCCGCTTGCCGTGCTTTTCATTCCTGCCCAGGAAAATGCCAGTTCGGAAGAGATTGCACGCATTGCAGCGATTCGCGCCGAATGCCCGGCCAGCCAGCTGATTTACCTCGGCGTCGAATCGGCGATCGAACCGATCGTCGCGCTCATGCGCGCCGGCATCGATGTCACGATCCCGGCGGAAGACCAACCGGCCATGGTGCTCAACTGCATCCTCGACCTGGTGCAGACCAAGGAACAGGAGCAATACCGCGTGCTGGTGGTGGAAGATTCGCGCGTCGCGGTCGCGCTGATCCAGCGCACACTTGCCCAGCATGGCATCGACACGCACGCGATCAATGATCCCGGCAAGCTATTGGATGCGCTGGAATCCTACAAGCCCGATCTGGTGCTGATGGATATGTACATGCCGCGTTTCAACGGCGTGGAAGCGACCCGTGTGCTGCGCCAGATGGCGGCGTACAGCAGCCTGCCCATCGTCTATCTGTCCGGCGAATCCGAAGTCGGCATGCAGGTCGAAGCGTTGCGGCTCGGCGGCGACCAGTTCCTGATGAAGCCGTTCAACCCCGTGCTGCTGGCTGCAGTCGTCAAGACGCGAATCGAGCGTTTTCGTGAAGTCAGGCGTTCGACCCGGCTTGATGGCTTGACCGGCCTGTTCAACCATACGGCGGCAAAGTCGCGCCTGAAGGCATTGGTCAATGAAATCGATGACAGTGCGGCAACCGAATCCGAAGCGCTGCGGGGCAACGAACTCACCGTCGCGATGATCGACATCGATCATTTCAAGGCCATCAACGATACTTACGGGCATCCGGTCGGAGACCAAGTGATCCGCGGACTGGCCTGGCTGTTAAAGGGAAGATTGCGCTCCATCGACCTGATCGGCCGTTATGGCGGCGAAGAATTTCTTATCGCCTTGCCCGGCGTCGGTCCGGACAAGGCAATTGCGGTAATCGATCGGATCCGGCGCGACTTTTCCGGTCTGCCGCATGCCCAACCCGATGGCGCCTTGTACGCGACGTTCAGCGCGGGCATCGCGTCCTATCCTGCAATGTCTGCGGCTGCCGCCCTGACCGAAGCGGCGGATGGCGCGCTGTTGCAGGCAAAACGCCTTGGACGCAATCGCGTCGAGTATGGCGGCTGAGCAATATTCGGCATTGTCGACACTTCCATGTTCCATTTTTTTCGAATCAATCATCTTGAGAACTTCGCTTTTTCATAAGTGGCGACTTGTCTACGATGGGGGCTCCTTTTCCACCGGAGATATTGATGAAACCTACTATCGTTGCTAAAGGCGTCAAGTTGCCGCAAGTTCTGCGCGATTACGTAGTGCGGCGACTCCAATTTGCACTGAGTCATGCGCGAGAAGCCATCGGCGCCGTGGTGGTGCGCATCTCCGATCAGAATGGCCCCAAAGGCGGTGTCGACAAGCAATGCCGGATTCAGATCACGGTGCCTGGCATGCCAAGCATCATAGTGAGCAGCAAGGCTGGGCGCATTGCCGAGGCAATCGATCTTTGCGCACACCGCGCGGCCCTTGCGATTGATCGCTTGCGTTCACGCACGCGGAGTATCGAACACGCCCGCTTCCCGGCGCTGGATTCCTGATGCGGCTGTTCATTTCCCTTTTTTCCGTTAATCCTTTACTCACATAAGATCATGAAAAGAGTCATCCTGTTTATCGGTACCAACCTGGCCATCATGCTGGTGCTCGGCATCAGCGCCAGCTTGCTTGGAGTTAACAAATACCTGACCTCCAATGGCCTTAACCTGGGAACATTGTTGCTGTTTTCCGGATTGATGGGCTTTGGCGGCGCCTTTATTTCCTTGTTCTTGTCGAAGCCGATGGCCAAATGGACAACCGGTGCTCGGGTGATCGAGTCGCCATCCAATTCGACCGAACTATGGCTGGTCGACACGATCGCCGGCCAAGCGCGGCGCGCGGGCATCGCGATGCCGGAAGTGGCGATTTATGGCGGCGAAGCCAATGCCTTTGCAACCGGAGCGACAAAGAACAGTTCGTTGGTGGCCGTTTCGACCGGCTTGCTGGAATCGATGACGCGCGAAGAAGTCGAGGCCGTCCTCGCGCACGAAGTCGCCCATATCGCCAATGGCGACATGGTGACGCTGACCCTGATCCAGGGCGTGGTCAATACCTTCGTTACTTTCCTTGCCCGTGTCGTCGGTTATCTGGTCGACCAGGTAATTCGCAGGAATGAAGAAAGCACCGGCCCAGGCATTGGCTATACGGTGACCGTGATCGTGTGCGACATCGTGTTCGGCATCCTGGCCAGCATCATCGTCATGTATTTCTCGCGTCAGCGTGAATTCCGTGCCGACCGTAGCGCGGCACAACTGCTTGGCTCGCCGCGTCCGATGATTGCCGCATTACAGCGACTTGGCGGCCTGTCGCACGGCGAATTGCCGAAAAACATGGCGGCATCCGGTATTGCTGGCGGCGCCGGCATCATGGCCTTGTTCTCCAGCCACCCGCCGATCGAGGACCGCATCAGCGCATTGCACCGCGCTTAAATTGCAACCCCGGCGGCACGCGAACCAGCGTCGCCGCCGTCGCACCCTCTTCCCATCGCTGCTTGCATCTGGCTGAAAACGCCATGAGGTAAGCAGCGAATTCCTCCTCTTCGCAGAACGCGGTGCCTAAGGGCGTTCAAGCGTTTGCCTGCAACCCAGCAGCGAACCCTACAACACAACATTCGCTCACACCCGAATACAGTACGTCCATTTCTGTTAGAATTTTCAGTAATTCCTGAAAATTCAAAACGGAAACTATGAACCTCACTCCGCTAGTCCAGACGTTTGTTCTTCATTTCGGCGAAATGGGGAGCCGCTGGGGTATCAATCGCACCGTCGGTCAGATCTATGCGCTGCTCTACGTATCCGCGAATCCGCTGAATGCCGATGAAATCGCCGATGCACTCGGTTTTTCGCGCTCCAACGTCAGCATGGGTTTGAAGGAACTCGAGTCCTGGCGGCTGGTGCGGCTGCAGCATTTGCCGAATGACCGCCGCGAATATTTTTCCACTCCCGACGATGTGTGGGCCATCTTTCGCACCCTCGCCGAGGAACGCCGCAAGCGTGAAGTCGATCCCACCCTGTCCATGCTGCGCAATGCATTGATCCAGCCGCCGGGCAGTGAAGAAGAGCGATTCGCGCAGCAGCGGCTGAAAGACATGCATGACCTGATCGAACTGGTCACGCAGTGGTTCGGCGACATCCAGCAACTCGATACCAAGACCTTGGTGCAACTGATGAAACTCGGATCGAAGGCGCAAAAATTACTTGAAATGAAAAACAAGCTGACCCTGGTGGGCAAATCTGCCAAGGCAGCCAAAGGTCCGTCGCAGGACGGCTGATCGATATCTACACGGAGTGCATCATGACAGATCCATTCATGCTTGCCCGGATTCAGTTTGCAAGCAACATTACCTTCCATATATTGTTCCCGACAATTTCGATTGCTCTGGGCTGGGTGCTGTTGTTCTTCAAGCTGCGCTATAACAAGACCGCCGATCGCAAATGGTCGGAGGCCTACCAGTTCTGGGTCAAGATTTTTGCACTGACATTCGCACTCGGCGTGGTGTCGGGCATTACCATGAGTTTCCAGTTCGGCACGAACTGGCCCGGGTTCATGCAAACGGTGGGCAACATTGCCGGCCCCTTGCTCGCCTATGAAGTGTTGACCGCCTTCTTTCTCGAAGCAACCTTTCTCGGCATCATGCTGTTCGGCGCGCAACGGGTATCGAACCGGGTGCACACGCTGGCAACCCTGCTGGTCGCCGGCGGCACAACGCTGTCCGCGTTTTGGATCATCGCGCTGAACTCCTGGATGCATACACCGGCCGGCTTCAAAATGATCGATGGCAAAGCACATGCAAGTGATTGGCTGGCGATCATTTTCAATCCATCGATGCCATATCGGCTCACGCATATGCTGATCGCATCCGGGCTGACGGTCGCATTTCTGGTGGCCGGCATCTCGGCCTATCGCTGGCTGCGCAAGGATCGCACGCCAGCGGTAATCGCCGCATTAAAGACAGGGGTCACGGTCGCGGCCCTGCTTATCCCGATACAAATTCTGGTTGGTGACCTGCATGGCCTCAACACGCTTAAGCACCAACCCGCAAAGATCGCTGCGATCGAAGGCATCTGGAAAACTGAACGAGGCGCGCCGCTCCTGTTGTTCGCCTTGCCCAACGAAAGCGAACTCGCCAATCGCTATGCGATCGGCATTCCGCAACTCGCCAGCTTCGTGTTGACGCACGACTGGAAAGGCGAATTGAAAGGTCTTGATAGCTTTGGCGACAAGCGTCCACCGGTGGCACCATTGTTCTGGGGTTTTCGCATCATGGTGGGTATCGGCCTGCTGATGCTCGCCGTGTCCTGGATGAGCGCATGGCAGTTGAGGCGACGCGGCGACCTGGCGCCATGGTTGGCGCGCGCACTGGTCGTCATGAGTTTTTCCGGATGGGTGGCAACGGTCGCCGGCTGGTATGTCACCGAAATCGGTCGACAGCCTTATCTGGTGTATGGGGTATTGACGACCGCCGACGCGGCATCGACCGTGCCGGCAGCCATGATTGCCAGCACACTGGCGATGTACCTTGTGCTGTACGCGGTTCTGATCGCGGCCTACATCGCGGTTCTGTTCCATCTGGCGCGCAAGGCGGGCGACCGCAAGGACGATGCGAAATATCCAGCGCCGTCAGTGCCGGTTCCGCCATCGCAACTGATTCAATATTGAGGAGCGCACATGAGCGATTTTTCCCAACCCGACGCATGGCTGCCTCTGGTCTTTCTCGGACTCATGGGCGTGGCGATGCTGGCTTATGTCGTACTCGACGGCTTTGACCTTGGTGTCGGCATCTTGTTGCGACGCGCCGACGATGCCGACAAGGACATGATGATTGCGTCGATCGGCCCATTCTGGGATGCCAACGAAACCTGGCTGGTGCTGGGTGTCGGCATCCTGTTGGTGGCTTTCCCGCTCGCGCACGGCGTGATTCTGGGAGAGTTGTATTTGCCGGTTGCATTGATGCTTGCGGGCCTGATCCTGCGCGGCGTCGCCTTCGACTTCCGCGTGAAGGCGCGCGACGATCACAAGCATGCATGGAACATGGCATTCTATGGCGGTTCCGTGATCGCAGGCTTCGCGCAAGGGATGATGATCGGGCTGTATATCGTCGGCTTTCAGCATGGCGCGGCACAATTTGCCTTCGCGGTCTTCACCGGCTTGTCGCTGCTTGCGGGTTATGCGCTGCTCGGCGCAACCTGGCTGATCATGAAAGCGGAAGGCGAGTTGCAATACAAGGCGATTGCCTGGGCGCGCGGCAGCCTGCTGTTGTGCGCGCTTGGCGTGGCCGCGGTATCGATCGCGACGCCATTGGTCAGCGAGCAGATTTTCGACAAGTGGTTTTCATTTCCGAATATCCTGCTGCTGGCACCGGTACCGTTGGTCACAGCCGGATTATTCGTGGTGATGGAACTGGTATTACGCCGCTTACCTGCACGCCTGAAGGCGGGAAGCGATGCCTATTGCTGGGTGCCGTTCGCGGCAACGGTCGGCGTTTTCCTGCTGGCCTTCAATGGCTTGGCCTACAGTATCTTTCCGTATCTTGTGTTGGACCGTATTACGATCTGGCAGGCAGCGAGCGCGCCAGAATCGCTGATGATCATTCTGGCCGGCGTCGCCATTGTGCTTCCGACCATCATCGCGTACACCGTGTATTCGTATAGGGTGTTCTGGGGCAAGGCGAGAGAGCTCAGCTATCAATAAGCCAGGCAAGCAGAAATGAAAAAGCCGCGCATGGTGCGCGGCTTTTCAGGATTTGGTTGCGGGGACAGGATTTGAACCTGTGACCTTCGGGTTATGAGCCCGACGAGCTGCCAGACTGCTCCACCCCGCGTCTGAGGGATCGAATTGTACAGGCGATGATCTATCGATGCAATCGAAACCAGCCCCGATACATGAAATAATATCGGCTTCTTCTTCACGCTTCTTATTTTGACATCATGAGCAACAAACCTTCCCGTACCCTGACCTTCAAATGCAAGAAATGCACAAAACCGGTCACGGTCTTTTTGCAAAAAGTCTCCGCATGCTCGCATATCCAGCCTTATCAAGGCATCTGTACCTGCGGCGAAGTGATGCGCCATGCAACCGGACAAAAAGATGCAGTCGAAGCATTCCTGGCCTCGCCTGACGGCAGCTGGACGCATCACCATCACTAAAAATTCTTTACGTGCCAACTGTCGGGACGCCGCATGTTGGCACGCATGCATGTCCTCAGACGTGAATGCACGTCGTCCTTATCCCGCGTATCCCGCGTTACCGTGGCAATCCATTTGCCGTCCTACGACTCTTCTACCGTTACATTGCCAAGCTTCAGCGGGCCGCCGCATTCCGAACAGGTCTGGCCGGGCTTGGACAATTTTCCGCAATCGGCATGTCGCAGCCTGACCGGCTTTGCATCAGGACATGGCAGATATTCTTCGCCAAAACGCATCAGTTCCAGCACCACAGGAAAGAGACCGCGACCGGCATCGGTCAATTGGTAGTTGTACCGCAGCGGGCGTTCCTGATAGGGCACCTTTTCAACCAGCTTGCCTTCAATCAAACGGTTCAGCCTTGTCGTCAGGATATTGGTTGCCGCACCAGTCAGCTTCTGTAAATCATCGAAGCGCAGCGGTCCGCGAAACAGCGCGCGCAGCACAAGCAATACCCATTCATCACCCAGCAACAGGGCCGATCGCACAATCGGGCAGGAAAACGGCGCGGCACATTTGATCGATTTATCCATGATTTTCATTTTAGACGCTTGCAAATTAAAAGTCACTAGGCTATGATGAAATCGTTACTTGCAAAACGCAAGCTACTAGGGGGCATGCGCAGCAAGGGCAATTCATCGGCGGCACCGAGCCGCCTGGCGTTTCAATCAACCTGTGGAGAATGACAAATGAACATCAAAATGACCAGCATCGCTCTTGCCTTGATTGCTACTTCGGCAGCCGCTTTTGGCGCAGAATATGTTGAGCACACCAATATCACCTCGACCAGAACCCGTGCCGAAGTGTTGGCTGAACTCGATCAATCGCGTGCTTCGATCCAGGGGGCACAACAACAGGAATTCGTCGACCATCAACCGGTTGCCACCGCCAAGACTCGTGCCGAAGTTCGCGCGGAACTCGAAGCGGCCTATGCACAAGGCAACCTTGGCCATACTTCGGAATATGTCGAACACACTCATGTAGCCTCGACCAAAACGCGTGAAGAGGTTCGCGATGAGGCCATTCAGGCTGCAAAAATCGCGCGCGGCGACACCAGCCGCTTCGGCAGCTGATCCATCGATTGAAAGTCGCACGATCCTTATTCGTGCGACATGCCTGTCTGTCTCGTCCATACCGCCCGTATGGATTTGGCCCGCCACGAGCGGGCTTTTTTACATCGGGCCAGGCATCGGCAGACCGCCATGGCGTTCTGTTGTACTTCAGCCTCATCGGCATTGCGCGTTTGATACGCCTCAAGCATCGCTCAGGCGTGCTTGATATTGTTGACCACGTGTCGCAATAGGGCGGTAACTGCCAGTGCTGCACACAAACAATAAGAAGAAGTCATGCCAGGGAGTTCATTGCCATTCGCTAATGACTTGCGGCCGTTTGCCGTACGCGAATGCAAAGCAAGATTCGGGAGCCCTTACATGCTGCGCCAACGTTTGTCATGTCTTTCAAACCCACGTCCGATTCTTACCCTCACTATGCTCTGTGCAGCCTTGACCGCTTGCGGAGGCAATGACCAGACAGCATCATCGATTACGCAAAACAGTTTTGCGGCGGCAACCATATCCAATACGACTGCCGTGTTCACTGGTGTTCGCAACAACTACACCATCGTGAAGGCAGCCAGCGGCTATACCGTGATCGATAATGTCGGAACCGACGGCACAAGCAATCTCGGACCAGAGATACGCACTTTCCAGTTTACGGACATCAAAGTCGACCCGGGAATCGGTGCGAAATCGCTTACGTTGCCAGCGGCCGATCTCAAGCTACTGACCGAACTCTACATCGCGTTCTTCAACCGCGTGCCCGAGGCTGAAGGCCTCAGTTACTGGATAGACCAGTTCAAGGCTGGACAAAGCGTCAATCAGATCGCCGACATCTTCTTTAGCGCGGCAATCCAGTACACCGCACTGACCGGTTACTCGGCAAGCATGAGCGATGCCGATTTCGTTCGGGTGATCTACAGGAATGTGCTCGGCCGCAGCGGCGCAACCGCCCCGCCTGACGAAGACGTGCAGTTCTGGGTCGGTGAACTGAGCAGCGGACGGCAATCGAAAGGCACCCTGGTACGCAGCATGCTCGATTCGGCCCATACCTTTGTCGGTCATCCGACCTGGGGATTCGTCCCTTCGCTGCTCGATAACAAATATACGGTCGGTCATTACTTCGCGGTACAGCAAGGGATCAGCTACAACACGCCTGAACTATCCATCCAGAGAACGATGGACATCGCCGCTGCGGTGACGCCGACCGATACCGTGGCTGCGATCAATCGGATTCCTGTCTCGCCCAGCACGCAACCGGTCGATCCCAACACCCCGGCTGCGTATCCGGCACGCGCGCTCAATGCCCGCTTCAATGCGCCGCGCGCCCTGACGGTCGATACCAATGGCAAGCTGTATATCGCCGACAGCGGCAACGATACGGTTCGCAAGATCAACAACATTACCGGCGCGGTCACAACCTTCGCGGGCACGCCAGGCCAGTTCGGACAACCCGGCGCGCCGGCTGTCGACGGTGTCGGCGCGGCAGCGCGTTTCAACGTCCTGACTGGCATTACCCTCGATGCTGGCGGTAACCTGTATTTGACCGATACCTTCCTTGATACCGGGCGCATACGCAAGATCACCCCGGATGCGACCGTGTCGACGCCGGTCGAGTCGGTGTATGCGTTCGGCATTGCCGCGGACGCCACCGGTACGCTGTATTTCACGAACAATTTTTCCGGACTGGTCGAGCGCTTTAGTCCGCAAGGTGTCAGAAGCACCGTCGTCGCGATCCGCGAGCCGCGCGGCTTGACGCTGGATACTGCCGGAAACCTGTATGTGTCCAATACCGGCAGCGACTTCGGACCGCTCGGGCAGTCGGCCTTCAGTTGCACGGTGGACCGCATCGCACCTGCCGGCGCGGTAACGACATTGGCCGGGGCAATCGCGACGCAGCCGGTCGAAAACACCTGCGGCTATGCGGATGGCGAAGGTGCTGCAGCGAAAATCGGGCGCAATGCATTCGGCGTCGCAGTGGATGCGACCGGCAATGTCTTCGTGGCCGATACCAGCAACCATGTGATTCGCAAGGTGACGCCAGCCGGTGTCGTGACTACCGTCGCCGGGACTGCGGCGGCCCCGGGCAGCGCCGACGGCACTGGAGCGGACGCACGCTTCAACGGACCGCGCGGGATTACTGTCGATTCCGCCGGCAATCTGTATGTGGCCGATACCAACAACCACACCATCCGCAGAATTACCGCGGCCGGCGTGGTCACCACGATCGCGGGCAGAGCCGGCGAGGCCGGCACCGCCGATGTGACGCCATAACGAAGTTCTAGAGCCCTTTCGTCCTGACTGTACCGTCAATCCCGGACGATTTGCTTGCGGCACGGCGTTGCAGCTCCTTGCCATGGCTCGCCATGTCGCGTCGCCGCGCCTTGTTCCGCAACCAAATCGCCTCGGCCTTGCCTGGTCCACTCAGGACGAAAGGGCTCTAGCGACTGGACGCTGTCGCCATGGCCTTCGCCACCGCGACAGCGCCGACAAACCTTCATCGAATGCGCAATCGGCCGGTCCGGCTGTCACAGAACTGCCGCTGCCGGCAGTTCGCTAAGTCGGTTGCGGCCAATCGCCGTTGTGCACAGTCGGTGGCGCCGTCTCCTTGCGCGGGACAAACCTGACCGTTGCGCGCCCCGCATTCTTTGCGGCATACATGGCAAGGTCAGCTGCCTTGATCAGTACCTTGCCTTCCACGCCGTCCTCCGGATAGATCGCAGCGCCTATGCTTGCCGAAATCTCGAAACGATGCCCCGCAATTTCATAAGGCTGCATCACACGGTCGAGAATCTTGGTGGCGACCAGAGCCGTACCTTCTCGGCCTTCGATATCCGGTAGCAGTATCACGAATTCATCGCCGCCTAGACGCGAGGCAGTATCGGATTCGCGCATGCAGCTTTGCAGGCGCTTTGCCACCTCTTTCAACAGCAAATCGCCGTAGCCGTGGCCGAAGTTGTCGTTGACCGGTTTGAACTTGTCGAGGTCGATAAACAGCAGGGCGACATGGCTGCTACTGCGTTTTGCCTTGGTCAGTGACTGGCCCAGGCGCTCCTCCAGAAGCTTGCGGTTAGGCAGGCCGGTCAGCGCATCATATAGCGCCAGTTGCATCGCCTGATCTGCAGCATGCAGCGCCCGCGCCCGATCGTCGAGAAACAGCCAGAGCAGCAGTGCGATCAGCAGGCTGATACTGGTTCCCGACTGCAGGATGAGTTGCGGGCGGTCCCAGCGCATGCGTCGCTCGAACTCTGGCACAGCAGTGATGACGATCGTCCAGGTACGGTTGGCGGCCTGAATGAAGCGGACCCGCTTGAGCTGGTGGACGACCGATGTTGCATCGATCAGCTTGTTGCTGTCGAACATCTTTGCTTCTGCGCTAACCCGTTCATCGTCATAGATTTCTATGTCAAGGTCCTCAGCCAGTTCGCCGCTAATGCCAACCATGAAATCGTCGATCCGGAACGGTGCGTACACCCAGCCGATCAGATTGGCGCGCCGCTGTTCCAGCGTCGCATGAGGCGCATCCTTGCGATACAACGGCACATACATCAAAAAGCCGTGCTGCACATCGCCGCCGGTTTCCTGCACCAGCTTGACCTTGCCTGACACCCCCGTTGTTCCGCCGTCGCGCGCGTGATCCATTGCGGCCCTGCGTGTCGGGTCGGAATACATGTCAAAACCGAAGGCGCGCAGATTGCGGCCGAAGAAAGGTTCCAGATAAACGACCGAGGTATAGACCTCGCGTTTGCCTTCAGGCGTGATGGCGTACTCCGGGAAGCCTTCCGCACGTACTGTTGCCAGATGGCGCGACATTGCAGCGGGTGACACGATAACGCTCAAACCGATGCCCTGGATTCCTGGAAACATCTCGGGCAACGACAGGGAAGCGATGAATGAGCGGAATTCGCCGCGCGTGACATCGTCGGCGGAATTGAACAATCCCTTGGTAGCGCGCAGCATCTGTTCATAGATGGCGAGCCGCTGCTCGATCCGCACGGTCGATTCCCGAACCCGGAAATCGAACGTCATTTGCTGCGCCTGGTCTGCCGAACGCACTGCCGTATCCCAAAGCCCGTATGTAATGAAAAGCGACAAAACAAGTACCGTCACGGTCAGGAGATCGCGTGCTTTAAATACCTCGCGGAAATGTTGATGGCGCTGTCCCAGTTGATTCATGCCGATCCCTGACGGCGTGGAATTGTCGCCGCATTGTACGGTTCTGCCCCTGATCAGGACCATCCTCGATGATCGGTGTTCTGCATACCGTGCATATTGAGAACCTGCAATCGCAGGTGGAATCACGAGCGTAATCCCGATCGAACGCAAAAAGCGCAGCAAGAGCAAACACGCTAAGCTCGCGTCTTGCCATACCGTTGCCGTCAGTGCCCATCATTACCTTAATGAAAAATCCGCTGTTCGAATATCCTTCCTTTCGCCATTTTTTTCCAGTCGTATAGCAACCTCTATCTCCAACCAGAGGGTGATGGTGATCGTTGCCTGGCAGATGTACGACATTACTCGAAGTGCCTACGACCTTGGCATGGTCGGCCGGATACCTGCACCGGAACCATCAAGTAGGTGCGGCGTCTGAAAGACATCTATCGGATTTCCACAATGGAGGTTTTCATGCGCAAGATGATTTTTCTCGCGATTGCCGGTTTTTTGTGGCGTACGGTTCAGTCCCGCATCTTTCGCAAGCATGCCGGACGCACGGTGCGGCGCAGCCGCTATTGATGCCGGCACACAGCAGGATTAAAACAGGGCGGTCGATCACCGCCCTGTTTTGTTTTGGTCAGCATGCTGCGACGGCCGCATTCTTGCGCAACGCAAAGTATTCCAACTCGGCAAAGACTGCAACGACTACCGCCTGCAGGACGATGAATCCCTGTCCCAGACTATTGGGCGCAATCCAGCCCGAAAGCAAGAGGACAAAACTGTCGATGGTCCACATCGCATTGCAGGCGATGACCGCCCATACTGCGATGCGTGGCGGCTGGGCACGCGTGGCAAGCAAGGCGATCAGGCCGGCGAGGGGCAGCAGCACGATGCCCGCGCTCTGCAGTAGGGCGGCAGGAATAGCCAGCAGGCTTTCCAGTGCATCGGCACCGAACACCAACATCAAGCCTGTGGCAACGCCGGTAATGGCATCCGCCAGCAAGACGCGGCGCAGGAAAGAGGGCGATTGAACGTTGAACATGGCAAGCTCCTTTATCGGCGGCATGCGGCCGCAACAGGGTGGATGATCCGGAGCGGCACACGATTTGCCGCGTCGGTGAACACATCATCGTTGCTTGCCATGCGTGGGTCGATTACGCGTGAGGTAATAGAGTGAGTGCCGCCTGATCAGGCAGGAAGCCGGTGGCGAAATCGTCGAGCGCCACCTGCACGCCATTGTCGCGGAAACGCAGCAGCTGGTCGGTCACGCCGGCCGAAGAATCCATCAACTAAGTAAAACCCTAGAGCAGACCGCTTCGCTACCCTCACACCGATACGCAATCTGCTCTAAACCTCACCACACTTTGCGAATCTTGAAATCATGATTCACCACAATCCGCGTGGTAGCAATCAAGGGACTTAGTCCAAGAATCAACTGCGTCAACGCATCTCCCGGCAACGCCCAGATCTGCGATGCCGGCTGCGCAATATGCGTCGCCGCCGAAATCAACGGCGCCACCCATTCCGCCTCCGGCGTCACGTCCAGCACCACATCCCCGTCCTGCGTGGTATGCAGATAAATCTCTCCGCCATGCTCAAGCCCGAAGCATATGCCATGGCCATTCGTATTCTTTTTTTCTATGGCCCGCTGCAGTTCCCAATTGTAGTTATCGATCCATGCTTCGACGTCATAAGTCGTCGTCAGCACGATCCAGGGCCGCGCGACCGGTTCTTGTGTTGTTTTGTCGTTTACGCTGTCCATCGCTTTGTCCGATAACGAATATATGCAAGGTAGGGAGGAAAGAAGGTACCAGGTGCTTGCGCCCCGCCATTGTAGTCGCTCCGCGAACACTTCGTTTCAGCGTCGACTCACTATCCGCGCACCCCAAGTGCGGGAACGACATTCCAGCTCTTTTGCGTTTTTGCCGGCGACGTCGGCTGGGTCGCGGCGCGGTCGATATCGCGCGCTTTGTTATCGCATGCCGCCACGGCTGCAGTGAGCACGAAGACAAGAATCACGATGCGTTCAGGGGGCGAACGAGGAGGCATTCTTTATTCTTCCAGGATGGAGACACCTGACCTAGACAGAATTTCATTTCCCTAGTTCAATACCTTTTTGTATATCGTTCGAATACATAACAGAACGGCAATCCAGATTGACAAGCTACGATGCCAACCTGGCATAAGGAATGTTCAACAATTGCTCGAATGCTTCCGGCGGTACCGGTTCCGAAAACAGGAATCCCTGCGCAAAATCGCAACCCGCTTCCGTCAGCCAGTTGCGCTGCTCTTCTGTTTCAACGCCTTCCGCGATCACTTGCAGCCCCAGCTTATGGGCCATCACGATGATGGTTTCAGCAATCGTGCGGCTAGTGCTGTTGCATGCGGTATCGCGAATGAAAGACTGATCGACCTTCAGATAATCGACAGCGAATTTCTTCAGATAAGCCATCGATGAATAGCCGGTGCCGAAATCGTCGATCGCCACCTGTACGCCGGCATCACGCAAGCTGAACAATTTTTCCGCAGTCGCATCGGTCGCATTGAGCAGCAAGCTTTCGGTGATTTCCACCGACATGCTGTTCCAGTCCAGACCCAGATCCTTGAGATACGCGCCCCAGTTCGGCGACTTGGCATTGGCAAGAAACTGTACCGGCGATTTGTTGACGCTGATCTGGAATACGTTGCCGCGCAGCGTGCTCCAGCGTTTCGACCATGCCGCCGCCTGCATGAAAACCCAATTGCCGATTTCATTGATCAATCCGGTTTCTTCGGCCAGCACAACGAACTCGTTGGGGCATATCAGGCCGCGCACCGGATGCAACCAGCGCAGCAGCGCTTCACCCTTGACCACTTGACCGCTGCGCAAATCCACGACCGGCTGGAAATACACTTTCAGCTGCCGCTGCGGCAGCGCATTGCGCAATTCGCCGATCAGTTTCAGGCGTTGCCATGCCTGATCCTGCATCGACTTGGTAAAGAAGCTGAACTGATTGCGTCCCGCATTCTTCGCCACATACATTGCCTGATCGGCATTGCGCACCAGGCGCTCGGGTTCGCTTGCATCGCCTGGATGCAGCGTGATGCCAATGCTGCCGGAAACATAGATCTCTTCCTGATTCAGCAGGTAGGGACGGCTGATGGCGGACAGAATTTTCTCCGCGATGTTTTCCACATGCGAGCGGCCATCGAGATTGGTCAGAATGACAGTGAATTCATCGCCGCCCAGACGCGCTACGGTATCGACTTCGCGTACGCTGGCGCGGATGCGCGCCGCGGTCTGCTTGAGCAGTTCATCGCCCGCATCATGGCCGAGCAAGTCATTGACTTCCTTGAACCGGTCGAGATCGATAAACAGCAAGGCCAGCAGGCGGCCGCTGCGGCGCGAGGCGGTGACTTCATATTGCAGGCGTTCACGGAACAGGCTGCGGTTGGGCAAGCCGGTCAGCGCATCGAAATTGGCGCGCCGCAAGGTCTCCTGTTCCGATGAAATATCGACGGTGGTGCCGACCATGCGCCGCGCCCACCCATCCTCGCTCCGGTCGACCACGGCGCCGCGTGCCAGCACCCATTTCCAGTTGCCGTCACGGCAACGCACACGGTATTCGCAAGACATGAAGGAGAGGCGTCCTCGTATGCAATCCATCACATGATCACGCACACGCTGGAGATCTTCAGGATGCGTAATCGCGATCCAATGTATCAGCGATGTGCCGACATCGGTTTCGCTATAGCCCAGCATGGCACGGCCACGCCGCGACAAGATGAATTCGTCGCCGCCGATATCCCATTCCCATACGCCATCGCCTGCCGCTTCCAGCGCAAGGCGCAATCGTGCTTCGCTCGCGTGCAAGGCATCGACCGGCACCAGATCGGGGTGCGCATTATCAGCCGGCATGCTGTCGTGCTCAGGAAATAATTCAAAGATGCTGCGGCCCAGCACTTGTTCTCGCTGCAAGGCCCGGCGCTGCAAAAAAGAAGGGTTGGCATCGACAATGCGCAAGTCGCTCGACAATAACAGTAAGCCCTCCGCCACCGCATGTAACGCGGTTTGCAGGTCGGCGGAATGCGTCATCTCGCGCTCCTCGAAAGCCTAGGTGGCCATTGGGTGGAATAGCCACCTGTGCGAGAACATGTAAGTAGGACCGATCAATCCAATCAGTCATGTATCGGCAGGCGGCGCGTCAGTTCAGTATGCCTTCCGCTGTTGGAACATGAATTCGGAATGCTCAAACGAGCGGTGATTATTCTGTGCCTTGAAGCACCAAACCGAATGGATGGATACCGACAGCCCTCTACGCTGTCCCGTTCAGTCGCAGGCGACGCGATTTCGCCCCGACGCTTTCGCCGCATACAACGCTGCATCGGCCCGTCGCATCAATTCCTGGAAGGAATCGGTGTCGCGCAGCATCGCCAGGCCGATGCTCACGGTGTATGCCGGTGTCTCCGGCTGCCCTTCGATATGGATTGCGTGCGCACTGCCTTCCATTGTGATGCGTATGCGTTCGGCCACCATGACGGCGGCACTGCGGCTGGTTTCCGGCAGCAGCACCGCAAATTCCTCGCCGCCGACCCGGGAGAAATAATCGACGCCGCGAATCGCGGTTTCGGCGCGTAGCACTGCATCAATCAACACCTGGTCACCGGTTGCATGTCCCCAGGTATCGTTGATCGCCTTGAAGTTATCGATGTCGAGCAGCAGTAAGGCCATCGAACGGCTGGTACGCCTTGTCAGCGATAATTCACGCTCGGCCAGTTCAAACAGTGCACGGCGCGACCAGGCGCCGGTCAGGAAATCGCGGTTGGCTGCATGCTCCGCCTTGGCCAGCATGGTGTCATGCACCATCATGACGGCGCCGATGGTGAGCACCGGGAGTACAAAGGTACCTGCCGACAGGAAAAACAGATTCCATGGCGACGGTTGCAGCAGCGAGGTCAATTCGCCTTGGCGTGACAGATACAGAATGGCACGCATTGCGTGCCCGGCCATAATCAGGCCTGCCATGCCAGCCGTGAAGAAATAAGGATAGCGCGAGCGCCACGCCTGGCGCGACCGCATGATCGTCATGCCGATGCCTAGGCAGATTGCGCCTTGGAAAAGCGCGACCGATACTGTACGCAGTGCGAATGAATCGATAAGGTAATGGAAGACTGCAATGGCGGCGACCATCGCCACTACGGCTGCCGCCAGGATACGCATATGCAGTTTGCGACTGAAAAAGCGTCGGAAGCCGGCCAGGATGGCTGCGCTCGCCGCTGCATAGATTCCATTGGCGACTTCATACGCGACCGGTGCCGACAACTCCTTGCCGAACGCATATAACAGCAGGGCAACGAAGCCCAAGCCATTGGCAACTGCCCATTCACGTATGCCAGGTGTACCGCTGCGCAATAGCGAAATCAGCACGAGCAGCATGACGACGCAAAATAGCGCGCCAATGATGAGAATGTTGAACGTGCTCGGCATGATGGCTTAAAGACAGAAGTCGATCGGATGAAATGCGCAAGAGACGGCATGGGCAAGCTGCTCAGGCGCACTGCACGATGAGATTGCAGCATTGCACTGTAATTCATTCTAAGATGCCATGGAAGCGAAGAATGTTCCGCTTCGAAAGAACAAGAATTGCATGGTTTTTATGCGTACGATCAAAGTCGAATCGCGGCAGTTATCCGATGTTAGCCAAGAGCAGAAACTTTCGTAGTACAGGCCTATCGAACCGGTAACCCTATAGAGCGCTGCGATCACGCAATTGCCGCATTCTTCCCTCGCGGCCGATCCACGCTCCCTGCGCGCATCATCATCAATTTCCCCGCATTTCCCGGCGCGCATTTCGGAGTCCATTCTATGAGGAGTACCGACGATGAAGCATCTGTCATGCTGTCTGCATATCGGCGCCGCGCTAATGGTTTCCTGCCTTGCAGCTCCGGCCCTGGCGGAAACAGCTAAAGACGCAGCCAAGCCGCAAGCCACGCAAAAAGCGACTAAGCCCAAGCTGGATCATTCCGGTCAGCCACGCAAAGGCGAGGCCTCGTATTACGCAAAAAAATTCACAGGGCGGAAAATGGCGGATGGTACGCCGATGGACCCCAATTCCAATAGCGCCGCCAGCAAAACCTTGCCCCTTGGTACCAAAGCTGAAGTGACCAATCTCGACAACGGCAAGTCCGAAGTGGTGGAAATCCGCGATCGTGGTCCGTATGTCGATGGCCGCATCGTCGACTTGACGCCGCAGACCGCAAAGAAACTGGATATCCAGGAAAAGGGCGTCGCACCGGTCGTGGTCACCCCTATCGAAGTGCCGCAGCCGGACGGCAGCGTCAAACCCGGCGCTGCAGCCCTTGACCATGTGAAAGAGGCTGCCAACAACCGCTGATGTGGAAGTACGGCGACACGCGCCACTCTCACGCCGATACGCGAACAGGCTCTATTGGTGCGGTGTTCGAAGTGCCGTCACATTAGCTTCGTAAAGCGGGGATGGCGCAAGACCGCCAGCGGATTGTGCAGCGGCGCCGTCGGTTCATGCGGCAGCTTCCTGCCAAGCGCCAGTACACCGACCACGCACCGCGCACCATATAGCCGGTACACATGGTCGCTGCGCTCGGTCAGCAGCGCTGCAGGAAAGAGGCTCCGCACGGAAATTTCTGTACGTTATTGCGCGGCGTGATTGAAAGAGGAATCCGGAATCAATAGATCAAGCCGCGGGTAACCCCATGCCGGGACATTCTCAGGACAGGCGGATTCGGCAAATGCGGCAAATTCCAGCGTCGAAAAATTGCCGCGCGGCGAGCTGGCAAAGCGGATATCGGTAGCCTGTTTGTTATCGACCAGCGGTGTGCGCGCAAAGCGCAGCCATGCATCGAAATGACAATTTTCCGAGCGCAGCGAACGCAGGGCATGCAAGTTCCCTTGGTCTTCCGCAAACAGCGCAATGGCCGGGGTGGCGGCTTTCTGGCGCGCCACGTCGGCGAAATTTTCCGGACAGGAGGCGGGCGGCATGATGTCGGGCGCGATGCTGACGATGCCGCGCTTGAGATCATAGGTGCCGGCGATTTCATTACTCTCGACGGAGACGAACGCCCAACACAAGGGATTGGCCGGAAAGGCCGACATCGATGCATCGAGTACCCGCGTGCCGGCATCGCGCTGTACCAGAAAGTGCGCGACGATTTCTTTCGCGCGCTGCGAAGCCTGGTACTGCAGCAAGACAAAGCCGCAAGCAAAGACAATGGACAGTGCAAGCGCAGCGCGCCCTTGCACCGATGCGCGCCACTGCACAATGCCGGTCGCGGCGGCAATCGCCAGCAGCGCCGCAAGCGATCCCCATGACAGAAAGCCGCGCAGGGTAAAGTACACCGAGATCGCAACCAGCAGCGCGGCCAGCAGCGCTTTGAGCGCACGGCCCGGCACCATCAGCGCCAGCGGCATGCCGAACGCGATCCAGAATACCGGTTCCAGGATGAACACCATGTCGCCATACAGCCAGCGCGAATCGAAAGGGTGAAATGGATGGATGCCGTAGGAGTTCAGGTAATCCATCATCAGATGCAGTCCGAAACCGATCGCCAGGCTCAGGGCGAATCCGATGCGCGCGGTACGGCTTGCCGTGAGCAGGCGCCGTGCGGCAGGCCATAACAGCCAGAACAGCAGCGCCAGCAGCAAGGCTTGCGGCAAAGCGTACAGCATCGTATGCGTATGCCCGCGGTGATGCAGCAGATAGCCCAGCGGCGCCGGCATCAGCGGCGTCAGTATCAGATCCAGATCGGGGAAATTACTCGCCAGCCAGCAGGACAGCAATAGGAGGCGATGACGGACGCTTTGGCGGGCAGGGTCGGATTCGGGGGTAAGGCTGCGATGGAGCAGTTCGCCGGCAGCGAGGCCGGCGACAGAGTGGCTGAGATTATCCATCGCCAGATATTACCGGCTTTGGATTGGCGCCGTCATTTGCCGGCGGCGGCATTGCGCTATGCCGATGTGGCTTCCGGGCTGATGCGGCCATTGGCCGCGACTGCGTGAAACCATGCGGCGGTTGCGGCGTCGGCCGGAAAGAAGGACTCGACGCGCAATTCGTGCACGGTCACATCGTGCGGTGTACCCAGCGTCGCAATGGTGGTGAACAGATTGAGCGACACACCACCCTTTTTCAGCATCACCGGCAGGAAAGGCAACGCGCGCGCATCGAGATTGGGCGTCCGCGTGGCAGCGGCAATCCCGTCGAACGCCAGCAATTCATCCAGCAGCAGCATTGCATCGCTGCCCGGTCCGTCGCTCATCGCTTCCCGCTGTATCCAGTGCAGCATGTCGCCGCATACATCGCGCCAGTTTGGAATATAGGGCCGCAGGCCGGCCGGGTCGAGCATCAGTCTTGCCATGTTGATTTGCCCGTCGCGCGGAATCGGTTGCTGTTCCGGCATCCCGAGCAACCACCGGACCATCATCGCTGCCGGACCGTTCGGCATCACCAGGTTCCACAGACGGTCGACCACCACTGCCGGATACGGTGCCTGCTGTTGCAGCATGAAATCGAGCGCCTGCTTGACAGCATGCAGTTCGGGGTCGGACAGGCTGCGTTCCTGGTAAGCCGGCGCAAAGCCGGCCGCAAGCAACATCACGTTGCGCTGCCGTAGCGGAACCTCCAGCACGATCCCGAGCTTGAGCACCATTTCCTTGCTCGGTTGCGAACGGCCACTTTCCAGGAAGCTGATATGGCGCTGCGAAATGCCGCTTTCCGCGGACAGCCGCAACTGCGTAAAACCCCGCTTTTCACGCCAATAGCGCAACGCCGACGCGAAGTCGCTGAAATAGCGCTCGTGGGTGGCGTTCGGTGTACGGACTGCCTGTGCCTGAACTGGTGTCATGGTCGTTCCCGTGAAAATTGCAGCTTCTGTGAATTTGCAAGCAGCAGTGTATCGCTTGCGCAGCGATCTGTTTTGCTGTTGCAACAAGTGTCGGCCTGAACGGGAGTTACGTCGATTACCTGGCAAGTAATCGATCGGCGCAGCACGAAAAAAAGCCGGCAGGAAGCAGATGCTCCGTGCCGGCCAAGTAGCAGCATAGTGCTGCTTCAGAGGAGGTATCAGTGGTGTTTGTGTAGGCCCGAGTCCGGTGTATAAGTGGTCGCCGCCAATTCCTCGCGCGTGGAACGCCTTCTCAGGCGGATATTCAGCATTTCCACGATGACCGAGAATGCCATTGCACTGTAGATATAGCCTTTCGGCACGTGGTGACCGAAGCCTTCGGCGATCAGCACCACCGAAACGACAACCAGGAAAGACAGCGCGAGCATCTTGATGGTCGGATGTTCGGACACGAAGCGTCCGATCGGACCGGCGAAAAACATCATCAATGCGACCGATACCACGACGGCGGCAATCATCACGGCAATCTGGTCCACCATGCCGACGGCAGTGATGATCGAATCGAGCGAAAACACCAGGTCGATCACCATGATTTGCAACACGATCCCGGCAAACGTGCTTTTCACCGCAGCGCTTGCGCCATGTTCGGCGCCTTCAAAGGTTTCGTGAATCTCGCCGACGCTCTTGTATAGCAGGAACAATCCGCCAAGCAGCAGCACGATATCGCGTCCCGAGAAGCCTTGTCCCAATATCGTAAACAGCGGTTGCGTCATGCCGACGATCCATGACAAGGTCAGCAGCAAGCCGATACGCATGAACATGGCGAGGAACAAGCCCAGGCGCCGCGTGAATTCCTGTTTTTCCTTCGGCAGCTTGTCGACCAGAATGGAAATGAAAATGATGTTGTCGATACCCAGCACCAGTTCCAGCGCGGTGAGGGTGAGGAAGGCAATCCAGACCTGCGGATCAGAAAGTAATTCAATCATGCTGCTGTCCTATTTCAATTGTCGTTGTTATGCCCAAAAAGCGAGGGCGCCGGTTGCGTTGGCGCCCTCGATCGATCCGCGGGCCAGGGGGAGCGGCGAGACACGCTCGCCGCCTGTTGCTTGTTCGTTACTTAGGAACGTGCACGAAATAATTTCCCGATTTGGTTCACGTCTGACGGGCGCGCTGCAGCGTTGCTCGGCGTCGCCATAGCTCGCTATGACTCCTTCTCGCGCCTTGCAGCGCATCCCGTCGGACGCGTCCAAATCGGTAACTTATTCCGTACACGTTCCTTAGTCGCTGGTGCTGAATCCCAGCAAATGCAGCAGGCTGGTGAACAGATTGAAGATGGATACAAACAAGCTTAGTGTCGCCATCACATAGTTGGTTTCGCCTCCGCGTACGATGCTGTTGGTTTCATACAGGATCATGCCCGACATCAGCAGCACGAATACCGCCGATACCGTCAGCGACAGGGCTGGGATCTTCAGAAAGATCGCTGCCAGCCCCGCCAGGAAGGCGACCAGTATGCCGATGGCGAGGAAGCCACCCATGAATGACAGATCGCGCTTGGTCACCAGCGCATATGCTGACAGCCCCATGAAAATTGCGCCGGTACCGCCCATGGCCAGCATCACCGTCTGCGTGCCGTTGGGCATGTTCAGATAATGGTTCAGCACGGGACCGAGGGTGTAGCCCATGAAACCGGTCAATGCAAAGACAAGTGCCACGCCAAGGCCGCGGTCTTTATACTTGTTAACCAAAAACAGCAGGCCGAAGTAGCCGACCATGGTGAGCAGTATGCCTGGGTGCGGCAGTCGCAGAGCGGCCGAGACGCCTGCAGTGATGGCGCTGAAACCCAGCGTCAATGCCAGCAGCATGTAGGTATTGCGCAGTACCTTGTGCGATGCGGCGTCAATAATGGCAGTCGCGTTTTGCGCGCCGAAAGGCGCACGACGCAGCGAACCGGTGCGTTCATTCATGATGTTGTCCTTTTAAAAATGCTTAAACAGTGTCATTTACTTATTCCTTACAGCGATCTAATAACTGTTGTCACTGTTGCATCGGACTCTCCTTTCAAATGCAGCCAGAATGGTAAAACGCTTGCCATCCGTGAAAAAGCGAAGATAATCAGAACCTGACTTCGAAAAAACAGAATATGAAAACAACCGGACTGAATTTTCGCCATCTCTACTATTTTTGGGTAGTAGCCAAAGAAGGCAGCGTGACCCGGGCAGCAGAACGGCTCGACGTTGCCATCCAGACAATCAGCGCTCAGCTCGCGTTGCTCGAGCAGTCGATCGGCAAGGCCTTGCTTGCGCCGCAGGGACGCCGTCTGGTGCTGACCGAGGCAGGCCGGGTGGCGCTCGGATATGCCGATCAGATTTTTCTGCTCGGCGAGCAGATGCAGGAAGTGCTGACCGAAACCGATATCGGCAAGACCATGCGCCTGACCGTCGGTCTTTCCGATTCCTTGCCGAAACTGATCGCATCGCGTTTGCTTGAGGCGGCGCTGAAACTGCCGCAAAAGGTCAAGCTGGTTTGTCACGAAGACGATTTCGAATCCTTGCTCGGAGACCTGTCGGTTCACAAGCTCGATGTGATTCTTACCGACCGGCCGGTACCGTCAGGCACGACCCTGCGGGTGTTCAGTCATTTGCTGGGGGAAAGCGAACTAAGTCTGTTCGGTTTGCCCGCGCTGGCCGAGCGTTATCGCGAAGGCTTTCCCAAAAGCCTGCATGGCGCGCCGCTATTGCTGCCGACGCGCAATCATGCGATTCGCGGCCGCTTCGATCAATGGTTTGAAAGCCATGACGTGCGGCCCGATATAGTCGGCGAATTCGATGACAATGCCTTGCTCAATACCTTTGCGCGCCATGGACACGGCTTGTTCCCGGCACCATCGGCGCTGGCCGATGATGTGCGCGAAGAAATCGGGGCCGAACCCGTCGGCGAACTGTCGCAATTGCGGGAGCAGTTTTATGCGATATCGAATGAGCGCAAGATCAAGCATCCGGCGGTCGACGCGATTCTGACGGCGGTGCATGGCGGACTTTTCATCAAGGGATCGACTTCGGGTTGATCGGCTTTGTTAGCCGCCACGCTCATCCCGGCTGCAGGATCAGCGTGGCGGCCAACAACAGCATGACCGCACCGATCACGCCATCGAGCATACGCCATGCCGCCGGCTTGACGAACCAGTGTGACAATAGCCGCGCGCCGAAGCCAAGCAGCGTGAACCAGACCAACGCTGCACTCATTGCGCCCGCTGCAAACCACCATTTCTGCTGCGGTCCCTGCTGTGCCCCGACTGTGCCGAGCAAGAGCACGGTGTCGAGATAGACATGCGGATTGAGCAGGGTAACAGCGAGCACCGTCAGTAGCGCTTGGCGCAGATTCAATTGGGCTGATGCCCGCGCCTGCAAGGCTTGAGGCGCAAATGCGGATCGCCACGCCCGTAATCCATACCAGGCCAGGAAGCTAGCGCCACCCCAGCGCGCCAAGTCGACCAGCAGAGGTTGCCGCTCGATTGCCGCGCCCACGCCCGCCACACCGGCAGCAATCAGCAAGGTTTCACATACGATGCATACCAGCACCGTAAGCGCGACATGCTGACGTTGCAAACCCATGCGCAACACATGCGCGTTCTGCGAACCGATTGCAACGATCAATCCGGCGCCCAGGCCCAGCCCTTTCAGGTAATACGTTAGCAAGGCAATCTCCTTCTCATGAATGACTGCCATTCTTGCCGGTCGCAGGTATTTAATGAACAAAACTTAATATAATTTAATTATCCTTAATTTTTCTTCATATTAAAATGAAGCTCGATATCCGCCAGTCGGAAGCAGTGCTTGCCGTGATTGAAAGCGGCAGCTTTGAACAAGCCGCGATAGTGCTCCACCTGACGCCGTCGGCAGTGTCGCAACGCGTGCGTGCACTGGAAACCACGCTGGGTGCGCCGCTGGTTGTGCGCACCCGTCCTTGCCGCGCCACCCCGGCCGGCCAGCGGCTGTTGCAGTATCTGCGCCGCGTGCAATCGCTGGAACAGGACCTGCAGGCAGAGCTGGCCGACAGCGAGGCAGCACCGCTGTCCGTCGCCATCGCCGTCAATGCAGATACGCTGGACAGTTGGCTGTTGCCTGCACTTGCACCGTTTCTGCTGCGGGAGAGAATGCTGCTCGATCTGAGCGTCGACGATCAAGACCATACCTATACCCTGCTTGAAGCCGGTCTGGCGCTCGGTTGCATCTCGACCGAAGCGCTTCCCATGCGCGGATGCAATGCAGAAATGCTGGGCAAGATGCGTTATCGCTGCATGGCATCGCCGGATTTTCGCGCGCAGTGGTTTGCCAAAGGCATGACTCGCGCGGCCGTGCGTCAGGCGCCGGTGATCGTTTTCAATCGCAAGGACCGGTTGCAAGCCGATTTTTTGCTGAAGCATTACGGTTTGACCGATGGCGCCTATCCCTGTCATTACGTTCCGGCGTCCGAAGCGTATATGCAGGCGATTGCGCTGGGGTTGGGGTGGGGCATGGTGCCTGAACTGCAGATGGGCGCATTGCAGCGGCAAGGCGCATTGGTCGATATCGCGCCGCAGCGCCCGACCGATGTTGCGTTGTACTGGCATAGCTGGAAAGTGCAGTCGCCGCGTATGGAACGTCTGTCGAAGGCGCTGACAATGGCCGCACGCAAACTGCTCGGCTGAGAGCTGCACCGTACATGAAACGCGGCACTGGCATCCCGGTTACACTGGAACCCGACTTAGCCGCCACCTGCGCCATGACCGTCCGCGAACCCTGGAAAATCGTCCGCCTGCTCGCCTTCACCCAAATCGTATCGTGGGGTTCGCTGTATTACGCGTTTGCCATCGTCGCTTTGGATATTCAGCGCGAGCTTGGCTGGCGCACCGACATCGTATTCGGCGCATTTTCCTTGAGCCTGCTGGTGGCTGGCCTGGCAGCCACCCCGGCCGGCATGCTGATCGACCGCATCGGTGGCCGCGTGGTGATGACCACCGGCTCGCTGCTCGCCGGGCTGGGCATGATCGGCGTCGGACTCAGCCACTCGCTGGCGATGTATTTTGGCGCATGGACGCTGATCGGCATCGCAATGGCGATGACCTTGTACGAAGCCGCGTTTGCCACCATCAACCGGGAATTCACGCATGCATCGCGCAAGGGCATTTCGGTGCTTACCTTGTTCGGCGGTCTGGCCAGTACCGTGTTCTGGCCGCTGACGCTCAAGCTCAATACGCTCTACGGCTGGCGCGATACCTTGCTGATCTATGGCGCGATGCATCTGGCGCTATGCATGCCGCTGCATGCGCTGCTGGCTGCCGGCGTGCGGCGGGCGCGGCAAGTGACAGCCCATGCTTCACGCAGCTTTACCCTGCATGAAGCGCTGCGCGAGCCTGCATTCTGGAAACTCGCGTTTGCGTTTTCGACCAACCTGTTCATTTTTTCCGCGCTGTCGGTGCACCTGATTCCGCTGCTGCAACGTTTCGGTCACTCGGTCGCCGCTGCGGTACTCGTATCGATGCTGATCGGTCCGATGCAGGTGGCGGGCCGGGTCGGCGAAATGGTGTTCGCGCACAGGGTGCGGCCGCAAGCGGTGGGCATATTGACGTTTTCCATGCTGCCCGCCGCGCTGGGTGCTTTATTGCTGCTGGGGGAGCAACAGATCGCCGTCGCGGTGTTTTGCATCCTTTACGGAATGAGCAACGGCATCCTGACCATCGTGCGCGGCATCGTGCCGCAGGCCTTGTTCGGGCGCGAAAACTATGGCGCGATTGCCGGCGCGCTGGCAGGACCGTCGCTGCTATCGAAAGCGGCCGGACCGCTGGCCGCCGCTGCATTCGTCGAATACAACGCATCGCCCGCATGGCTGGTTGGCATTCTGTTTGCGGTATCCATTTTGTCGCTTGGCTGTTTTCTGGCTGCGATCAGATCGCGCAGCGGCGCTGCAGCCATGGCGACCGCCGATTGAGCGCGCTTTAGCTTTAACATGGCGAAACTTCGCTGCCGGCCGGCAGTCTACGAGGCATCTGGAAAGGATTCCAAATGTCGCCCGGATTTATTTTCGCTACCGGTATTGAAAACAGCGCACCTACCATCGCCGGCGGTCGCATCCGCATGGACGAGATGGAGAAATGCGGACACTACCGCGACTGGGATACCGACTTCGATCTGGTACAGGAACTCGGCATTCATTTCCTGCGTTATGGTCCGCCGCTGCATACCTCGCTGCTAGGCCCGCGGCGCTATGACTGGTCGTTTGCCGACGAAACATTTTTTGCGCTGCGTACGCGCGACCTGGTGCCCATCGTCGATCTGTGCCACTTCGGCGTGCCAGACTGGATAGGTAACTTCCAGAACCCCGATTTCCCCGCATTGTTTGCTGACTATGCGCGATCGTTTGCCGAACGCTTTCCCTGGGTGCAGTTGTATACGCCGGTCAATGAAATGTTCGTCTGCGCGATGTTTTCCGCGATGTATGGCTGGTGGAATGAACAGTTGAGCAGCGACCGTGCGTTCGTGAAAGCGCTGACGCATCTGGTCAAGGCGAATGTGCTGGCGATGCGTGCCATCCTGCAAGTGCGTCCCGACGCCTTGTTCATTCAGAGTGAATCGTCCG
The DNA here is from genome assembly GCF_003591035.1 of Noviherbaspirillum saxi. Lineage (NCBI taxonomy): Bacteria > Pseudomonadati > Pseudomonadota > Betaproteobacteria > Burkholderiales > Oxalobacteraceae > Noviherbaspirillum > Noviherbaspirillum saxi. The sequence goes on from NZ_QYUO01000001.1 coordinate 340,508, forward strand.
AATACTTTCATGCGGAAAACCCGCGCGCGATCCGGCCGGCCGAGCTGGCTAACGCGCGGCGCTTCCTGTCGCTCGACCTGAACTATGGCAGGCGGGTAGATTCCGAAATGTATGAATATCTGATGGACAACGGCATGAGCCGTGACGAATACCACTTCTTCATGCACAACAACCTGAAGCATCATTGCATCATGGGCAATGACTATTACATGACCAACGAGCACCTGGTGCACGAAGACGGGAGCATGCAGGCGTCGGGTGAAATTTTCGGATATTCGGTCATCACCAATCAATACCATGCCCGTTATGGCTTGCCGGTCATGCATACGGAAACCAATCTGGTGCAAGGCCAGAAAGGCGATGAAGCGGTGTGCTGGCTGCGCAAGCAATGGGCGAATGTGCTGCGCGTGCGCAACGATGGCGTGCCTATCGTCGGATTCACCTGGTATTCGTTGACCGATCAGGTCGACTGGGACAGCGCGTTGCGCGAAAACAATGGCAACGTCAATGCCTTGGGCTTGTACGATCTCGAACGCAATATCCGTCCGGTCGGTGTCGCCTATGCGAAATTGATCCATGACTGGCGGCAGGTATTGCCGACGCAAAGTGTCTGCCTGCAGGTACCGGTCGTGATGCCGAGCGAAGCCGACCAGGAATGGGCGCGGCGCCAGCGTGCCCAAGCTTACCTGACCCGGCACTCGACTACTGCGGCACCGAGCAATGCCGAATGACCACGGTGCCTGTTATATCCCTATAATTTGCGGCTTCACCATACACCGGAGAAACGCATGGATCAGCAGTTCGAAAACGGCCTGGAAAAGCGCAAGCAGGTCATGGGCGAAGACTTTGTCGAAAAAGCCTTTGCCAATGCCGATGACTTCACCATGCCCCTGCAGGAATTCATCACGCGCAATGCCTGGGGCACGGTGTGGTGCCGTGAGGGCCTGGAAATGAAAACGCGTAGCTTGATCACCGTCTCGATGCTGACCGCGCTGGGACGGGCGCATGAATTGAAGGGACATCTACGCGGCGCGCTGAACAATGGCGCGACACCGGAAGAAATCCGTGAAGTGCTGCTGCATGCCGCAGTCTATTGCGGCGCACCGCTGGCAGTCGATGCTTTCCGCGTCGCGCAGGAAGTCGTGGCAGACTGGAAAATGAAGTAGCCCACTCATCGCTCATTTCGCCATCGCGATAACCGCTCCCTGAACAGGCATGTTCCTTGTCTATCGTTTCCGCAACAATAGGTAGGCCGATCAATGCTGTATGTTCTACAGTGTAAGTAGCTGTCACGAGGAGGCGGAAATGAACACTTTTTTCCTTCGTATTTTTTACATCGTGTGCGGCTGTTTGCTGCTGTCATCCTGCGGCGGCGGCCACGATACCGCGTTGAGGGCATTCAACGCGATCCTGATCGGCGCGGAACAAGTGCCCCCGACGGCCAGCAATGCCTTCGGCACCGCGATTGTCACGGTCAACCGGGATAGCGGGGCCATGGTCGCCAGCATCGTCACTACCGGACTCAATGACGGCGAGGCACACCTTCATCTGGGTGCGCCAGGTACGGCCGGACCTGCGCAATTCGCGCTCACGCGTGGCCAAGGTGCGACAGTCTGGCTTGCCAGCGCGGTGCTGACCGAGGCCCAATGGCTTGCGCTTCGCTCCGGCAATTTTTATATCGATGTGCATAGCGCCACGTTTCCGAACGGCGAAATACGCGGTCAACTGGTGCGCGGTTTTCCATTTTCAGACCAGATCGTGCGACTGCAGCAGGCGCGCACACAGTCGCCGCTGGTCGACGAGCAATTGCGGCAACTGGATGAAATCGAAGATGCGCATGACGGCATCTTCACCGGCATCGGCCTGACGATAGGCTTTTGACGCCGGGTAGAAGCAGATGCGTCAGCGCGGATAGAGCTGATAGATGGCGTTTGCGTAGTCGTCCGATATCAGCAGGTTGCCCCTGGCATCCGGGACGACATCAACCGGCCTGCCCCACACGGTACGTGCAGCGGGATTGATGACAAAACCAGTCACCAGGTCAATTTCCATCCCCGCATTGCCGACTGCATCAAAAGGAAAGAACGATACTTTATAGCCGGCACGCAGGCTGGTGCAATTCCAGCAGCCATGCTGCGCGACCGCCGCACCGGTGCGGTAGGCCGCCGGCACTGCGCTCGCATGCAGGAAGCTGAAGCCGAGCGGCGCGGAATGCGCGAGTATCCCCTTGGCCGAGCGATCCACGCTTGCGCAATTGAGCACGCTATTGTCCCTATTGAATTCATAATCGGGCAGTGTGTCCAGCGTGCTCATGCTCGAACTTGGGATTGCATTGCAGAATGGCCAACCGTAATTGCCGCCCGCGCGTACGGAAGTGAATAATTCGGGCGGGTTGTCGTCGACATACGATGGCATCAATTTTCCACGGTCGCTGATGTAATCGCCGTCAAGATCGGCATCGATCGGCACCCTCACGTCATCGCGATTGTTGACCGATACCCACAGCGTTGTTGTTCCTGGCAGGAAATCCAATCCTTCAGCGTTGCGCAAGCCGCGCGCGAACAGCCGGGGGCTGGTTCCATCGGCAGAGTATTCATAAATCGCGCCGCGCACCGGATCGCTATTGTCATCTTCGACACAGGCATTGCAGGTCGAGGCGATCGAGACATACAGCTTGTGGTCGGGCGACAGTGCGATGTTTTTCAACTCGTGGCCATAGCGGCCCTGCAGCTCCGGCGTTGAATTGTCCGGCAAGCCGTCAATTAAGATTTCTCGCGCCGCGCTCCCCACTTCGCCGCCTTGATAGACCGAGCGCGTGATGCGGTTGGATTCCGCTACGTACAGATAGGTCACATCGCCTATGCGATGAAACACCATGTCATGCGGATTGCGCATGCCGGTCGCGTAATCGAAAGCTTGCGGCGTATCGTTGGGGCGCTCGCGCAGCAGTACGATCTTGCCGGCGCTCGGCACCGATACCAGCACATCGCCGTTCGGCGCTACTGCCATGAAGCGCGCCTTTGCCACCCGGGCAAAAACGCGCACGCCGAATCCGGGCGGCACCAACAGGTTTTTCGGTTCGTCGAATGGCGATTGCGCCAGTGCGGGCGGCACTTCCAGCGGCTGAATGACCGAGGCCACCAAGTCCGCAGCTTGCAGTGCCTGTGGTGTCAATGAGGCAGAAACCGTTGCTTCAGATGCAAACGCCGCGTTAGCGCTGGTGCCTCCGTCGCCGCAAGCGGAAAGAAATGTTGCGCAGAACAGCAGTGGCAATGCGGCACCCTTCCTGCGACGGCGCACAGATTGAATTGGAGAATGCATTAATTACGAACTTTCTCGAATTGTTTCCACTGAACAGATGGATGCGAGATCGTTAATTTGGTTCAAATTTGATAAAGGCCAAATCCATGCATGACAAATATTCGCGTGGATCAATACAATTTAGAAAAGTGCCATTGAAACCTATAACCTGAATGGCTTATCGATAGAAGAACTGCATATTCGACGTCAACAGACAGGCCTGCTGTCGCTTGCTAGAGCAGCTTCACCCTGACTTGCCAGGCGAGGCCGAGGCGATTTGCCTGTGGAACAAGGCGCGGCGACGCGACATGGCGAGCCATGGCAAGGAGGCCTCGGCGGCCCCGCGACAACGCCGTGCCACTGGCAAAGCGTCCGGCATCGACGGCACAGTCAGGGTGAAGCTGCTCTAAAGCCAGTACTGCAATATGCGCACCGACCATTCACGGAACCGATCGCGCAAGCCACGCCGGCTCCAGGCTTCTGCGGTAATTTCATCCGACTCCTGCAAGTCGCGCTGGAACAGCGATTCCATGCGATCCGCGAATTCGGTGCTCAATACCACGGCGTTGATTTCATCGTTGTGCAGGAAGCTGCGGATATCCAGATTGGTGGAACCGATGGTCGACCAGACGCCATCGATGACGGCGGTTTTTGCATGCAGCATCGCCCGTTTGCGTTCATAGACCTTGATGCCGGCGGCGAGCAATTCTTCATAGTAGGAACGGCCGGCATACAGGATCATCCCGACATCGGTAAAGCTGGGAAAGATGATGCGTATATCGACGCCGCGCCGCGCCGCCTCCACCATCGCCTGCACGATCTGTTGGTCGGGCACGAAGTAAGCGGTCGTGATGTGCGCATACTTGTCGGCATGGGTCAGCGCCGATACATAGGTCTTGTACACCGCGAAGTCGGCATTGTCGGGCGTGCTGCCGATCGCGCGCACCAGCGAATCGCCTTCCGCCTTCAGCGGTGGAAAATAGCGTGCGTCAGTCAAGGCCTTGCCGGTTTGCCGCTGCCAGGTGCCCAGAAACAGTTTTTGAAATTCGGCGACCACCGGTCCTTCGACTTGCATGTGCGTGTCGCGCCACGCGGCTTCCTGCGCGTTTTGCGGCGCGGGTTTGCTGCGCCGGCTCTTGAGGAAAGAACTTTTGCCGTAGACCTTGCTGATATTGACGCCGCCGGTAAAAGCGATGCGGCCGTCGACGATCAAGAGTTTGCGATGATCGCGCTGGTTGATGTCCCAGTTACCCTTGGCATTGAGCGGATTGACCGGATTGAATTCCAGGACGCCGATCCCGGCGGCACGCATCCTATCGAAGAATTCGCGCGGCGTATCGAGTGCGCCGACACTGTCGTAGATCAGCGTGACCCGCACCCCTGCGGTCTGCTTCGCGATCAGCAGATCGGCCAGCGCGTGGCCGACTTCATCGGCTTCAAAAATGTAGGTTTCCAGATTGATGTGATCACGCGCGTTCCGGATGGCAGCAGTCATCGCGTGTATCGTGGCGGGGCCGTCGTCGAGCAGCACGACCTTGTTGCCGGCAACCAGCGGCTGGCCGCTGATCGCTTCTTCGGCGGCGATATGTTTGGCAAGGATGTCGGTATCGCCCGCCCGGGCCGCCATGCCGTCGATCAGACTCTTTCGCTTGCCGTCGGATAGGGTGCCGCTTGCAGTAACAATGGTGGGATTGGCCTTGCCGACCAGTTCGCGGTTGCTCAGGTAGCGCACATCCGGCAGGCTGGCGCATCCGCTGGCGAAGGCAATCAACAATAGCGCGCCCAAGCGGCCCAGGCGGCGGGGTAATCTCCATGACAATGCAGTCGCACTGCACATTCGGCTCTCTCTTTTTGTTATGCAACGCTACGCCCTGCGGGTATGCGCCATGTGTATTGGAACCTATTTTCCGCTTGATAATTCCACATTAAATCAAACAAGCTGCAGAACGGATACACTCGCCGCCATGCAGATTGTTGGAATCGACTTTACTTCGGCGCCGCGCCGCGCAAAACCGATCACCGTTGCTCATGGCGAGACACACGGTGCACAGTTACGCATCGATACGATTGCCATTCATTCCGACTGGCAATCGTATGAAGCCTGGCTGGCCCAACCCGGCCCCTGGATAGGCGCCTTCGATTTTCCTTTCGGCTTATCGCGCGAATTGGTCGAGCATCTCGGCTGGCCGCAAACCTGGTCTTCATTGGTCACGCATTGCTCGACACTGGAACGCGCCGAACTGCGTGCAATATTCAAGGCGTTTTGCGATGCGCGTCCGGTTGGCAACAAATTCGCTCACCGGATCACCGATGGTCCCGCCGGCTCAAGTCCTTCGATGAAATGGGTGAACCCGCCGGTCGCCTACATGTTTCATGAAGGTACGCGCCGCTTGCTCGCTGCCGGCGTGACGGTATTCGGCCTGCATGAAGGCGATCCGCAACGGATCGCGCTGGAAGGGTATCCCGGCCTGGTCGCCCGTGCCGTCACGCGTGCATCCTACAAGAGCGATGAACGCGCCAAGCAAACCCCGGAACGGCGCGCCGCGCGGCAGGCCATCGTCGCTGCGCTGGAAGACGGCAGCCATCCGCTGGGTATTACGGTAAGCATGAAGAAAGCACTACGTCGTCAACTGATCGACGACGGCAGTGCCGATAGGCTGGATGCGGTGCTGTGCGCCGTCGCGGCGGCATGGGCGGCACAGCGACCGCACTATGGATTGCCGCTTCAGATGGATCCCGTCGAAGGCTGGACCGCGGGAGCGGACCAGCCTTCGACGGGATCCATCTGAAGCGCATGGCCAGCCGCGCAAATGGACCGGCCTGAAAAGGGAGGCAGGCAGGAGGCTCAGACGTTCGGGCCTATCCTTATCTTGTTGACGCTGGAAATCGCGTAACCCTTGGCACTGATCTGCTGGAATGCATCTTCCGCAGAAATGCCGTGGATCGGCTCATTGTCTTCATCGAGATCGACATTGTTCTCGGCAGTTTCCCAATCAATGTTGGTGGCTTCCTCGGGAATTGGACGTCCCTCGGGTACGGCGAGATAAGAAAACTTGCCTTCCTGATCGGGGCGTTTATACACATCAACTTTCATGGTGACATCCTTATAGGAACAGGTGTCTGCTATTGACCTTTCGCTACCTTAAAAGGTTGCGCATGGCAGCAAAAACAGCTCGTGTTTTTCACATGCCTTGTTTGCAAGCGCCGTTGCGTTTGCTCTCCCTCCTTTCCCTCCGCCTTAACGATTACGCAAGTTCCTCTGCGGAAGTCTTGCTACATCGTCACGCATTCGTAAATAAATGTTTCAGAGTTGCATAAACGAATATTGAACCCCGGAAAGTGCCTCTTTAGAATGGGCAACATTGCGTAACGTCAAGAGAGGGCGTAACGCGATTCGGTGGTTCGCACGACGAGCCGTGTGTTCGCAGTTCGACGTGGATCGGGTATATGTCATTCTTACTCCTACAGAAGCGCGATGCAAGGAAAGGCCGAATCCTTTCTGTCATTTGCTCGACAGCCTTCGCCGCTGTTGCCTTCGCAAGCAGCTTCGGCTTCTCCACACCGGCTCGTGCGCTGTCGCTCGATGCCGCACTCAATGAACAAGTCGTGATGGTGCCAGCGGTTTCCGGGGCGCGTAACGTGGAACTGGAAACGACCATCTTCAAGCCAGCCGGTAACGGTCCGTTCCCGCTGGTAATCATGAACCATGGAAAAGCCCTCGGCAATCCACGCAACCAGAACCGCGACCGCTTCGTCGTCATCAGCCGCGAGTTCGTCAAGCGCGGCTATGCAGTCATCATCCCGATGCGCAAAGGCTTTTCCAAATCCAGCGGCGACTATGTCGATCCCGGTTGCAACATGACCGCGCACGGTCAGGTACAAGCCGATGATCTGCAAGCCACACTGGAATATCTGCGCACCCAGAGTTGGGCCGACAAGGATCGCATCGTCGTCGCGGGCCAGTCTTACGGCGGCTTGACGGCACTGGCAGCCGGCACGCGCGACATGCCTGGCGTCAAGGGTTTGATCAATTTTGCCGGCGGGCTGAAAATGCATGGCGGCGATTGCCGCTGGCAAGATTCGCTGGTGCAGGCATTTGCCACCTATGGCGCAAAAACCGCCTTGCCCAGCCTATGGTTCTATGGCGAAAACGATCACCACTTCAATCCCGATCTGGCTGCGCGCCTGCATAGCGCGTATGTGCGCGCCGGCGGGCATGCCACGCTGATCGCCTACGGTCCATTCAAGCGCGATGCGCACGGCATGAGCGGCAGCCGCGACGGCGTCAAGATCTGGTGGCCGGAAACCGAAAAGTTCTTGAGGGAACTGGGGATGCCGACCGATCCGGTTTACGCGATCAATGACGAGATCAAGGTGCCGAAGAATGTGTATGCGGCAATTGACAACATCGATGCGCTTCCTTATCTGCGCGGCAGTGCGCGCGAACAATACCGGGTCTTTCTCGGCAAATCGTCGCCGCGCGCCTTTGCCGTATCGCCGACCGGCGCATGGAGCTGGGCGGAAGATGGCGACGATCCGGTGCGTCAGGCGCTGGAAGATTGCCAGAAGAACAGTAGCGTGCCTTGCCGCCTCTATGCTGTCGATAACCAGGTGGTCTGGTCCGACGACCAGGGGATCAACCTCAACGACACAGCCACCGCGGCAGTTGCACCACCCGCAACGCCGCTGATACCTGCGGCGCCCACACCGGCCAGCACGGCTGCTGTGACCGGGCCTTGATTCACGTATCATGGGCGGCCTTTTTGTGAATCAAAGCCGGCCATGAGCAACGCATGCGGTGTCGATTTCGGCACATCCAATTCCACCATCGGTTTTCACCGTCCCGGACAATCGGCCTTGTTGGCGCTGGAAGACAGCAAGCCGACGTTGCCTTCCGTCGTCTTTTTCAATGCCGATGACAATGCGGTCAGCTTTGGCCGCGCGGCGTTGACCGATTACCTTGCCGGGCATGAAGGCCGCCTGATGCGTTCGCTGAAAAGCCTGCTCGGCACCAGCCTGATCGATGGCCAGACCGAAGTGCAGGGCAGGGCATTGTCATTTCGTGACTTGCTCGCGCAATTTCTGCGCGAATTGAAGCGGCGCGCCGAGCACTCCGCCGGGCGCGGCTTTACGCAGGCAGTGTTCGGCCGGCCAGTCCATTTCGTCGACGACGATGCCAAGGCCGACAAACTGGCCGAGTCCACACTGCTCGACATCGCGCGCAGCGCCGGCTTTAGCGATATTGCTTTTCAGTACGAGCCGATTGCCGCCGCATTCGATTACGAATCCAGCATTGCACGCGAAGAACTGGTGCTGATCGTCGATATCGGCGGCGGCACGTCCGATTTTTCGCTGGTGCGCCTGTCGCCGCAGCGTGCCAGCAGGCAAGAGCGACGCGACGATATCCTCGCGACTGCCGGCGTGCATATCGGCGGCACCGACTTCGACAAATACCTGAACCTGTCATGCGCGATGCCCTTGCTCGGCCTTGGCACGCGGTTGATCAACAATAATGAAGTGCCGTCGAGCACCTATTTCAACCTGGCGACATGGCACACGATCAACTTCGCGTATACGCAGAAAGTGTGGCGCGAATTGCAGGATGTCTACCGCGATGCGCGCGAGCGCGACAAGCTTGCACGCCTGCTCAAACTGATCGAGCAGCGCGATGGCCATTGGCTGGCCTTGAAGATGGAAGAAGGAAAAATCGCCTTGTCCGGCGCCGAGCGCACCGAATTGCATCTGGACCGGCTTGCCGCCGATTTGCGCCTGGTCGTGCATCGGGCCAGCTTCGATAGCGCCATCGGTCATCTGGTTGACAGCGTCGCCAGCACGGTCGATGGCTTGCTGCGCAATGCCGGCGTCAATGCCGCGGCAATCGACACGGTTTTCTTTACCGGCGGTTCGAGCGGCGTGCAACTGCTGCGGCAAAAGATTTCCGCCTTGCTGCCCTCGGCGCGGCGCGTCGAAGGCGATCTGTTCGGCAGCATCGGCGCAGGGCTGGCACTCGACGCGGTGCGCAAGTTCGGTTAACCCTCCGATTACCCTCTGATAGTTGCGGCCAGGCAGCGCAATCACCGCATTACGAAGAATGCAGGGTTTGCGCTTGCGCAGGCGCGCGAAACTTCGCGTCAGCCTGGTTGTCATTCCTTTCGTGGAAAGGAATGCAACATGCCAGAACAAAAATGGCCGCAAACGATCTGGGTCGTGCGCCACGGCCAGAGCGCCGGCAACGTCGCCCGTGATGCTGCAGAAGAAGCCGGCCTGCATTTGATCGATATCGCCACGCGCGATGTCGATGTGCCGCTGTCAGCGCTGGGGGAGCAGCAGGCCACGGCGCTGGGCCACTGGTTCGGTGAAATGCCGCCCGAGCACAGGCCGAGCGTAGTGCTGTGCTCACCCTACGTGCGCGCCAGGAGCACGGCGGAACTGGCGATGCGCACGGCCGGTATCGATCGCGACGACATTACCTTCGTTGCCGATGAACGGCTGCGCGAAAAAGAATTCGGCATCCTTGACCGCCTGACCAAGTTCGGCATCGTGCAGAAATATCCGGAATTGCATGAACAGCGCACGCATGTCGGCAAGTTCTATTTCCGCCCACCCGGCGGCGAAAGCTGGTGTGACGTGATTCTGCGTCTGCGCAGCGTGCTCGACACCATATCGCGCGAATACCGGAAGGAGCGCGTGCTGATCGTCGGCCACCAGGTCATCGTCAATTGCTTCCGCTATCTGCTGGAGCGCATGGATGAACGCCTGATCCTGGAAGTCGATCGTGCGGCCGACGTGCCCAATTGCTCAGTGACCTCGTACGATTACGATCCTACGCGCGGCAAGAACGGCAAGCTGGTGCCACACCTGGTCAACTTCGTCGCACCTTTGCGCGAAGCGGGCGCCAAGGTCACCACCGAACCCGACGTGCCGGCGGCACCGAAGTCGTGACGGGATGCACATGAACGATCATCCGGGCAAGGTTCAAGACAGCGACGTCATCAAGGTCGACGATGCATTCCTGCGTGGCTGGCCCTTGCCCATGCCATCCGACGATGGCGACAAGGAAGAGCGCGGCCGCGTGCTGGTGATTGCCGGTTCACGCGAAATGCCGGGCGCCGTCATCCTGGCCGCGACCGCGGCATTGCGTGCCGGCGCGGGCAAGCTGACCATTGCGACCGCAGGCAGCGTCGCAACGCTGGTTGCGCTGGCCATTCCCGAGTCGCGCGTGATCGGCTTGCCGGAAACGGCGACCGGCGGCATCGCGCCGTCGGCAGTCGATGTCATCGGCACGCTCGCGTCGCGCTGCGGCGCGGTGCTGATCGGCCCCGGCATGCTCGACGAGCCGGCGATCTGCGCCTTCATCCTTTCGCTCTTGCCGCGTCTGGCCGAGACCAAGGTCGTGCTCGATGCCTGCGCCATGAATGTGGTGCGGCGGCAGCTGCAGGCGGTCGATGCCAGTCATCATGCGCAGCAAAAATACGTGTCGAGCTTCAGCTCGCCGGTGCTGCTGACCCCGCATGCCGGCGAGATGGCGCATCTGGCCGCGCTCGACAAGCAGGCAGTGCTCGACAACCCCGTCGAAGCTGCCCGGCAGTCTGCGCGGCGCTGGAATGCGCTGGTGGCTCTCAAGGGAGCCACCAGCGTGATGGCCGCACCCGACGGCCGGATCTGGCGTCATGAAGGCGGCAATGTCGGCCTTGCGACGTCGGGCTCGGGTGACACGCTCGCCGGCATCATCGCCGGCCTGGCCGCGCGTGGCGCGCCGCTTGAGCAAGCCTGTGTCTGGGGTATCGCGCTGCATGCGCGCGCCGGAGTACGCCTGGCGCTGCGCCATGGCCCGCTCGGCTACCTGGCCGGCGAACTGGCGATGGAAATCCCGGCGCTGATGCATGCATTGCGACCGGACGAGTAGAATCGACGGCTCCAGAACTATCACCGACTACCGTGACGACTCCGATTCGCTGTGCCTGGGCCAATCCGGCCAACCCGCGTTATCTTGCCTACCATGACGAAGAATGGGGCGTGCCCTGCCATGATGAATTGTGCCTGTTCGAAATGCTCAACCTGGAAGGCGCGCAGGCGGGATTGAGCTGGGAAACCGTACTCAACAAGCGCGACAGTTATCGGCTTGCATTTGACGGTTGGGATGCTGAAAAAATCGCCCGCTACGACGATGTCAAGGTGGCCGAACTGCTTGCCAACCCGGGCATCATCCGCAATCGATTGAAAGTCGCCGCCACCATCGTCAATGCCCAGGCCTACCTGCGGCTGCGCGACGAGGTCGGCGGCCTGGCCCCCTATCTATGGGCTTTTGTCGATGGCAAGCCGGTACAGAATGCCTGGAATGGTAAGGGCGATACGCCGGCGAAAACCCCGCTGTCCGATCGCATTTCCAAGGACTTGAGCAAGCGCGGTTTCAAGTTTGTCGGGTCGACCATCGTGTATGCCTACATGCAGGCGATCGGCATGGTGAATGACCATGCGACCGGTTGCTTCAAGCATCCGCGACATTCACCGAGCGCCGGATAGCGCCAGCATTACGCCGCTGCTTGCAAGCGTTTGCCCAGTATGCCGCCCTGGCGTATCACGAAATTTGTCAGCAACACCGAATAGTCGGATGAGACGGCTTCCCGCACCGAGGGGCGCGCGGCAAGCGCTGCGCGCCATGCACGGGTTTTCGGCAGCGCGGCCAGGAAGTCGATTCCGCTGGCGCCGTCGAATACATCGAAGTAACGGAATGCCGGTGCAAACGCGGCATCGACCAGGCTGAAGTGGCTTCCGCTGAAGTAGGGGCCAGCACCAAGCACCGCTTCGATTTGCGCAAAGCGTTCGGCCAGTGCGGCGGCGCTGCGTTCGTATGAGGTGCCGTCGGTAGCGACATAAAAATTCCAGATTGCGTTCAGCGTCCCGGACGCGAACTCACTCCATGCGCGATGCCGGGCGCGCTGCAACGGGTCGGCCGGATGCAGTGCGGGGCCGATGGTGTCTTCCAGGTATTCGCAGATGACGGCGGATTCGAAGATCGCTTCGTTGCCGACCTGCAGCACCGGGGTTTTGCCGGTGGGGGAAAGTGCGAGAAACCAGGCGGGTTTGGCGCTGAGATCGATGTCGATGCGGTCGTAGTCGGCCTGTTTTTCGGCGAGGGTGATGACTGCGCGCTGCACATAGGGGCAAAGTGTGTGGCTGATGAGGGTGGGTTTCATGTTGTCGTCCTAAGCGTCGGTGTGCTTTATCGGTTACAGGTTGGTGTGGTGCTAATCTACGTTTGCATTTATCCAATGAAAATAGGCATTCATGAAACCTTCCTATGCAAATACGCAATCGCCGCTGTCGTTGGCCGATCTTGAACTGCTGCTGGCGCTGATACGCGGTCGCACGCTGAACGGCGCGGCTGAACGGCTGAAGGTCGATACCTCGACCGTATTCCGTTCCATCAAGCGGCTGGAAAAGGAACTGGGTGAATTGCTGTTCGAGCGCAGCCGCCAGGGGTACCTGCCGACCGAGCTGGGGCGCGAACTTGCCGCCCATGCGGAGCGCATCGAATCGCATTTGCAGCAGGCGCGTGAAACGGCATCCAAGAGCGGCAGTGAAGCGGCCGGCGTGCTGCGCATCACGACCACCGACACCATTCTCAACGGCTTGCTGTTACCGGCGCTGGCCGGCTTTGCGTCTGCCTATCCAAAAATCGACCTTGAGCTTGTTGTCAGCAATGCGCTTGCCAATCTGAGCCAGCGCGATGCCGATGTCGCTATTCGCGCGACCCGCAAGCCGCCCGAACATCTGGTCGGCAGCCGCATCGGCACCTTGCCGTCGGGCGTGTTCGCCGCGCACGCCTATCTGCAGCGGTTCGCGCAAAAGCCGACGCTGGAAGAAATGGAATGGATAGCGCTGGACGAATCGCTGGCCGATCATCCTTCGCAAAAATGGCGACGGCAGCGGCTGCCGCGCATCCATCCGCGCTATCGCTGCAACAGCGTACTGTCGGTGGCCGGTGCGGTAGTGTGGGGCATGGGGGCTGGCGTTGTACCCTTGTTCCTGCTCAAGGACAACCCGGCGGTGAGCATGGTCGCAGGACCTTTGCCGGAACTGGAAACGGATTTGTGGATGCTGGCGCATCCGGATATTCGCCACCTGCAACGGGTGCGGTTGTTGTTCGATTTCCTGAAGAGCAATCTGTCGCTCGCATAGATCCGAATCGACTGTGCAGCCGGGTTTGATCGGCGACAGGCAGCGTTTGGCTTTGTCGTTGCGCAAGTTCAAGAAGAATGGGCGTGAATTCTGTTACATCTGGAGAAGCCCGCATTTTCATCATCGAACCACGGAGACTTGTTCATGACTCGCCTGTTGATGCTGTCGACGCTACTCGCGCTGGCCCCGGCTGCCGTTGCCGACGACGATTTCAGCGGGGCCTGGGTTGCTTCGCTATGTCCGCCCGGCGTGCAGCGCGAATCGGGCCAGTGTGCCAACTTCGTGCTTGAACTGCACCAGCAAGACGACCGCTTGTGCGGCGCGCACCTGTTTTCCACGGCCGGCGCGGAACGCATCGATGAAGGCGCGGCGCCTTCCATCAGCGGAGAGATTTCCAACGGTGTCGTCAATGCTATTGCCATCAGTGGGCGTGCACCGATACGGGTGCGCGCGGAAATCCGCAAGAGCGGTGCAACGCTGCAATGGTTGCGGCAGGATAATCCCCGCGGCGACTATTTGTTGCCCCCTTCTGCGCGCCTGACCAAAGCCAGAAAAAAAACCTTGTTCGCGCCACTGTTCGAGCAGGAACTGAAGGCGGCATGTTCATCGGTATTCGCAATGGCTGCCGAAGCAGCCGCCCGGCAAAAGGCGCAACAGGCCGCTCCGGACACGTCCGGCCGGACCGGGACACCGCCGGAACCCCCAACGCGCTAAATCTTCTTAGAAGAACACACGCTCTTTCAAGATTTTCTCCGGCCTGAGGACTGCTACATTGCTATGCGTGCCCGGTTGATCCCGGTTATGCATGCGTCATCAAGTTGTGCCATGCGCCCGTATCCGGCGCGCATGTCCCAGTAGTCTCCTCAGTGTCTCCTGGGGTTTCGGGGTGGAGATGAAATGTCTCCATCCCTTTTTTTGCGCCCACAATATCAACCGCAGATAGCAACCGGCGTTCCTGCGGGAACGAGCTCAAACAGTTCAATGATGTCAGCGTTGCGCATGCGAACGCAGCCTATCGATGCGGGTATGCCCATCGGTGCGGTGTCGGGGCAGCCGTGGATATAGATATAGCGGCGCATCGTATCGACATCGCCCAGGCGGTTGATGCCGGGTTCGCAACCGGATAGCCAAAGAATGCGCGACAGGATCCAGTCGCGTTCCGGCTGCTGTGCCGCCAACGCGGGAGAGTGGATTTCGCCGGTCGCGCGGCGGCCGACAAACACGGTGCCGGCCGGCATGCCTGCGCCGATTTTGGCCCGAATGATATGCGCGCCGCGCGGCGTGCAATTGCTGCCTTGCTGTTCGCCAGGACCGTTGGCGGCGGTCGAGATGGAATAAGAGCGCAGACGGCTGCCGCTGTCGTCGAACAGTGCTAGCGTCTGGTGCGGAATGCTGATCAGGATGCGCGGCATGATGAAGGCTTGTGTAGCAGATGACAGCTACGATAGCAGCCCTCATGCCGTCAAACAAGCATACGTCTAAGGCGGCGCCTACCTAAGCACGCAGCATACTGCGCCACTTTCCGAAGATGCCCAGTGCCAGTGCGGTTGCACACAGTACGGTCGCAATACCGGCCACCGTGCCGAGGGTCACCGCTTCGCCAAGGAACAGCCAGGCCCAGATCGATGCGGTCGCCGGGACCAGGAAGGTGACAGTGATCGCCTTGCTCGCGCCTTCGGTCGCAATCAGATGGAAGAACAGTGCATAGGCCAGCCCGGTACAGACTACGCCAAGAAAAATGACCGAGATCGCAACCGTCCAGTTCAGGTTCGCTGCCGCTTGCGGCAGGTCGGGCAAGGCGAACGGTAACAGCGCCAGCGATGCGGTGATTTGACTGCCGGTCGCGGTCGCCAGCGAGGGCAGGCTGCTCGCCTTCATCCGTGTATAGGTCGCCGCGTAACCGTAGCAAACAGCCGCGCCCATACCGGCCATCACGCCGAGCAGCGTATACAGCGTGACTTCGGTCGGGCCAACCCCCACCAGCACCGCAACGCCCATCAATCCGAGCACGCATGCGGCCATGCGTGACGCAGTCATTCGTTCCGACAGCAGCAGAAAGCCGAACAGGCCGGTAAAGATCGGTGCGAGCGAATTCATCGTCGCCATGTAGGCCGATGGAATATGCAAGGCAGACCAGGCAAACAGTGCAAACGGGATCGCGGTATTGAACAAGCCGATGATGAGATAGGTGCGGGCATTTTCACGCCAGCCGAACTCGATCCCGCGCGAGCGCGCAAACAGATAAAGCGCTGCGCCGCCAAGCAGGGCGCGCAGGAAGGTCGTCAGGATGGGGCCCAGTGCCGGCGACGCGATACGCATCAGCATGAAGCTGGTTCCCCAGATTGCGCCGAGCAGTATCAATCTCAACAGATTGGCGGTGGACATAGGTATCGGCCTCTAAAAAAGAATCGGACAACTTGGCATCGAACAAGCGCAATACGGAACAGGATTGGGATCAGGATAGCGATTGAAACATGTGGGGCAGAGTGAGGATTGTAGGAGGCGATATGCCAAACCGCTAACGACATTTATTGACATGACCTGTTAGTAAAACTAACAAGCGAGCATGCGTCGGGCAATCATCGCGCTGCCATGCGACGCTGCGCAAGAATGTACAAGCGCGTCGTTTCCATTCGTACTAATATCCGCGGCTGAAAGGAATTTTCATGTCGCATCCTACCCGCCTGTCCAGCTTTGCCGCCGGCGCGCGCGATACCTTGCCGATGCTGGTCGGCGCCGCGCCGTTCGGCATTATTTTCGGCACCCTTGTCACCGCCGGCCCGCTTGCCGCATGGCAGGGACAGCTGATGTCGCTCAGCGTGTATGCCGGTTCCAGCCAATTCATTGCGGTCGGGCTGGTGGCCAGCCATACCGGCATGCTGGTCATCTGGCTGACCACCTTCATTGTCAACCTGCGTCACATGTTGTATGCAGCGACCCTGTTGCCGTACGTTGCGCATCTGCCGGCGCGGTGGCGCTGGGCGCTCGGTTTTTTCATGACCGATGAAACCTTTGCGGTCATGAACGGCTATTACCGGCAGCACCCGAATGCTCCGCTTGGGCATTGGTATTTTCTCGGTTCCTGCATGTCGATGTACGTCAACTGGCAGACCTGGACCGTGGTCGGTCTCCTGTTCGGCGCGGTGTTCCCGCAACTGCAGTCGCTGGGACTCGATTTCGCCATGGTGGCAACCTTTATTGCGATCGTGGTGCCGCAACTGACGCGGCTTCCGCATTTCTGTGCCGCTGTGGCGGCCGGCAGCTTTGCCTATCTGCTGCGCGATCTTCCCTACAAACTGGGCCTGATGTCGGCAGTATTGACCGGCGTCGCCGTGGGAATGATGCTGTCGCGCTGGCAGGCAAGATCGGAGGCAATCGCCGACAACAAGGAGCCGGCATGAATGCGACCTGGATGATACTCGGCATGGCGGCGATCACCGTCGCTATCAAGGCGACGATCTTCGTGCTGGGCGGACGGATAGTGTTCCCACCGTTGCTGCAACAGGCACTCGGCTTTGTACCGGTCACCGTGCTGACGGCGATCATCGTCCCGATGATCCTGGCGCCGCATGGCGAAGGACTGGAACTGACATGGCGCAATCCGCAACTGGTCGCCGCGATTGCCGCAGTGCTGGTGTGTGCAGGAACACGCCGTCAATTGCTGACGATTGTCGTTGCTCTTTGCGTGTTTTTTGGCTGGCAGTTCGGTGTGCTTGCCACATAGCTAAGCAATCTTCGTCGAGTTGCGTAAAGCTGCTGCATCATTTCGTTAGCAATCCGCCAAGCCTGCGCCTGCTGATCACCATCGCAGGAAGCCCGCAGGCCTTTTTCATTGCAGAGCAGCAGAATGGCTGTCAAAATTTCCATTATTCATCATTTTTGCTGGAGAAGAGATGGCACGCGTGTTCGGACTTCGCGGAAAATCCGTTCTTGCGCTGCTCGCTACCTGTGTATTCGTATTGCTGATGGCAAGCGTGGCCGGTTGGCAGGCCGTCGCGTCGGTGCGTTCCCATCTCGGAACTGCATTTACCCGTAACTTCACCCTGCTCAACCGCGAGCGCATTCTCGCGCCCGTGACGCGGGAACTTGCCTTGTCGCTGCGCCTGGGGCGTTCCGAAGCGATCCGCCTGTGGCTGCTCGACGAAAACGATCCCGAGAAAAAAGCGCGGGCGCTGCATGAGGCGGAAAGCTTCCGCCAGGACTTTTCCAACAAGTCTTATTTCATTGTCTCGGCCTTGTCGAATCACTATTATTTCGGCGACGCGAAGTCGCCGCAGACCACGGCTCCGCGCTATACCGCCGAGGCCAGCGATCCGACCGACGCATGGTTCTTCAACACCATGAAAACCGATGCGGTGTTCAATATCAACGTCGATCCGGACGTCAAGCTTGAGGTAACCAAGATCTGGTTCAATGTGTTGGTGCGCGATGGCGAGCGCAAGATCGGCTTGAGCGGCACCGGGTTGGATCTGTCCGACTTCGTGCGCGATTTCATCGGCACCAAGGAACCCGGGGTGACGCCGCTGATCGTCGATGTCAACGGCGCGGTGCAGGCGCATCCCGACAGTCGCCATATCGCCTTCAATTCCGCCACCAGTACCGCCGCCAGCGACAAATCGCTGTTTGGACTGCTCTCCGGCGCCGGGGATGCCGAGGTTGCGCGGACCGCGCTGGAGGCTGCCGCACGCCGCCCCGGCGAAGCAGAACTGTTCGAGGCCAGCCTGCATGGCAAGAAGCAGATGCTGGCCGTGGCCTTCATCCCGGAATTGAAATGGCATGTGCTGACCGCCGTCGACCTGGATGCGGCCGAAGTCCTCGATGAGAATCTGCTCATCTGGATTGCGGCTGCGGTTGTCATCCTGCTTGCCGCCGTGATGGCTGGATTCGTATTCGCGCTGAACCGCCTGATGCTGTCGCCGCTGGTCAGGCTGACCCAGTCGGCGCGCGAGATGGCCGCCGGGAATTATTCGCTCGCATTGCCGCCGGCACGCAACGATGAAATCGGAGAACTGACCGCTGCCTTCGGTGCGATGGCCGGCAAGGTCCGTCACCACACCGGCGAACTGGAAGACATGGTGCGCGAACGCACCCGTGCGCTGGTCGACGCCAACCGGGAAATGAGCGTCGCGCACAAGAAGATCAGCGATTCGATTTCGTATGCGAGCCTGATCCAGCGCGCCATTCTGCCCGACCGTGAACTCGCCGGTGCGCTGGGCGACAATCATGTCGTATTGTGGCGGCCGCGCGATGTGGTGGGCGGCGATTTTTACGTGTATCGAAAGGTGGATAACGGTTGCCTGCTCGGCGTGGTCGATTGCGCCGGCCATGGCGTGCCCGGCGCGTTCATGACCATGCTGGCGCGCGCGGCCATCGATCAGGCGATCGATGAAGCCGGCGCCGCCGATCCAGCCGGCATTCTGGCGCGCACCGATCATGCGATGCGCGCGATGCTGCATGCCGGCGGACACCAGCGTGACATTGCCACCATGATGGATGCCGGTCTCGTGCATATCGACTTCGGCACGCGCCGCCTTACCTTTGCCGGCGCCAAGATCGCCCTTTATTGGAGCGACGGCCAGACCGTCGAAACCGTCAAGGGCGCACGTCGCTCGCTGGGCGATCGACAGCCTGGGCAGTATGGCAACGAGACGCTGGATCTGCTGCCGGCGCGGACCTTTTACCTGACGACCGATGGCTTCCTCGATCAGGCCGGCGGCGAAAAAGGTTTCGGTTTTGGCAATGTCCGTTTTGTCGACATGCTGCGCCAGCATGCGAACCGGCCGCTATCCGAGCAGGGCGACGCATTTGCTTCTACACTGGCTGCTTACCAGGGAAGCCACCAGCAGCGCGATGACATAACGATAATATGCTTTCGGTTTGCCTGAGCGCGAAGCGGAATAACGAAGGGAGAAACCATGCAGATCGATCTTTTCTCGCTGCAGCAAACGTATAACCAGCAGCGCATCATGCTGTGCTTTAACGGGCCGCTGACCAAGAGCCTGATCGAGGAAATCGGACATGCGCTGCGCAATTACATGGAACGCGAACATGCGACCGCTTCGTCGTCCATGGATGTGTTCGGCGCGTATATCGAAATGACGCAAAACATACGTCACTACGCATCGAGCCGGGGATGGAGTGATGCCGATGCGTCGGCGACAGTGGTGATTGCGCGCGATGCCGAAGGCCGCTACGTGGTTTCGGCCGGCAATATCGTCGACAGCACCGACGGCAACTCCCTCGCCGCGCGCGTCAATGCGCTCGGTGCGCTGGACAAGGCGGCGCTCAAGGCGCAATACAAGGAGCAATTGCGCAAGCCCCGTTCCGAAGGAAGCGCCAGCGGCGCCGGACTGGGCTTGATCGACCTGGCGCGCAAGGCGAGCGAACCGCTGGCCTGTTCGCTGCAGACCCTGGATGACGGCCGTGCGTTCTTCAGTATTCGTGTCGTGATGTAATCTGGAAGGATAAATAAATGGATAACCTGAATATTGGCATCACGCCATCGACGCCGGCCATCATTGCCGATGCAGCGGCCGGCACGGTCGAGATGCGCGGCGATTCTTACCCGGAAAACTCGTTCGAACTGTTTTCACCGGTCATGCGCTGGATCGAAGACTACCTGCGCGACACCTCGGGCAAACTCACATTGAACCTGCATCTGCTGTACCTCAACACCAGCAGCGTCAAGGCGATGATGGATATCTTCGATCTGCTGGAAGAGGCGCATCGCGCGGAGCGCCCGGTGGCGGTCAACTGGTATTACGACGAACAGAACGAACGAGTGGCCGAGCTGGCGGAAGAGTTCAAGGAAGACTGCAGCTTTCCTTTCCATATCACCAGCCAGGTTTCTTGATCGTGCGCGACGACAAGCATGTCGCGCCGCGGATCGAAGAGCTGCTCGCCGATCCGGCACACAGCGAAAATCCGCTGCGGATTCCGCTCGACGATCTGTATGCGGAGTTCCGCAGCCTGCTGCACCAGATCGACCGCGTTACGCGCATCTCCGACCGCTACCAGAGCGTCAGCCAGGAAGAAAAGATCTCGCTGACCGACCGCTACCGTAAGCAGTTGCGCCAGCTGGAAAAGATCGCGCGCATTTCGGATCGCTACCAGTCGATGATGCGTGACCTCAACGAGGCGCTGAAGGATGCATCGACGCGCGACGCACTCACTGGAATCGGCAACCGGCGCATGCTGATGGACAGGGTCAAGGCCGAGGCCGCGCGCATGGAACGCATGTCGCGGCCGATGACCGTGGCGCTGCTCGATGTCGATCGTTTCAAGGCGGTCAACGATGCGCACGGCCACGAAGCCGGCGATCGCGCGCTGATCGAAATCGCGCAGGTGATCCAGTCCAGCGTGCGCGATTACGATATCTGCGGCCGCTGGGGCGGTGAGGAATTCATGGTGATCATGCCGGAAGTCGGCGCCGCCGACGCCGCGATGGTGATCGAACGCGTGCGCAGCACGATTGCTGGACTCGACCTGCGGGTGGGCGATACCCAGCTCGTCCTATCGGCCAGTTTCGGCATTGCCGAGCGCCGGGCCGGCGAAAACGCATCCGATACCATCAATCGTGCCGATGCCGCGCTGTTCGAAGCCAAGCGCGCCGGTCGTAATCGCGCCCAAGTCGCGATTTGAAGGATCGGGTATACTAGAATCCTGCTGCCAATCGGCGGCAATCCATGCGGATATTGCTGCCGCATACACTACGCTGTTTCCCGCAGCGGGGACGACCCCGCTTCCCGTTTTATTTATCGTGGACGACCACATACACACTAACTAGGTAGGTGGAATATGTCCTGGACGCTACTTTTGATCGCCGGTTTGATGGAAATCGGCTGGGCCGTCGGCCTGAAATACACGGAAGGTTTCACCAAGCTGTGGCCGTCGGTCGGCACGCTTGTCTCCATGGTGCTGAGCGTGGTCTTGCTCGGTATCGCGATGAAGACCCTGCCGGCCGGCACTTCATATGCGGTCTGGACCGGCATAGGCACGGTGGGAACCGCCGTGCTGGGCATGGTGCTGCTCGGCGAATCGGTATCGGTGCCCAGGATCGCCTGCGTGCTGCTGATTCTATGCGGGGTGGCGGGGTTGAAGTATTTCGATTGAATCGGCAGGCGGTCAGGCCGCCTGCTTTTTCTTTCGCTTCGGCGCCAGCAGGGTGCCGCGGCAGCTCGGCGTGCCGCACAGGCAGCAATAGGCGCGCTTGAGCGCCGCCGTGTGCCGCTCTTCCATGATCAGCCCGTAGTCGTAGTACAGCTCTTCCCCGCGTGCAATATCGCGCAGCGCATAGATGAACACTTTGCCATCGTCTTCCTGCGCCTCGCAATTCGGTTCGCAGGAATGATTGATCCAGCGCGAATCGTTGCCCTGGTCGCCGCCATCGATGATCTTGCCGCTATCCAGGCTGAAAAAGAAGGTGTGGAAGCAGTCGGCCGGCTTGTCGTTTTCGCGGCGCACCGCTTCCTTCCAGCTGATGCGCTGCCCCTGGTATTCGATGATGCAGGTCCCTTGCGGGATCTTGCGCGTCGCGAAGACGCCGTTGCCATGGATTTTCGAATGCCTGACGGCGTAGAACGGTTTGTCGGTCGGAACGGTGGTGCTGGAGCGGGTCATGGGAAGATCAAAGCCTGTCACAGGGAATTCGATTGCGAAAGCACGCAGTGTAAACAATGATTGCTTTTTGTGCATGCGGTCGCAGCCGCTTTTTTGAGCGGCACGACCTGCGCCGTTAAAATGAATGCTCTTTTGTCTGATCGCCATCATGCCCGGCCGCCGTCTCGTTCCTGCTACCTTGTCCTTTGCCGATGGCATTCCGTATTCGGAAAGCTTCGGCGATGTCTACCATTCGGCCGATGGCGGGCTGGCGCAGGCACGTCATGTCTATATCGGCGGCAATCGACTGCCGCAACGCTGGGCTCATCGGCCCCGCTTCGTCATCCTTGAGACCGGCTTCGGGCTCGGCCTGAACTTCCTGGCCACCTGGCATGCATGGCGTGCCGATCCTTCGCGCCCGGAGCAACTGCATTACATCGCGATCGAAAAGCATCCGTTCAGCGCGGCCGACCTGCATACCATCCACGGCTTATGGCCTGAGCTGGCCGAGGTCGCGCATGCGTTGCGCGCCTGCTGGCCACCGTTAGTGCCCGGCTTTCACCGCCTGTTGCTGGATGAAGGACGCGTCGTGCTGACCCTGGTGTTCGGCGATATCGCCGATTGCCTGCCCGAGATCCATGCGGCCGCCGATGCGTTTTATCTGGATGGTTTTGCGCCGAGCAAGAACCCGGACATGTGGGCGCCGGCGATACTCACCCGCCTGAACCGGCTGGCCGCGCCGGATGCCACGCTGGCGACCTACAGCATCGCCAGCGCGGTGCGTGCGGCTTTGACGCAAGCCGGCTTCGTTTGTGAACGCGTGCCCGGCTTTGGCCGCAAGCCGGAAATGCTGGCGGCGCGCTTTGCACCGCGCTGGCCGCAACCGGCACGGGCGGAGCCGGTGTCTAGGCGGGCGCTGGTGATCGGCGCCGGCATCGCTGGCAGTGCGGCCTGCGAACGTCTGGCCGCGCGCGGCTGGCAAGTCACGCTGATCGAGCGACACGCCGCGCCGGCGCAGGAAGCCTCCGGCAATTTGGCCGGCATCGTCATGCCGCTGCTATCGCGCGATGACAATCTTGCATCGCGCCTGGCGCGCGCCGCCTATCTGTTCACCTTGCATTTGTGGGGCCGGCTCGGCGGCGCCGGTCGCGCATTCGATGGCGCTGCATGCGGCGTATTGCAACTGGCAGCCGATGCGCGCCAGGCGCTACTGCAGCAGGCGACATTGGCCGATAGCGGTTTTCCTGAAGATTATGCGCGCTGGGCCGATCCGTCATGGGTGGCCGGGCACACCGGCAATGTCGCATCGCATGGCGGCTGGTTCTTTCCGCACGGCGGATGGGTGACGCCAGCCAGCCTGTGCGATGCCTTGCTTGCCGCTTGCGACACCCGCCTGAATACGCGGTTCGGACAAACGGTGACATCGCTGCAGCGCATCGGTTACGACTGGGTCGCCTGTAATGAGAGCGGCGCAGCAATCGCGCAGGCACCGGTCGTGGTGATCGCCAGCGGTGCCGGCGCCAGCCTGCTGCCGCAGACGCAGGCATTGCCACTGCAAGCGATACGCGGACAGGTCACGCATCTGCCGCCGGCAACCATGACAGCGCCCTCCATCGTGATTTGCGGCGAGGGCTATGTCACGCCAGTAGTGCAGGGCATCTGTCCGGTTGGCGCATCGTATGACTTCGACGTCGACAAATCCTTGCGCGCGAGCAGCCATGCGGAAAACCTGCAACGGCTGACGCAGCTTTTGCCGCAAGCGCACATTCCCGATGAGCATGCTGTGCAAGCGGCCGGCCGCGTCGGCTTTCGCAGCGTAGCGCCGGATCGCCTGCCGTTGATTGGCGCCTTGCCCGATCCCTCGGCGGCGATTGCCGGCACCCGCTTGCGCGATGTGCCGCGCCTGCCCGGACTGTACGGTTTGCTCGGCTATGCGTCGCGTGGTTTGATCTGGGCGCCATTTGCGGCGGAGTTGCTGGTCGCTTCGCTGGAAGGTGAGCCGCTGCCGATCGAACAATCATTGCTCGATGCGGTCGATCCCGCGCGCTTTGCATTGAAAGCCTATCGACGCGATAGCAAAGAATTGAACACGGATTGATGAAATGCGGATTCGCCGCAATGGCGAAGGCTTTTTATCTGCCCCGCGGCATGATGTCATTGCACCATCGCAGACCGCAATCCGACGAATTGCAATGTCTTTTCATTTTAGTTTTCGCGATTGAAAACTAAGCGCAGCAATCGCCGCGAAAAAAAACGGACGAATGTTTTTTAGGCTGTGGCGTTTATGCTGCAGCGCTATTGCATGGTGATTCACAAAATGCGTTGCGCACGACAGCTTATGCGCAAAAAAGTTTTACGCAATCGAATCGTAAAACTAAAAAAATACGCCATAAATAGCTCTTTGAAAAGAGCATTTATTAAGCCTATTTTTTAACATTCTCTCTCTATGAAAAAAAGCCGAAAATTTCCTAGCGACCAGAGAAAATCGGGCGTAGTATGAAATTGCGGAGTGGAAATTCAGTCTTGAATCCGACCCACAAACGACCGGCAATTACATCAAAGGACCCCCATGAAAATCTTTGACAACTACGCAGCACGGTATGAGCGGACTCGGGAAGAGGAATACTCCCTGCAGGAATATCTGGAACTGTGCAAGCGCGATCGACTCGCCTTCGCCACCGCTGCCGAGCGCATGCTCGAGGCGATCGGCGAACCTGAGATGATCGACACGCGCCATGATTCGCGCCTGTCGCGTATCTTCGCCAACAAGGTTATCAAGATCTATCCGGCGTTCCGTGAGTTCTACGGCACGGAAGAAGTGATCGAGCAGGTGGTGTCTTACTTCCGTCATGCCGCGCAAGGCCTCGAAGAGCGCAAGCAGGTGCTGTACCTGCTCGGCCCCGTCGGCGGCGGCAAATCCTCGATCGCAGAAAAGCTCAAATCGCTGATGGAGCAAGTCCCGTTCTATGCGATCAAGGGATCGCCCGTCAACGAATCGCCGCTCGGCCTGTTCAATGAAATCGAAGACGGCGACATTCTCGAAGAAGACTACGGCATCCCGCGCCGTTACCTGAAAACCATTCCCAGTCCGTGGGCGGTCAAGCGCCTGCACGAGTTCAATGGCGACATCAACCAGTTCCGCGTGGTCAAGCGTTATCCATCGATCCTGAAACAGGTCGCGATCTCCAAGACCGAACCGGGCGATGAAAACAATCAGGACATCTCCTCGCTGGTCGGCAAGGTCGATATCCGCAAGCTCGAAGACTATTCGCAGGATGATCCGGATGCGTACAGCTACTCCGGCGGTCTGTGCCTGTCGAACCAGGGCTTGATGGAATTCGTCGAAATGTTCAAGGCCCCGATTAAGGTGCTGCACCCGTTGCTGACCGCAACGCAGGAAGGCAACTACAAGGGGACCGAAGGCTTCGGCGCGATCCCGTTCGACGGCGTGGTGCTCGCACACTCGAACGAGTCGGAGTGGAAGGCATTCCGCAACAACAAGAACAATGAAGCGTTCCTCGATCGTATCTATATCGTGAAGGTTCCGTACTGCCTGCGCGTGTCGGAAGAGATCAAGATTTACGACAAGCTGATCCAGAATTCGTCGCTGTCGAAAGCGCCGTGCGCACCCGGCACCCTGAAGATGATGGCGCAGTTTGCGGTGCTGTCGCGAGTGAAGGACCCGGAAAATTCCAGCATCTTCAGCAAGATGCAGGTATATGACGGCGAAAACCTGAAGGATACCGATCCGAAGGCGAAGTCGCGCCAGGAGTACACCGATTACGCCGGCGTCGATGAAGGCATGAACGGTCTGTCGACCCGCTTCGCGTACAAGATCCTGTCCAAGGTCTTCAACTTCGACAATACCGAAGTCGCGGCCAATCCGGTGCACCTGCTGTATGTGCTGGAACAGCAGATCGAGCGCGAACAGTTTGCGCCCGAACTCGAACAGCGCTACATGTCCTATATCAAGGAATACTTGGCGCAGCGTTACGTCGAATTCATCGGCAAGGAAATCCAGACCGCCTACCTGGAAAGCTATTCCGAGTATGGCCAGAACATCTTCGACCGTTATGTGACGTTCGCTGACTTCTGGATCCAGGACCAGGAATTCCGCGATCCGGATACCGGCGAAAGCTTCGACCGCGATTCGCTCAACAACGAACTGGAAAAGATCGAGAAGCCGGCAGGGATTTCGAACCCGAAAGACTTCCGCAACGAGATCGTCAATTTCGTGTTGCGTGCCCGCGCGCAGAACAACGGCAAGAACCCGGCATGGACCAGCTATGAAAAGCTGCGTACCGTGATCGAGAAGAAGATGTTCTCGAATACCGAGGAACTGCTGCCGGTGATCTCGTTCAACGCCAAGGCCAGCGCCGACGATGCGAACAAGCATCAGGAGTTCGTTGCCCGCATGGTCGCCAAGGGTTACACCGCGAAGCAGGTTCGCCTGCTGTGCGAATGGTACCTGCGCGTACGCAAATCGTCGTGATGTAATACCCGCTCCGCACGGACTCCTTCCCCCTCTCAGGGGGAAGGGCGGGATGGGGGTAGGGAGGTTGTGCGAAAGCCGTTGTTGATTCGACCTCACTACCCCCACCCTAGCCCTCCCCCTGAGAGGGGGAAGGGACCGGTAGGATGGAGCGAAACCCCTTTCCCGCTCGCGGGAGAGGGGAATAACAAACGCCCATACTGTTTCAGGAGGCATTTTGGCTTACCTCATCGACCGGCGCTTGCAGGGTAAGAACAAGTCCGCTGGCAATCGCGAACGCTTTCTCAGGCGTTACAAGGGCCAGATCAAGGACGCCGTTGCACGCGCAATCAAAGGCCGCTCGATCAAGGATATCGAGCACGGCGAAAAAGTCTCGATCCCCGTCAAGGATATCAACGAACCCAACTTCGGCCATGCACATGGCGGCGTCTGGGAAGTCGTGCGGCCGGGTAACAAGGAATACCAGAAGGGCGACCAGATCCAGCGGCCGAAAAGCGGCAGCGGTTCCGGCAAGGGCAAGGCTGGCAATAGCGAGGAAACCAGCGAAGACGATTTCGCTTTCGAGCTGACGCGCGAAGAGTTCATGAATTACTTCTTCGAAGACCTCGAACTGCCGAACCTGGTCAAGACCCAGCTCAAATCGATCACCGAGTTCAAGCAGCAGCGCGCCGGTTATACCGTGTCCGGTACGCCGTCCAACATCCATGTGCTGCGCTCGCTGCGCGGCGCGCTGGGACGACGCATCGCCGTCGGTTCCAAGTCGCGCAAGCGCCTGAAGGAAGCCGAAGAAGAACTTGAAGTCCTGATGCGGACCGCATTCGAAGACGATCATCGCATCCTGGCGCTGCGCAAGGAAATCCATCACCTGCGCACCAGGCTGCATGCGATCCCGTTTCTCGACCCGATCGATCTGCGTTACAGCAACCGCATCAAGGTACCCAAGCCCTCGAGCCAGGCCGTGATGTTTTGTGTGATGGACGTGTCGGGATCGATGGATCAGGCCAAGAAGGATGCGGCAAAACGCTTCTTCATCCTGCTCTATCTGTTCCTCGAGCGCGCGTATGAAAAGATCGAGGTCGTCTTCATCCGTCACCATACGCAGGCGACCGAAGTCACCGAAGACGAGTTTTTCAATTCACGCGAATCGGGCGGCACCGTCGTGTCTTCCGCGCTGTACTTGCTCGACAAGGTGATCCAGGAGCGCTACGCCAGCAGCGACTGGAATGTCTACGTCGCGCAGGCGTCGGACGGCGACAACTGGGACAACGATTCCGTCACCTGCCGCGAACTGCTGATCAACAAGATCATGCCGATGGTGCAGTACTACGCCTACGTCGAAATCACCGATGGCGAGCCGCAAAACCTGTGGCATGAGTACACGCAGATCCCCGATGCATGTCCGCACTTCGCGATGCAGAAAATCGAGTCACCGGCCGACATCTATCCGGTTTTCCGTGAACTGTTCAAGAAACAACCGAAATGACGACGACAGCGATCAAGAAACCCGCAAGGAAGACGGCCGCCAAGCCCGCTCGCAAAAAGGCCGGCAAGCCGTTCCGCCTGCCCGAGCAATCCGAATGGACTTTCGAGCTGATCGAAAACATCCATCAGGAAATCCGCCGCGTGGCCGAAGGCTTTGGCCTGGAAACTTATCCGAACCAGCTCGAGATCATCACCGCCGAGCAGATGATGGATGCGTATGCCTCGGTCGGCATGCCGGTGTCGTATGCGCACTGGTCTTACGGCAAGCAGTTCCTGGCGACGGAAAAGAGTTACAAGCGCGGTCACATGGGCCTGGCCTATGAAATCGTGATCAACTCCAATCCCTGCATCGCCTACCTGATGGAAGAGAACAGCCTGATGATGCAGGCGCTGGTGATCGCGCATGCCTCGTACGGCCACAACTCCTTCTTCAAGAATAACTATCTGTTCCGCACCTGGACCGATGCCGAAGCGATCATCGACTACATGGTGTTCGCGAAGAATTACATCGCCGACTGCGAGCAGCGCTATGGCATCGAAGCGGTCGAACTCTTGCTCGACTCTTGCCATGCCCTGCAAAACTATGGCGTGGATCGTTACAAGCGTCCGGCCAAGCTGTCGATGGCCGAAGAGCGCGAGCGCCAGGAAGATCGCGAGCGTTATCTGCAGTCGCAGGTCAACGACTTGTGGCGCACGGTGCCGCGCAAGGCCGAGGTGGTGCAGGAAGCCGGACCGTCGCGCTTTCCCGCCGAACCGCAGGAAAACCTGCTGTACTTCATCGAGAAATCGGCGCCGCTGCTGGAGCCATGGCAGCGCGAGATCGTGCGCATCGTACGCAAGATTTCGCAATACTTCTATCCGCAGCGCCAGACCCAGGTGATGAATGAGGGTTGGGCGACGTTCTGGCATTACACGATCCTGAACCAGCTGTATGACGAAGGCGTGGTCGGCAATGGCTTCATGATGGAGTTCCTGCAAAGCCATACCAATGTCGTGTACCAGCCGCCGATCACCAGCAAGTATTTCAATGGGATCAATCCGTACGCACTGGGCTTTGCGATGATGCAGGACATTCGCCGTATCTGTGAAAACCCGACTGACGAAGATCGTCAATGGTTTCCCGATATTGCCGGCAGCGACTGGAAGAAGACGCTCGACTTCGCGATGCGCAACTTCAAGGATGAAAGCTTCATCGCGCAGTATCTGTCGCCCAAGGTGATCCGCGACTTCCATTTCTTTTCAGTGTTGGACGACGACAAGAAGGACAAGCTGGCGATTTCCGCGATCCATGACGATGCCGGTTATCGCTATCTGCGCGAACAGCTTGCGGGCCAGTACAACCTGGGCAACCGCGAGCCGAACATCCAGGTGTGGTCGGTCGACACGCATGGCCATCGTTCGCTGACCTTGCGCCATAACCAGTATCAGCGCCGGCCGCTGAACAATCAGACGAATGAGGTGTTGAAGCATGTCGCACGCTTGTGGGGATTCGACGTGATTCTTGAAACGGTCAATCCCGAAGGAGCCGTGCTCGACATCATCGAATGCAAATGCGAGAAGAGGCAACGCGGTAGTTAAGAGGGAGGGGCTCGCAGGGCGCCGCAGAAAAAGGGGAGCGTCGCAAGACGCTGCGGCGCCCGTTGCGGCCCGGCCGTGTTGGCTTGCTTTGCATCCAGGGCGGTCATGCTCCGTCGCGTCTCTTTTCATGGGCGCTTGCCGGGAAACCGGCAAGACTTGATGCCAAGGCGAAAGCCTTGGCATTTTTTTGTTTACTTCCAATACACCTGTACGCGTAATTCCTCGATTCAATGCAAGTTGTCAGGAGAAAAAGCGCCGGCCTTCTTGCCAGCCGTCTCTCTTCCTGTTCAGCCGAGCTGTCGCCTCAACAAACTTATACATCTGTAATTTTTTCCGCTCCTCTGTAGCCTCTGCCAGAGATATCCGCATTTAAACGCCATTTCAGCGTTTTTCAATCCTTGAATCGTCGCGAAAACGACTGGCACGCACATTGCCTGCATGTCGTCCACATCAAGCGATGTAGTTCGATGGCGCATGCCATTACGTTACCAAGGAGATTTTTCATGCAACGCCATAAAAAGTATGTCGCATGCTTGGCGTTGCTGCGCTGGAATCGTAGCGGTGATGCGGTCGACCGGTTCTGCCGGACGGCTTGCAGTATTTCATGAATTGCCCGAATTTCCACCAACCCTCATGGAGCCAACATGGATAACGATGATGTGATCACTACACTGAACAACCTGATCGAAACCAGCAAGGATGGCGAAGAAGGTTTTCGCGCCTGCGCGGAAGATGCCAAGGATCCGACGCTCAAGGCATTTTTCTCCACTCGCGCGCAAAGCTGCGCCGCAGCCGCGGTGGAATTGCAAAATGCCGTGCGGTCCTATGGCGGCGACCCGGAAACCAGTGGCGGCCTGGGCGGCGCGATTCACCGCCGATGGCTCGATATCAAGGCGATGGTGACTGGCAAGGATGACAAGGCCGTGCTGCAGGAATGCGAGCGTGGCGAAGACGTCGCCGCTGCCAGCTATCGCAGCGCACTGGAAAAAAATCTGCCGGTCGAAGTACGCGCAATGGTCGAGCGCCAGTACCAAGGCGTGCTGCAAAACCACGACAAGGTGAAAAGCCTGCGCGACCAGTATCGCAGCGCTTAAGTAAGCACTCAGCTCGGCGCCTGCCCGTTTGCCAGGGCGGGCGCCAGTGAACCGACTACCCATTGCATGCCGCAGGATGCCGGCCCCGTCACCTGTTGGGCCAGGATTGGTATAAGATACCGGCCTGCCGATGCCATCCCCTCCCGTGCCGGCCACGACCGCGCCAAGCCGCCACGACGTCGCGAAAGCCGGTCCGCATAGAACTTTCCGGATTGCCCGCATGCTGCGACTCACCAATGTACAACTTCCGCTCGACCATCCCGAAGCCGACCTCAGCGCTGCCATACTCGCGCGCCTGCAGATCCCGGCCGAGGATCTGCTCGGGTACACCGTTTTTCGTCGTGGCTACGATGCCCGCAAGCGCAGCGCGATCAACCTGGTCTACACCATCGATGCCAGCGTACGCGATGAAGCGCTGGTGCTGGCCCGGGTGCAGGGCATACCCAATATCGCCATCAGTCCGGATACCAGTTATAAATTCGTCACGAACGCGCCCGCGCAACTGCCGCTGCGCCCGGTCGTGATCGGTTTCGGGCCGTGCGGCATCTTTGCCGCGCTGATCCTGGCGCAAATGGGATTTCGCCCCATCATTCTTGAGCGCGGCAAGGTGGTGCGCGAACGGACCAAGGATACCTGGGGCCTGTGGCGCAAGCGTGAACTGCATCCGGAGTCGAATGTGCAATTCGGCGAGGGTGGCGCGGGAACGTTTTCCGACGGTAAACTGCATAGCCAGATCAAGGATCCCAAGCATTACAGCCGCAAGGTCTTGACCGAATTCGTGAAAGCGCATGCGCCGGAAGAGATCCTGTTTGTCAGCAAACCGCATATCGGTACCTTCCGCCTGGTGAAGATGGTCGAGGCGATGCGCGAGACGATTACCTCGCTGGGCGGCGAATTCCGGTTCGAGACCAAGGTTACCGATTTCGATATCGACCACGGAAAAATGCGCGGCGTCGTTCTGGAAAGCGGCGAACGCATCGCGGCCGACCATGTGGTGCTGGCTGTCGGACACAGTGCGCGCGATACCTTCCAGATGCTGTACGACCGGGGTGTCTATGTCGAAGCCAAACCGTTTTCGATCGGCTTCCGCGCCGAACATCCGCAATCGCTGATCGACCGCGCCCGCTTTGGCAAATTCGCCGGCCACCCGCTGCTCGGAGCGGCCGACTACAAGCTGGTGCATCACGCGAAAAACGGCCGCTCGGTGTACAGCTTTTGCATGTGCCCCGGCGGCACGGTGGTCGCCGCCACGTCGGAGCCGGAGCGCGTGGTCACCAATGGCATGAGCCAGTATTCGCGCAATGAGCGCAACGCCAATAGCGGCATCGTCGTCGGCATCACGCCCGACGACTATCCGACCGATCGCGGCCCGGGCCACCCACTGGCGGGCATTGATTTTCAACGTGAACTTGAATCGCGGGCCTATGTGCTGGGCGGACGCAACTACGATGCACCCGGCCAGCTGGTCGGCGACTTCATCGCCGGTATCCCGTCCAGCGCGCTCGGTTCGGTGCAGCCTTCGTACAAGCCCGGCGTGCATCTGACCGACCTGTCGCCTTCATTGCCCGATTATGCGATCGAAGCGATCCGCGAAGCGCTGCCGGCGTTCGACCGGCAGATCAAGGGTTATGCGATGCGCGATGCGGTGCTGACCGGCGTGGAAACCCGCACGTCGTCACCGGTACGCGTCAGGCGGCAGGAAAATTTCCAGAGCATGAACACGGTCGGCCTGTTTCCCGCCGGCGAAGGTGCGGGTTATGCCGGCGGCATCCTGTCGGCCGCGGTCGACGGCATCAAGGTCGCCGAAGCGGTGGCGCTCAGCATCGCGGGCAATACCGACGTGCGCGGCGGCGGGCATGCGGGGGAATTGCTGTATTGATCGCGAATACCATCTGCGGCGCGACCCGCAGAAGCCGGCGCTGACTACCTCGCATCAATCGACTTCGAGCATCTGCAACTCCGCCTTTGCCACGCCGTCGGCAATTTCCAGAAACGCTATCGAGATCGGCAGGCGAAAGCGACGCGGGCCGGCGCTGCCGGGATTCACGTACAACACGCCCTTGTCCCGGCGCACCGCCGGCCGGTGCGAATGTCCCGATACCACCACCTTGATGCCTGCCGATACCGGATCGACATCCATGTCGTGCAGGTCGTGCACCACGTAGACGGTCACGCCATCGATGTCGATCACTTCCTTGTCCTGCAGGTGGTTTGCCCATTCTCCGTGGTCGTTGTTGCCCCGTACCGCGACCACGGGTGCAATTTCTTCCAGTTGCTGCAGGACCCCGGCATTGCAGATATCGCCGGCGTGGATGATGCGGCTAACGCCCGACAGCGCCAGGCGTGCCTCCGGCCGCAGCAAGCCATGCGTATCCGAAATCAAGCCAATACGTTGTATCTCCATGATGAAATGCCAAAGCGGAATTCAAAAAACCAATGCACGAAAGGTATGCAAGACGCATACCTTCGTCCATTTCGCTGCCCTGTACGGGAAAAATAAAATTATGTTTTAATGTCTGCACAGATTTCGCATATCGATATTATTTTTTTGACACATGAACAAGCAGCACGTTTCCAACCACATGATTGGATGTTGTCGCGGTCGGCCTGAGGGGCTGCCGACACGCTGACGTTCGCGTTTTTCGTCGATTACCCATGGCCGCAAAGTTGCAAGACTTGCGGCCATTTTGTTTTTCCGTCCGCTCGCGCGGCAGGAAAATTGCAAAGGATTTTTCATGAACAGCTTGGCCAGCAGATCACCGCAGCTTGTCGTGCCGTTTCCAACCGGCATCGAAAGCGCAGCATTGCCGTTACAGCCGGACGCTGCCGTTGTATGGGAAGACATGCGTACGGAGGCAGAGGACATCGCACGGCGCGAATCATTTCTGCGGCCGCGGCTGCAGTCACTGGTGCTGGCGCAGCCGGATTTGCCGAATGCGATGGCCGCTACGCTGGCGCGCCGGCTCGCCAGTGCCGACATGGGAGAGGGCGCGCTGAAAGCCTTGTTTGCAGGCCTGCTCGATGAGCACCTGAACGCGCATGTCGTCGCTGATCTGTTCGCGGTAAGAAGCCGTGACCCGGCTTGCGGCGGTTACCTGCATGTCATGCTGAACCTGAAAGGCTTTCAGGCATTGCAGACTTACCGCATCGCGCATGCGCTATGGCAGCAGCAGCGTAGCGCACTGGGGCACGCGCTGAGCAGCCAGGCATCGCTGGTGTTCGCGCTCGATATCCATCCGGCCGCGCGCATCGGCAGCGGCGTGATGTTCGACCATGGCACCGGCATCGTGATCGGTGAAACCACTGTCATCGAAGACAATGTCTCTATCCTGCAGAACGTCACCCTGGGCGGTACCGGCAAGGAGCATGGCGACCGTCATCCGAAGATCCGCAGCGGCGTGATGATAGGTGCCGGCGCCAAGGTGTTGGGCAATATCGAAGTCGGGACCATGAGCAAGGTGGCGGCCGGCAGCGTCGTGCTGCGTCCGGTGCCGCCGCATTGCACGGTCGCCGGTGTGCCGGCGCGCGTGGTCAGGCATCACGATGATGCGGCATGTCCATCGGTCGATATGGACCAGATGATTTGAGCCCGGGCGCGACAACGATGGCTCGATCAGGCCTCCAACGTTTGCCAGCCCTGTCGTTGCAGCAGTTCGGTGAAGGCGTCGGCCGATACCGGTTTACTGTAGTAATACCCCTGTGCCGACGGGCAGCCATGACTTTGCAGGAAATCGATTTGCTCCAGCGTTTCCACGCCTTCGGCTAAAACCTGCAAATGCAGGCTGTTCGCCATGGAAATGATCGCGGCGACCAGCGCGGTATCGCTTGAATCCTGACCTATGCCGCTGACGAAAGAGCGGTCGATCTTGAGCGCGTTGACCGGAAAGCGCTGCAGGTAGGCCAGGCTGGAATAACCGGTGCCGAAATCGTCGATCGATAGCTTGATGCCCATGTGCGACAGCTGGGTCAGGGTTTCGACATTGTCTTCGGTGCGATGCATCAGCGTGCCTTCGGTAATTTCCAGATCGAGGCGGTCGGCCGGAATGCCGGTTTCATTCAGTACATCGACGATCATGTTTTGAAAGTTGGGCTGGAAGAACTGGCGCGGCGACAGATTGACTGCAATCGTGAGGTCGGTATAACCGCTTTCGCGCCAGCGCTTGAGTTGTTCGCAAGCCTGGCGCAATACCCATTCGCCGATCGGCAGGATCAGGCCGGTCTCTTCGGCAATCGTGATGAACTCATGACAAGGCACCGGCGGTTCGTCATCCTGTTTCCAGCGCAACAAGGCTTCCGCCGAAAAAATCGCGCCGCTTTCCAGCGTCACTTGCGGCTGGTAATACAGCATCAGTTCGCCGCGTGTCAATGCATGGCGCAAGGCCATCGTCAGCTGATGACGTCTCTGCGCCGCCTTGTTGAGGCTCTGTGTAAAAAACTGAAAATTGCGGCGTCCCTTTTCCTTCGCGTAGTACATGGCGGTGTCGGCGGCGCGCATCAGCGTATCGACATCCCGGCCATCATCCGGATACATGCTGATGCCGATACTGCCGGCCACATGCAACTCGTGCGTGCTGCAATGAAACGGCGCATCCAGCGCATCGAGCACTTTTTGCGCGACCATCGCGACATCGCTGGCGCCGCCGACGAGCGGCAGCGCCAAAACGAATTCATCGCCTCCCAGGCGCGCCACACTGTCGCCTTCGCGCACGCAATGCAGCAGACGGTCGGCGACAAAACGCAACGATGCATCACCGACCTGATGGCCCAGCGAATCGTTAATATGCTTGAAGTAATCGAGATCGATGAATAGTACTGCGGCGTTGGTATGGGTACGGGCGGCATGGGCAAGCGCCTGCTGCAACCGGTCGCGCAATAGTGCGCGATTCGGCAATCCGGTCAGGGCATCGTGGTCGGCCATGTAGCGTATGCGATCTTCTGCCTGCTTGCGCTCGCTCAGATCGAGCACGAAGGCAGCCCCGGTTTTCTGACGCTGGCTGATGACCGCCCCGCCGATCAGGATCGGCACCCGGCTGCCATCCTTGCGCATATATTCTTTTTCATAAGGCGTAAAGCATCCGGTTTCGACCAGTTCCTTGATTCCGCGCTCGGTCTCCATCTGGTATTCCGCCGGAGTCAGCTGATCCCAGCGTACCTGTCCGGCCAGCACGTCTTGCTGGGTATAGCCGATCATGCGCAAGAAAGCATCGTTGGCTTCGACAATGCGGCCATCGGCTTCCCAAAAATAAATTCCGATGATGTTGGCATCGATCAAACGGCGCATGCGCAATTCGCTGCGGCGCAGCGAATGTTCTACGCGGCGGCGTTCATCGATTTCGGCGGTCAATTGGGCATTGGCCTGCGCAAGTTCTTCGGTGCGATGCGCGACTCTTTCTTCCAGCAGTTCATACGCGTATTGCAGATAGGATTCGATTTCCTCGCGCAACGCGACTTCACGCTGCAGCATCTCGTTTTGTTCGGCAAGGCGGCATTGCGTCCAGCGCAACGCCAGATGCGTATGCATGCGCGCCAGTACTTCATCGATCCGGAAAGGTTTGGTCACGTAGTCGACACCGCCCGCAGCAAAGCAGGCCAGCGTCTGGGCATTGTCATCCGACGCCGTCATGAAGATGACTGGAACCTCGCGCAAGTCCTCTTGTTCCTTCAGGTGGCGGCAGGTTGTCGGGCCATCCATGCCTGGCATCATGACATTCAGCAAAACGAGATCGGGTAAGACATGCTGCACGTATTGCAGCGCCTGTTCTCCATTCTCAAGCACCACGACGCGATCACCGCGTTGTTCCAGCAAATGTACCAGTGGCGCGAGTTCGGCAGGCTGGGCATCGACGATCAGGATGAGGTGGCTGCCCGCCGGCGCATCCTCGCTTGCAGTCATGTGAGCGTCCCTTCAATACGCGGGCGGCGCCGCCTGCGAACGATGCCGCCGCGCGCTGATGCGGGCGGTATCGGACGGGAATGCAGGTCGAAGATCATGAGGTCGCTGTCGTCGAATCGCATCGCATGCCTGCGACGCGCTGGTTGCTCTTGCACCACGGTGAGATGGTGTTATACAGCCGCAACGGCCGTGCAGGATTAGATGCACCGCTCCGCGCTGAGTTCAGACAGTCGCGCCAACGACCGCCGTCAGCATGCTGATCGAACCGAGCTCGATACCGTCGACCGCAATGCTTACCGCTTCGTCATCACGTCGTGCGCCTGCGATATAGAGCAGCGGCAGAAAATGCTCCGGCGTCGGAACCGAGAGCATCGCATCGCTGCCCCAGCTCGCGTAATCGACCAGCTTCGCATTGTCGCCTTGCAGCAATGCGTCACGGACTTGCTGGTTGAAACGTTCGGCCCAGTCATAGGAACCGGTCGCCCCACGCCGCATTGCGCGCAGGTTATGCACCACGTCGCCGCTGGCAATCAGCAGCACACCTTCATCGCGCAGCGCGGACAGCTGCCGACCCAGTTCAAAATGAAAGTCATTGGGCCGGGTTGCATCGATGCTGAGCTGCACGACTGGCACGTCGGCCTGCGGATAGGCCTTGACCAGTACCGACCAGGTGCCATGATCCAGCCCCCATGCATGATCGAGTTGGACCGGCACCGGATCGAGCAAGGCTTGTACCCGCCTTGCGAGAGCCGGATCGCCCGGCGCCGGATAGCGGATATCGAACAAAGCCTGTGGAAACCCGCCAAAGTCATGAATCGTCGGCGGACGCTCCATCGCTGTGATGGCCGTGCCTTCGGTGTACCAGTGGGCGGAAATCGCCAGTATCGCCTTCGGCTTTGGAATCGATTGTCCGAGGCGTGTCCATGCCTGGGTATAAGCATTGTCGTCGAGCGCATTCATCGGACTGCCATGACCGAAGAAAATGGCAGGCATGTGGGTGGAACGTGAACTGTTCATGATTATCCTTTTGCGGGCCCCGTCAGGTAGCGGGACCGCTCAATCGCTGGTTCAGGCGGTACGCAATTTGTGTGACGTGCGCGGCAGGCTTAGGTTCGCGAGCGCAAAGGCGCCATCGCCAAGCAGTGCAACCACCGCTGAGGTCACTACCAGGAACGCGGGATATTCCCAGCCACCATTCTGCGCGGTGAATAGCCAGCCATTTCCAATATGCACGAAAAGTGCGCCGACGAGTACTGGCAGAGAAACGATGGCGGCAACACGGCTGTGCAAGCCAACAATCATGGCAGCGCCAGCGAGGATTTCCACTGCGATGACCGGGTAAGCCATCCATCCCGGAAAGCCCTGGCTGGCAAAAAAGCCGACGGTGCCGGGCAGCGTGAAGACGAAAACTTTCAACAGTCCATGCGCAAGCAGGACGGCGCCGAGAGAAATGCGAAGGAAAGCCGCTGCGTAGCCGGAGAAGTGTTGCTGATTCATGATAGGTCCTTTATGGGTAGAGGTTCAGGTGGCCGCCGCCGGTACCGTTCGGTTCGGTTCGGCTTGTGGCATTTCCAGCACTGTAATCCTTTCCGATTTACTGAAAAATACGATAGTGAGAAAATGATTGTTCCGAAATCCGTAAATATGGTGGGATCATGGATCTGTTTCAGGCTATGAAGGTATTTGCCAAGGTTGCCGAGGCGGGAAGTTTGTCCGGTGCGGCACGCGCGCTGGACATGTCGAACCCGTCGGTGACCCGGCATATCGCCGAGCTTGAGGCCTATCTGAATGCGCGGCTTTTCAACCGCACCACGCGCCGCCTCAGCCTGACCGAAACCGGCAGCAACTACCTCGAACGCTGCCGCCAGCTATTGCAGGATCTTGACGATGCGACACTGGCGGCCGGCAGCAGCGCAGTCAAGCCGGGCGGGACCTTGCGCATCAGTGCGCCGGTATCGTTCGCAGTTAATCACCTCGGGCCCATGCTGGCCGACTATCACGAACGCTATTCGGATGTGGCGCTCGATATCACGCTGTCGGACCGGACGGTGGATCTGGTCGAAGAAGGTTTCGATCTTGCGATACGGATCAGCCGCATCCGCGATTCGGCACTGGTCGCCCGCCAGTTCGCCAGCGCGCGCAGCATCGCGTGCGCGGCGCCAGCCTATCTGAAGAAGCATGGCATGCCGCGCGTGCCGGAAGATCTGGCGAGGCACGCCTGCCTCAGCTACACCTACCATGCGACGCGCGGCGAGTGGCATTTCCAGCGCGGAGGAAAAAGCCATGCGGTGCGTGTCAAGGGACCGGTCGACGCCAATAACGGTGACCTGTTGCGCGAAGCGGCGATCGCCGGCATGGGGATCGTGCTGCAACCCTCGTTCATCGTCGGCGACGCGCTGCGCAGCAAGAAACTGGTACCGGTGCTGGCCGGTTACGACATGGCGCCATTGCCTATCTATGCGGTCTACCCAAGCCGGCGTCATTTGTCGGCCAAGGTACGCACTTTCGTCGATTATCTGGTGGAGCGTTTCGGTAATACACCGGACTGGGACCGCGACATGCAGGCCTAGCCAGGCATGCTTCGATCGCGAATTCCCGAAGGCCCAACTTCATGTACCAGCACACCGGCACCTTCAGGCGCACCCACGCGCCAAGCGCCGTGCTCGATTCCGCGCAATGCATCCTGGTAGCCCTGGTCCCAGCGCCATTCAATCGATCCGCGTGAAAAATTGATGTCCTTGGATGCCATCTGCCAGTCGCGTCCCGCATACGCCAGCCGCACGATATGGATGGTCGACTCGGTGCCTACCGTATCGACTTCGCGCTGCTGCTCCGGACTGAGCGCGCCATCCGGCAGGAGGGCGCGCAGCATGCGCACGGTGCGGCGCAGGCGGTGGCCGCGCAGATAGGCATCGATATGGCGCTGCGAACGCGATGCAAACATCACATCCTTTTGCCGTGTCTGCACCTGTTCCAGCGTTGTCGGTTCGGGCCCGTCCGCGCTCCACAGATCGACCATGAAGCACACGGTATCGACGCGCGGTTCGTCGGCAAGCACCATCTCCAGCGGCGTGTTGGAATACAGTCCGCCATCCCAGTACAACTCGCCATCGATGCGTACCGGCGGAAACCCCGGCGGCAGCGCGCCGCTGGCCATCACATGCCGGATGCCGACAGTCTGCTTTGCGGTGTCGAAGTTGTCGAGCTGGCCGCAACTCACCCGGATCGCGCTGACAGTCATGCGTATGCCGCGCGGACTGTTGAGACAATCGAGATCGACCAGACGCGCAAGCGTGTCTTCCAGCGGCTGCGTTTTGAAATAGCTGGCATGGTCCGGCGCGACCGGCCAGCCTGCGGCAAAAGGATTGAACCAGCGCGGTGAATAGAAACCGGGCACGCCTTGCGTCATCGCGCACCAGGTCGTCAGCATGATGTTGAAGCGGCGCACCGAATCGGGCACGCGCTGCATGTCGAACAGGTCGCGCTGTGCGACCTCGTCCCAGAACTGTTTGACACGCACAAGCCGGTTGGCGCGTTCGTTACCCGCGATCAGGGCGGCATTGATCGCGCCGATCGAGGTTCCGACCACCCAGTCCGGCGACAGTCCGTGTTCATGCAAGGCTTGATAGACGCCTGCCTGATAGGCGCCAAGCGCGCCGCCGCCCTGCAGCACCATCACGATGCGCGGCCTGGCGCTGATGGGGGTAACGATAGAACCCATGTGCCTGTCCTCCCGAATGCGCGCACGGGAATGCGTGCGTTATACCAATCCTGACCTGTAACGTGACAAATGAAATCGATGGATTTTTTCGTCTGGCAAGGCGCAGGAGGAGTCAATAGCGGTGCTATTGACGACGAATGCAACGCAGCCAGACGGAAAAAGACGCGGTTTCATGTCACGTTACAGGTCGGGATTGGTATTACTCCTTGATCAGCCCTTCCGCAACCAGGGCCGCCTTGACTGCCGGTCGTTCCGCCACCCGCTGATGAAAGCCGTGCACCGCAGGCCAGCGGCCCAGGTCGAGCTTCACATGGCGCGCCCATCCCAGGATGGTGAACATATACGCGTCTGCAACGGTGAATAGATTGCCTGTCAGGAAGTCACGGCCCTGCAACTGCTGTTCGACAAAATCCAGACGCAGCGCAATGGTGTCCAATGCGGTCTTCTTGCTTTCTTCAGGCGTCGCCGGTTTGAACAGCGGCGAAAAGGTTTTGTGCAGTTCGGTCGAGATAAAGTTCAGCCATTCCACCAGCCGATAGCGTTCCATGGTCCCGGCCGGCGGCGCCAAATGTTTTTCCGGTGCCTGGTCCGCCAGATATTGCACGATTGCCGGACCTTCGGTCAGCACCTCGCCGCTGTCGAGTTGCAGCGCCGGGACATATCCCTTGGGATTGATTTGCCTGTAGTCGCCGCCGCTTGCGGTTTTCTTGTCTGCAAGATTGACCTTCTCGGTATCGAACTGCATGCCGAGTTCGCGCAGCACGATATGCGGTGAAAGAGAGCAGGCGCCGGGGGAAAAGTACAGTTTCATGCGAACTCCTAAGTAACGGTGCGGTGTGCGTTTAATGCATATCAAAATGTGAACGCGTTGACAGTCTTGATGGTAGCCCAGAGTGCAGAATCCTGCTGTCGGGTGCGCACATGCATCCCAAGTGCAACGAAAATAAGCCCGGCCTATAATGAATTTCCAATACAAAATTCAAAACGAGACGGAGACTATGAACGCCCCCCACTACGCCCATTGGCCGAAGGGCTTGCCCCATGCCATCACAACGCCCGATACCAGCGTGTACGTCAATCTGCAGGTGGCCGCGATGCGTTATTCGCGCAAGCCCGCCATCATTTTTTACGACACCGTCCTGAGTTATGCGCAGGTGCATGAACAGGTACTCGCACTGGCCGGTTACCTGCAACAGGTATGCGGCGTGCAGCGCGGCGACCGTGTACTGCTCGACATGCAGAACAGTCCGCAATTCATCATCGGCTATTACGCGATCATGCGTGCCGACGCGATGGTGGTGCCGGTCAACCCGATGCTGATGACCGACGAACTGCATCACTATGTCGACGACAGCGGCGCGAAGGCTGCGCTGGTGTCGCAGGAAATCTTTTCACGCATTGCTCCATTGGTCGGCAAGACTTGCCTGTCGCAAGTAGTGGTGGCTGCGTATTCCGATTACCTGATTGCGCCGACCGAGTTGAACGTGCCGGACTTTGTGCGTGCGCCCTATGCGGTAACGGCGATGCCCGGCGTAACGCCATGGAAGCAAGCACTTGATGCCGGCCATGCGCCGCGCGCGCATGCAGCCGGACCCGATGACCTCGCGTGCATGCCCTATACCTCCGGCACGACCGGCAAACCCAAGGGCTGTGTGCATACGCATCGCTCGGTGATGTTCAATTCGGTCGCCAGTCCGACCTGGTCGGGTCCGATGGCGCCGGACCATGTGACGCTGGCGGTGCTGCCGTTCTTCCATGTGACCGGGATGCAATCGGTGATGAATGCAATGATCTATACCGGCGGCACCATCGTCGTGCTGCCGCGCTGGGACCGCGACGCAGCCGGGCAATTGATCACGCGCTACAAGGTCACGACCTGGACACTGATTCCGACCATGATGATCGACTTCCTGTCCAATCCGCGCCTGGCCGAATACGATATTTCCCGCCTGCAGCGCGTGTCCGGCGGCGGCGCGGCAATGCCAGCCGCGATTGCACAAAAGCTGCTGGACCTGACCGGCCAGACCTATATGGAAGGCTATGGCCTGTCTGAAACGATGGCTGCATCGCATGTCAATCCCCCTAACCGCATGAAGCAGCAATGCCTGGGCGTGCCCTACCTGAACGTCGATGCGCGCATCGTCGATCC
Source organism: Noviherbaspirillum saxi (assembly GCF_003591035.1). NCBI lineage: Bacteria > Pseudomonadati > Pseudomonadota > Betaproteobacteria > Burkholderiales > Oxalobacteraceae > Noviherbaspirillum > Noviherbaspirillum saxi. Next base: position 382,997 of record NZ_QYUO01000001.1, read on the forward strand.
GGTGACGCTGAAGGAAGTGCCACAGGGAGAAAACGGCGAAATCTGGATTCATGGTCCGCAGGTATTCCAGGGTTACTGGAACGATCCGAAGAAGACTGCCGAAGCTTTCGCCGAACTCGACGGCAAACGCTTCTTCCGCTCCGGTGACCTCGGCTATGTGGATGAAGAAGGTTTCTTCTTCTTTACCGATCGCTTGAAGCGCATGATCAATGCCAGCGGCTTCAAGGTCTGGCCGGCCGAAGTGGAAGCCATGATGTATCAGCACCCGGCCGTGCAGGAATGCTGCATCATCGCCGCGCGCGATCCATATCGAGGAGAAACCGTCAAGGCCGTGATCGTACGACGGCCCGGCTCGGATGCGAGCGCGGAAGACGTGATGAAGTGGGCGCAGGAAAAGATGGCGGCGTACAAGGTTCCCAAGCTCGTCGAGTTTGTCGATGCCTTACCCAAGTCGGCAACCGGGAAAGTGATGTGGCGCAGCCTGCAGGAAAAAGAGATGGAAAAATAAGCCGCCTGATGTGGGTTGGGTAGATCGCCAATGTTATTCAAACCTATGCGACAGGTTTGCAACTGACGGGCGCAGGTTCAGTGAAAGGCCGAACAGAAAGGGCTAACCATCGGGTTAGCCCTGTTTGCTGATGTCTTTATGAGATTGGTTTTTCGCTCAATGGCCGCTTTGGGATGGTACCGGTCAGTGTGAGGTGTTATGGGTATTTCTGCAGGCATCCTACAACCCTTAACATTTCCGGCCGCTCGCAATTCAATTTCAGCGCTCCGAAGCGGACTCTCAGCATGGAGCCGGAAGATCGATTGGTGATGAAACACCTCTTCCTCCTTTATTGAGGACGTGGGCGTACACCATCGTGGTCGAAACATCGGCATGACCGAGCAGTTCCTGTACCGTTCGAATCTCCTCATACATCGACTTCGCATATGTCAGTTGGTCGCGCAATGGTTGTTTAAGGGAAAGCGGCAGCATGGTAAGGCGGTCCTTGCCACCTTTGCCACGCCGGATCGTTATTTCCCGTCGTTGAAAATCGATATCCTTGACCCGCAACTGTGCGCATTCCATCAGCCGCATTCCGGTGCCGTACAGCAGTCTGGCAATCAACAGGTGGACTCCATTCATCTGCGCAAAGATGAGGTCAACCTCCTGCCGCGTCAGTACGGTGGGCTGCCGTGGTGGCTTCGATGGCTTTGGCAGGTTATCGATCCAAGGCAGTTCCATTTGCAGCACATGTTTGTACAGAAAAAGCAAAGCACACAGCACTTGATGATGCGTTGATAGCGAAACGTTTCTTTCGTTGGACAGGTACGACAAAAAGCATGGATTTCAGGGTCTCCCATATCATTGGGATGGCGCAGCTGGTGAAAGCGGATATACCATCTTGCCCAGTACACATAAACGCGTTCGGTTCGTAGGCTATAGTGCTTATCTCTGAGGCAACGTCGTAGCTGATCGAGCAGCTTTGGCGGTTGCCCGGAAGCAGTATTTAGAGAGGCGTTTTCCATATTAATTAACACTGTGTATATGTACAGTATTCTGCTGTGTGCTAGACGGCAGGCACCTTGCGGAGGATCAAGCGAAATGACTTATCAGGCAGCACACTGGTTTATCAGTCAGACCACGCCGTTGAAATCTAGTTAGGTGCTTGGAGAAGCCCACATGACCACAAAGCCAAAGTTCACTGCTGGCCGCAACATCGCTCTGAAAGTGCCACCTCATTTATACGAGGCCACCATTCAGTTTTATCGCAATGTGCTCGGCCTCAAAGAAATAACGAAGCACGCGCCGTCTGTAGTCTTTGAGTTCGGCTCCAACAATCTTTGGATAGATCGTGTTCCCGGCATAAGCCAAGCCGAAACATGGCTTGAGGTTGTCACCGATGACATTGCGGCAGCGTCAGAGCATCTCAAAGCCGCTGGCGTAGTACGCTGCGACGAAATCGAGCCATTGCCCGAAGGCTTGCAAGCATTCTGGGTTTCAAGCCCAGCATCAATTATTCACCTCGTCTGCGAAGATACCGAGTCATAGTCGTAGGCGCACCTAACAAGTCGTATATGGACTCCCTCCGAAGTACAAGGGACTGATCGACAGGGATGACATGAGGGATAAGCCTGCAGTCGTATATCCGGCATCTGAAGTGGACTCTTTTTTGGTCCGTGCCGACATGGAATCTGCGTCACCGCTGCGCCAATCGATACAAGCGGCAGGCGTGAAGCTGCCGGAAGAGTTATCGGCGTCAAGCGGTGTGGGTGCGTCCCGGTGTGCCATGATGGGCGATCAATCTCTGTGCAAAGGCGGGTGGGTCAAACGTGGTCCAATCGATTCAGGCTGGCATCGCGTAAGCAGTGCGTTCCATTTTCTTGCTCATGCGCGTCACCGTTCCGGTATAGGGTTCCCCGTCGCGCAGCGTCGCGTAGCAAATGCGAGCGAGTTTGTTGGCCAGCGCACAGGTGGCCTTGTTGTGGTTCGACCTTCCCTGAACAGTGAGCGCCCAAATTCGCAAGTGATCGATGCGCTTGCCGGCGGCCTGTGCAACACTGGCGGCACGCAGTATCGACCGGGCACCGTGGGTGAGCAACATGCGCAGGTAGCGGTCGCCGCGCTTGGAGATGTGGCCGAGAGAGCGGCTGCTGCCGGAGGAGTATTCCTTGGGTGTGAGGCCGAACCAGCTGGCGAAGTGGCGGGCATCTCGGAAGTGTTCGACGTTGCCACTGGTGGCGGCAACCATGGCGGTGGCAGTGAGCAGACCGACGCCGGGGATCGACAGCAGAGTGGTGCAGGCAGGGCTGTGCCTGGCCAGCTCAGTCAGTTCGCGTTCCAGTTGCGCGATGCGCGCTTCGAGCAGGTGGATTTCTTCGACCAGCAGTTTCATGGTGCCGCGGATCAATACAGGAACAGCGGAATTCGGATCGGCCAGGACACGGCTGATTTGTTCCAGGCCGTTGCGGCTGCCAGCCGTAACGGAAATACCGAATTCCCGACAGAAACCGCGCAGTGCATTGATACGCGAGGTGCGGGTGCCCATCCACAGGGAGCGGGTGCGATGCAACCCTTGCAGCGCCTGCTGCTCAATCGACTTGACCTTGACGGGTACGATGTCGGCGCAGCGGGCGGCCTCGAGCAAGGCACAGGCATCAGCGGCATCAGTCTTGTTGCGCTTGACGTAGGCGCGGATGTAGGCCGCAGGCAGCAACTTGACGGTAATGCCCAGGGCATTGAACTGGCGCGCCCAGTGGTGAGCCGAACCGCAGGATTCCATGATGACGAGGGAAACATTACGATTGACGAACCAGCGCTCGAACTGGCTGCGGGTCAGGCGGTGCTGTTCAATGACATGCCAGGAGGAATTGGCCACGGCGAGCTGAAAGACGGATTTGGCCAGATCGACGGCCACAGTAGTAGCATTCATAGTGGGCTCCTTTCGTTAACTGATTCCCGTCTCCACGTGAACCAGTACGCCTACTTTGGCGCAAAAAGACGGAGGGAGTCCATCCCATCATTCAAGGCGGACGCGCTCCGCGCCGCCTTAACTCCAACGTTAAACATCACTAAGTAGCCATGCCGCTGACTCGACCGTTTCGATTCTTTGCATTTACTGCAGTTTGGTTCTTAGTCGTAGGGCCGGCAGTTGTTATTCCTATTCCTTTTTTAATTCCTTGGGCGTACGTAGTTGGTAGCCTTCCTGCGCTCGCCGCTGGGGTGGTTTTCGGTGTCAGATACAGATCAAGACAGATTCCTTCTCAATGGTTGCGTCGCGCATGGTCAGGAGTACAAGTCGGGTCAACGACGGCAGTCTTGGCGTCTTTGGTTTGGTTCGTATCGTATGAGCAGTTTTCTTTGATTCCTGTCGGCTTCGAAGGAACTGCTGCGGTGACATGGCTATTTGCGGTATTCGGGGCGCTTGGCGGCGGACTAGCGGCCGTAATAATGCCAGCCGCTTTGCGGAATTCAGGTATCGTAAATGACGTTTAACATTTCAATTGACACATATGGCTACGCCATTGGTCATCTTCAGCGTTAGACGGCTTATCAAGACGTGTCGTTGTTTGAAGCCTTTGCTGTTTTGAGTGTTGGAGGTCTCCATGATTACCCTCTATTGTTATGGACGCGTTTACCCTGGGATGATTGGCGAGGCGCGCGACCTACGGGCGCAATGGGCGCTTGAGGAAACCGGGTTGCCCTACCGCGTCCATGCCCTCGATTTCATCGCCGGCGAACTCGACGGTCCAGACTATGGCCGGCTCAGCTATTTCCGTCAGGTGCCGGTGATTGACGATGACGGCTTCGTCATCGGCGAGTCCGGCGCGATTGTTCTCTACATCGCCGAGAAGGCAGGCAAGCTAATCCCCACTGACTTCTCTGGACGCACGAAGGTCGTGCAATGGTGCTTCGTCGCGCTCGCGACCGTCGAGCGACTGTTGTTCGAGATCCAGATGATCGACGCGGGCATGGGTGGAATGGGAGCTGAAGAGCGGCGGGCGGCGCTAGTCAAGGAAGCCCACCGTCGGGCGCTCCCCGGGCTGGAACGCCGGCTCGACGGCCGCGAATGGATCGCCTGTGAGGGGTTCACGGTCGCCGACATTCTCCTTGCCACAGTACTGCGGCAAGTGCGCCATACCGATCTTCTAGCGCCATATCCGCGCCTGGAGGCCTATTACGCGAGGGCCCTGGCACGCCCTGCGTGGCAGCGCACGCTGAGCCTTTGCGCCGAGCGGCAGGGTGGAACCGTTGCCGACATTCCTTGAGAATTCGCACAGCCGCCTAACAAGTCGTTCAAGGCCGACGCCTTCGGCACGGGCTTACCTCCAACCTTAGGGCCGTCTACAGCAGTTCATCGATCGATTCGTGATGGCCGCATACCGATGCAATCCAAACGAAAAATGCCTCTTCTCTGATGCGTTCACGAAGGGCGGTGTATCCAGTCAGATCCTCTGGTTTGGTTGCACTTGCCATCGCGCGAATTAGGCCAGTTGCACAAGTATGGCCCTAGCCCTATTCCATCAGTGCTGCGACATCCGTTCAATGCTTCATCTTTTCGAATGATCAGCAATTACTCAGTCGCTCACAGGATGGATCCGGCGTCGGGCGTGATGGCCGACGCCGAAGCCGCGCCGTCATGTCGTCGGAGGATGCTCTTCCAGCCGCAGATACATGCCGCTTGCCACCATGCCGAACAGCAGATGTCCCATGACCGCGGCCCAGCCGCGCATTTCCTCGAACCATGGGAACAGGCGCACCATCACGAAAAAGTTAAACAGGTAGAGCAGCAGCCCGAATACCGCGCCGGCGAACAAGGCCATGCCGGGATTGCGGTCCATTTGCATCGAGGCGACGATCGTTGCGAACACGATTGCAAACAGCACGCCCAGCAGGTAATGGGTGATCAGCGCGACAGTGATGACGCCGACGTTGAAATCGAACGATTGCAGTACGCCTTGCCCCATGATGATCGCGGCGACCATATGGGATACTTCCCAAGGCGATTTTCCCAAGGTGGTGGTCGACCACAGCAGTTCGAGTACCATCAGCACCGCGCCGGCGACCAGGCCGGCCGCGACTGCTGCTTTCCAGTCTGGCGCATGTGCATGCCAGCGACGCATGTTGAGATGCAGTTCCATCTAAACCTCCGAGTCAGAGATGAGTTAACTTAGTCGTTACTGAATCGTTACTTAGCGTTACGTTACTTAGGCGTCAGCTTTGCAACTGCGCAGGCCTGCTCCAGCACAGCTCTTGTTCAGGGAAAGACCGGTACTCCCGCCGCCTCGCCCGCGAATCGCATTTCAGGATGACGGTCGGCCATGACTTTCTCGATCTTGCGCACTTGGCGCGCCGGCACGTCCACAATCATCAGCAGCTTACCTTTGTCCAGTTCCGGATAAAACGATTTGAGGCGGGAATTGGGCAAGGCTGCAGCCACCATGCTGGCTGCCCAGCCGCCGAACACCATCGCCGCCAATGTGATGGCAATTGCCAGCGTGGCTTTTGCCACCGGATCGAAATAGGCAACCACGCCAGTCGCTACCATCATTCCCAGCAGCGCGCCGACCAGCATGCCGGCCTGGGCACCGTGAACCACATCGGTCTTTTGCAGTACATTCGCTTCGGGCAGATCCGGCGGCACCGGGCTGCGTTCGCTCATGAAATGAATATGCCGCACCTCTATGCGATTGAGCAGCATGTCATCCAATGCACGGCGCGCACTGTCGATATCGGGAAGCAGATAGAAAAGGCGATGTCGCATGGTTCACTCCTTGGGATCGGTTATCCGTCAAACCAGTATATGCAGGATTTTCAGGGTTGCAATCAAGCTTGAAAATCCACGCTCTCATTGCCTGGCTGAATCCGCTGCCGATGGGGACAAGCGTAAAATAGTCGCTCATTCATCCTGTTGTTGCCTTATGACTATCCTGTTGTCGACCCTTAACGCCCGCTATACGCACGCGTCGCTTGGTTTGCGTTATCTGCTCGCCAATATGGGGGAGTTGCGGGAATTGACCCGCTTGCAGGAATTCGTGATCGGCGCAAAAACCGCCGATGTGGTCGAGCGCCTGCTCGCGCATCAGCCGCGCATTATCGGGTTTGGCGTGTATATCTGGAATGTCGAGGAAACAACGCGGGTGGTGGCGTTGCTCAAGCGCATCGCGCCTCAAGTGAGCATCGTTCTTGGCGGACCGGAAGTATCGTATGAAGTGGCCGAGCAGCCTATCGTGCAACTGGCCGATTACCTCGTAACGGGCTGGGGCGATGTGACTTTTCCCCAGCTCTGTCGGCAACTCTTGCACGGCCCCAAGCCGCTGATGAAAATCCATGCCGGGGTGCAACCACCGCTCGATCAGATCAGGCTGCCGTATGCCGACTACAGTGACCGGGATATCGCACATCGCACGCTGTATGTCGAAGCGTCGCGCGGCTGTCCGTTCAAATGCGAATTCTGTCTGTCCTCGCTCGACAAGACCGCGTGGCCCTTCGACCTCGATGCATTTCTGGCGGAACTGGAAGCACTGCATGCGCGTGGCGCGCGGCTATTCAAGTTCGTCGACCGCACCTTCAACCTGAATATCAAGTCCAGCCTGAAGATCATGCAGTTCTTCCTCGACAAGCTGGCCGCGCAGCCGGACGATCCGGTATTTGCGCATTTCGAAGTGGTGCCGGATCATTTACCGGATGCCTTAAAGCAAGCAATCCAGTTATTTCCACCGGGAACACTGCAATTCGAAATCGGGATCCAGAGCTTCAACCCTGAAGTGCAATCCGTGATCAGCCGCAAGCAAAACAATGATAAGTCGGCCGACAACATCCGCTGGCTGCGCGAACATTCACATGCGCATCTGCATGTGGATTTGATCGCCGGCCTGCCGGGCGAAGACCTGGACAGTTTTGCGCAGGGTTTCGATCGTCTGGTGGCGCTTGCACCGCATGAAATCCAGTTCGGCATACTCAAACGCCTGCGCGGTACGCCCATCATTCGCCATACCGATGCTTACGGGCTGATATTCGATCCGTATCCGCCGTATACGATCCTGGCGACCGATTGCATCGATTTCGCCACCATGCAGCGCCTGGTGCGTTTTGCGCGTTACTGGGATCTGGTCGCCAATTCCGGCCGTTTCGCCAATACGCTGCCGGCCATCCTCGGCGGCGCGCCGTTTGCCAATTTCATGATGTTGTCGGATTGGCTGTATGCGCATACCGATGCGACGCACCGGATTGCGCTCGACAAGCTGGCTGCGCTAGTTGCGCAATGGCTGCGCAGCCGCGGCATGGCCGCGGATCGGGCCGCGGCGCTGATCGACAGCGATTATGCGGGACAGGCGCACAAGGGACGAGTGAAAACCGCGGCAAATGCCGAGGCGACGCCGCAGCGGCAGGCGCGGCATCTCGCCGCATAAACGAGACTAAACTTTTTTCTCGCGCCAGTTATCCAACAGCTGGCGCACCGGCTGATCCAGCGAGTCCAGCGGCACCGCATGCGCCTTGTTGAAAATCATGATCGCGTAAACCGTCGCCAGCAGGTTGACTTCGGGCGATAGCGCGCGTTCTTCACCGCTCGATGGCCGCAGCGCGCGCCAGTAATTGATCGCTTGTTCCAGCTCGGGAAGGGTAATGTCCATCCGGCTATTGTAAAGCAGGGCTAAGCGGCACGGGCTAACCCGAATACCGCGCCGAAGCGCGTTGTTATTGGTTCCTACGCCAAACAACAACCGGAATCGCCGATGTCTGGGCGACCCCGCCAAATTGTACCGTTGATGCTATTGAACTGGGGAAGGTTGGACGTCATACCGGGCCCGGGTACTCGATGTTGTCTCAATCGTGTGCAAGAGAAATCGACTTGGTCGTCAAGTAGGCGGCCAGTCCTTCGGTGCCGCCCTCGGTGCCGTAGCCGCTGTCTTTTACTCCACCGAACGGCAGTTCGGCCAGCGACAGCCGGCAAGTGTTGATGCCAACCATGCCGGCTTCCAATGCGTCCGCGACACGATGCGCAGTGCCAAGCGACTGTGTGAATGCATACGTGGCAAGTCCATACGGCACGCCGTTGGCGATCTGCATCGCTTCATCGAAGCTGTTGAAACGCACGCACGGCGCGAGCGGACTGAACGACTCTTCCTGCAGAATATTTGTGTCCGGCGGTACATCGCTCAACACCGTCGCAGGCCAATAATAGCCGTCGCGATTCAATCTTTCTCCGCCGCAGGCGATCCGTGCGCCCTTCGCTCGGGCGTCCGCAGTCAGCGCTTCTGCATGTGCGATCCGCCGCGCATTGGCAAGCGGGCCGAGTTCGGTGGCGGAGTCCAGGCCGGGGCCGATCCTGAGCGACGATGCAAATCTTGTCAGGCGCTCGACGAATGCATCATAAACCGAGGCATGCACGATGAAGCGCGTCGGCGCGACGCAGATCTGGCCGGAATTGCGGAACTTCGCCGAGCCGGCGAGTGCAACGGCGCGGTCCAGGTCGGCGTCGGCAAAGATCAGTACCGGCGCGTGGCCGCCGAGTTCGAGCGTTGCCGGTTTCGCCAGCGCCGCGGCCTGCGCGGCGAGCAGTTTGCCGACGGCGGTCGAGCCGGTGAACGACATCTTGCGGATGATCGGCGACTCGATCAGTTGCTGTGCAATTGCCGGTGCATCGCCGAAGACAACATTGAGCACGCCGGCGGGCAAGCCGGCATCAATCAGCGCCTGCGCGATTGCCAGCGTGGATAAGGGCGTTTCCTCGGCCGGCTTGATGATGCAACTGCAGCCCGCGGCAAGCGCGCCGGCGATTTTTCGCATCGGCGTCAACGCCGGAAAATTCCAGGGCGCGAATGCCGCCACCGGCCCGATCGGCTCGCGCACCACGAGTTGGCGGGTGTTTGCCTGCCGTGCGGGAATCACGCGGCCGTACGCGCGCAGTCCTTCATCCGCATACCATTCGAGTACTTCAATCGCATTGGCCCATTCAGTGCGCGCTTCGGACAGTGGCTTGCCTTGCTCGAGTGTGAGCACCGGCGCAAGCTCATCGCGCCGCGCCTGCAATAACACTGCGGCTTTACGCAGCATGCGTGAGCGTTCGACCGCAGGTGTGGCGCGCCACAGAGGGAAAGCTGCTTGTGCCGCGTCGAGCGCTTGCTCGATCTGGCGCGCGCTTGCGCCACCATATTCGCGCAAAGGGCGGCCATCGGCCGGATTCAACAGGTTTCGGGCAACGCCATTGCCTTGCACCCAGTTGCCGCCAATTAGCTGGCGCGGAATATCAATGTCGGAAGTCATGTTCGCCTCGTTTGCTGCAATTGCCATTCGGGTTATACCAATCCCATGTCATAAGGTGCCGGATGACATTGATGGATTTTCTCGACTGGCAAGGCGCAAGAGGAGTCAATAGCGAGCTATTGACGACGAGTGCAACGCCGCCAGGCGGAAAAAGACGCGATGTCATGGCGCGTTATGGCATGGGATTGGTATTAGTCGCATTACATGTTCTTGAGTACGTCGGTCAGCGTCGAGAACAGCGTGTCCACTTCCTCTTTCTCGATGATCAGCGGCGGCGAGAAAACCATCGTATCGCCGGTCGCGCGGATCAACGCGCCTTTTTCCAGGCAACGCATATGGCAATCGTAGCCGCGCTTGCCCGGCTGACCGGGGATCGGTTCCAGCTCGATCGCGGCCAGCAGGCCGATGTTGCGTATGTCGACCACGTAGGGCAGGCCTTTCAATGAGTGCGCCGCGTCTTCCCAATAGGGCGACATGCGCTGCGCTCGGGAAAACAATTCTTCGTCGCGATATATCTTCAATGCCGCCAGGCCGGCGGCGCACGCGAGCGGATGACCGGAGTAGGTGTAGCCGTGCGGCAGTTCGATCGCATCCGGCGCGCCTTGCATCAGCGCGTCATACACATGGCTGCGCACCAGTGTCGCGCCCATCGGCACCGCGCCATTGGTCAAGCCTTTCGCGCTGGTGATGATGTCCGGGACCACACCGAAGAAGTCGGCCGAGAACGCGCCGCCGACGCGTCCGAAGCCGGTGATCACTTCATCGAAAATCAGCAGAATGCCGTGCTCGTCGCAAATCTTGCGCAAGCGTTGCAGGTAGTCGACCGGCGGCACCAGCACGCCGGTAGAACCTGACACCGGCTCGACGATGACGGCGGCGACGGTCGATGCATCGTGCAATGCGACGAGGTTGGACAAGTCGTCCGCCAGATGCGCGCCCCATGTCGGCTGGCCGCGCGAAAAACCCATCTCTGCGCGGTTGTAGGTATGCGGCAGGTGATCAGTGTAAGGAGGCAGGTTGCCGAATGCCTTGCGGTGACTGGAAATGCCCGACACCGACAAACCGCCAAAGCCGACGCCATGATAGGCGCGTGCGCGCCCGATCAGGCGCACTCGCGACGCATTGCCGCGTGCGCGCTGGTAGGCGAGCGCAATCTTCAACGCGGTATCGACCGCCTCGGAACCCGAATTCGAAAAGAACACATTGGAAAAACCGGCGGGCGCTTCGCTGACGAGTTGCTCCGCGAACTCGAATGCGAGCGGATGCCCCGACTGGAACGAGGGCGCGTAATCCAGTTGGTGCGCCATGCAGGAAATGGCCTCGACGATCTCGCGCCGGCGGTGTCCCGCATTGACGCACCACAGACCGGCAATGCCGTCCAGCACGCGCTTGCCGTCGGCGCGCGTGTAATACATGCCGTCGGCTTCCACCAGCAACTGCGGGTTTTGCTTGAAGCGGCGGTTCGAAGTGAACGGCATCCAGTAAGGATCGAGGGAAGCCGGAGATGGAATTGCAGAAGGGTTTTGTATTTGGCTCATGGTGGTCAGTTCTCAATCGCTGCGTTAAATGTATTTAATATGTTAAAGATACACTTGATTGTTGAGGTAGTCTAGGGTGCCTATTTGAGAGATTTTGTTTTTCATGACATCACCAAGCTGTTTGTGGACGTGATTAACACTTTAAATCATTGAAAATAAACGTTTAAATGAGAATTGGTGCGTGGAGCGGCGCTTCTTGATGTATTGGAAGGTGCGATTTAGGTTGCTAGCATTAAAAACTATATTGAATTAAAAAACAAATTAATACAAAATAGCGTCGCGGTATGTAAAAACTTCGATGCAAATACGGTTTATCGAAGTCATCCGTGGGCCGCGGATTCGCGGCGGGCGGGGTGCCGTTGCCTGACTGAGCAGCAGATCGGGATCACTGAAAAACTGAGGGGATGACTTTTATGAAGATGAAGCTATGTGTTGCAGCCGTCGGTTGCTTGTTTGGCGGGGCGGTGTTCGCGCAGACGAACGTCGCCATTTACGGCTTGGTCGACGCTGGTATCGAGTATCTGGACGAGGTGCCGAAGGCGGCCGGCGGTAGCGGCAGCCTGGTCCGCCTCGCCTCCGGCAACCTGTCCGGTTCGCGTTGGGGGCTGCGCGGCAGCGAAGACCTGGGCAATGGCTTGAAGGCGGTCATGCAGCTTGAGGGGGGCTTCGAGACCGACACCGGCATGCTCGGCCAGTCCGGGCGCCTGTTCGGCCGGCATGCGTATGTCGGTTTGCAGGGAGCCTGGGGCACGGTGAGTCTCGGCCATCAGCAGAACAGCCTGTACGACCTCATCATCCGCTATGACCCGATGTCGTTCGCTTCGCGCTATTCGGCGCTGACGCACGACAGTACGCTGACCGGCCGGCCCGATAACACGATCAAGTACACGGGAAAATTCTCCAACCTGACCGCGACGGCTTTCTATAGCTTCGGCCGCAACAACGACGGCGAGGTGCCCGGCGAGTCGAAGGTGTCGCGCAACATCGGCGGCGGCGTCAGTTACAGCGCCGGCGCGGCTGATTTCGGCATCGCCTATGACCAGTTCCAGGGCAACACCGTTGCCACCAAGGATCAGAGCGCGCGCCGACTGGCCGCCGGCGCGAACTATACCTTTGGTCCGGTCAAGGCATTTGCGGGTTACCGCTCGCTGAAAGACACGGTCGCTGCCGCGCCGGTGCGCTCGAATCTGTATTGGGCCGGTTTGAAATATAAGCTCACGCCGGCGCTGGATCTGACAGGTGCCGGTTACTACACCGATCGGAAAAACTCCGGCGCCGACCCGTGGAGTTTCGTCCTGTCGGCCGACTATTCGCTCTCCAAGCGCACGGATGCCTATACGACGCTCGGTTACGCGGGTAACAAGAACGGTTCCAATCTGGGCTTGAATGGCTTTGGCAGCAACATCGTTGCCGGTGAAGATCAGTTGGGCCTGGTGGTTGGCATCCGGCACCGATTCTGACCTGATCCGTGCCGATGCGATCTTCCCTTTTTATGGGCGGCTAGTTGCTGTGAAGTGGCGAGATATTTTGTTTAAAACAATAAAAAAATACAATGTATCTCGCCTTCACTCAATCCTTTGTCTTCGGCATCGCGGTCGCCAGATGGCGCCGCATCAGTGCCGATGCCCATTCCGGGTCATTGTTTTCCAGCGCGCTGATGATCTGCAGGTGTTCGCTGCACGATTCGCTGAAGCGCCCTAAGCGGAAGAAATCCGCATGCTCTTCCATCCGTCGCAGCTGGTTCTGCTGCTGCATCGCCTGCAGGATGAAGCGGTTGCCGGAAAAGCGCGCGAGCATTTCATGAAACGACGCATTAAGCGCAAAGAACTCGCTTGCCGACAGTTGTCCTTCCGCTTTCTGCAACAGCTTTTCATGCGCTTCCCGGCTGCGTTGCAGCTGTGCCTGGTCGACCTGGAACGTCGGCTCGAGCATGCCCGCACATTCGAACAAGATGCGGAAGCGATAACTTTCGGAGATCGCTTCTGGCGTGTCCAGCGATGGTGTAAACCGCCAGCCGTGGCCCTTGCGCTTCTCGATCAGGTCGTCCACGCTCATCTTCATCAGGGTCTTGGCAAGCAGGCTGCGCGATACCGGATAACGCGATAGCAATTCCTTCTCGGTCAGCGCTTCCGGTAGCCGCTTTTGCGCGCGATCATCGATCAAGGTCCGGTAGAGCGCATCGCTGGTCATGCCGGTGCCGCTGAAATCCGGCAATTCCTTGTGCGCCGCGTCAGCGCGCACAAAGTAACCGGCGTTCGGCCGGTATTCACTCAGTTCATGTTCGGCAAGCAATTGCAGCGCGGCGCGGATCGGCGTACGCGACACCTCGAAGCTGGCAGCGAACGTTTCTTCGGTCAGATGAGTGCCGGCCGCCAGTTCGCCGGATGCGATCTGGCGGCCGATGCGCTCTGCCAGCTCAAGTTGTAGCGGGCTGCGACGCTCTGTTTTGTCGGTGGTGCTTTTCATTGGAGGGGATAGGGAGTTATTGAAACATTTTGAGGGAACAAGGAATGTGCCGCAAGAAAAATTAAATTCATATTGAACTTAATCGCATTTTAGTACAAAATGCCTTCTAGAGTTTACTGAGGAGTGTGTATCGATGCCTACCATTGAATCCTTTCCGTTTGTAGAGACCGCTGGCGATCCCTACGAACGCGGTCGCCAGCACGGCAGCGCGGTGCCGGAGCGCGTGCGCCGCAGTGTCGCGCTGTACCGGTCGCAGCTTGAACGACGCGGCGTCAGCCCGGAAGCCTTGCGGACGATTGCGCTCGCGATGGTGCCGGTGATTGCCGGCTTCGACCGCGACTATCTGGACGAGATGCGCGGCATTGCGGACGGCGCCGATGTGCCGCTCGAGGATGTCATCGTGATCAACTGCCGGACCGAAATGATGTTCGGCCATAATGAACTGAAAAAGGCGCGCGCCGGCCTCGACGACGGCTGCACCGGGCTGGTGGTATTGCCGGGCAGGTCGGCCACAGGGCGCCTGATGCATGCGCATAACTGGGATTGGCGCGAAGAGTGCGTCGACACCGGCATCGTGCTGAAGATACGGCGCGACGACGGTCCGGATCTGTTGATGTTTACCGAAGCCGGCAGCCTGGCGCGGCATGGGTTCAATAGCGCGGGTGTTTCCTTGTCGGGCAACTTCCTGACGTCGGACCGTGATTACAAGCAGGAGGCGGATGTGCCCTTGGTGCTGATCCGACGCAAGATGCTTGAGGCGCAGAACATTGCGGCGGCAATGCGGGTGTTGTGGCCGACCAGACGCTTTTGCTCGAACAACCTGATGCTCGCGCAGGCGGACGGCGAAGCTGTGGATCTGGAATGTGCGCCGGACGAAATCTTCTGGATCACGCCGGAAGACGACATCCTGGTGCATGCGAATCACTGGATGTGCCCGGTGGCGCGCATGAAACTCAAGGATCTCGGACTGGTGACGAATGCCGATTCGATTTATCGTCAGCGGCGCGTAACGGAAACACTGCGCCGCGCGCCCGGAAAGATCGACTGGGACATCGTCAAGGCCGCGCTCGCCGACGAATTCGGCAAGCCGGACGGCGTGCTGCGCGCACCCAAGCCGGCCAGTTTCGACAGCATTTCCGCGACGGTGGCCACCACGCTGATGGATCCCGCTGCTAAAACCATGTGGATCGCACGCAAGCCGTACGAATCCATTCACTTCGTTGAATACCGTTTATAAAAAACCATGTACCCCACGTAACGCGTCATGGCGTGGCGGTTCGATTCAATCCGGAAGGAGACATCATGAAACAATCATTAGGCCTTTTCCTCGCATCGCTCACGCTGGCATCCGCCGCACCGCAAGCTGGCGCGCAGGCGAACGGTCCATCCGGCACACTGCGCGTTGCGATCAATGCGGACATCCGCAGTACCAACCCGGGGGTGAACCGGGACAACAATACCGATACCCTGATCCTGCATCTGGTCGAGGGCCTGGTCGCCTACGGCGAAAACGGACGGGCGCAGCCGCTTCTCGCGCACAGCATCGATACATCCGCCGACGGCAAGACGGTCACCTTCAAGCTGCGCGATGACGTCACTTTTCATAACGGCAAACCGCTGACCGCCGCCGATGTAGTGTGGTCCTGGCAGCGCTATCTGGAGCCGAAGACCAACTGGGTCTGCGCGGCGGATTTCGACGGCCAGCGCGGCAACAAGATCGAGAGCGTCGAAGCGCCCGACGCGCAGACCGTGGTGTTCAAACTGAACCGTCCGCAGCCGCTGCTATTGACGCAGATGGCGGCGCTTCAGTGTGGCGGCGGTGCCATCCTGCACAAGGATTCGGTCAACCCGGACGGTTCGTGGAAGGCGCCGGTCGGCACTGGTCCATACATGCTGCAGGAATGGCGGCGCGGCGAATACATCGACATGGCCGCCTACCCCGGCTACAAGAGCAGGAAAGGGCCGCGCGACGGCTACACCGGCAGCAAGATCGCGTATGCGGAAAAGGTGCGCTGGATGGTGATCAAGGACGATGCGGCGCGCCGGGTCGCCTTGATCAAGGGGCAGGTCGATCTGCTGCCGGGACTGTCGGTATCCGAGCTGGAAGAAATGGGCAGCCAGCCGAACGTCGAGGTCAAGAGCGCGCCGACCATGACGGTCAATGCGCTGCTGATCCAGTCGCACGACCCGGTGCTGGCCAACCCGCTGTTGCGGCGCGCGCTGGCGCAAAGCCTGGACCTGTCGGCGATCACCAAGTTGGCATCCGGCAGCACCGGCAGCGCGAATTCGTCGATGATTCCGACCGTCAGCCCATATCGCATCTCGCCGGTGCAGAACCAGGGCCATACTTTCGACGTGAACGCGGCCAAGCAACTGGTCGCGCAGTCCGGCTACAAGGGACAGCCGATCAAGCTGGTGACCAACCGCCGCTATCCAGACATGTACGATCAGGCGATGATGGTCCAGTCGATGGCCGCGAAGGCCGGCATCAATATCGAACTGGAAGTGCTGGAGTGGGCGACCCAGCTCGACCGCTACCAGTCCGGCAATTATCAACTGATGTCCTTCGCGTATTCGGCCCGCGTCGATCCGCTGATGAACTATGAAATGATGCTGGGCGACCGCGAGAAGAGCAAACGCAAGGTTTGGGACAATCCGCAAGCAATCGCGCTATATGAGCAGGCGGCCAAGATCAACGGCAGCGACCACGCCGCGCGCCAGAAACTGTTCGACCAGATGCACAAGATGATGCTGGACGATGTGCCGCTGATCGTCTTGTTCAATCCGGGCGATGCCAACGCGGTGAGCAAGAAGCTGGAAGGCTACGCGCCGTGGGCGCTGAACCGCACCCGTGTCTGGAACGTGAAGCGCAACGGCGCCTGAAGTGGATAGGGTCACCATGATATTGATAGTTGCTGCCGAAGCGAGGTGTACGCGATGTTGAGATACATTTTGCACAGGGTGCTGCTGGCGTTGCCGACGCTGCTGATCGTCGCCGTGATTGTGTTCGTGATGATGCGGATGATTCCGGGCGATCCGGCGCAGCTCATCCTTGGCGACATCGAAAACCCGGAAGCGCTGGCGCGCCTGAGGTCGGAGCTGGGACTGGATCGGCCGATCCTGATGCAATTCGTGCTGTGGATGACGAAGCTGCTGTCGGGCGACCTTGGCATGTCGGTCACACAGCAGCGGCCGGTGCTGGATATGCTGTTGTCCAGCTTCGCCGTCACTGCCTGGCTGGTGGTGCCAGCCGTTTTTCTGGCATCGCTGCTTGCAATTCCGGCCGGCATGCTCGCCGCGTGGAAGCAAAACACGGTGGTCGACGTCACGGTGGTGACCATCGCCATCGCGTTTCTGTCCGTTCCGAGTTTCTGGCTCGGCTTGGTGTTCCTGCTGGTGTTCGGCCTCTGGCTGGATCTACTGCCGGTGGTCGGATACGTGTCGCCGACCGAGGATTTTCGGGAAGGCGTGCGCTACTTGATCATGCCGGTCGCCTCGCTGGCCCTGATCGAAATGGGGGTGCTGATCCGCATGGCGCGCTCCAGCACGATCGAAGTGCTGCGGCTGGAATACATCACCCATGCACGTGCGAAGGGACTAGGCGAAATCGCCGTCGCGCGCCGTCATGCGCTGAAGAACGCACTGGCGCCGACCTGGACCATGATCGGCCTGACGCTCGGCGGCTTGCTGGGCGGCGCGGTGGTGACCGAAACCGTGTTCACGTTGCCGGGCATCGGCCACCTGCTGGTGGAAAGCATCTTCGCACGCGATTATCCGGTGGTGCAGGGCTGTCTGCTGTTTGTGACCGCCATTTATGTGTTCGTCAACCTGGTGGTTGACCTGTTCTATCCACTGTTTGATCCAAGGGTGCGCTTATGAACGCCAATGTCAGCACCAAGCTTGGCCCCGCTACCGGCGCGAACGCCAGTACCGGTGCCAACGTCAGCGCGTGGCGCGCGCTGTTCCGGCGTCCCAATGCCATGGTCGGCGGCGTGCTGCTGGCAATCATGCTCGCTGCCGCATTGATCGGCCATTTTTACACGCCATACGATCCGGTCGCCAACGACCTGACAGTACGTCTGATGCCGCCGACCGCCGAACATTGGCTCGGCACCGACGAATGGGGCCGGGATGTGTTCAGTCGCTTGCTGTTCGGCGCGGGCGTCAGCATGACCATCAGTTTCGTCACCGTCGTCTGCGCGGTAACGGCCGGAGCGCTGATCGGTGCCGCGACCGGCTTCTTCGGCGGCTGGTTCGAGCGGGTGGTGATGGCCTGGATGGATGCCTTGCTGGCGTTTCCGTCACTGATCATGGCGCTCGGCGTGATGACGGTGTTCGGCTCGTCGCGTTATGGCGTAGTGCTGGCCCTGAGCCTCGCTTATCTGCCGTCGGTGGTACGCATCGTGCGTTCCAGCGTGCTGTCGCTGCGCGAAAAGGAATACGTGGAAGCGTCGCGCGTGATGGGCAACTCCGAGCTGTACACAATGTTCCGCCACATTCTGCCCAACTGCGTGGCGCCGATCATCGTGCTGGCGACCGCCTTGTTCGGCTGGGCGCTGCTGTCGGAGAGCGCGCTGTCCTTCCTTGGGTTGGGCGTGCCGCCACCGGCGTCGAGCTGGGGCGGGATGCTGTCGGATAGCCGCAACTTCTTCGGACAGGCGCCGTGGCTGGCACTGGCACCGGGGCTGTCCATCTCGATTTCGCTGCTCGGCATTAACCTTTTCGGCGATGCACTGCGCGATCAGTTCGATCCACGCATGAAAAACCTGTGATGACCGCGATGAATTCTCTTCACTCAGCCGCCGGCGCGCAAGCCGACACTCCGGTACTCGCTATCGACAAACTGTGCGTCGGCGTCAGGCAGGCCGACAAGAGCCTGCGCCGCGTGGTTGACAACGCCACGTTTTCGATCAAGCCGGGCGAAATTATTGCGCTGGTCGGCGAATCGGGCAGCGGCAAGACCATGATCGGCCGCTCGGTGCTGCAACTGCTGCCGCAAGTCGCGCGCATCGAGAGCGGCAGCATCCGCTTCCAGGGGCAGGAACTGCTCGGCGCGAACGAAGCAAGGCTGCGCGACATACGCGGCAGCGACATCGGCATGGTGTTCCAGGAACCGATGGTGTCGCTGAACCCGGCATTGACGGTCGGCTTCCAGATGATGGAAGCGCTCAAGCTGCATCACAAGCTATCCGACGCCGAAGCCAGACAGCGCTGCCTGGCAATGCTGGAAAAGGTCAGGATCGTCGATCCGGTCGGCTGTTTTGCCGCGTATCCGCACCAGTTTTCCGGCGGCATGCGGCAGCGGATCATGCTGGCATCGGTGCTGGTGCTGCAGCCCAAGCTGCTGATCGCCGACGAGCCGACCACCGCGCTCGACGCGATCATTCAGAAGGAAGTGATGGACATCATGGCGGCACTCACGCGCGAGATGTCCACCGCGGTGCTGCTGGTCAGCCACGACCTCGGAATGGTCGCGCACTACGCGAGCCGGGTGGTGGTGATGCGGCATGGCCGGATGGTCGAAGAAGGCGCGACCGCCAACATTCTGCTGGCGCCGCAGCATGAATACACGCGGATGTTGCTGGACTCGCTGCCGCGCCGCGGCGAAGCGGTGCAGCGCGATGCGCCGGGCGGCACACTGATTGATGTGAAATCGCTGGCGATCGAGTTCCGCAAGCCGAAGACCGGTTTCTGGCAAAAGCCTGAAGTCAACCGCGCGGTGATCGACGTCGATCTGAAGATCGATCAGGGCGAGACGGTGGCGGTGGTGGGCGAATCCGGTTCCGGCAAGACCACGATCGGCCGCGCGATCGTGCGACTGGTGGACACCGCCGGCGGCAGCATCGAGTTTCTGGGGCGGGACATTACCCGCATCGGCCGCCGCCAGTTGATCGACTACCGGCTGCAGACGCAGATGGTGTTCCAGGACCCGTTCTCGTCGCTCGACCCGCGCATGACGCTGGAGGCGATTGTCGCCGAAGGCTTGCGCAATGTGCCGGATATCAATCGCAAGGAGTGCAGCCGGAGGGCGCGCGCGATGCTGGAGGAAGTCGGATTGGCCGGCGACTATGCGCAGCGCTTTCCGCATGAATTGTCGGGCGGGCAGCGGCAGCGCGTCTGCATCGCACGCGCGATCGTCGCCAATCCGAAATTCCTGGTCGCCGATGAACCTGTGTCAGCGCTGGATGTGACGGTACAGAAGCAGATACTGACGCTGCTGCAACGCCTGCAGCAGAAGTTCGGCTTTACCTATCTGTTCATTTCTCACGATCTTGGCGTGGTCGAGCAGATCTCGGATCGCGTGGTCGTCATGTACCGTGGCCGCATCCTGGAAACCGGGCCGCGCGACGCGATCTACGACGATCCGCGGCATCCGTATACCCTGCGCTTGTTGCAGGCGACCCCGCGCATTGCGCGCACGGCGGATGGCGCCTATCAACTGGCGCTTCGTAACGCGAAGAGACAGCAGGCGCCGCAGGGTTATAGCTATTTCAACCACGGCAGCATTCACGATATGCCGCCGAGCGCCGGCGATCCGCAGATGGTGGAGGTCGGCGACAGGCATTTCGTTGCCTGCGCACCTGCATGAAGGGTACTTAATTCCCCCCTTTAAAGGCAGCCCTGTAAACATGCGTAGGAGAAATAGCAATTAGTTTTAGGGAAGGAGTCCAATCCCGGTGTACTCATTGGCATGGGATTGGTATTAAGTCCATCCGGGAGGTGAGAGATTGAGGAAGGCAGTCCACTGAAGTACCTGGTGGATCTGATGCTCGATGTAGCGTGTGGTATCCAACATGGCGAGCAAGGCGCCAATCCGCGCTTCGCGGTCACCAGCCTGGAAGGCGGCGAGGCGACCGCGTTGTACGAAGAGCTGTACTGCCTGCGCGGCGAAGCCGAGAGCCGCATCAAGTAAGCGTAGCTCGATTTGTTCGAGCCGGCGTGCCAGTAGCAGCAATTCCGGTCGAATCAGCTGCGCCTGTTCTTCGCCACCGTCCAGGCGCTCGCACCATAGCCCCGATGAGTGCTGTCCCCGGCATGTCGACGAGCAATGGGGGGAGGGGGAATTGCGCCTTGCGGATGGAATTCCCACCCAGCGCCTCACCAACTGCCGCTTCCCACTACTGCAGTGGGCCGCTCATCGCGAGCCGGCACGCGTTTCGGCGTGTTGATGAAATATCCGGGCTAACGCGCTTGCAGATACTGCTCCAGGCGCCGGCAACCTTCTTCCAGTCTTTCCAGCGAACCGGCAAAGCACCAGCGGACATAACCTTCGCCTTCCGGTCCGAATGCACTGCCCGGCGCGAGGCCGAGTTTGGCATCTACTACCAGCCGTTTGCACAGCGCCAGCGTGTCACGTTCTCCATCGACACGGAAGAACAGGTACATCGCGCCCTTGGGCTTGGGCGTGGTGATGCCCGACATCGCGTTCAACCGTGCATACAGAAAGTCGCGTGCCGCCTGGTAGCGCGCCACGGTGTGCGCGATGATTTCATCGCCGCGCTCGACGGCGACGATGCCGGCGCGCTGCACGAAGCCGGGCGCGCACGAGGTGTTGTATTCGATCAGCTTGCCGAGGTCGGCCATCAGCGGCTCGGGCGCCACCAGCCAGCCCAGGCGCCAGCCAGTCATCAGCCACGACTTTGAAAAGCTGTTGGCCGAGACCACGCGGTCATCCTTGTCGGCGAGATCCAGGAAGGATGGCGCGCAAGAGCGCGTGCCTGGTGCAACATCCGTATTGTCGTAGACCAGACGTTCATACACGTCATCGGCCAAGATCCAGATGCCGTGCCGGCGGCAATGCGCGAGGATGACTTCCTGTTGTTCGCGGGTAATGACCCAGCCGGTCGGATTGTTCGGTGAATTGATGAATACCGCGCGCGTGCCGGGCGTCAATGTATCCAGCAGTTGCTGCACATCCAGTTCCCAGGTCTGGCCGAAGCGCAACGGCACCGTCACTACTTCCGCGCCGAGGATCTTGGGGATTTCAACGAGATTGGGCCACAGCGGCGTCACCGCCACCACACGATCGCCCGGATTGACGATCAATTGCGACAGCAGCATCAGTGCCGAGACGCCGGCCGAGGTGACTGCGATGCGGCCGGCATCGACTGGCCGGTGCAAGGCCGACACATAGCCGGCTATCGCTTCGCGCAAGGGAGGAATGCCGAAATTATGCGTGTAGAAGGTGTCGCCGGCATCCAGCGCCGACTTGGCGGCATCGCGGATAAAGGTCGGGGTTACCTGGTCGGGTTCGCCGAACCAGAATGGCAACACACCGGTCAGGCCGATACCGGCATTGGCGACTTCACGGATGCGCGATGCGCCCAGGGATTGCACGACAGGGCGCGCGGCAGGTGTCAGAAGCATAGGACGATTCGGTTGGCGAGATCAAAGACAAAGGAGGGCTGCAGATAGGCGGCGAAGGCAAGCGCCAGCACTGAGGCGCCCAGCGCGCCGAGTAGCAGGCGCACCAGCTTTTGGCGAGTTGGCAGGTTGTTGCTCATGGCCGCGCTCCGCAAAACGTGGTTGATGCCGGTCAGGCGAGCGCCGGCTGTTGCCGCACGATCGCCCTTTCATTGATGGGCAGATTGATCAGCGCGGCGAATACGCCCAGCGCGATCGTGATGCCCCATACGGTATTGTAGTTGCCGTCGCGCGTGAATAGAACGCCGCCCAGCCAGACACCGAGGAAGCTGCCGACCTGATGCGAAAAGAACACGAAGCCCGACAGCATCGACAGATACTTGACACCAAAGATGCCGGCGATCACGCCATTGGTCAACGGCACTGTCGACAGCCAGAGCAAGCCCATCGCGCAGGAAAACACGTAGACCGACCACGGCGTCAGTGGCGCCAGCAGGAACAGCGAGATCACGACCGCACGCGTGATATAGATCGACGACAGCAAATAGCGTTTGGGCAACACGCCGCCGAGCTTGCCCGCATAGTAGGAACCGAAGATATTGAACAAGCCGATCAGCGCCAGCGCCATGACCGCCACGCTCGGGTCCATGATGCCCTTGTCTTTCAGATAGGAAGGCATGTGCACGCCGATGAACACGACCTGGAAGCCGCACACGAAGTAGCCGGCGACCAGCAGCAGGAAGGGACGATAGGCGAACGCCTCGCGCGTGGCTTCCATGATGCTTTGTTCGCCGCCAGCCGGTTTTTGCACCGGCATTTCGCGCAAGCCGAAGGCCATCGGCAACATGACCAGCGCCACCAGCGCGGCCAGCAGGAAAAACGCGCTTTGCCAGCCGGTCAAAGAAATCAGTTGTTGCTCTACCGGCATCATGACGAACTGGCCGAACGAGCTGGCCGCCGAGGAAATGCCGAATGCCCATGAACGCCGGTGCTCGGGCGCGGTACGCCCGATGATGCCGCTGACTGCGCCGAATGCGGTACAGGCCAGCGCAGCGCCGATCAGCACGCCCGAACCGAGCACGAACGCGGTCGGCTGCGACACGGTTGCCATCCAGAGCAGGCCGCCCGCGTATAACAGCGCGCCTGCGATCACCACGCGTGCGGTGCCGAAGCGATCCGCCGCCATTCCGGCAAACGGGGCGAACAAGCCCCACATCAGGTTTTGCAGGGCCATCGCCAGCGAAAAGGTTTCGCGCGTCCAGCCATAGGCTTGCGAAATCGGTTGCAGCCAGAAACCGAAACCATGGCGCACCCCCATCGCAAGCGTCAACACCATGCCGGCGGCGATCAGGACGGTCTTGAGTTGCGGCGGTCGGGTGGCGGTCAGCATGGCGGATTCTCGATTCGGAAGGAAATCGAGTGTAGCGCAAAGCAAAAAAGCATGTGGCCTGCCGGATTGACCGGGCCTGTTGCGGGCTTGCGGTCAGGCGCCGGGACGGGAACCTGCGACTCGATTCAGGCGGCTATCGTCTCGATCGCGGCTTGCAAGGCTTGGCGGAAATGCAATATCGCAGGTATGCGGCCCTATTACACGCAACGCCCAGCGTGCTGCACGGCGGGTTGCATTCACGCGCTGCAAAAGAAAAAGCAGCAAGGATGCGGATCCTTGCTGCTTGCGCATAAAACGCTTACTGCTTGCGTCCGAGGAAGCCGCCGATCGCGAACTGGCCGGTGCCCGCGTTCGACAACTGGAAGGTGCCGCCCACTTCGGCAGGACCGCCACCAGCTACCGGACCGAAGTAGCGTCCGCCCACACCGCCGCTAAGCCCACCAACACTTGCGGTTCCGGTCATGTGGTTGGCCAGGCTGGAGCCGGCCGCACCCATCGTGGTCGTACTGGTGAAGTTCACCGGCACGGCGGTGCCTGCGCTGTCATCGGTGACCGCGTTCTGCACCGAGATCGTTACCTGGCGTGTGGCGAAGTTGACGGTCACGGTCGAGGCACCCCGGAATACCGATGGGTCCGACGCACGGTTGGGCGCGTACATGCCATAAGAGAAGCCGGTATACGTCACCGTGCCACTGGTTGGCACCAGGGTCGGGTTCGTCACCGCGCCATAAGCGATCATGCCGCGACGGTTCTTGTTGTGCTCATTGCCCAGTTGTGGTGCCCATTCTGCGATCACCACCGTGTCTTGCGTGATCCAGGCGCCCAGGTTGCTGTACTGCAGACCCCAGTTGTCGAAGCCGCGATAGCCCTTGGAACCCGGGAAAGGCACGCCGATGCCGCTGCCGCCTTCCAGTATGGTCGGATTGCCGTTCGCGTCGTTCGGGCCGTTACCGGCGTGGATGTCGCCGTCTTCATGCACGCGTATCGCGGTAAGGCTGTCCGGCGTGGTGCCGCCGCTGCGCCAGTTGCCGGCCTCGACCCTGGGGCCGCTCGTCTCTGTGGCGGGGCAGGGGTTCACATCAGGACCGCAGCGCGATGGATTGCCGGTGCGCGGGAAATAGCGGTTGTTTGCATAGTTCGCCTGCGTGGCGGCCGGGCCCAGCCTGCCAAAGTTGTAATAGTTCAGATCAGAAGGCGGCGGCAAGGTGGTCGACGTCATCGCACCGGTTGCAGTCAGAACGGTGCGGCCCTGGGAAATACTGAAGGTTTCGATGATGGGCGGCCGGTCGACCTTGCCATCCCATGTCAGGCCCAGATTGCTCAGTACGATGATGGGGGTGCTCATGTTGCTGTTGGCATCCTTGGCGATGCGCGCTTCGGCGAAACCGCCGGATGCAGGGGCAAAGCCCGAGGCAGTCGTCTTGACCAGAATCGGATTGGCGAGATCGCTGGTCGAGATGCCGTGTACCTGCACGCCCGAGTTGGTGACAGTGATCCCGTTATTCGTGCTCAGCACATTGGTGCCGCTGCACTGGAAATTGGCGCCGTCCGGACAAGACATGGTGGTCGCGGGCGCAGGCGTGGGTGTAGGCGTGGGTGTAGGCGCGGGACTAGGGGTGGGCGCAGGCGTGGGTGTAGGCGCGGGCGCAGGAGTAGGAGTGGGGCTAGGCGCAGGTGCTGGACTGGGCGCTGGGCCTGGTGTGGTAGAGCCCGGCGAAGTGGTGCCGGTCGATGGCGCGGCGCTGTCGCCGCCCCCGCCACCACATGCGCTCAGTGCGCCAGCGGCAATCAGCGCCAGGCAAATCGGTTTGATATCGAACTGCGACAACGTCATGTTTGATTCTCCCTTATGTGCGACGCCAGTGCGCTAGCGCGCCCTTGCATGCCCTGAGGCAAATTATTCATCGGTAGCCTTTCTATGAATATCGACATCCGGCCTGATACGGTTGCCGCCGGATCAAATTCGTGCAGCCCTGGTCGATTCGTTGATGCATGAGAAGTGAGGGGGGCAAATTGCCATGCAATGATGCCGTCTATTCATTTATACGTTCTTGATAACAATTAAGCGTTGGCTTGCAATGTTGTAACGAAAGTTTGCGGCTGTGGCCACTATTTCCGTGTATCTCGACGATCTTCATGACTTTGCGCTCACTTTCATGGCGCGACGCGCGCAATCGCGTGCAATACGACACGGGTCTGCCTTTTCATATCGTCGCGGCGGCATTGCTCTCATAGACGAAGGGCGCAAGCACGTCGCAATCCTTTCTTGTCGCCAGCAAGGAAAAGCGGCAGAGCAGGCATTTAGCAACACAATTTGAGGCTACACAAACAGGTACGGTCTCCAACTGGAAAAACACGCGCATGCGACGCATGATGTAGAGCCATGGCGATTAAAAGACTTGCTTCCTCCTAATATTCCTGCCCGCAAAAAAAGCATATGAATCGGCACATGACACCAAACGATATCAACGACATCACTATTTCCCTGTTTGGCGAAGCTGACGAAGCGATGCCCTCGCTCGAAAACGATCTCGAGAGGCTGTACCAGAGCCTGTATTCCACGCTTGCACATCATCGCGCCTATGGCGGTCTGCAGCCATCGGTGAACACCTATGTCGCTCGCAAGAATGGGAGGCCGCTCGCGATACTGCTGTTACGCAGGGAAAAGGATACGGTGCGTGTGCTCAATGAGCAGATCCGTCTCGATGAAGAAGAGCTGAGCCGCTTCGCCCGCTATATCTTCGATACCTTTGACGACGTCAATGTCATCGTGCTGCATGCGGTCGAAGTACGATTGCAGAGACTGGACTTTCCCTGTCAGCAGTTTCACTGCACCGAAGACATCGTACTTGATCTTCCCGACTCAACCGACGCTTATCGGGGGAGTCTGGGCAAGTCGACGCGCAGCTATATCCAGCGCTATCAAAACAAGCTGCGTCGCGACTTCCCAGGCATGCATTACGCAGTCCATGCCGGAGAAGAAATCGACGAAGCACAAGTGCGCAGCATCATCGAACTTAACCGCGCAAGAATGGCGGACAAGAACCGTACATCGTATATCGACGACCTCGAAGCAGAACGCATCGTGCACTTTGCCAGGAGATATGGCCTCATGAGCGTGATGTCGATTGACGGACGTGTCTGTGCCGGCGCGATCAGCTTTCGCATAGGCGACAATTACTTCCTGAAAGTGATTGCCCATGACCCTGCGTACAACGACTATCGCCTCGGGACCTTATGCTGTTATCTCACGATCTGCGAATGTATTGCGCGCGGCGGCAAGGAATACCATTTTCTATGGGGACGCTATGAATACAAATACCGGCTGCTTGGCGTGCAACGCGATCTCGATCATGTCACGCTTTACCGTTCACATCTGCAGATGGGTTTGAACGGACGACAGGCGCTCGGCAACGCCTGCAAGGGAACGGTGCTGCGTGCGCGAAGCTGGGTGCTGCAGCGCGCGCGCGACAATGACCGGCTCGGCATGGTATTGAAGTCCGTCTTGAGCGGATTGCAGGGTGCGAAGAGCCGGATGAAAACAGCGATCTCGTCGCTCAAGCAAAGTCGTTCGGCTTGAGCCCGGTCATGCCATCAGCACTTTTTCGAATTCTTCCGGTGGCATCGCACGCGAAAACAAAAAGCCTTGACCGTAATCGCAGCCCGCATCGATCAGCGAGGTTTTTTGCGCATCGGTTTCGATGCCATCCGCAATGACTTTCAATCCCGGTTCGTGTGCCATCGCAATGATGGATCGCACGATCGCGCGGTCACCCGGACTGGATTTCTTATCCTGCGTGTTGACTCGCATGTCCGCGAAAGGCGGCCTGCGACGCGCAAGTTGTTGTACCCTGAGTCAATAAATCAATTAAAAAAACGGAGACCCTGATGCGGCCACTGGCGAATATCCTGATCGGCGTGGTGTTGCTCATTCACGTGTACATCTTCCTGCTCGAAACCGTACTGTTCCGCACCCGCGGGCGCAAGGTGTTCGGGTTGCGCGCCGAACAGGTGGAAGTCATGGCGCCTGCAATGTCGAATCAGGGCTGTTATAACGGTTTTCTGGCGGCCGCACTGGCGGTTGCCCTACTGCATCCGGATCCGGCGATTGCAAAGGCGTTTGCGGTGTTTGGCTTGCTGTGCGTCGCCGTCGCCGGTGTGTGGGGCGCGGTCACCGTGCAGCGACGCATTCTGTTCGTGCAGACGGTGCCGGCCCTGCTTGCTTTGGCGGTCTTGTTGCTTGCACAGTAAGAGCACCACCGGCGGCTTATTTTTTCAGGAAGTCCCGAATCAGACCGATCTGTTCCGGCACGTTCAATGCGGGCGCATGTCCGCAGCCGGGAATGACTTCCAGTTGTGCGCGCGGGCCGCGCCGGGTCATTTCTTCGGCGGTGTCCTGCAGCAGCAGGTCGGAATCGATCCCACGCATCACCATGGTCGGCATGGTCAGCGTGTCGTAGGCATCCCACAAGTCATAATCCTGCGGATGGACGATGAATTGCCGCACCATCGCCGGATCGTAATGCGGCGTAATCTTCCCGTTCGGCATGCGGCGCGCTGAAGTCTCGACCATGCGCCGCCACTGCGCATCGCTTTGCCAGCCATAGGGCTTGTAGACGGTGCGCAGGAAATCCTCGAATTCGGTCACGGTGTCGAACTGCGGCGGATTGCCGGCATAGGCCTTGATCCGCTCGATCGCAGCTGCGGCCAGCGCAGGTCCGTTATCGTTCAACACCAGATGGCTGATGCGCCCCTTGAGCGTGGTCGCCGCTGCCACCGTTCCGATCGCGCCGCCCATCGACGTGCCGACCCAGCGCACGCTGGCAAAACCGAGCCGGTCGACCAGTTCGGCCGCAAGGCGTGCATAGAATGCCAGGCAATATTCATTGTCGGGATCGGGACTCCATTGCGAATAGCCGCGTCCCAGCGTGTCCGGGCAAATGATGTGATAACGGTCGGCCAGCGCTTCGGCCAACTCATCGAAGTCGCGCCCGGTGCGCGCCAGCCCATGCCACATGATGATCGGCGGCTGGCCGCGCGTACCCCACTCGAGATAGTGGATTTCGCGGCGGCAGCACAATGCGTAATGCGAAATAGGTTTCATTGGCGCTCCCGCAGTTTGCCGACGATACCGGTCGGGAAAAAATACACAGACAGGATGAACAGGATGCCCAGCCACAAGAGCCAGCGATCCGGCGACAGCAGTGCCGACAGCAGCGGGATAGCCTGAGTCGCATTCGCACCGAGCGCCATCAAGTCTTGCAGATAGCTTTGCGCAAGCAGGAAAGCGGTGGCGCCGAATACTGCACCATACATGGTACCCATGCCGCCGATCACAACGATCAACAAAATATCGATCATGATTTCGAACGATAGCGAGGTATCGGGCCCGTTATAGCGTAGCCAGATCGCCAGCAGACAACCGGCCAGCGTCGCAAACACCGCTGCCAGTACATTGGACCAGGTGCGGTAGACGACGGTGCGGTAACCGATGGCTTCAGCCCGGAAGTCGTTTTCGCGGATGGCTTGCAGCACGCGGCCGAACGGCGAGTTGACGATACGCAGCATCGCCAGGAACAGCACTAACGCGCTGAAGAACACGATGTAATACGTCAGGAACTTGCCGTCCAGCGAAGCCCCGAGGACAGGGTTTTCACTGAGTTGGAACGAAGGCGCCAGTACGTCCGGCAACTTGAAGTTCAAGCCATCCTCACCGCCGGTGATTTCGGACAATTGCGAGGCCAGTGTCTGGAATGCCGATGCGACCGCCAGCGTGATCATCGCGTAAAAGATCGCGCGCACCCGCAGCGAAAACAGGCCGATCACCAGCGACAGCACCAGCGACAGCACGACTGCGCCGAGCGCACCGGCGGCCAGGCTGCTCCAGCCTGGCCCCATGCGTGTGCTGGCAATCGCGATGCCATAAGCGCCGATGCCGAAGAACATCGTATGCGCGAACGAGACGATGCCGGTATAGCCAAGCAGCAAATCGTAGCTGGCCACCAGCACGATGAAGATCAGGATCTTGGCAGCGACATTGAGCGACTTTGCACCTGGGAAAATGAAAGGCGCGAAGGCCAAGCCCAGCACGATCACGGTCAGGATTACCGCCAGCACGCGGCTGCGTGGCAAGTCATGGGAGAGTAGACGGGAAATCATCGTGGCCTTACCTGTTGGTTACCGGATAGACGCCCTGCGGACGCCACAGCAGGATGGCGACCATCAGGAGGATGTTGGAAAACAGCGCGACTTTCGGCGCGAGAAAACCGGTGTAGTTGGCCAGCAGGCCGACCAGCAGCGCACCGAGAAAACAGCCGCCGGTCGACCCCAGGCCACCGATGATGATCACGATGAAGATCAGCACATTGACTTGCGCGCCCATCTGCGGGATCACGTTTTGCTGATACAGGCCCCACATCACGCCACCCAGGCCAGCCAGCGCCGAACCGGCGATGAAGACGCCGACGAACAGGCGGCGAATGCGGTAGCCGAGGCTTTCGACCATTTCGCGGTCTTGCACGCCGGCGCGAATCAGCAAGCCGAGCTTGGTGCGGTTGAGCACCAGCACCAGCGTCGCGAACACGACCAGACCGACGACCACGGCGATCAGGCGGTATTTTTCAATCGCCGCATCGCCCAGCAGCACCGAACCGCGCAATGCGGCCGGCAAGGGCAGCGGAATCTGCGCCGGTCCCCAGACCACCTTGATCAATTCCTCGCCGACCACCATGCCGCCCATCGTGATCAGGATCTGCTTGAGGTGCTGTCCATACACCACGCGCACCAGCACACGCTCGAATACCGCGCCGAGCACGCCGGCGACCAGCATCGCGACCAGCATCGCCGCGCCCAGCGCGCCCAGGTTCAGCGCAAGACTGTCGGCAGTGGTCCAGTCGGACATCGCGCCCATCACCGATACCGCGACGAAGGCGCCGAGTGCGATGAACACGCCGTGACCAAAATTGAGCACATCCATCAGGCCGAAGATCAGCGTCAGTCCCGATGCAATGATGAAGATGATCATGCCCATCGCCAGTCCGGCGGCGGTCAGCGTGATCCAGGTCGGCGCCGAGCCGATGAAGGGCAGGGCCGCGAAAGCAAGCGCGGGGACCAGGGCCAGCGGCGCCCAGTCGATCTGGCTGGCCGGCTTCGGCGCGGCAGGCGCAGCGTCGACGGCTGCGACTGCGGCGGGCGCGGTCGTGATTGTGGAAGTCTGTTCCATCGTCATTCCTTAGTGATGAGCGGCAAGCGACAGGCCGAGCAGACGCGTCTGCAAGTCTTCGTTTTCCGCCAGTTCGGCCATCTGCCCGCGATGCACGATCTTGCCGTCGTCCATCACCGCCACGGTATCGCCCAGCTGTTTGGCAAAGTTGAAGTTCTGCTCCACCAGCAGGATCGTGGTATCGGTCTGCTTCAATTCGCGGAAGGCGGCAATCATGTTGGCGATGATCGCCGGCGCCAGGCCTTTGCTCGGCTCGTCGATCAGCAGCAGCTTGCGCGGCTCGACAATGGCGCGCGATACCGCCAGCATTTGCTTTTGTCCGCCCGATAGCTTGCCGGCCGGATGCAGCCAGAATTTTTTCATTGCCGGAAACAGGTCAAAGATCCATTCCAGCCGTTTCGTGTCGATGTCGTCGACGCTGCGCGCCGCGCGCGCAGCCAGCAGCATGTTTTCCTTGACCGACAGGTCGGCGAAGATGCCCATGTTTTCCGGCACGTAGGCGATGCCGAGTTGCGAGATATCGGGCGTGGCGCCGGCGGTGATGTCCTTGCCATCGAAATGGATGCGGCCTTGCGATGCATGCCACAAACCCATGATGGTGCGCAGCGACGTGGTCTTGCCCGCGCCATTGCGGCCGAGCAGCATCGTCAGTTGTCCGCGCGGCACTTCCAGATCGACGCCGTGCAGGATGTGATAGGCGCCGATATGCGTATGCACGCCTTCGAGTGTCAACAGCGGGGCTGTCATGCGGCTTCCTCCACCGGCGCCAGGCCGAGATAAGCTTGTTGTACCACCGGTGAAGAAATCACCGACTCCGGATCGCCATCCGCCATCAGCGTGCCGTTGTGCAGCACGATGATGCGGTCGGCCAGTTCGCGCACCACGTCCATCTTGTGCTCGACCAGCAGGATGGTCTTGTCGCGCCGCGCCTTCAATGCGCGGATCAGATCGAGAATGACCGGCACTTCATCGACGCTCATGCCGGCGGTCGGTTCATCGAACATGTAGACCTCGGGGTCGAGCGCCATCAGCAGGCCGACTTCCAGCTTGCGCTGGTCGCCGTGCGGCAACGCGGCCGCCTTCACATCGCGTTTGGCCAGCAGTGCGACGCTGTCGAGCAATTGCTCGGCGCGTTCGATCAGCGCGCGATGGTGATTCCAGACATTCCACATGTCCAGTCCGACGCGCTGGCGCGATTGCAGCGCGAGTCGCACGTTTTCCATGACGCTCAGGTTGGGAAACAGGCTGGTGAGCTGAAATGCGCGACCGAGGCCGGCATGGGTGCGCGCCGACGCGGTCAGTGCGGATATGCTGTGCCCGTTCAGCAATACGTCACCCGCGCTCGGTTTCAGCTGGCCGGAGATCAGGTTGAAGTAAGTGGTTTTGCCGGCGCCGTTCGGACCGACGATCGCGGTCAGCGTGCCGGGTGCGAAGGTGCAGGACACGGCGTTGACAGCGACATGGCCGCCGAAGCGGATAGTCAGGTCGCGGGTTTCAAGCAGCCCGGCGTGTGAAGTCGGAGATGGGGAAGACATCGATGCTCCAGTGGTCGAGCATGCACCTGCGTGCTTCCCCCTAACTGGGGGAAGGTTGGGATGGGGCGGCCCGCGTAGGGGTAGGGAGTACGAGTCGACGCCTGTGCCAGCTCGGAGACTCTACCCCCACCCTACGCCGGGCGCCCCTACCCCTCCCCCTGCACGGGGGAGGGGACAGGCAGGTGGGCTGCTAACAGATAGGTTGCTGCGATAACGCCGAGGCTCCGACAGCTGCTGAAGCCTCATATGCCGATCAACGCTTGTTCTTGACCGGAATATTCATCTCTTCGGCCTTGATCTCGCGTACCAGTTCCGGCACACCCCATGGGAAGGCCGGATCGACCTTGATCTTGAAGTGGTACATGGACTGCATCGCCTGGTGATCTTCCTTGCGGAAGGTCATCTTGCCCTTCGGCGATTCGAAGCTCATGCCTTCCATCGTCGAGATCAGCTTTTCGGTATTGGCGTCGCCGCCGGTTTTCTTCAAGGCTTCCACCAGTGCGATGCCGGCCGACATGCCGCCCGCGGTAAAGAAGTCAGGCGGATTCTTATAGCGCTTGTAATGCTCGGCCACCAGCCAGTTGTTGGCTGGATTCTTTGGGATGCCGAAATAGTAGTAGGTCGCGCCTTCCATGCCCGGGAAGTTCTTGTAGGAAGCCATGGCCGGCAGGATATTGCCGCCGGTGGCGATTTCGATGCCGTAACGCTTGGGATCGAGGTCGGCGATCTTGAATGGATTGCCGGCGCCGGCCCAGATGATGAAGATGACCTTGCGGCCCGGCTTGTCCTTCAGCGCATCGAACAGGCGCTGGGCACCGGCGGTGAAGTCGGTGGTATTGGTCGGCAGATATTCTTCATGCACGATCTTGGCTTTTTTCAGTGCATCCTTGAAGGCCTTGACGCCGTCGCGACCGAACGCGTAATCCTGCGCCAGCGTGGCGACAGTGACGCCTTCCTTGTCGAGCGCTACCGCATTCGAGATCGCATCCTGCGAAGAATTGCGGCCGGTGCGGAAAATGTAGCGGTTCCATTTGTCGCCCGTGATCGCATCGGCGACCGCCGGTTCGACCAGCAGGATCTTCTTGTATTCCTCGGCGATCGGCAGCATTGCGAGCGCCACGCCGGAACCGGTCGGGCCGACCGCGATATCGGCCTTGTCGTCGGCGTAGGCGGCGGCCAGCTGCGACTTCGCGACGTCGGGCTTGCCTTGCGTATCTTTTTCGATCACCACCAGCTTGTTGCCATTGACGGTCATGGTGCCGCCGGTCGCGTAATCGAGACCCATCATCAACCCGATCTGCGTCTGCTTTGCATACGCTTCAAGCGGACCGGTCTTGTCATACACGTGGGCGATCTTGATGTCTTTGGCGTGGAGTGCTGTAGTGCAGCAAAGAGCGGCGACTGCCGCAAGCAGATGGTGTCTCATGTTCACGTCCTCTTCTGGGTTGTTTTTGGCTGCCGACTTCGCGTCAGGCCACTCACTGTGCCATGGACGGATTCGGGCTTCAAGCAGATTACTCCAAGGCGTGTTCACCGGAAAGTAGTAGAACTACGGTGACTTAAGGTGTCGCGCCGCTATGAATGATGTCCGAAAACGGCTAGACGCTGTTTGAGCCCGCGCGTATAACGTCGACATGGATACCGCAACTGTTTTACCCCAGGACCACGATAAGCAGCTCGACGATGCAAGCTGCTATCGCGCGCTGGCCGCCAAGGACACGCGTTTCGACGGCGTGTTCTTTACCGGCGTCACCACCACCGGCGTGTATTGCCGGCCAGTGTGCACGGTGAAAACGCCGCGCCCCTCGTCGTGCCGCTTCTTCAGCAGTGCGGCGGCGGCCGAGGCGGCAGGCTTCAGGCCTTGCCTGCGCTGCCGTCCGGAACTTGCGCCTTATGCGCTGCAGCAAAACCTTGCGCATGCGGTATGGCAGCGCATCGCCGGTGGCGCACTCAACGATGGTGATGTCGAGCGCCTGGCGGCCGACGTCGGCCTGTCATCACGTCAGCTGCGGCGGGTACTGCTGCAGCATTTCGGCGTAACGCCGGTCGAACTGGCGCAGACGCAAAGGCTGCTGTTCGCCAAAAAGCTGCTGCAGGAAACCCAAATGCCGATGGCGGAAGTTGCTTTTGCTGCAGGCTTTGGCAGCGTTCGGCGTTTCAATGCCTTGTTCGCGCTGCGCTACGGCATTGCGCCCGGTACGATCCGGCGCGCCGCTCCCGGGCCGACGACCACGCCTGATGCACTGACATTGCGCCTGGCTTACCGGCCGCCATTCCAGTGGGAGCATATGCTGCGTTATCTGGCGGGACGCGCGACAGCCGGCGCGGAAAGCGTGGAGGCCGATGGCGGCGGTGCGTATCTGCGCGGCATACGTCTTGAGCAAGCGAGTGGCTGGCTGCGGGTCACCCACATGCCTTCGCGCCATCAGCTCTTGCTGGAAGTCGCACCATCACTGTCGACGGTATTGATGCCTTTGCTGGACCGGGTGCGCAAGCTGTTCGATCTCGATGCCAATCCCGCGCTCATCGAATCGCATCTGATGCAGGACCCGCTGATCGCGTCACGCATCAGTGCCATGCCGGGGCTACGTGTGCCGGGCGCTTTCGATGCATTCGAATTGGCGGTACGGGCCGTGCTGGGACAACAGGTCAGCGTTGCCGGTGCCACCACCTTATCGGGACGGCTGGTGCAGCGCTTCGGCACGGCGATGCCGACGCCATTCGTCAAAGTGACGCATCTGTTTCCCTTGCCCGAAGCGCTGGCGGCAGCCGACGTCAATGCAATCGCCGCCATCGGCTTGCCGCAGACCCGTGCGCAGACCATCCTCAACCTTGCGCAGTTCGCCGTCGCCGGCGGCCTGCGCATGCCGCCCGGCCTGCCGCTGGAAGACGCAGTGGCGCGATTGAGAACAGTGCGCGGCATCGGTGACTGGACCGCGCACTATATCGCGCTGCGGGCATTGCGCTTTCCGGACGCTTTTCCGGCCGGCGATCTGGGCTTGCAAAAAGCCGCGGCAGAAAACAACGGCCGCCTGACCGACAAACAACTCGCCGCACGCGCAGCCGCTTGGTCGCCATGGCGTGGCTATGCGGCGCTGGCTTTATGGATGGGGTAATCATGACTTGCTACACCGAATATCACAGCCCTTTGGGCATCTTGCTCCTTGCGGCTACTGAACGCGGCCTTTCCGGCTTGTACTTTGAAGAGCATAGATACTTCAAGGGAACACGTGACTGGCGACGCGACGCTACGCATCCGCATCTGATGCGTACGATGGCGCAGTTGGATGAGTATTTTGCGGGACGACGACGCGTGTTTGATGTGCCGCTCGATATGGCGGGCACGCCATTCCAGGGGGCAGTATGGAATGCGCTGATGTCGCTGCCCTATGGCAGCACCTCAACCTATCAGGCAATCGCCCAGCGCATTGCCAACCCGAAGGCGATACGGGCGGCAGGCACCGCAATCGGACGCAATCCCGTATCGATCATCGTACCTTGTCACAGAGTGTTGGGGGTGTCCGGCGCCTTGTCCGGTTATGCAGGCGGGGTGGAACGCAAAAGCTTTCTGCTTGAACTCGAAAGCAGCAGTCACGGCAAGCAAGCGCTTTTGCAGGGAATGATTGCAGGCTAGATTGAGTCTGCCCTAAAGGATGGCTGTGCCATGTGAAACGTCGGGATGCAGCAGTGTGCGGTGCATCGAAAGAAGCCAGTCGGCCAACCTTCGCGCGTAGATCCCGGATGAACCGGCACACCGCTGTCGGATCGATTACTTCGCGCCTGTGCCGCCGCTGGCGCCAGTACCTGCGCCTACGCCGGTGGTACCCGTGGTACCTGCACCGGAAGTGCCGGGAGTGGTCGTCGTGCTGGCGCCTTCAGCCGAACTTGGAGCGGGCATGCTGCTGCTCGAACCGCCGGAGGAAGGTGTGCCTGACGAGGAAGGCATTCCAGACGAGGAAGGGCTGCTTGGGCTGGTAGTGGAAGCGCCGCTGGTGCCACTGGTGCCGTAGCTGCCGGAACCTCCGGAACTGCCAGTGCTGGACCTCATGCCGGTGCCCGAGGTGCCGCATGCGCTCAATACCAATGCGCATACCAGAGGGATAGTCCATTTCATCATAAGAATTCTCCTTAAGAATCGAGCAGTTACCAGCGTCAACTGGCAAACTTGCTCATGCCAAAATGGCACGCTGCGACTGTGTAGAATCTATCAACACTCGAAAGTTCCGGCGGAAGCATTTGGTTACACACGGGAGGGAAGACGCAAAGGGGGAGTGCCGCGCACTTGCGGCAAAAATCCAGCTGATTCCGGTCACCAAGAAAGGTCAAGAGTTCGTGGCTGGAAAGAGATAGCGCGGATGAAGGTCCGCGCCAGGGCAAATTTACTTCTTCGATACTTCGTTGCCGACCAGGCCGCCGACTGCAGCGCCGCCGATCGTGCCAAGCGTGCTGCCGCCCGTAACTGCATTGCCGGCGACACCGCCAAGTACCGCACCGGTACCTACGCCGACTTGTTGCCGGGTTGGCGTTCCACAAGCTGACAATGCGGATACAAGAGTAAGCGCGCTCACTATCGAGATCAAAGTACGTTGAATCATCATACCCTCCGGAACATTGGTATTCACGTTTCCGGCAAGCCGGAAAAAAACGCGTTATGCGTTTTGCAAAAGTTCGACCGTTGCGTTACGGTGCTAGTTCCGACCTGGCATTTTCAGGAAACATAAGCCCATGCCGCCGCTGTACGGTGCGGCGCAACAATGCGATTGCGAAAGGAGAATGAACATGATCCATGGAAGCTGCATGTGCGGCGGAGTGCATTATGAATACACCGGCCATCTCGGCACCATGACGGTGTGCCATTGCAGTGACTGCCGGAGGGCGCAAGGCTCCAGTGGTGTGGTCGCTGCGCCGATAGATCGTCATCTGTTTCGCTGGACGGCAGGTGAAGATTTGATTGCGGAGTACGAATCGTCGCCGGGAAAGAAGCGCGCATTTTGCCGGCGCTGCGGCGCACCGTTGTATTCGCGTCGCGACGACGCGCCGGACATACTTAGGCTACGCATGGGATCTATCGATACGCAGATCGAAGCAACACCGGTAGCGCATATCTATACGGTGGACATCCCGCCATGGGCCGACTTCCATGACGAGTTGCCGCGTTATGACACGCATGAACATGGTCGTTATTGATACCAATCCCAGTCCATAGCACGACATCAACGAATGATATTCACGCTATTCGCAGCATGAAAAAAAGCGGCTTTCGAAAATCGAAAGCCGCCTGGATTTGCCTACTGCGTGCGTACTGCGCGATGTGTCTGATCTACGCCGTTATGCCGCTTTCTTTGTAGCGGCCTTTTTGGCGACGGCTTTCTTCGCTCCGGTCTTGGCTGCGGCCGTTTTCGTTGCAGCCGTCTTGGTCGCCACCGCTTTCTTTGGCGCTTCTTCGGCATCTTCCTTCTCCGCCGCCTTGCCCTTGGCCGGTGCCTTGGCCTTGCGCTCTTCGAACTCGAAGCCGACCTTGCCGTTCTTGTCCTTTACCAGGAAGGCCTTGAACGGCCGGCGCGTGCGCTGCGAAATAAAGCCGGGCAAAAGATCGGTCTTGCCGTCATTGAGCAGCTTGGCCATCTGCTCGGGCAGGATTTCCTGCTGCAGGATGATGCGTCCGCTGCGGAAGTCGCACTCTTTCGGTTTGGCGACCGTCTTTTCGCAGACGTAAGCCAGTCCCATTTCGTACACGCCGCTGGCGCATTTCGGGCATGGACCGAGCGGCGTCTGTTCCGAAAAATCGACGCCTTCGCCATCTTCGCCTTCATCCTGGTTTTGTCCGAAATCGAATTCCAGCTTGAAGTTGTTGATGTCTTCATCCCGCGCGATCTTCAGGATCGCGGCGAACGGACGGCCCATCTTGGAACGGAATCCTTGCAGCGGACCGATCTCGCGCTTTTCGAGCAATTCCTCGACTTCCGCGATTTCAAATTGCCGGCTGCCCGGGATCTTGCTCATCGAGAATTCGCACTTGGTGCAGGCGAAGCGGCGATAATTTTCCTTCACCACGCCGCCGCAATTCGGGCAGGGTGTCTTCAAGGTCGCATAGTCGCCGGGGATAGTGTCGTTGTTGTATTCCTTCGCCCGCTTGACGATCACTTGCGTCATCTGCGCGATCTCGCGCATGAACTCTTCACGGCTGATCTTGCCGCGCTCCATCTGCGACAGCTTGTACTCCCAGCCGCCGGTCAGTTCCGGCGCGGTCAGCTCATTGACGCCGAGTCCGCGCAGCAGTGTCATCAGCTGGAATGCCTTTGCGGTGGGAATGATTTCCCGGCCTTCGCGCAGCAGGTATTTTTCATTGAGCAAGCCTTCGATGATCGCCGCCCGCGTCGCCGGCGTCCCGAGTCCCTTGCCGGCCATCGCTTCGCGCAGGTCTTCATCATCGAGCAGCTTGCCGGCGCCTTCCATTGCCGACAGCAGCGTCGCTTCCGAATACCGCGCAGGCGGTTTCGTCACCAGGCCGTTGGCGACGACTTTCTCGGTCTTGACCTTTTCATCCTTGGCGACCGGAACCAGCGTGCCGGCATTTTCCTTGTCGTCGTCGTTCGCCGCTTCCTTGCCATAGATCGCCAGCCAACCGGGGTTGGTCATGACCTTGCCTTCAGTCTTGAACTGGTGGCCCGAAACTTCGGTATAGCGCGTCGTGACCTGGAATTCGGCCGCCGGGAAAAACACCGCCATGAAGCGGCGCGTAACCAGGTCGTACAGTTTCTGTTCCGGCTCCGACAGGTTCCTTGGTGCCTGCGTGGTCGGGATGATCGCGAAGTGGTCGCTGATCTTGCTGTTGTCAAAGATGCGCTTGTTCGGCTTGACCCAGCTCTTGTTCAGGATCTGCGACGCAAACTGCTGGTAGTTATGATTTTCCGATACCGTTTCCAGCGTCTGCTTGACGGTGCTGAGGTAATCCTCCGGCAGGTGGCGCGAATCGGTACGCGGATAGGTCAGCACCTTGTGCTTTTCATACAGCGCCTGCGCCAGGCCGAGCGTGTTCTTTGCCGAGAAGCCGAAGCGGGCATTGGCTTCGCGCTGCAGGCTGGTCAAGTCGAACAGTGCCGGCGCAATCTGGGTTGCCGGCTTCGATTCCTCGGTCACCGTACCCTGCTTGCTGCGGCATGCGGCTACGATCGATTCGGCGGCAGCCTTGCTCCACAATCGTTCGGCGCGTTTTTCGGGATCGGTTTCATCCTTCTTGAATTTCGTGTCCAGCCAGCGGCCTTCATAGATGCCGGCCGCGCAGATGAATTCGGCGCGCACTTCCCAATAGTCGCGCGGCACGAATTTCTTGATCTTTTCTTCCCGCTCGACCACGATCGACAAGGTCGGCGTCTGCACGCGCCCGACGGTGGTCAGGTAGAAACCGCCTTCCTTGGAATTGAAGGCCGTCATGGCGCGCGTGCCGTTGATGCCGATCAGCCAGTCGGCTTCGCTGCGGCAGCGCGCGGCATCGGCCAATGGCAGCATTTCGCGATCTTCGCGCAGACGGGCGAAGCCGTCGCGGATGGCACCCTGCGTCATCGATTGCAGCCACAGGCGCTTGAGCGGCTGCTTGGCTTTTGCGTACTGGACGATCAGGCGGAAAATCAGCTCCCCTTCGCGGCCCGCGTCGCAGGCATTGATGAGGGCGCCGACGTCCTTGCGCTTGAGCAGCTTGGTGAGCACCTTGAGGCGCGATTCGGTCTTCGGAATCGGATTGAGGGCGAAATGCGGCGGGATCATCGGCAAATGGGTAAAGGTCCATTTGCCGCGTTTGACGTCGTATTCTTCGGGTACCGCGATTTCGACCAGATGGCCGACCGCGGACGACAGCACGTATTCGTCGGATTCGAAGTACTCATCGTGCTTTGTAAAGCCGCCGAGCGCCTTCGCGATATCGTTCGCGACAGAGGGCTTCTCTGCGATGATGAGGGTCTTGGTCATAAGCGTGTTCTCTTTATAGAGCAGGCGCGGTAACGCGTGGAAGGCAGCCGGTAGGACTTGCTTGAGTGCAATCCCTACTAATATAGCAACTTATCGGGTGAATTAGCGGCCAATGATAAGCGCGTTGCGGGAGAAACCGCAAGCGAGGACAAATGCGAGTGCCCGCTGTGTCCCGGTAAGGCATCCCGGCAACAGCGGGCAGGTGGTATAGATAAGGGCCTGACGCGGCTAGTGCAAGAGGCGCGGTTCTGCGTCTTCGTCGTCGGAAAACAATTCATCAAAGATCAAGCCATCCGGTTCCTTGCCTTGGCTCCAGAGAACCATGAGCACGATTACCTTGATCTTGTCGAGCGACACCTGCGAATCATCACTTGCTGCCAGTGCACGTTCAATGATGATTTCGCGCTGAATCGAGTCGATGACCTTGGCCGATTCCAGAAATTGCAAAAAGCCTATGGTTTCGGTGCCGAGCACATCCATTTCCTGTTGTGCATAGATACGTATGCCAAAGGAAAAGGCGGTTTGTTGCGGGTAGCGATCTGAAAATTCGCTGGTTGCTTCAGCGAGGTCGGTAAGCCAGCCCAGTGCCTTGGAAATCTCTTCTTCCTCGAAGCCGACAGCCGACAATTTCTTGGTCAGGGCTTCCGAGTCCGGGCAGGCGTCGGGGCGGTAATAAGTTTCGTAGAGGTAAACGAGAACGTCGAACATGATTTCACTGTACCGTTAAGGCTAAGGTCCAATTTTCCGGACAGTAACCAGGTTGCGAATAAATGACACTCTCGAGTGCATCTTTTCTTGCATGAAGACACCTGAAGCCAAGAAAAGAGGTGCCATGCCTGCGACAGTACAAAAAATATTGCAGTCTTACAGGTACAGCATATCTTAAAACAGAAAATGCCGACAGCAGGTTTTTGGTATCAGGATGTTGCCAATCGACGGATCATGCCACCTGGAAGTGTTTCCACGCGGCCATCCAATTCATAGGCCAGCAATTGTGCACTCAAGTCGGCAATGCCGATCTTGCAACGCTCTGCAAGCGCGTCGATGTGGACCGGATCATACCCCAACGCGGAAAGTAGTGCGCAGCCGCTGCCATCTTCGCTGGTTTCCTGCCGGGGCGCAGGCGTCAGTCGGGTTGAAAGCTCGCCAAGCTCTTCCAGAATATGCTGGGCCGAATCGACCAGCTTTGCGCCTTGCCGGATCAGCAGATGGCAACCCTTGGACAAGGGCGAATGAATCGATCCCGGAATCGCGAATACATCGCGGCCCTGTTCGGCTGCCATGCGCGCGGTGATGAGCGAGCCCGATTGCGCGGCTGCTTCGATCACCAGCACGCCACGCGACAATCCGGAAATGATGCGGTTGCGGCGGGGGAAGTGCGACGCCGCCGGGCCAGCGCCAAGCGGATACTCGCTGACGATGCAGCCCGAGTCGGCGATCCGGTGCGCCAGTTCATGATTCCTGGCCGGGTAAACCGAATCCGCTCCGGTACCGATGACCGCAACGGTAGACCCGGTTCCGCGCAGCCCGCCGCAATGCGCCGCCGTGTCGATGCCGAGCGCCAGACCCGATACCACCGTCAGTCCGGCCTGGCTGAGGGCTTCGGAAAATTTTTCCGCATTCAGGATGCCTTGCCTGGTCGCGTTGCGGCTGCCGACGACAGCGATGGAAGTCGCGGCGAGCAATTCGTGCCGCCCTTTTATATAGAGCAGCAGCGGCGGGTCGGGGATGTTGAGAAGATGGCGCGGATAGTCGTCATCCGCCAGTGTGACGATCCGGTTGCCGGGGCATGCCGCCCATGCCAGCGTCTTGTCGATCCGGGCGCGCGTGGCATCGGAAAGCGGCAGCAGCAGTGCGCGCGCGACCCGTTCGGATGCGACGGAGGCAAGCGCGTGAAAATCGGTGTTGAAGATATTGTCGGGCAGCCCGAACGCAGCCAATAGCCTGTGTCCGGTGTCAACTCCTACACCAGCGGTCTGCTCGAAGCGTATCCACTGCGCAATGTCCTGCGCCCGATCCGATTGCGTCATGCGAGCCTTGCGTTATTCCGGCGAACGCGCCACATCGCCTATCTGAACCGTGTCAGTGACTTGCATGACCAATCCGTAGGAGATGTTGTCGAACACGCGGAAGATGAACAGGTTGCCGTAGCGGTTGTCCGGAAGCTTGACCTTGGCCTTGCCCCATGATCCGACCGAAAAGAAACCGCGGTCTTCGGTGCGGTCCGGGACCAGTTGGCCGAAACGATAAAGCTCGAGTACGGTGCCTAGGTCGAGTCCATCCTTGCTGCCGCGATTGACGCTAACGATCTGGTTCTGACCCGCCTGCGACACGCCGCCGTAGACTGACATGATGCGCGCATCGACCGGCTTTTCGGGCGGATGCGGCATGTAATTAAGAATAGGGGTGGGCGGCACCGGCAGCAGGCGGTCGCCCACCGCCATTTCTTCCTTGACGGTCACGACGCGGAACACATGCGCTTCATTGGCGACCTTTGCTTCGCGTTCCAGCTTTACGGT
This sequence comes from Noviherbaspirillum saxi, assembly GCF_003591035.1. NCBI lineage: Bacteria > Pseudomonadati > Pseudomonadota > Betaproteobacteria > Burkholderiales > Oxalobacteraceae > Noviherbaspirillum > Noviherbaspirillum saxi. Next base: position 425,747 of record NZ_QYUO01000001.1, read on the forward strand.
GCCCAGGTAGGCGGCTTCATAGCCCATGACTTTGCCGCTCTCCGGATCTTTGAGCGGTGTGCCCGGTCGAAATACCTGGAAAGAGGTGCCGGACTTCAGGTCGCCGCGCACATAGGCCTTGTCATTCTTGCCGAGGATGACGCGCCCTTCGTCGGTCGCCATGATGCGCGGGCCGGTCTTGAGTTCGCCTTCGGAGACGACCAGCGGTTGCGACAGGAAGGGCTCGATCATGTTGGATGGAATTGCCGGCACCGCATTCTGGCCAAGGCCTTCGGTACGCAATTGCGGCGACAGTTTCACCGTCGGTATGCCCGCGCGATCGCTGGCGGAACCGACTGCATTGCCAAGATGAAGACGTCCGGTGGCGCGGTCGAGGTAGACGACCTGGCCTGGATAGATCCAGTGCGGATTGCGTATCTGGTCCCGGTTCAGGCCCCAGACTTGAGGCCAGCACCAGGGATGCTGCAGGAATTTGCCCGAAATGTCCCACAGAGTGTCGCCGCGTACCACCGTATGCTGGTCGGGCGCACTCGGCAGAAATGCACAGCGCGGAGAGATCTTGGCTTCCTCGCCATCCGCCGCATAGCTGGTGGCAGCCGATGCCAGCGCGAGGAAAAGGGCTGCTGTGCTAAACTTTTTCATATATATGTCCGGTGAAAGTGGCCAAGTCGACCCCATCATCTACTGCAGCGAAGTTTACTGCAGCGTATTGTCAACGTGTAAAGAATTCCTGAGACAAAACTTGCCAAATTGAATCAAATTCTGCACATAAATCCTTGAACTAGCAAGAGAAACGACTCGCCGACAAGGTGTGGTTGTTGCGCAAAAGCCGTATGTCCCTATTGAATATTCTTCGTTATCCTGATCCGCGTTTGCACAAGATCGCCAAGCCGGTCGCCATCTTTGACGAGCGCCTGAAAAAACTGGCCGCGGACATGGCGGAAACCATGTATGCCGCTCCCGGGGTAGGCCTTGCCGCGACCCAGATCGACGTGCATGAACAATTGATCGTCATCGATACTTCTGAAACGCACGATCAATTGCGCGTATTTATCAATCCCGAAATCGTTTGGACCAGTGAGGAGCGCCAGGTGTATGACGAAGGCTGCCTGTCCGTACCCGGCGTTTATGACGGGGTCGAACGGCCGGCCCGCGTGAAGGTGAAGGCGCTGGACCTGGAGGGCAAGCCTTTCGAGGTCGAAGCCGACGGTTTGCTCGCGGTATGTATCCAGCATGAAATGGATCACCTGAAGGGCAAGGTATTCGTCGAGTATCTGTCACCGCTCAAGCGCAACCGCATCAAGACCAGGCTGCTGAAGGAAGAGCGCGAGCTGAGCAAGGAAAGGAAAAAGGCCGTCGCGGCGCGCTGATCGGCATCGGGAACGTTCGCGGCAACCGTGTCCTCGGCTTGGCCAGGACCGGAAGCTACCGGGCAAAGCCTTTATACTTCGCGCAATTCCTTCCAACCTGACCTGCCGTTTCCATGAAGATCATCTTTGCCGGTACTCCCGAATTCGCTGCAGTTGCCTTGGAAGCCCTGTGCCAAGCCGGCTTTGACGTTCCATTGGTATTGACGCAGCCGGACCGTCCGGCCGGACGTGGCATGCAATTGCAGGCTTCGCCGGTCAAGCAGTTCGCTATGGAACGCAATATTCCTTTGGCCCAGCCCCAGTCGCTGCGGCTCGATGGCAAATACCCGGCCGTCGCGGAAGAGGCGCATGCGCTGCTGCATGCGACACCGCACGATGCAATGGTGGTTGCCGCTTACGGACTCATCCTGCCGCGCAGCGTGCTCGATATTCCAGCGCACGGCTGCATCAATATCCATGCATCGCTATTGCCGCGCTGGCGTGGTGCGGCACCGATTCATCGTGCGATCGAAGCAGGCGACCAGGAAACCGGCGTGACCATCATGCAGATGGAAGAGGGGCTGGATACCGGGCCGATGCTGCTCAAGGAAAGCCTGAGCGTCGCCGGCGATGATACGACCGGCACGCTGCACGACAAGCTGGCCGCACTCGGCGGTCGCCTGATCGTCGAAGCGCTGCGCAGACTGGAACAGGGGCAGTTACAGGCGATCGCCCAACCCGAGCAGGGCACGACCTATGCGGCAAAAATCGCAAAGGATGAAGCTGCGCTGGATCTGACGCAATCGGCCAGCGTCCTGCACAGAAAAATCCGCGCATTCAATCCCTTTCCCGGCGCGGCCGCAATGTTTAACGGCACTCCCGTCAAGCTATGGCGAGCCGAGCCGGCCTCCATATCAACTGGCGCCACATCGGGGCAGGTGCTGGCGGCCAATGCCCGGGATGGTGTGGTGATTGCCTGCGGCGAAGGCGCGTTGCGCGTGCATGAACTGCAGAAGCCGGGAGGCAAACGCTTGCCGGCTGCCGAATTCCTCAAAGGCTTTCCGCTCGAAGGCGGGCGCTTCGATTGACAACTCGGGCATTGATTACGCAGCCGCAACCGAACCGGGCGCTACCGGCAGCGCGAGCACGCTATCTGTCGGCACCACTTCACCGAAGGCATCGCTGATTTCAGTCAGGGCCGCGCGGTGCAGTTCGGCGTGACCGATAATGCCGCCATCCCAAGCCTCGATATCCCTTGTCGCACAGGCGTCGCCCGCGACCAGCACTTGGTAACCGAGCGGCTTGGCGTCGCGCGCGGTGGTGGAAATGCACATATGCGTCATCAGCCCGCACAGGACCAGGGTTTTGATCCCGCGCGCCTGCAGGCGCTGATGCAGATCGGTGCTGGCAAAACTGCTTGCAGTGGTTTTTTGCACCAGCAAATGTTGTGGCCGAGGTGCCATGTCTGCGTGGAAGGCTGCGCGGTCGCTGTCCTTGGGAAACAACGCCCCGCCGGCCGGCCCCAGGTGCTGTACATGGATGACCGCAATACCATGGCGGTCGCCGAAATCGACCAGTTGTCGGGCCCGGGACATCGCGGCTTTCCCGTCAGGGATGGGCAGGCGGCCACCATCGAAGTATTCCATCTGAAAATCGATAACGATCAAAGCGGTGGTAGCTGCAGCCAGTTGATCAGTCGAAGGCACTCCGGAAATGGTGCGCATGGTGGGATGGAACATGATGGCTCCTTGTCGAAAAGTGAAGGTCATGCCATCGTATTGGCGATCTGATTGCTTGCCAATCTGCCAAAACGCACATAATTTGTGCAGAAATCGCACAAATAGTGACGCTTTGTCTTGTCCGCCAGCATGTTGTTACCTTGGCGTTAAGAAAGGTGCTGTCGATAGCCGCTTACCCAAGGTATTGATTTCACGTATAATTTTTTCTGCGCCGATTTGATTGGAAAAGTCAAAACCCAGCTTGCGGGCGCCAGGGTCCAGCCCCATACCAAATGCAGCTAAAGCGGAAAGCCAAACCCGGTCCCGCTTTGCAGGCCGGGTTTTTTGCATTCAAGGGATAACATGAAACGCGACGCCATTTCCTCCACCGAAGCGCTATTGCGCGATCTGCTGTCACAACGCATCCTGATTCTTGATGGGGCGATGGGCACCATGGTCCAGCAATACAAGCTGACCGAGGAAGACTTTCGCGGCACGCGTTTCGCTGATTTTTCAGTGCCCGGCAAAGAGTTGTTCGTCAAGGGCAATAACGATTTGCTGGTGCTGACCCAGCCGCAGATCATTCGCGAGATCCACGAACAATACCTGGCGGCGGGCGCCGACCTGATCGAAACCAATACCTTCGGCGCGACCAGCGTGGCCCAGGATGACTATCACATGGGTCATCTCGCCTATGAAATGAATGTGGAAGCCGCGAAGATCGCGCGCGCAGCCTGCGACAAGTATTCCACAGCCGACAAGCCGCGTTTTGTCGCCGGCGCCCTGGGACCGACTCCGAAAACGGCTTCCATCTCGCCGGATGTGAACGACCCGGCAGCGCGCAACATCACGTTCGACCAGCTGGTCACCACCTACCTGGAACAGACGCGCGGCCTGGTCGACGGCGGCGCCGACGTATTGCTGGTCGAAACCATCTTCGATACCCTCAATTGCAAGGCGGCGCTGTTTGCGATCGACAGCTACTTCGAACAGACCGGCAAGCGCTTGCCTATCATGATTTCCGGCACAGTCACCGACGCTTCCGGCCGCATTTTGTCCGGCCAGACCGTGGCCGCATTCTGGCATTCGGTCCGCCATGCCCGACCGCTGAGCGTCGGCCTCAACTGCGCGCTGGGCGCCGCGCTGATGCGTCCGTATGCCGAAGAACTATCGAAGATTGCGGATACCTTCATTTCGGTGTACCCGAATGCCGGCTTGCCCAATCCCATGGCCGATACCGGTTTCGACGAAACGCCGGATGTCACCTCATCCCTGTTGAAGGAATTTGCCGGCAGCGGCTTCGTCAATATCGCCGGCGGCTGCTGCGGCACCACGCCTGCGCACATCAAGGCGATTGCCGATGCCGTCAGTGCGTTGCCGCCGCGCAAGTTGCCCGAGTCGCCGGTCGCGATGAAGCTGTCGGGCCTCGAACCTTTCTTCGTTGACGACCAATCGCTGTTCGTCAACGTCGGCGAGCGCACCAACGTGACCGGATCGAAGGCGTTCGCGCGCATGATCCTCAACGAGCAATACGACGAGGCGCTGTCCGTGGCGCGCCAGCAAGTGGAAAACGGCGCCCAGATCATCGACATCAACATGGATGAAGCGATGCTCGATTCGGTCGCGGCGATGACGCGCTTTCTCAACCTGATCGCCTCCGAACCAGATATTGCCCGCGTGCCCATCATGATCGATTCGTCGAAATGGTCGGTGATCGAAGCGGGCCTCAAATGCGTGCAGGGCAAGTCGGTCGTCAATTCGATCTCGATGAAGGAAGGCGAGGAAGAGTTTCTGCGCCAGGCCACGCTATGCCGCCGCTATGGCGCCGCCGTCATCGTGATGGCGTTCGATGAAAAGGGCCAGGCCGACACGTTCGAGCGCAAGATCGAAATCTGCGAGCGCGCGTACAAGCTGCTCACGGAGAAAGTAGGTTTTCCGCCGGAAGATATCATCTTCGACCCGAACATCTTCGCGATTGCAACCGGCATCGAAGAGCATAACAATTACGCGGTCGACTTCATCAATGCGACGCGCTGGATCCGCCAGAACCTGCCGCATGCCAAGATCAGCGGCGGCGTGTCCAACGTCAGCTTCAGCTTCCGTGGCAACGACCCGGCGCGCGAAGCCATTCACACGGTCTTCCTGTATCACGCGATCAAGGCCGGCCTGACCATGGGCATCGTCAATGCCGGCATGGTCGGCGTGTATGACGATCTCGGTCCGGAACTGCGCGAGCGGGTGGAAGACGTGGTGCTCAATCGCCGCGACGATGCCACCGAACGCATGATCGAATTCGCCGCGACATTGAAGGCCGGCGGCAAGAAGGAAGAACAGAATCTCGAATGGCGCAACGATCCGGTGGAGAAGCGTCTCGCCCATGCGCTGGTGCATGGCATCACGCAATGGATCGTGGAAGATACCGAACAGGTGCGTGTCAATGTGCTCAATAGCGGCGGCCGGCCGATCAATGTGATCGAAGGCCCGCTGATGGATGGCATGAACATCGTCGGCGACCTGTTTGGCCAGGGCAAGATGTTCCTGCCGCAGGTCGTGAAGTCGGCACGCGTGATGAAGCAGGCAGTGGCCCACCTGATTCCATACATCGAGGAAGAAAAGCGGCTTGAAGAGGAAAGAACTGGCATTGCCGCCAAGCCTAAAGGCAAGATCGTGATTGCCACTGTCAAGGGCGACGTGCACGACATCGGCAAGAACATCGTGTCGGTGGTCCTGCAGTGCAATAACTTTGAAGTGGTGAACATGGGCGTGATGGTGCCGTGTTCCGAAATTTTGGCGAAAGCGAAGGCGGAGAATGCCGACATCATCGGCTTGTCCGGCCTGATCACGCCTTCACTGGAAGAGATGGCTTATGTCGCGAAAGAAATGCAGCGCGATCCGCATTTCCGCATGCTCAAGATTCCGCTGCTGATCGGCGGCGCGACCACCAGTCGCGCACACACCGCCGTCAAAATCGCGCCCAATTATGAAGGGCCGGTGGTCTACGTGCCGGATGCCTCGCGCTCGGTCTCAGTTGCGCAATCGCTGCTGACGCAGGAACAGCGCGACCAGTACGTCGAAGACATCAAGAACGATTACGAGCGCATACGCGAGCAGCATGCGAACAAGAAGGCGGTGCCGATGGTATCGCTGGCCGAGGCGCGGGCGAACAAGACCAAGCTGGATTTTGCGCCGGTCAAACCCAAGTTCATCGGCCGTCGCGTATTCAAGAATGTCGACCTTGGCGCGCTGGCGCAGTACATCGACTGGGGCCCGTTCTTCCAGACCTGGGATCTGGCCGGTCCTTTCCCTGCGATCTTGAAAGACGAAGTCGTCGGCGAGCAAGCCAGCAAGGTGTATGAAGAAGGGCAGGCGATGCTGAAGAAGCTGATCGAAGGTCGCTGGCTGACTGCCAACGGCGTGATCGCATTGCTTCCCGCGAATACGGTCAATGACGACGATATCGAAATCTATACCGACGATACGCGCAGCAAGGTCGCCTTCACTTACTATGGCTTGCGCCAGCAAAGCGCCAAGCCGGTAATCGACGGCGTCGCACGTCCGAATCAATGCCTAGCCGATTTCATCGCGCCGAAGGCATCCGGCGTGGCCGATTACATTGGCTTATTCGCAGTCACGACCGGCATCGGTATTGAAAAACATGAAAAGCGCTTCGAGGATGCGCACGACGATTACAGCAGCATCATGCTGAAGTCGCTGGCCGACCGCTTGGCGGAAGCCTTTGCCGAGCACCTGCATGAACGTGTTCGCAAGGATCTGTGGGGATATGCGGCGGAAGAAAAGCTCAGCAACGAAGAGCTGATCAAGGAAGCCTACCGCGGCGTCCGGCCAGCCCCGGGTTATCCGGCGTGTCCCGAGCATACGGTGAAGGCCGATATGTTCAAGCTGTTGCAAGCCGAAGAGGTCGGCATGCAGATTACTGAATCGTTTGCCATGTTCCCGGGCGCTGCCGTGTCCGGCTTCTATTTCGCCCATCCCGAGTCCAAGTATTTTGTGGTCGGCAAGATAGGCGAAGACCAGGTCAATGACATGGCGGCGCGGCGCGACGTGAGCAAGGATGAGCTGGAGCGCTGGCTGGCGCCTAATCTGTAATTCAGGAAGCTGCCGCATGTGCGGCAGAAAAACCGTCGCGCGCAGGTCTAATGTGCGGTGCGCGCGACAGTATCGCCCCATTCGAAGGCCGAGATCTGCAGGCTGTACAGGTTGTCACTGGTCAACTGAAAACGATCGACCAGTTCATCCAGCATCGGACCGGCTTCTTCGATTCTTTCCATGTGTTCGGCCAGGCTGAGCATGGCGCCGTAGACGCCTTCGCGGTGCAACAGCGCTTCGCTGACTTCATCCACTACCGCCACCTGTTCCAGGATTTCCGTCATCGGGATGCTGAACAGCGTATCCATCAACGACATGATTCCCACCGTGAAAGCGGTGTCGGCCATGTTGCGGTTGCGCGGTTCGATCTGATGCGCAATCAATTCCAGCAACTTGCCGCGCGTCGCAGCCAGCGTCAGCAGCGGCGTCATATTCTGACCTTTCTTGCACGGCTCGGCATACAACATGATTTGTAGCCATCGCTGTAACTGGTTACGTCCAAGCAGAAGCAATGCCTGGCTGACCGAATCGATACGCCTGCGCGTACCGGCGGCAGGCGTGTTGACCAGTCTGAGCAAATTAAAGCAGAGTGATACATCCTGTTTGACACTGCGTTCGATATCGACGGTGTCGGCGTCGGAATTGAGCTGCGCCATCAATTGCATCACGGCGAGCTGGGACGGCGACAGCTTTTTCCCGCTGAGGATGAGCGGCTTGGCGAAATAATAGCCCTGGAAAAAGTCAAAGCCGAGTTTCATGCAGGTTTCGAACTGTTCCTGGGTTTCGACTTTTTCTGCCAGCAGTTTCTTGTTCGCCAGCTTGAATTGCGGCGTTAGTTTCAGCAATGCCGACAGTGGCATGTCACGCAGGTCGAACTTGATGGTTTCCACCAGCGGCAATAACTGCTGCACTTCTTCGGAATCGGTAATCACATCGTCAAGCGCAAAGCGGAAACCTTCTTCCACCAGTTGCGCGATACGGGCCAGGATTTCCGGAGTCACTTTCATGGTCTCGACGATTTCGAGCACCACTTTTTCGCGCGGAAGAAACTGGAAGATATCGCTCATCAGCACAGCGGCATCGACATTCAGATAACCCAGCGAATCGCCGATCACTTTTTCCATCCCGAGCTGCGAGGTATGGGCGATCACCGACGCGGTTGCCGACAAATCGCTGGTCACATTGGCCGGGCCGGTGGCGGCGTTGCGGAACAGAAGCTCGTACGCAACAAGTGACTGGCTGCGATCGAGTATCGGTTGCCGGGCAAGAAAAAATTCGCGTACGCGCAACGGGCGCGCTGCAAGGTTCTCTGACAGGGAAGTGGCAATCATCGCGTTACTCTTGTCTTCGCCATCGTTGGAAGGATCGCGCTCTGCGCTGCCGGCCGCATTAGGTAAATGCAAACAGGTCGTATGGGTCGCAGGCCATCAAAACTGGCGTCCGTGGGAGTATCGGGCACCAGCAAGTCTGGTACTGCAACGCATACGGCATCTTCGCACTCGACTGCATTTGCGGAAGTGTCGCAACGCCGTCGTTAGAGCAGAACCGGTTAGATTGACTCCGCTTTAAATATACTCTAGCGCATTTCAGTTGCCATGGCGCAACTTTCGATTGTGCGCTGCACAGCGCCCGGTTCAGAGGGCGGTAGGTGCGCCGTCGACAAAAACCTTCATTTCGCCGCTGGCGAATTGGGTCCAGATTTCATTATTCGTCAGCGGTGCGGTGACGATGATCGCAACCCGGTCCTGCGGCGTCGTGACTTCGGAAAAGTCGACTGTCATTTCTTCGTCGGACAGGGCTGCGGTCGTAAACGGGTATTGGCGCACGATGTAATGCAGGTTGGTCGAGCAATGGGCAAACAGTGCGGACCCGTCCGACAGCATCATGTTGAATGGTCCATGGGCGGCGATCTCGGCGACCAGTTCGCGCAGCGCGGCACTCAAGTCGGCAAGCGATGGCGCCGAATCGCCGAAGCGCCGCCGCAATTCCTGCAACAGAAAGCAGAACGCCAGCTCGCTGTCGGTATTGCCTACCGGTCGGAAGGCTCCGGTCAATGAAGGCGCGTATTGCTTGAGGTCGCCATTGTGGGCAAATACCCAATACCGTCCCCACAGTTCACGCACGAAAGGGTGGCAGTTTTCCAGTGCTACCCGGCCCTGGGTTGCCTTGCGAATGTGCGCGATCACGTTTTTCGACTTGATCGGCCAGCGCTTGATCAGGTCGGCGATGGGAGATGCCATAGCTGCTTCATGATCGACGAAATGGCGAACGCCGGCGCCTTCAAAGAAGGCGATGCCCCAGCCGTCATTGTGGACGTCGGTGCGGCCGCCACGCGTGGCGAAGCCGGTAAAGCTGAATACGATGTCCGTCGGGACATTGCAATTCATTCCGAGGAGCTGACACATGGCATGAAAATGATTTCGGGTTGAAGCAATGCGGGCGGAGATTCACGCCACCAGGCCAACATAGCACGATCAGCAACAGGTGTGCTGCGAATACATCATGCCGCCTGCCACGGATCGGCTTCGGGACGAGGAAACTGTTTTGCCATGAAGTCGACGAAGGTTCTCACTTTTGCCGATAGCAGACGACGGCTCGGATAAACCAGCATCACCGGCAACCTTCCCAGTTCGTGCCCGGGCAGCAGCCGCACCAGACGCCCGGCGGCCAGATCGTCGCCCAATGCAAACGATGGCCGAATCGTGATTCCCATTCCGGCGATCGCACAATGACGCAGCAGGTCGCCATTGTTCGATACCACTTTCCCGCTTACCGGAATATTGACCGTGCCGCCATCAGGACCCTTGACCGGCCAATGATGGCGCAACTGTTCGTAAGAAAAATTCAGGCAGGAATGATGAGTGATATCTTCCAGGTCTTCCGGAGCGCCATGCCGCTTGACGTATTCAGGGGATGCGCATAACAGGGCTTCCGATACCGCAAGCTGACGTGCGATCATGCCGGCGTCGAATTTCTGGAAGTCGATGAAAATCCCGACATCGAAACGATCTTCGACCAAGTCGACGGTGCGGTCCGACAGGGTGACGTCCAATGTCACATCCGGGTAGAGACTCGCATACACCGGAAGCACATGCGCGAGCTGCTGTTGTCCAAACCCCAGATGCGAATAGATGCGCAGGATGCCGGCGGGCTTCTTTGCCTGCGAAGAAGCGATCGCTTCCGCGTCTTCGATTTCCTGCAGGATCTGCAATACCCGCTCCAGATAGGCATGTCCGGTTTCGGTCAGGGACAGCTTGCGCGTGGTCCGGTTCAGCAGGCGTGTGCCAAGGTGGTCTTCCAGATCGGCGACCAGGCGCGTGACGACCGCGTTGGACATATCGAGCGCTTGTGCTGCACGTGCGAAGCTTCCCTGTTCCACCACTTTTGAAAATACCCGCATCGATTGCAATCGATCCATCTCAACACCTTGATTTCAATTGTTTCTAAAGAGGGAATAGTGCTTTGCGATTATTGGTGTTTTTTGTGAACGGCGCAATGACTACACTTGATCCTATCCATGAGCAGACACCGCGACTTGCCCGTCGAAGACCTCGCTGCAGTCCGCAGCGAAGCGATCCGGCAGGCACCTGGGCGTCGGAGCGTTAGTAGCTTTAGCAGCTGAGTTGGGCGTAACGCTGGTGCCGCGAATGCAAACCAGGCCGTCCGTTCTGAAACAAAAAAAGCGTGCATGGAGTACGCTTTTTCTTTATATGAACGCTTTGCCGGACGGTGATGCAAATTCGGTACACTTTGGGACCGCGCTTGCACGACAAACGTCGTCGTCAACCAGGAAATCAAACGGAATCAAGTGCTTGGCGGGCCGGCATGTGTTTTGCGAACGCAGGACAGTATGACAGGCAACCGCATCAAGCGGTATGGATAGCGGCTTATGACAGTTAATAGGCACACCGCTGTTGCCTCTCACGTCGATCTCCGGTTCCCGCCATTGTCCGCGTAAGTGGGGCGTGGCGGGTTTTTTCATTTTGCACTCAAAAGAAGATGCCTTTGAGGAAATTATCTCCACGTCCGGCATGACGAAATAGACAGCTGGGAATTGGAAGCAAGACGTGAGTTAACACTTTTGGACGGACAGGATTAAATTCCTGGGGGATATTGATTTGCCTGTGTGTAATAAGTATGGTGTTGCCAGCTTCAGTAAAAGGCAGGTATCACGCCTATTTTGCGGCTTTACGCGGGCATTACATACATTCCTCGCTTTTCTTTCCGATAGCCATCCACAGTCATCCATATTCTGGAATCGGCATTAGCCATGCTTCCATCGGAAGTGACGGCCTCAGTATATCTAGTGCAAAAAATAAACAGTTAATCAGCGCGCACGTTACATATTTGGACAAAACTTTTCGTCCTTTGAAAAGAAGTCCTAGCAAATCAACAGTTTGCCCGACGGGCTTGGCTTTTGCTATTGCCGTATTCACCCAGTGTCGTCCCGATGAACGTCACGGTAAGCCGTGCCTGCGTCACATCGGGTGCCAATACGCTGATCGTTTGTCTAGTGGTTAAGAAGATTAAGGATGAAACATATGACGCAAACAAGAACGCAAGCCCACGCTCCGATGTCAAGCATGAAAGCCGCACGCGCAATCTACCGCTCGCGCCCGCACGACCTGCAAAATCTTTATGTCAGTCTCAAGCAATGGCGGATCTTTCATGCAGTCATCGACTGCGGCGGGTTTGCCGAGGCTGCCAAAGCACTTCACCTGAGCCAGTCGACCATCAGCTATACCGTCTCCAAATTGCAAGACCAGCTTGGTACTTCCTTGTTGCGAATCGAGGGGCGCAAAGCCAAGCTGACTCTGGAGGGGCGCGCCTTGCTGGACCGCTCCCGCCACATTCTGAAAGAAGCCATCGAACTCGAAAATTTCGCCAAGGACCTGGGTCAAGGCCTGGGTGGCGAAGTAAAACTGGTGGTCGACCACAATTTTCCGCCGCACTTGCTGGTGCGCGCGCTGGACGAGTTTTCCCGCACCGGGTGCGTTGCAAGCAATGTAAAGCTGAGCGAAGTCGATACGCTGCATGCCGAAGATGTCTTGCGCGACCTGAACGTCGACCTCGCCATTAGTGAACGCGTGCCTCTGGGTTTTCTGGGCGAGCCGCTGGTGGAAGTCGAGCATTTGCCGGTTGCGCATCCCGAACATCCATTGCTCAAACTCGGCCGCGATGTCAGCGCCATCGACCTGGCGCAGCATGTGCAGATAGGCGTTGGCCACGCCGCTGATCGCGAGCGCTCGACCGCCAGTTCAAAGCCTATGCGTCGCTGGGCAATGAGCAGTCCCGATACGGTGGTCGAGGCTCTTACCGAACGGCTGGGCTATGCGTGGCTGCCGGAACACCGAATTCGCAGGTGGCTTGATAACGGCTTGCTGGTCCGCCTGCCCGTGGGCGACAACCGACCGCACAAGACCATGCTGTATCTGATTCATGGACGTCCATGGGCTTCCACTGCAGCCGCTGGCAGGCTTGCGGATGTCTTGCGCGGCATTACCTGCGAATCCGCATCTACCCATGGCGCCAACAATGTAGTCGTGTAGTTCCATCGATCGGCGATGCCATTGCGCATCGCCGATACCGAATACCAAAGCCGTTTCAGGTTGCACCGGCAAGACGCGGCTGACGTCATGTGCTCGTGGAGCAAGGCAGGGTGGCACAACGAGGTGATGCGATGGCAAGCAAGAGCAACGCCGTGCCGCAGGTAAATCGTCCGGCATCGACGGTACAGTCAGGGTGAAACTGCTGTAGTGCTTAGGATACGCTACACGCCTGCATCAGCCTGGACATCAAAGTGTCTATTTGCGCGCATCCATTTCACTACCTGGATTGCCAACAAATGAAGGCCGTGCGCCAGACATGACTTCAGGCCGGATGTTGTACTTTTCTATCAGCCGATAAAGCGTGACACGCGATACGCCAAGCAATGATGCCGCGCGCGAAATCTGATTGCGTGATTGTGCCAGCGCGCGCCGTATCATGGTTCGTTCGGCTGCGGCCCGGGCATCTTCGAGCGACATCAACTGACTATCGCCCGAATTGCGGTTGAGCCCCAGGTCTTCCGGCTGGATAAAACGTCCTTCCGCCATCACAGTCGCCCGCTGGACCCGGTTCACCAGTTCACGCACATTGCCTGGCCAGCTATGGCTGAGCATGGCATTCATTGCAGCCTTTGAAAAGCCGCGCAGGCTGCGGTTATGCATACTGGCAAACTTGGAAAAATAATGTCGTGAGATATCTTCGATGTCCTGTCCTCGATCGGCGAGTTGGGGTATCTCGATGCAGACGACATTGATGCGGTAATACAGGTCTTCGCGAAAACGGCCTTGCGCCACGGCCTCGGCGAGATCGACGTGGGTAGCGGCAATGACGCGCACGTCGATTTCAAGGCTGTCGTTTCCACCCACGCGCTCTATCGTCTTTTCCTGTAGAAAACGCAACAGGTTGACCTGCATGTCGAAAGGCATGTCACCGATTTCATCAAGAAACAGCGTGCCGCCCTGTGCGGCTTCGATACGACCGATCTTGCGTTGGTGGGCGCCTGTAAAAGCGCCTTTCTCATAGCCGAACAATTCCGACTGAAATAATTGAGGCGCAATTGCACCGCAATTGACAGCCACGAACGGGGCGTTCCGGCGCGCCGACTGGCGATGAATGGACAGTGCCGCCAGTTCCTTCCCGGTGCCTGACGGTCCCGCAATCATGACGGCCGCATCGGTACGCGCGACCTTATGCAACTGGCTGAACAACTGCAGCATCTGCGGCGTCTTGCCGACCATGGCAAACTCGCCGTCATCGACGAGCGGCTGCGGACGGCCCAGGTTTTCATTCCTGACATCGCGCAGATACGCCATGCCCCAGGCATGGCGCAACGTCAGCACGATATGGTCAAGCTGGGCGGGAATCGAAATGAAGTTGAACAGGTGCTCGCCGATAAAATCGCGCATGCGTGGCAGCGAGATCAGTTCCTGGGCAACGAGGCCGACCCAGGTGACCCGGGTATTGCTGACGAAGGGTTCGCACTTGTCCAGATGCGCAAGGTCGGCTTCATGAGTCACCGTCAGCAGGCCGACGCGGCAACCGGTCTGCAAGGCGTCGTTCGCGGCGTCGAGACTGAAGCATTCGATAAGGTTCAGTCCCTGCTGCCTAAGTGTTTCGGTGTACTGGCACGGTTGACCGTTGCGGCCGGCCAGCCGTAATACCAGAACCGGCTGGGTCGTCGGTGCAGAATTGGACGCATACAGCATTTCGCATACCTTCTTATTGATGCCTGCCGAAGCATCGGGGCGCGTGGAAAACGCGGTTGTGTCTGACGTCTGCCGGTCGATAAAGACTGCCTACGCCGGTATTTCCAGCGAAATTCCCCGATGTCTATCGTTGGTAAAAGAGTCTGTTTTCAGACTCGAACCCGGCTGAGCTTAGCGGCTTTTATCTAGCCTAACAATGCCATAAATAGGGGATTTCCATTGAACCGGTATGGCATTTGTTTTTTGTCAATAGACCGTGGATTTGCCGTTTATTTCGCCCAACATATCCACTTTTTCGATAAATTTGCTGCGGTTCAGGCAGCCAAGATTGAGGCGGCAGCGCCACAGGCTATGGCCGGACGCGATGTATTTCCGTTCGAAGGGTGTGATTGGTGCCTCCGTGACATAGGACTCGCAAGTTACTGCCTGCCCGCTCAGGTGAGCGAGCGCCGCGGCAAACTCTTCAATATAGATGCGCCAGTTGCTTCTGCATTCCAGTTCGCCGCCCAGGCTCGCGAGGGTCGGAAAAACTGCATGGCCATGCCAGCGGCGCGCAAGCTGTCCAACCTTCGGCCATGGATTCGGGTACAGGATGTAATGGCGCGCCAATTGCACTCCGGCGGTTTGCAACAGGCGCCAGTAGTCAACCAGATCGGCGCGCACGGTGATGAGGTTATCGGGCGTATCACCGCGCCATTGGGTATTGCGCGACAGCCGGTCTGCCGACTGATCCACGCCGATGATGAAAGAGTCGGGATATCGTGTGGCGAGATGCAGGCTCGACAATCCCACGCCGCAGCCGGCGTCGAGTATCAGAGGGGCATTCCCCGCCCTTGTCCATGCGGCAATGCTGGCGTCGAAGGCCTCCTTGTTATAAGGCATGATCGGCTTCTGGAATTGTGACCGTGCATGTTTGTCGACCAGCATGAACAATTGCTCATGAATGGTAGTCTGGGCGCTGCTGATGGAACGAGAATTGGCGTACATAAACGAATGGTAAAAAAACGGCGCGCGACTGGGTTGTAAGTAATACACGTCGAATCGCGAAGGGTACTCGCGACTGAACATAACAGGTTGGCTGGAGCTCAGGCCCAAGCCGGCGCGCGATAAATGTCGGCGGCGAAATCGACAAAGGCGCGAACTTTCGGCGACAGATGGCGATTATGCGGATATACCGCGTACAAGGTGCGCGGCCGCATCGGGGAGTCGGAGAGCACCTGCACCAGCCGGCCCTGCGCAAGATCCTCATGCACTATGAATGGCGCGGTGGTCGCAATGCCGATGCCTTCGAGCGCCGCGTGCCGAAGCGCCACACCGGTATTGGCTTGCAGGCTGCCTTTGACCGTTACCGTAAGCGGCTGCCCATCGGGCGCGGTGAAACTCCATTCCTGCGGACGCGGCACCATGGTATAGGTCAGGCAGTTATGGTCAGTCAATTGTGCCGGCGCGACCGGCATACCGCATCGGCTCAGATAAAGGGGCGATGCCACCAGCATGGCTGGTATAGACGCCAAGGCCTTGGCTACCAGACTCGAATCGGGCAAGTCACGCGCAAGACGTATGCCGACGTCAAAGCCATCTTCGATCAGGTCGACATTGCGATCGTTGCACACCAGATCGACGCGCAGATCCGGATAGCGCGTCATGAAGCGCGGCAGCCATAGCGCCAGGTCAAGGGTACCGAAAGCCATGGGCGCATTGACGCGCAATACGCCGCGCGGGGCGGCATGATGATGAGAAACTGCGAGATCAGCCTCCAGCAATTCGGCCAGAATTCGGCGCGCGCGTTCATGGTAAGCATGACCAGCTTCGGTCAGCGCCAACCGCCGTGTCGTGCGATTGAGCAAGCGCGCGCCGAGCAAAGTCTCAAGCTGGCGTACCTGCCTGGATATCAGTGTGTGCGATACCTTGAGTTCGGCGGCTGCGGCCGAAAAGCTGCCAGCTTCCACCACACGGCAGAATGCCTTTAATGCATTGAGCTGGTCCATTCTGCACCCGTTCCCGCTTCGCAATCCGACGACCGTGCAACGCCAAGCCTGCGCAAGGGCAGGCCGAGGTTTGCTTGCATCAGAAACAGAAGCCGATTGAAATGCCGCCATCATGCCATAGGGCAGACGTGGAATGCAGCGACAGCGGGAGGTCGGTTGGTTGGTAATCCGGCCCTCAGGCCGGAAACTTTTGATAAAAGGCTACAGAAACAATCACGCTTCCGTAGGGCCGTTTGAAAAAAATTAATGGAGCGTGACTGGCTGACGCATCAACGCGTCATATTTACCGAGGAAGTCATCGATTTCTTCAACGCTCGGTTCGGTCGCGATGAGGTTTTCCACTTCTTCGCGGAACGACCGGGCGAGCGTACCTCCGATGAAGATTTCACGTTTGCCGGATTTATCCATGATTTCGTATCCGCCAAAGCGCAATGCTTCGCGACCGTCATCTGCGCCAAACTCCACTACGCTGTACTGCTCGCTGTTGTAGATTAAGTTCATGTTGCGCTCCTTGTTACGGGGACAGTGTAGGTAACACGCTTTCCTTCAATGCAAAAATGAGGCCACCTCCACGCTTTTCAAGATGGAAGAGGAAAATCGGAAGAGGATGATTGAATGCGCGAAGGAAATACACCGGTATATGTTGCCGGTTTACATACAAGCGATTGGCGAGGCACATTAGAGCGGATTGCGGTTCAGCGTAGGGGTCGCGCAGCCCCGGGAACTGGCCGAATGCTAGGCACGGCGACGCGTCGTAGCGGGGGCTACGGCAAGGAGCCGTAACACCGCAGGCGGCCAGTTCCCGGGGCTGCCCGAAGGGTTCGGACCAGAAGGGCGCATTGCGGCGTTGCGCCGCTTGCACAGGGGGCCACCCTGTGCGGCGTGCCGCGCCTTGCACTGCATCCCTTCTGGTCCGAACGCGACCCCTACGCTGACCCGCAATCCGCTCTAACGTGAAGGTCGCTCGTCAATTGCAGTAGGGAATCGTAAGGCGGCTGTGCGAGAAACAGTCGCAGGGTTTCCAGATGAGTGGATGTCGCAATGCCTATGTAAAGCCGCAGCGGCTTCTTTCTGAGCAGGCGATTCAGCGTCACGCGCATGGTCAGATTGCCGGTACAGCACAGGCAGCCAGGTGCAATGCGGGAAATCTGCAACTGGGGAAATTGCATCGTCGCATCGAGTGAGGATAGTCCATCTGGCAAACCTTCAAGCAGCAAGGCGGTTTCCAGATGCGGATCGAGCAGAGGCGCGATCGCCGCTTCGCGCGAGGCGGCAGTACCACCGACGACCAAAGTGGTCAGAGTCACCCGGCGCTTAGCCTTTTCTGGACACTTTGCTTGGCTCTACGCCGAGCTGCTTGAGCTTGCGATAAAGATGCGTGCGCTCCAGGCCGGTACGCTCCGCAACACGTGTCATGCTGCCACCTTCGCGAACCAGATGATGCTCGAAGTAGGCCCGCTCGAATGCATCGCGTGCCTCGCGTAAAGGCATATCGAAGGACAAGCCTGACAATGGCGTTTCGGCTGCCGGTTGCGAAACTGGCGCAGTGTGGCCGCTGGCCAGACCCGGAGCATAGGCGCCGTTCGCTGCCGCGGTTGCTATGATCGGTTCTTCATAGGCAACCACCGGGGCCGGCCGAGCTGGATAGGCAGAAGTCGGGCGAATGGTTTCCGGGGTGCGGGTCAGCCCTTGCTGCACGGCCTTGAGTAATTTTTGCAAAGCGATTGGCTTTTCAAGGAAGTTGAGCGCTCCGATGCGTGTTGCTTCCACCGCTGTATCGATCGTCGCATGCCCGGACATCATGATGACCGGCATGGTCAGCAAACCATCGCGCTGCCATTCCTTGAGCAAGGTGACGCCATCGGTATCAGGCATCCAGATATCGAGCAATACAAGATCCGGCGTGCCTTGTGCGCGAACGTCACGCGCCTGCTGTGCGTTTTCCGCAGTGGTAACGACGTGACCTTCATCTCCGAGGATTTCGGAAAGCAATTCCCGGATTCCCATTTCATCATCGACTACCAGAATATTTGCCATATGCTTACCTTATTTGCTTCTATCGTTG
The DNA here is from genome assembly GCF_003591035.1 of Noviherbaspirillum saxi. Lineage (NCBI taxonomy): Bacteria > Pseudomonadati > Pseudomonadota > Betaproteobacteria > Burkholderiales > Oxalobacteraceae > Noviherbaspirillum > Noviherbaspirillum saxi. Next base: position 444,227 of record NZ_QYUO01000001.1, read on the forward strand.
CCAAGTTCGTTGATGCCAGGGTCTGGTTCAGGTCGGCGCTAACTTTAACAGTAAAATTGCCACTTTTGCACCATTTCCGCTCGATTGGTTTTTGATATCAATTCGCCCGCCGTGTTCATCGATAATCTTCTTGACCATGGCCAAACCTAGTCCGGTACCACGTGCCTTTGAGGTAACGTAGGGCTCGAAGGCGCGCGACAGTATCTTCGCGGAAAATCCCGGGCCATTGTCCGTTACCGAAAGTCGCACTGCGGTGTTACGGCTGCCATCGGAATCCTGATAATGCACGGTTTCCGTAAGGACATCGACACGCGCCTTTTCTGCACCCGGCACCCGGTCGGCGACGGCATCCTGGGCGTTTTGGAGCAGATTGTGAATGACTTGCCGTAGCTGGGTTTCATCTCCCATTACCTGCGGCAAGCCGGACCCGAGCGACGCATGAATAATGTCGCGCTCGTCACCGGCGGTGTACAGATGCAGGATTTCCTCTACCAGCTCATTCAGATGCAAGGGCGTCAATACTGCCGGTGGTGTCTTCGCATAATCGCGGAAATCATCGACCATACGTTTCATTGCCGAGACCTGGTTGACTATCGTTGCCGTACTCTTGGTCAACATTGCAACATCAGGCTCGGTAAGTTTAGCTTCCAGCTTCATCTGTAATCGTTCTGCCGACAACTGTATGGGCGTCAGAGGATTCTTGATTTCATGCGCAAGCCGCCGCGCAACTTCGCCCCAGGCAATCGAGCGCTGGGCGGAAATCACATCGGAAATATCGTCGAACACGACGATATAGCCTTTTCCGCCGGCAATCGGCAGGTAGGATCCTCGCGCAAGCAGGGTGATATCGTTTTCGCCTTCCGTGCCTGCACTGCGGCGCGGTACTTCGATCTGTTTTTGCCAGTGCAATTCTTCCGTGCTGCCGGCGGATTGTGCGCTCTGTTCTGAAAAGGCTTTCGTGATTGCCGTTGCCATCGGCTCCAGACCGGCAATGGTGGCGAGCGACTGGCCGATATGCGGATCGAAATCATGATGCAAAATTCGCTCGACCGATTCATTGCAGGTGACCAGGCGGAATTGTCCATCCAGGACCATCACGCCGGCCGACATATTGGCCAGCACCGATTCCAGATAAGCCTTCGCGTTTTCCAGCGCCGTGCGATTGCGCTCGACCGAGATGCGCGCCTCCGACAATTGGCGCGTCATGGTGTTGAACGACTGCGTCAGCGTGCCGAGTTCATCGGAGGTTGCCACGATCGGTCGCGGCGACAGATTGCCCTCTGCAACCGCTTTGGTACCCTCGGCCAGTACCAGCAGCGGTTGCGCAAGATCGCCGGCGATCAGAAAGGCGGCTGCGATCGCGCCGAAGATCGCGAGCAGCAAGGTCAGCGTCAAGGTCACAATATAAATCTTGCGCAAGCCTGTGCGCGCGAGCGAGCGTTCCTGATATTCGCTATAGGCGGCACGCAATGCTTCGGCATTCGCGGCCAGATGCGACGGTACCGGTTGCAGCAACTGCAGGAAGCGCGATTCGCTTTGCAGGCTGAGCCCGTTGTTCGACGCAGGAATGGCTACCACGACGCGTAACCGCAGGCCGGCAGCTTCACCGGAGGCAGCAGCCGGCGCTGCCTGCTGCTCCGCCGTTTCGTTATTTTCCTTTGCCGGATTCTCGTGAAAATCAAAGCCTCCCTCAATGGCCGAATACGCTCGCGTCAGGCGTGCCTGACGCAGCATGGCAGCGGTCGGCAGGTCGGGAATAAAGCTGGCCAGGCGGCCGCCGACGGTTGCCACGATTTGACCGTTGGAAGTAACGATAGTTGCTTCCTGCATTTGACTTTGATCACGCAGCCGCGTCAGTTGCGTCACTTGCGACGACTCGGATAGTTCGGAAAGTTCGAGCGCAATGCTGCGCGCCTTTGCGCTGAGGTCGGCGAGGGAGCCGTCGAGTGCGGTACGTCCCAACGTCAGACCGGATTCCAGCGCCGATTCGACCCGCACGTCGAACCAGGATTCGATCGAGCGCGATACGAACTGCACCGACACAATATAGATGACGGTGCCCGGCAAAATACCGATGACGGCGAACAGGAGCACCAGTCGCGCCATGAGCCGTGAGCCGAATTCCCTTCGCTTGTAACCCTTGTATAGCCGTCCCAGCAGCAGGGCGACCAAGGCCAGCAGTGCGACCGCGATCACGGCGTTCAGTACCAGCAGCTCCGGATAATGCCGGTCGAAGAACGCCGAGTTCTCGGAGGCCGACGCCAGCAGGAACAGCAGGATGCTGACGATCGCACCGCCGACGACGAGGAAATAACGCAGGAAACGCTGCACGTTTATTCGGCCCTGAAAGTGAACTGTTGCCAGTCCGACGAAAAGCGCCAGTCGGAACTGTTGAGCGCATGTACCTGGAACGGCTTGGGCAGCCGCGCCACATCAAGTCCCATGCGGACCGCTACGTAATAGGTTTCGCCGGACTTGAGCGCACCTTTTTCCGCAACGATCCAGCGGCTTGGGCGACGCACGAGCGACAGCGCATCGTCGAGGGTAGCGAAGCTTTGCTGCAGCCGGCCGCCGATCGACGCATGGTACTGATGGGTCAGTACATTGTAGGAAATCCGGATCGTTTGCGACGCACTGATGGTTTTTTCATCAAACCAGTACCAGCGCGGGCGATTGATCTGCACATCGGTCGTAAAGTACAACGGAATGCCCCGCGTGACCGCGTCTTCCAGTCCGCGCGTCAACTCGAATGAAAATGCCAGCGCGAGCCGGTACCCGTCGTCAGTGCTTTCCAGAGTGGCACGGGTAATATCGACGCCTTCCGCGGCACGCGCGGGCAGCGACAGGACCGGCGCAAGCAACAGCGCTGCCAGGAACCAGCCGGTCAGAAATCGGAAAAAGCGATGAGTCACTCGTATCGGGGCATTGTTCAGGAAAGTTGAGGCATGCCGGGACAATATTGTCCGGTCAGCCTTGCAGCCACGATGGCGTATCTGTGAATGACCTCCGGGCGGAAAGTTGGCGTGCCGCTGTCATATCCTGACTTATCTGACAAGAATTTGCGAACGTGCAAGTGTATGTATTCATGCGCCTTCCAGCAGAGACCGGTTTATTGCAAAAGATACTATCAGACAGCGCTCTTTTGGAATAGCGCATAGAACAAACCATCGTGATCTTGCTGCGCTTCCGAGACGGGCAGCAACTGACCCGGTGCCGACAGTCTGAGTGCGCCGTTTCTGACGGCAAAGGCTGCAGCCTGGGCTTCCGATTCCTGTGGCCAAAGCGAACAGGTGACGAACAGCAGTGTGCCGTCCGGTCGCAGCATCTGCCACAGATTATCGAGAATGCGTGCCGATACGGACGCCAGTTGCGCGGCGTCGGCCTTGCGGCGCAGCCATCGAATATCGGGATGACGCCGGACGATGCCGGACGCGGTACACGGTACGTCGGCCAGAATGCGGTCGAACGGCCGGCCATCCCACCAGCCGCGTTCGGCTGCATCGCCCTGCCGCAGCGTTGCTCCCAGTCCCAAGCGTTCAAGGTTTTCCGAGATGCGCGTCAGTCGCCGTGCATCGCTGTCCAGCGCCAGCAGGTCCACCGTTGCCTGTTCCAGAATGTGCCCGGTCTTGCCGCCCGGAGCGGCACAGGCATCGAGTACCCGCATGCCGTCGTGCAGATCGAGCAGCGGTGCAGCCAGTTGCGCCGCGGCGTCCTGCACCGAGACGACGCCATCGGCAAAACCGGGAATCTGGTCGACCGGGATTGGACGAGCAAGGCGCACGGCGCAGGGGCCGATCGCGCGGGCGGCTATGCCTTGCGCATCCAGCAGCGCAAGATAGTCGTCCACCGTGCTCTTGCGGCGGTTGACGCGCAGAGTCAGCGGCGGCGTGGTATTGCCCGCATTGAGTATCGCTTGCCACTGTGCCGGATAGGCAGTGCGGATACTGTCTATCCACCAGCCCGGATAATTCCATTGGGCCGCAGGGACTGTCGCGATCTGCGCAAGCAATGCATCGCGTTCACGCAGGAAGCGGCGCAATACCGCATTGACCATGCCTTTCGCATGCGCCATGCCCGGATCGGCGGCACAGGCGTTGACCGCCTGATCGACCACGGTGAATGATTCATAAGGCGCGTCCTCGCCGGTATGGAGTATCAATGCCAGCGCAGTGCAGAGCAAGCCGTGCAGCTCAGGCGGAGATGGCGCCTTTTTCGCAAGCAGCCCCAGCAGCGCTTCGGCCCGGCCGAGTTGGCGCATCGTGCGGTAGGCAATGTCTTGCATGGCACCGCGCGCCTGCGGCGACGGATTGTCTTGGGCGAAAACGCTTGCCAATGCCTGCGGCAGCGCAGTGCCGCTCTTGACTTTTGTGACCGCACGAGCGGCGCCGAGCAGGCTGAAGGCGAGCGAATCGGATTTCAAACGGATTGTGGACACGTGGTGAACCTGAAAAAAAATCGCGGGCAGCGTATCAATTGTTTTAAGGAGTTTACTGCCGCGTCAATGCCAGCTTGACGCCAAGGCCGACGAACGCCGCGCCGACGGTGCGTTCCAGCCATAGCTTGACGCGCGGGTTGTTGCCGGCGCGGCGGGCCAGTGTCCCGGCCAGAAAAGCCGTGCCGCTGTTCCAGCCCATGCTGATCAACGCGAACGCTGTGCCGAGCAGTAAAAATCCTACGGTCTTGTGCGGCGCGTCGGCGTGCACGAATTGCGGAATGAAGGCCAGGAAAAACAGGATGACTTTGGGATTCAGCACATTGGTCACCATGGCCTGCCAAAAAATCGTGCGCAGCGAACGCACATCGCTCTGGGCGCTAGCGGCTGCGCCCGCAGGCTTGGTCAGCATCATGCGTATGCCGAGATAGATCAGATACAGGCCGCCAGCCAGCTTGATCAGCATGAATGCCGTGGCGGATGCGGCCAGCACCGCACTCAGGCCGATCGCCGATGCCAGCGCGTGGATGAAGCAGCCGGCCGAAATGCCGAGTGCCGACATCAAACCTGCGGATCGGCCTTGCGCGACGCTGCGCCCGACGATATACGCGGTGTCCGGACCGGGAGTGGCATTAAGCAACAGTACCGCGGCGAGAAAAAGGCCAAAATTGTAAATGCCGAACGAGTCCATGATGCCGCTGCCCCCGGATGAAGCAATAAGTTAAAACAGGATTGTAGCCGGTGTCAGCATACGGGCTCGTTCAAACTGCGCAGTCCGGGCTCATGGCCTCGGCAAAATGCTTGTCCAGCCACGCATCGATGTCATCGAATACGCGTTGGGCACCGACTTCGTTCAATACTTCGTGGTAATAGCCGGTGTAACGGTGGATGGTCCCGGTTCCCGCGCGCAGCGCAGAGAAAAAGCGATCGCTGCCGGATGCATCGACCAGGCGGTCGTCGCCTGCCACCACCATCAGCGTCGGCAGCGTTAGCGAAGAAGCATGCCGATGCGCGAATGCGGCGGCATCCAGCATGCCCCTGAGCAGGCGGGCGCTGATTTTCGGATGCACCAGCGGGTCGTTTTCATAGGCGCTGACGATGGCGGGATCATGCGATAGATAACGGGTTTGCAAGCCGTTCGGCACACCGAGGCCGGGGGCAATCGCACCAAGCGCCTTCAGCAGCAAGCCATGTACGCCGGACAGCGGAATCGCGAGCGCCGGCGACGACAGGATCAGCCCGCGCAGGGGTACCATGCCGGCCGTCGCGCAACGTGCGGCAAACAGGCCGCCCATGCTATGCCCGAACAATATCGGCGGCCGCCCCGAGCGGCGGGCCACGTCGGCAATCACCGTGGCGGCATCCTGCACGATGGCGTCGGTATTGGGAGTGTCGCCACGTGCGCCGCCGGAGCGTCCATGACCGCGATGGTCATAGGTTCGCACTGACCAGCCGCGTGCATTGAAAAAGCGGGCCACATGCGCATAGCGTGCGCAATGTTCGCCCAGCCCGTGCATCAGCACGATATCGCCCCGGGCGTCGGCGACTGGCCAATCGGCGATAAAAAGCGGAGTGCCGTCGCCGGCGCCGAGTCGCTGTTCGACCGGTGCGCCAGCCGGTAGCTCGCGTGCCGTCGGCACTATACGCCCCACATCACGTCGTGGCCGTCATGCTTGGCGGCGCGCAGCATTTCCAGCAAAGGATAGGCACGGGTTGCAAAGCTGACAAACTCGACCGGCTCATGCTCATTGTCATCGCCGTTCTCGCCGTGATGGGCATACACGTCGCGCCTGACTTCCTCTGTTGTCGGATGGAGGCGGCTTTCAGCGATTTCCGCTTCCAGTCGCGATACTGCGCGCGGTGTTTCCTCTGCGGTAATAACCCCGCGCCGGACGTCCTTGTTCAGCAAATCAAGAATGCGCTTGGCATGGTCTTCGTACATCAGCACTTCGGCAGCCGCTTTTGATTTGAATTTGACCAACATGGAGCCTCCAATTGTGGTTCGATACGATTAAACGATAGCATGACTTTGTAAATTTGCTATACGCCAAATCAGACCATTGGAGGCCTTGCGCAGTTCATTCATTGGCTCTCTGCCGTCATGCGGCGGCGCACCTGATGAAAGCCTGCAGGCCGGCTCAACCCGGTTTGAACGAAGTAAAGAAAGTATCGATTTGTTCTCGCGGGATATTTTTTTCCTGGCCGACCACCACGATCTGGTAGACGCGGCGGTCTTTCACGATAAAGCGGGCGACCATGAGCCGTGTGTCGCTTGCTGTGGATGGGCTGGGCCCGGCGATTTCGACTTCCGTCATGGCCGGGGCGCCTGCCGACGACACCGTCTTGTCATGCCTGACGGTGCCGCCCATGTTACGGATCATCGCCGTCTTCATGGCAGTCAGCGCCGCCGCCGCTTGCGCTGCGTCGGCCAATGTCGCACTGCCGACGGCAAAGCTTGCACCGTCGACGTCGGCGGCCGTCATGGTCATCGTGACCTGGATGCCATCCAGGTTGATGGCGCGGGAATGGGAAGATGGCTTGCCGGGAAACAACGCCTGGAAGTTCGCGTCGGGGCTGCGAACTTCGCGCCAGTCGTATTTGGGGCTGCAGGCAAGCAGAAGCGCGGCGGCAGCGATGCAAGCCGCCTTGCGCAGGAATGAATAGGAGAGATGTGCCATGCCGATATGGTAGCAGCCGGCGGCGCTTCTATCCGGCGGCAGCTTCGGCCGCGGAGGCGGTGCGGCCTTGCTGGAAGGCGCGCATCCCGACCATCACGCCTATGCACAGCAGCGCAATGCCGGCCAGCACCGGAAGGGGCGGGATCGTACCGCGCCAGATGAAGGCATACAGCAGCGCGGACAAGGTTTCGAACACGATCAGCTGCCCGGCCAGGGAAGTCGGCAGACGCTGGCTTGCCTTGTTCCAGAGCATGGTGCCAAGCCATGAGGCGCACAAACCCAGCACCAGCATCAAGCCGATGAAAGGCCAGGGACGAGGGCCCAATGGAAAGTCATAGTTGCCGCCGCCCATGCCGGTATAGGCGCCATACGCCGCGAACCCAGCCAGTGCAAGCGGCAGCGTCGCCAATCCTTGGGCCGTCGACCAGGTCGATGAACGGATGTGCGGATGGCGTTTCATGTGCCGCGCATTCATGATTGGATACCAGGTCCACGCAGCCAGTGCGCCCAGCGCGATGAAGCAGCCCAGCGCATAGTCGTGCAGCGAGCGTGAGCCGTCCAGATGCGCCAGTTCGCTCGCATTGACCAGCATCAGTCCGGCCAGGATGATCACCAGCGAAGGCGCCAGCCGCCGCCATGCAATGGCCTCGGATGGATGGCCGGGCGCCCAGTTCGAGAAGATAGAGATGATCACCGGCAGGGTGCCGATCAGCATGGCCGGCAGGGGCGCGTCGGCAAGCTGTATCGCGGTGGCCAGTGCTGCGTAGTAAAGAATATTGCCGACGAACGACAGCTTGATCGCCGCGATCCAGTCGGCGCGCGTCAACGCCGCGATGCGTTGCCGGTCGAAGAAGGCCGGCACCAGCGCGATCAAGCCAAAGCCGATATAGCGGCCAAACGACAATACCAGGCCAGGATAGTCGCCCAGCATCAAGGGTGCGACGAATACCAGGCCCCACATCAGGCCCGCTCCCAGTGCGCAAAGTAAACCGATCAACATGATGCAGAAGAAAAAAGTGCAAGAGCGCCCGATTATGCGCGCGACGATCCTGGCGGTCTTGTACCGATTTGCTGTTGATACTGCGCCGGCGTCACGCCGTAGGTGCGCTTGAACCAGCGGTTCAGGTGACTTTGGTCGGTCAGGCCGGCGGCGGCTGCCGCGTCGGATGGCGTGGCGCGCCGGGCCAGCAGGAATTTCGCCCGCGCCGCGCGCCGCGCCTGCAGGTACTGGTGCGGCGTCGCATGAAAGATCGCGGAAAAAGTACGGACGAAATGAAATACCGACAAGCCGGCTTCGGCTGCCAGGGTTGCAATGCTGAGCGTCTGGTCGAGATTGGCCTCGATGCAATCCAGCACGCGCTGCATACCCGCCATCCGCTGCTGCGTGCGTGCGCTGGCTGGCGAGATGTCGCGTGCATTGCGCCCATAGCGCGCCACAAGCGCGTCCACCAACTGTGTAAAGCCTGACACAAAGGCAATGTCGTCGGGCGCATCCCACATCTGGCGAAATACCGCCTGATAGGCGGCAGCCAGCGCGGGGTCATGCACGGCAGCGTCTGGAAAGAAGGCTTCGCTGCCGGTCATCGCACGCAGCGTATCGGGTTCGATGTACAGCATTTGATAAGTCCAGCCGGTCGCAATTTCGGCTTTTCCGGTATGCAGTTCGTCCGGATTCAGCATGACCAGTGTCCCGGCCGGCGCGATGTGTTCCTCGCCCTGGTAACGGAAACGTTCGACCCCGGCTTCTATCGCACCCAGCGAATAGCCGTCATGCACATGCGGCGCGAATGCATGATCGATCAGGCGCGCGGAATACAACTCTACTCCCGGCAGATGCGGACTGGCTTTGAACATAACGAATTCGGATGGATGCTGGAACATGCGCGCTTGGCATTTTGCGCATCTTGCCTGGTCGGCAAGATGGCGCGTGGCGAAAGACAATTGCCATGATAAGTCTTTATCGCTCCAGCCGTGCGCAAGCTCAGACACCGAAATGCGTCGCCATGCGCCGCCGTGCAAAACCGATGGCAGCAGACAGCAATTGCCGCGGCGAGGACCGAGCCTGTTCGTCAATAACGCAAAGCAACTCGGCTGAAGTCTGTGCGGTTACCCGGATCCAGCCTGGATCGGCAGGCACATGCGCTTGGCCTTCGTGCAGGATGGATTTCGGGCTGATCATCCGTTCGCCAAGCGAGGCGAGCGGCCCGTCGATGCGCACGCGGCCGCAAGCCGCAACAATGCGCATGCCGGCAGCGCTGTGTAGTTGCAGCGCCTGTCCCGGCTGCAAGATAATTCTTTGGGGAAAGCGTTCCATGATCTTCATCCCGTTCGGTGAATTGACATGGCCCCATGTTAAAAAGCGCACGTGCATCGCAACAGGTACAGGCAGGCATCAACTGCACCGTAACAGATCGGCATCCGAGCATCTGTTATTGTTCAATTTATCGATATCTATATCTGTTCCGGTTGGCCCGGACAGGCGATTATCCGGTATGGATCCGCAACCACTTTATCGGCAGTTGGCAAATCACTATCTCGGCGCCATCAAGGCCGGCACGCTGGGACAGGGCGAGCGCATGCCCTCGGTACGGTCGATGATGCGGCTGCACGATGTCAGCCTGTCGACCGCGCTCCAAACTTGCCGTCAGCTGGAAAGCGAAGGATGGATAGAAGCGCGGCCGCGTTCGGGCTATTTCGTGCGTCAGCCCAGGCGCGTGGCGATGATGCCGCCCGAAGAACCGAATTTCGGACTACCTCCCGATCCCGCCCAATATGTTGGCATCCATGCCCGCGTATCGGACTTCATCGCAAAGGGACGCGCTTCGCCGATCAAGGTCAATCTGTCTGGTGCGCGCGCCGCACCCGAACTGTATCCGGCCGCACAACTGAAGAATGCGGCCATTCGCGCCTTGCGCCGCAATCCGGAACTGCTGGTGCGCAGCTGTCCGCCCGGCGGCAATGCGCAGTTTCGCGCAATACTTGCCCGGCGCGCGCTCGCGCTCGGCATGGTGCTTTCGCCCGACGACATCACCATCACGCATGGTTGTATCGAAGCGCTGAACCTCGCGCTGCGCGCAGTGACGCAGCCGGGCGACACCGTCGCTGTCGAGTCACCGACTTTCTACGGCCTGCTGCAAATCCTGGAAAGCCTGGGATTGCGGGCGCTGGAAATTCCGGCGGGAACCGGTAGCGGCATTTCCATCGAGGCGCTGGAACTGGCAATGCAAACCTACGGCAACATCAAGGCCGTGGTGGTGGTGCCGCATCTGCAAAACCCGCTCGGCAGCATCATGACCGACGTCAGCAAGCAGCGGCTGGTGCACTTGTGCGAACAGCATGGCGTCGCGCTGATCGAAGACGATACCTACAGCGCGCTGGTGGAAAGCGAAGTGCCGCTCAATGCCCTCAAGGCATGGGACCGCAGCGGCAATGTGATCTATTGCGCCTCGCTGCACAAGATCCTGGCGCCCGGCATGCGGTTGGGATGGATGGTCGCCGGAAAATGGCAGGCGCGGGTGGCGATGCTGAAATATGCGCAGACACGTGACAATGAAGAATGGTCGCAGATCGCCGCGGCCGAATTCATTGCGTCCACCGATTTCGACCGTCACTTGCGCCGCTTGCGCGCCGCATTGCGGCCGCAACGCGAACGCATGGCCGAAGCGATCGCCGCCGGCTTTCCGCTCGGGACAAGGATGACCATGCCACAAGGCGGCATCACGCTGTGGATCGAATTGCCGCACAAGCTGTCCGCGAAAAAGGTATTCGACGAAGCGCTGCGTCATCAGATACTGATCGCGCCGGGATCGATGTTTTCAAACTCGAATCGATACGACGCATTCATTCGCGTAAGCTGCGGCTGGCGTTATTCCGAGGAGATTGATGACGCGGTGCGCCGGCTCGGCCATATCGTGTCCGGACTCGCGCGCTGAGCCGATAGCGGCAGCATCGCGAATCGTACGAGCGGTGTACCATTTGGGCAGCGTCTGTACCGGCACATACCCTGACAGAATAGACATCCTTCTTCCCGACACTGCAAAACATCTTGGCCAAACTCAGCGCGCGCTCCATCGGCATTCTTTGTCTGATCGTCACCTCGGTCGGCTGGGGCTTGAATTGGCCGGCAATGAAAATCCTGCTGCGCGAATGGCCGCCACTGTTTGCGCGCGGAACGGCAGGAATGACCGCGGCAATCATTATCGCGGCGATCGCCGCCAGAGCGGGCCAGACGCTTGCGGTGCCGCGCGGGCAGGCCGGCCGGCTGTGCATCAGCGCTGCCATCAACGTGTTTGCCTGGATGGGTTTTTCCACGCTGTCGATGCGCTGGCTAAGTGCAGGGCAAGGCGCATTGCTGGTCTATACCATGCCGGTGTGGGCGACGCTGCTGGCATCGGCTTTTCTCGGCGAGCGATTGACGACCAAGGCCATTTGTGGCCTGGTGCTGTGCATTGCCGGCGTGGGCATCCTGTTCGGCGACCAAGGCTTATCACTGGGCATAGACAAATTGCCGGGGATCCTGTTCGCACTCGGCGCCGCATGGCTGTTTGCATTGGGAACGATTGTGATCAAGCCAACTGCCATGCCACCGCTTTCCTCGGTCGCATGGCAATTGGCAATCGGTTGCCTGCCGATGATCGTGCTCGGTGTGCTGTTCGAGCATCCGCAATTGTCGGCGCTGTCTCCGGCTGGCGCGGCAGTGATGGTCTACATGACGATTGTCCCGATGGGCGTGTGCTATATCAGCTGGTTTGCAGCGCTGCGGAGGCTGCCGCCCGCCACTGCTTCGATGGCGACCTTGATGACACCGATCGTGGGCGTGGTCGCCGCTGCGATCAGCTTGGGTGAGCCTTTGGGGTTCAAGGAATTTGCCGCATTGAGTTTCACTATTGCCGGAATCGCACTGGCATTGCGGAGGCCTGCATGATTGGCGTATGTCGTGTGCATCGCGGTCTGGAAGTCCTATCTGCAAACTATCGTTCACGCAACGCACGCCGATACTGAATCGCCTCGGCCATGTCGGCAATCGTATTCAAATGCTAGAAGGAAAAATGCTAATGTAGAACTAGCAACAATATTTCAGGTGCTTCTACACCACGTAACGTACATTTGTTCACTTCACCGACTCAACAAGGAAACAGCTGGATGAGAGTGGTTTCGAGCGATGTTATATTTTTCTAACTGTTCAAACCATACGAGGAGGAGCGGTGCTTTATCTAACTTTGGTTGTTCCAATTTTCATAATCATTAGTCTCTACATGACTGTAGATAGCTGGTTCATGAAGCGCCCGTGGGTGTTACTTCTCATGGGATTTGTTACTGCTTCATTCGGACTAGGCATTAAAGCAATCCCGTTGACGCTCAAGTCATTTGAAGCCTCTGCGTTTGAAATAACTTTCCTCGAGATTGCAGCATCTGCTTTAGACCCTACGCTACTCGCTTTGGCCGGTGGATTGATTGCATCGGCATTCATTCTCAAAATCCAACATGACTATGACAATGTGAGCGCTGAAAACAAAGAAAGCTTCGCACGGGCCGAAGAGCACAAGAACGAAGCCGTGGAATATGCAAACGAGCTGGCAAGAGTTCGTCCAACTCTCTCAGAGGAAGAGTATGAACGTCGCCAACGGGAACTAGAGTTTAAGAGGGAGCTCGCGATCTGGGCGATGCAGAACGCAAAGGCAGCGTACCGTAGGCTGGAGGGACGGGGATGGAGCAAGAGCCGATGAATGGCATTCCACAATGTTCCCGGATGATGGCTGCCAGCGTGTCGAACGCCGACCGTATCTGTTCCACAGGTACGCAGGCATAGCCGAGCAACAGGCCGCTACGGGCGGTATCCGGGCCGGCGTAATAACCGGATAGCGGCCGCGCAATGATACCCGCCGCGCGAGCCGCGCGGCTGATCGCAACATCGTTGCTGCCCGGCGGCAGGCGCAGCACAAGGTGCAGGCCCGCCTCGTCGCCGATGGCCGCCATGCTGTCGCCGAAGTGGCCTTCTATCGCACTCCGCAGCGCCTGGAGGCGCTCGGCATACAGAATGCTCATGCGGCGCACATGCGATGCAAAGTGGCCCTCGTTCATGAAGTCGGCGAGCACCGCTTGCAGGAATCCCTGGCTGCCTCGATAGAGCTCGGAGACCGCAGTGCTGACCGCGGCCGCGAGCGATTCGGGCACCACAATGAAACCGACGCGCAGGCCGGGGAACAAGGTCTTGCTGAATGTTCCCATGTACAGCACCCGGTCGTGGCGGTCCATTCCCTGGAGCGAGGCCAGTGGGCGACTGCCGTACCGGAATTCGCTGTCGTAGTCATCCTCGATAATCCACGCCTTTTGGGTGGCCGCATATTCCAGCAGCAGGCGCCGCCGCGACAGGCTCATGACCATGCCCAGCGGGTACTGGTGCGAGGGCGTGACGCAAATGAAACGGGGCGGGCGCCGCAAATCCGCGCGCTGCAACGCAAGTCCTTCGTCGTCTACCGGGATCGCGACCGGCTTGATGCTGGTCGATTCGAGCACGCTGCGCGTGCCCCAATAGCAGGGGTCCTCGATCCACGCGCTGTCGCCGACTTCGCCGAGCAGTTTGACAACGACGTCGAGCGACTGGTGGGTTCCCGTGGTGATGATCACTTGTTCCGCGCGGCAGTTGACCGATCGCGCGATGCGCAAGTGTTCGGCAATGGCTTCGCGCAGCGGCGCATGGCCGCCGGCCCCTCCGTAAGTCAGCAGCTCGGCGCGCGAGCGGCGCCAGTGCTTGTTCTGAAGGCGGCTCCAGACCCTGTGCGGAAATTGCGTGACGTCGGGCACGCCCGGCATGAAGGCGCCCCACTGCAAATCGCTGGCGCCCGCTTGCGCAATCAGTTTGGCGCCCCGCGCCGACAGCTCGGGGCCATCGGGCGCTGCCGCCTTCGGGAACTGGCGTTGAGAAAACTGATCGGGCACGGTGTCCGCCACGTAGGTTCCCGCGCCCGTGCGGCTCTCCAGGTAACCTTCCGCCATCAGTTGGTCATACCCATAGGTGACGGTGTTGCGCGACATGCCGAGGCCTTTCGCCAGCTCGCGCGTGGAAGGCATGCGGAAACCGACCGGGAGCAGCCGCGCCAGAATCGCGTCGCGGATGATCAGGTAGATCTGGCGGTTCATCGGCTGGTCGGCTGATCTGTCAATGCGGATCAGTAAAAATTCGGCGAACGAAGCATCCTTCAAGTGGCACCATAAAAAATTCAAAAGTGGACCTATATTATAGGTCCACAGCCGCCGTAGTATTTGAAACCGCTTATTTACAACCACCAACTTACAACTACCAACGGAGCTACGATGCGCAACGCCGACCTGCAGCAGAGAAAAAACGCCGCCACCCCGCGCGGGGTAGGGGTCATGTGCGACTTCTACGCGGCATCTGCCCTTAACTCGGAAATCTGGGATGTCGAGGGGCGCCGCTTCATCGATTTCTCCGCCGGAATCGCAGTATTGAACACAGGACATCGCCACCCGAAGCTCGTGGCGGCGATCCAGGAACAGCTTGGCAAGTTCACGCATACCGCCTATCAGATCGTCCCCTATGCCAGCTATGTGGAACTGGCCGAACGCATCAATGCCCTGACGCCCGGCCGCCACGCCAAGAAGACTGCGCTGTTCTCGACCGGCGCCGAAGCGGTGGAAAATGCGATCAAGATCGCCCGCGCGGCAACCGGTCGCACCGCCATCGTCGCCTTCGGCGGCGCATTTCACGGCCGCACCATGATGGGCATGGCGCTCACGGGTAAGGTCGCGCCGTACAAGATCGGCTTCGGCCCCTTCCCAGGTGATGTCTACCATGTGCCGTTTCCCACCGCGCTGCATGGCGTGACGACGGCGGATTCGCTGGCGGCGCTGCAGACCCTGTTCAAGGTAGATGTCGATCCCAAGCGGGTTGCCGCCATCATCCTCGAACCGGTGCAGGGCGAGGGCGGCTTCTATGCCGCGCCGACCGATTTCATGCAGGGATTGCGCAAGCTGTGCGACGAGCTCGGCATCCTGTTGATCGCCGATGAAGTGCAAACCGGATTTGCGCGCACCGGCAAACTGTTCGCGATTGAACATTCGGGCGTGGTCCCGGACCTCATGACCATGGCCAAAAGCCTCGCCGGCGGTATGCCCTTGTCGGCGGTATGTGGTCGTGCCGACATCATGGATGCCGCCGCGCCGGGCGGCTTGGGTGGAACGTATGCGGGCAATCCGCTGTCTGTTGCATCGGCGCATGCCGTCCTGGACGTGATCGAAGAGGAAGGCCTGGTGGAACGCGCCGCCGTTCTCGGAAAGCAGCTGACGACGCATCTGGAGCGGTTGCGCGAGGAAGTGCCCCAGATCGCCGAGATTCGCGGCCTGGGCTCCATGGTTGCCGTTGAATTCATGAAGCCGGGGACGCAGGATGCGGATGCCGACTTTACCAAAGCGGTCCAGGCTGAAGCGCTCAAGCGCGGCTTGCTGCTCCTGAGCTGTGGCACTTACGGCAATGCCATCCGCTTCCTCTATCCGTTGACCATTCCGGATGCGCTGATGCAGGAGGCGCTGCAGATCCTGAGCGCGGCCATGCAGGCAGCAGCGGCGCGTTAAGTTTTTCGTACGCGCCCCGAATCCACGCACCATATCGAATACGAACATGTCCCAATTGATCTTGAAAGACCCGTCGCTGTTGCGACAGCAGGCGTTCATCAACGGCGAGTGGGTTGATGCCGACAGTGGCGCAACTTTCGACGTTACCAATCCGGCAACCGGCGAAAAAATCGGCGTCATGCCTCAAATGGGCGCGGCCGAGACGCGGCGCGCCATCGCCGCCGCCAATGACGCCTGGCGCCAATGGCGCGGCAAGACGGCCAAGGAGCGCAGCGGCGTGCTGCGCCGCTGGCACGATCTGATGCTGGCCAACGCTGACGACCTGGCCCAAATCATGACGGCCGAGCAGGGCAAGCCGCTGTCCGAAGCGAAAGGCGAAATCGGCTACGCCGCATCGTTCCTGGAGTGGTTCGCCGAGGAAGGCAAGCGTGCGGGCGGCGACACGATTCCGTCGCCGTCCCCGACTTCACGCATCGTTGTCATCAAGGAGCCGATTGGCGTTTGCGCCGCCATTACGCCATGGAACTTCCCGTCGGCGATGATTACCCGCAAGGTCGGCCCTGCGCTTGCCGCTGGTTGCCCGATGGTGTTGAAGCCGGCGGAAGCCACACCCTTTTCGGCCCTCGCGCTGGCCGTGCTGGCCCAGCGCGCCGGCGTCCCTGCTGGGGTATTCAGCGTGATTACCGGCTCGCCGCAGGCAATCGGCGGGGAGCTGACGAGCAATCCGATCGTGCGCAAGCTCAGCTTCACCGGCTCGACCCAAGTGGGGCGGCTGTTGATGCAGCAATGCGCGCCGACCATCAAGAAGCTGTCGCTGGAACTGGGCGGCAATGCTCCTTTCATCGTGTTCGACGACGCCGACCTCGACGCTGCGGTCGAAGGGGCCATCGCCTCCAAGTACCGCAATGCAGGGCAGACCTGCGTCTGCGCCAACCGCATCTACGTGCAGGACGGCGTATACGAGGCATTCGCGCAGAAACTGGTTGCCGCGGTTGACAGGTTCAAGGTAGGAGACGGCCGACAGGAGGGTGTCACGCAGGGGCCGCTGATCGATCACAAGGCAGTTCAGAAAGTCGAAAGCCACATTGCCGACGCTGTCGCGAAGGGCGCGCGCGTGCTGATCGGCGGCAAGCGGCATGCCCTCGGCCAAACCTTCTTTGAACCGACGGTGCTGGCCGACGTGACCGCCGAGATGCTGGTCGCGAAAGAGGAGACCTTCGGTCCGATGGCGCCCCTGTTCCGCTTCCGCACAGACGAGGAAGTGCTGGCCATGGCGAATGACACCGAGTATGGACTCGCCAGCTATTTCTATTCGCGCGACATCGGCCGCATCTGGCGGGTTGCCGAGGGGCTGGAGAGCGGCATGGTGGGCATCAACACCGGATTGATTTCGAACGAGGTGGCGCCGTTCGGCGGCGTCAAGCAGTCGGGCCTGGGGCGCGAGGGCTCCCGCTACGGCATCGAGGATTACCAGGAAGTGAAGTACCTGTGCATGGGAGGTATTTAGAGCGTTTTAGGCGCCGCTCACCGCGTGTTCGTTCTGTATTGCTGTTTCAGCACCCGCCGCCATTGCTCGGCGGAACATATCAATAAGAGGAGATTTACAATGCGTGTTGGTTTCATTCATGCCTGTGTTGCCGCTGCCGCGCTGGCGACGTCGTCCCTGAGCCTGGCCCAGAATGCGGGCAACTGGCCCAACAAGCCGGTGCGCATCATCGTGCCGTTCCAGGCAGGCGCCGCCACCGACCTGATTTCGCGCCAGCTGGGCCAGGGGCTCGGCAAAGAGTACGGCCAGACCTTCATTGTCGAAAACAAGCCCGGCGCGTCCGCCATCATCGGCAGCGAAGCGGCAGCCCGCTCGCCCGCCGACGGCTACACGTTGCTGATGTCGGGTCCCGCTTCCATGGTGACCAGCCGTTTCCTGTACAAGAAACTTGGCTACGATCCGGATGCGTTCGAGAAGATCGCGGTGGTGGCCTATACGCCGAATATCCTGCTGGCCAATCCAGCGCTGCCGTTCAAGACCTTGCCGGAGATGATTGCTTATGCGAAGGCGAATCCGGGCAAGCTGTCCTATGCTTCGTTCGGCGCCGGCACCACATCCCACATGGCGGGCGAGATGCTCAAGACGCTGACCGGCGTCGACATCCTGCACGTGCCGTTCAAGGGCGCGGCCGAGGCTATCCCGGCGCTGCTGTCGGGCCAGGTCTCGATGTACTTCGATACCATCATGACCGGCCTGCCCTATGTGAAATCGGGCAAGCTGCGCGCGCTCGGCATGTCCAACAGCAAGCGTTCGGCGATGGCGCCGGATATTCCGACCATCGCCGAGCAGGGCTATCCCGGCTTCGATATCGCGCCCTGGTACGGTCTCGTCGCGCCCAAGGGTACCCCGGCCGAGATCGTCGCCAAGCTCAACGCGTCGGTCAACAGGCTGCTGCAGGATCCGGCTTTCCGCGAAAAACTGACGGCCAACGGCACCGAACCGCGCGGCGGCAGCGTGGCCGACTTCGCCGCGATGGTCAACACCGAGATCCCGCGCACCGAGAAACTGGTGAAGCAATCCGGCGTCACCATGCAGTGACCCGCGCGCCGCTCTCGCAATGACGCTATTCCCTAACTATTGAATCGACCTTATGTTGCCTTTCGACTGGACCTTCCCCTATCCCTCCCAGAAAATGCCGCTGCTTGCCGCCAACGCGGTCAGCACCAGCCAACCGCTCGCGGCGCAAGCGGGCCTGCGCATGCTTTACGAAGGCGGCAACGCCATCGATAGCGCAATCGCCACCGCCATCGCCCTGACGGTGGTGGAGCCGGTGATGAACGGCATCGGCGGGGACATGTTTGCGCTGGTCTGGCACGAAGGCCAGCTCTACGGTCTCAACTCCAGCGGGCGCGCGCCTGCCCGCTGGACGCCGGAATATTTCGCCGGCCGCGAGCGCATGCCTTCGGTAGGGTGGGATACCGTCACGGTACCGGGCCAGGTGGCCGGCTGGAAGGCGCTGTCGGCGCGCTTCGGCAAGCTGCCATTCGCGCGGTTGTTCGCACCGGCGATCGAGTACGCCGAGCAGGGCTTCCAGGTGTCGCCGCAGATCGCGCGCCAATGGGCGGCCCAGGTGCCGGTGCTGGCGGAGCAGCCGGGTTTTGCGAAGGCCTTTCTGCGCGACGGCAAGGCCCCGCAGGCTGGAGAGCGCTGGCGTTTCCCGGAGCAGGCCGCCACGCTCCAAAAGATCGCGGAAAGCGATGGCGAGAGCTTCTACAAAGGCGATCTGGCGGCGCGGATTGTCGCCTTCGCCGAAGAGACCGGCGGCGCAATGCGCGCCGACGACTTGGCGCAGCATACGCCCAACTGGGTGACGCCGCTGTCGCAGAATTTCCGCGGCTATACGCTGCATGAGATCCCGCCGAACGGGCAGGGGCTGGCCGCGCTGATCGGGCTCGGCATCCTCGACCGTTTCGACCTGGAGGGAATGGGGCGTGACAGCGCCGCCTTCTATCACGTGGGCATCGAGGCAATGAAACTCGCGTTTGCCGACCTGCACCGGCACGTGTCGGATCCTGCCACCATGCAGTGCGACCCGAAGTCCTTCCTCGATCCTTCCTACCTGGCCGAGCGCGCGGCGCTGATCGACCTGCAGCGCGCAAGCACACCGGAGGCCGGGATGCCCAAGACGGGCGGCACCGTCTACCTCGCATCGGCTGACGCCGGCGGCTCGATGGTGTCGTTCATTCAGTCCAACTACCGCGGCTTCGGCTCCGGCGTGGTGGTGCCGGGCACCGGGATCGCACTCCACAACCGCGGCGAGGGCTTCAACCTCAAGCCCGGCCATGCCAACTGCGTAGGCCCGCGCAAGCAGCCCATGCACACCATCATCCCCGGCTTTGTGACCCGCAACGGCGCGCCTGTCATGGCCTTCGGCGTGATGGGAGGCTCCATGCAGGCGCAGGGCCATGTGCAGATGATGGCGCGCCTGGCGGCCTTCGGCCAAAACCCGCAGGCGATGAGCGATGCGCCGCGCTTCCGGGTCGAAAACGGGCCGGTGGTCAACGTCGAGTCCCATCTGCCGCAGGACGTGGTGGCCAGCCTGCGGGCGATGGGACATCGCGTCGAGGTGGCGCCGGCGCAAAGCCTGGAGTTCGGTTCCGCCCAGTTGATCTACAAGGCGGAGCACGGGTATGTCGCTGCCTCCGATTCGCGCCGCGACGGCCAGGCGGTCGGCTTCTAAGGAAACGCCGATTTAATCGGCTGAGTTTGCCAACCACTTGCGTGCGCATGAGTTGGAGCCCGCCTGGCGATTTGCCGTGGCGATTGTGATTTGCGTTGGAAAGGGATGGAATTGGATATTGCAGCACAACTGCCATGGTATATGGCGTACTTGGTATTGGGATGCGTTGGCGGATTTGCCGCAGGCTTGCTTGGCATTGGTGGCGGCATGATTTATGTGCCGCTGATGGCAACGTTGTTTGAGGCGCAAGGATTTCCTTCGGCAAGCCTGATGCACCTGGCCCTCGGCACCTCACTGAGCACTATTCTCTTCACCTCGCTATCCAGTTTGCGGACGCATCATCAGAACGGCAATGTGGATTGGGGTATCGTCAAATCGATTGTGCCTGGCATCGTAGCCGGCGGGGTCATCGGAGGCCTGCTGGCCAGCCGGTTTTCGACAATGGCATTGGCGCTGACATTTTCTGTGTTTGTCTATTATTCAGCCGCGCAAATGTTCCTCAATGCGAAACCCAAACCATCCCGCCAGTTGCCCGCTCCGGCGGGGATGTTCGGCGCCGGTACGGTGATCAGCACACTTTCTCAACTCGTCGGCGCCGGCGGCGGATTTCTGTCGGTACCGTTCATGACTTGGTGCAATGTATCGATTCACCGTGCCATCGGCACCTCGGCCGCGGTTGGCTTGCCGATCGCTATCGTCGGCGCGATAGGTTATTTCATCAATGGCGCAGGGGCGGCCGGGTTACCGGCCGGTAGCGTCGGATATATCTATATGCCTGCTTTGCTGGGCGTGCTGGTGACCAGTGTGCTGTTGGCTCCCGTCGGCGCGCGGCTTGCCGCACGCTTGCCAGTGGCGACGCTAAAAAAGGTGTTCGCGATTTTCCTTTTTGTATTGGCGACCAAGATGCTTTTCACGGCGCTGAAATGACGTGACAGGGCTGTGTTCCCCCCTCGGCCAATCCTTCTTTGTTCTCAATAACAGCGCACAGGCAAATGCTTGATCCCCTGCCGCGTCCCGACTGGGACTGTTCGCGGGCAATTTCGATGAAGTCGGACACTACGGCGTGGTTGTGCGCGCCGCGCCGCCAGATCAGCCCCACATCGCCATACTGGGCTCCGCATCGCGCAGGTTGCGCCCCTCGATGTGATCGGCGTCCAGCGTCCACGGCCGGTAAAGAAAATCCGGCAAGACGGCGATGCCCGGCCCCACGCCGACCAGCGATCGAACCGCCCCAGCGACGAGGTGCGCATGGTCACTTTGGGACGCAGGTCATGGCGCGACCATACCGAGCGCTGCCCCCCTTCCACGCGATCCGCTTCGAGCACCACCTGCTGATGCGCGGCGCATTCGCTCAGCGTCAGCTCGGCACGCTCGGCCGGTGAGTCGACGACAGCCACACGCGATTCGGCGAACGGGTCAGCACCTCCACCACCAAGACACTGTGACCAATTGAGCCCTGACAATTCCTGGGTTTAATAAGGCACATTGTCAGGAAATTATGACCAATTGAACCCCCCATGGGATAGAAGCTTTATTTGGGGACACTGGAAAGGAATTATGGCCAATTAAACCTAAAAACCGAGTCGAGTCTCTGGAGCTTGCCCGATCGTGACCGTACCCGTGATACCTATTTCATGGGCAGCGCTAGACACATCGCGCTTACAAAAAAAGCTTGATATTTCTCAAAGGTAATTTGTCTTATGAGCATTTATCCCATAGATATGGGATGGTTTAAATAAAGATGCTTGGTTTAATTACCCATAGGAAATATTGATATGATTTAACTAGCTGGATTGGCTGGGCGCTATGACGTAATTGATGAAATGCTTTTGTCACTTTAGGAGAAGTTATGAAGGGAATTGTATTCCGTGAGTTTATCAACATGGTTGAAGAGAGTTTTTCTCCTGACATGGCCGATAAAATCATTAGCTCGTCCAAATTGACGACAGCAGGCGCATATACCTCGGTGGGCAATTATGATCATCGTGAAATCGTCGAGCTCGTCAGCCACTTAAGCGCAGCGACCGGGACTTCCGTACCTGATCTGCTGCGCGCGTTTGGCGAGCACCTGTTCGGGCGTTTCGCGGTACTGTATCCCTCCCACTTTGCCGCACAAGTTTCCGCCTTCGAATTCATCAGCATCCTCGACAACAAGATCCATGTCGAAGTGCAGAAGCTCTATCCTGATGCCGAACTGCCGCAATTCCAGCATGAATTTCCGACGCCAGACCGCATGGTGGTTGTATACACGTCGAAGCGGCCCTTCGCCGACTTGGCCGAAGGCTTGATCCGGGGCTGCATCAATTATTTTGGTGGGGGAATTAGCCTGACGCGCGAGAACCTGCCATGCGACGAGGGCGCCCATACCCGTTTCGCTCTGACGAGATAAACCAATGGCCGCGGATATCGCGCTGTACGAGCGTCGGCTGACACGAGAAATCAGCGCCCGCAAGCAGGCGGAGGCACTGCTCGAACAAAAGAGCCTGGAACTTTTTGCCAGGGAGGCGCAAGAACGGAAGCTGGCGGAGCTGGCCTTGCGAGAAAGCGAAGAACGCTACCAGTTACTGGTGGAGTTGTCACCGGATGCCATCCTGATTGAAGCCGGGGGGCGATTTATCTTTGCCAACGCAGCGGCTGTGCGCCTGTTCCGGGCGCAAGAGCCAGCTGATCTGCTGGGCTATCGGATGCTCACGCTTGCCGCCCCAAGTTGTCGGGCCGACGTGGAGGCGGCGGTCCGCGACCTGGTGCAAGGGAGATTTTGTCCGACTGTTGAAGAGCAAGCGGTTCGATTCGATGGAACGATCGTGGATGTTGCGGTGACGCGTCTCGCATTCGACTATCGAAACAAGCCCGCAATCCAGATAGTGGCGCGCGATATTTCCGAGCGCAAGCGCCTCGAAACGCAGCTCAATTACCTGGCCACGCATGACACAGTGACTGGATTGCCAAACCGCATGCTGTTGATGGATCGCCTGCGTCAAATGATCATGGACGCGAAACGCCGACACGACCAATTTGTCGTGTCCTTCATCGATCTGGATCGCTTCAAGTGGGTCAATGACAGTCTGGGCCACGAAGCAGGCGACACGCTGCTTAAAATCATGTCCCGCAGAATGTCCAGCTGCCTGCGCGAGTCCGACACGGTCGCGCGCATCGGCGGAGATGAATTCGTCCTTCTCACACAGGATGCCGGCAATCGGGAACAGACCATGCAAATGTTGGGCCGTGTGATGGCTGCGGTGTCCATGCCCTTGACCCTCGATGGTCATGAAGTGGCTGTCACCTGCAGTTTGGGCTGCAGCACCTATCCGGATGATGGGCAGGACGCCGAAGCGCTGCTCAAGTGCGCCGATGCCGCGATGTACAGGGCAAAGGAAATGGGGCGTAACAAAGTGCAGATTTATGACATGGAATTGCGTAGCCAGACCGACAAGAGAGTGAGGCTGGAAACCGATCTGCGCCATGCGGTCGAACGCGGAGAATTGGTTCTCCACTATCAACCGCAGGTCGATCTGCAGGATGGCAGCATTGTGGGGGTGGAAGCATTGCTGCGTTGGCAGCACCCCGAGCTCGGCAGCATCGCGCCTGCCGGCTTCATTCCCATTGCCGAAGATAGCGGCCTCATCGTACCTATCGGCGAGTGGGTGATCCATCAGGCCTGCATGCAAAACAAAGCTTGGCAACAAGCCGGCCTTCCACCGATACGGGTGGCCGTGAACTTGTCCCCGAAACAGTTAAGTGCTCCCGGACTGATAGACTTCATCGCCCAATGTCTGTCCACCAGCGGGCTCGATCCCTCCCACCTGGAGCTGGAGCTCACGGAAAGCGCGTCGATGGACGATCCCGACACGATCATCCCGCTCATGCACAAGCTGAAGACCCTAGGCGTGAGGCTGTCGATCGACGACTTCGGCACCGGTTATTCGAATATGCAGTATTTGAAAAACTTCCCGGTGGATAGCCTCAAGATGGATGGTTCCTTCGTCAGGGAGATCACGACCGATTCACGCAGCCTCGCCATCGCCGACGCGATTGTCGCCATGGCGCATCGGCTCGGTCTGCAGGTGGTCGCCGAAATGGCGGAAACCGAAGACCAGGTTATGCTGCTCGCGTCGCATGGCTGCGACCACGTACAGGGCTATTATTTCAGTCGTCCGGTAGGCGCTGCTGAGTGTGCGGAGCTGTTGCATGCCGCTCGCCTGCCTCTTCCTGAAAAGCGCAGATGGCAATGCACTGTACCGGGCAGATTGCCAGTGCCTTCACGTAAGGCTGTAAAAGTCGCTTAGGAATGTGTACGGAATAAGTTACCGATTTGGACGCGTCCGACGGGATGCGCTGCAAGGCGCGAGAAGGAGTCATAGCGAGCTATGGCGACGCCGAGCAACGCTGCAGCGCGCCCGTCAGACGTGAACCAAATCGGGAAATTATTTCGTGCACGTTCCTTAATGTTCGCGTAGTGCGCGCCGGTACTGAATCGCTTCGGCGATATGTGCCTGCCCGATCGTGGCTGCGCCCGCCAAGTCGGCAATCGTGCGTGCGACCTTGAGCACGCGGTGATACGCGCGCGCCGACCAGTGCAGTCTCGTCATCGCAGTACGCAATATCTGCTCGCCCGCCTCGTCGGGCTTGCAATGCAGATCGATCTCGGCAGTCGACAATGCATGGTTGCCCTTGCCTTGTCGCTGCAACTGCAGTGCGAAGGCGCGTTCGACGCGTTCCGTGATGCGCTGCGACGGTTCGCCGTCGGCTTGCTTCAGCAAGTCCTCATGCGGCAACGCGGTGACCTGAATCTGCATGTCGATGCGATCGAGCAGCGGACCGGAAATCTTGTCCTGGTATCGGGCAACCTGATCCGGCGTGCAGCGACAGCGATTGGCGGTGTGACCCAGATAACCGCAGGGGCAGGGGTTCATCGCCGCGATCAATTGAAAGCGGGCGGGAAAATCAGCCTGCTTCGCCGCACGCGAGATCGTGATATGCCCGGACTCTAGCGGTTCACGCAACACTTCCAGCACTTTTCTGTCGAATTCCGGCAGTTCATCGAGAAACAAGACGCCGCGATGCGCAAGCGAGATTTCACCCGGACGGGGTGAGCTGCCGCCGCCGACCAGCGCCACGCCGGAGGCGGTATGGTGCGGCGCGCGGTAAGGCCGAGCCTTCCAGCGCGCAATCGAAAAGCCGCTGGTCAGCGATTGCACGGCGGCCGACTCCAGCGCTTCGTCGTCGGTCATCTGCGGCAGGATGCCGGGGAAGCGCTGCGCCAGCATCGATTTGCCGGTACCCGGCGGGCCGGCCATCAAGACACTATGTCCGCCGGATGCCGCGATTTCCAACGCGCGCTTGGCCTGCAACTGTCCTTTAACGTCGGCGAAGTCCGGATAAGTCGGACGCGCCGGCGCCGCTTCGGCGCGATGCCGTGCGAGTCGGGCATCGCTGCCGCGCGAAGCGAAGTGTGCACACACCTGTAACAACGATTCCGCCGGATAGATGGCTGCGTCGGCGACCAGTCCGGCCTCGTCTGCATTGGCGCGCGGCAGGATGAATGCGCGTTGCTTGCCGGACCTGTCGGCCGCGCGGTGCATCGCATAAGTCATCGCCAGCGCGCCGCGAATCGGCCGCAACTCTCCCGACAGCGAGAGCTCACCCGCAAATTCATATTTGGCAAGTTCGTCGCCGGGCATCTGTTCGGAGGCAGCCAGGATGCCCAGCGCGATCGGCAGGTCGAAGC
Organism: Noviherbaspirillum saxi; assembly: GCF_003591035.1. Lineage (NCBI taxonomy): Bacteria > Pseudomonadati > Pseudomonadota > Betaproteobacteria > Burkholderiales > Oxalobacteraceae > Noviherbaspirillum > Noviherbaspirillum saxi. The sequence continues at coordinate 469,883 of NZ_QYUO01000001.1, forward strand.
GGCCGGACTCCTTGGGCAGGTCGGCCGGCGCGAGGTTGACGGTGATGCGCCGCGCCGGGAATTCGAAGCGGGCGTTTTGCAAGGCGGCCCTGACCCTGTCCTTCGATTCCTTTACTTCTGTTTCAGGCAAGCCGACGATCGTGAAAGAGGGTATGCCATTGGCAAGGTGAACTTCGACGGTGACTTCCGGCGCCTGCATGCCGGACAGGGCGCGGCTTTTCAAGACAGCAAGACTCATTGACCCTCATGGAGCTTTTGTTTTTGGTATTCATACCGATGGCGTGCCGGATGATGGCTCACGCGAGTCACGCCAAGTCTGCGCAAACCGGCTGCCGGCCTTACGGTTTTTTGAGCTGGACTTCCAGTTCGGCTACCCGAGCTTCCAGCGCTTCCAGCTTGGCACGGGTCTTTGCCAATACCTGTGCCTGAATATCAAACTCTTCTCGCGTCACCAGATCGAGCTTGGAAAAACCCTGCGTCATCATTGCCTTGACGTTCTTTTCAACGTCCTTCATCGGTGAATTCTCGATGGCCTGGTTGATCTTGCTTTGCAGATCATTAAAAAAATCGTTCTTGTTCATGGTCAATCTTCTTTCAAAAATTCGCACTTGCTTGGTGCGTACCGTTTCGGTGCGCCTCAGCGTGGTGCGATATGTTGGTGCACGTCGCCAAACCCAGTGCGTTTACTTGCCGAAGCTCCATAAAATGGAAAGTTTGATAACGCAATTGTGGCATGAAAACGGTGGCATGAGTTCTGCTAAGTAGTTGGGGAAATGCAATGCCACGAATTTTTCTTCACCTACAAAAAGGGAACGACATGAAAAAAATGATTCTTGCTGCCGCGGTCTTCGCTGCTTGTGCGACGTCTGCCTCGGCACAGCAAGCCGCCCCGGCAGCTTCCGATCATACCTTTACCGGTAACCTGACTCTCGCAACGGATTATCGTTTCCGCGGCATTTCCCAGACTTTCGGCAAGCCGGCAATCCAGGGCGGTTTCGACTATGCGCACAGCAGCGGTTTCTATGTCGGTAACTGGAATTCCAATGTCAGCGGCAACCAATATCCCGATGGCGCCAGCATTGAGATGGACCTGTACGGCGGCTACAAGTTTGAAGTCATGCCGGACCTGACCGCCGATATCGGCTTGCTGAAATACTACTATCCCGGCGTTCGTATCGGCGGTATCAAGGCCGATGCGCTGGAGCTCTACGTCGGCGCGACCTACAAGTGGTTCTCGGCGAAGTATAGCCATGCAGTCAGCGACGAATACTTCGGCTTCACCAATGCCGATGGTTCCTATTATCTGGACCTGAACGCCAACTTTGAAGTCGCCGACAAGACTACGCTGGGCTTCCACGTCGGTCGCCAGAAGTTCAAGAACTCCGGCGCGTTCAACTATACCGACTACAAGCTTGGCGTCGCACGCGACGTCGGCTTTGCCACAGTCGGCCTGGCCCTGGTCGGTTCCAATGCCGATTCCGCTGTGTATACCGTTTCCAACACCAGCGGCACCAAGCGGAAAGACGTGAGCAAGAATACCGTCGTGCTGTCGCTCTCCAAGACTTTCTAAATCTCTTAGGGGTTCATCATGAAACTGATCACCGCCATCATTAAACCGTTCAAACTGGACGAAGTGCGCGAATCTCTTTCGGCGATCGGCGTGCAGGGCATTACCGTCACCGAAGTCAAGGGGTTCGGCCGTCAGAAGGGCCACACCGAGCTGTATCGCGGCGCGGAATATGTCGTCGACTTCCTGCCCAAGACCAAGATCGAGGCAGCCGTGGACGACGCTATCGTCGATCGCGCGATCGAAGCAATTGAAAGCGCGGCACGCACCGGCAAGATCGGCGACGGCAAGATTTTTGTCTACGACCTGCAGCAAGTCGTCCGTATCCGTACCGGCGAGACCGGCAAAGAAGCCCTCTAAGGAGATTTTGATGAAAAAATTAATTGCAAGCTTCCTGGCGACCAGCACGCTGCTGTTCGCGGTCGGCTTTGCGCAGCCAACGCTGGCTGCAGACGCCCCCGCGGCAACGTCCGAACCGATCGTGCTGGCGCAGGCAACTGCCCCGGCCGCCGATGCCGCAGCGCCGGCAGCAGCAGCTCCGGCTGCGACCGCACCCGCCGCCGCAGCAACACCGGCCGAAGCGGCAGCACCGGCCGCCGCACCCGTCCCTAACAAGGGCGACACCGCATGGATGATGATGGCCACCGTACTGGTCATCCTGATGACGATTCCTGGCCTCGCCCTGTTCTACGGCGGCCTGGTGCGCACCAAGAACATGCTGTCGATCCTGATGCAGGTGTTCATGATCTTCTCGATGATCGTGGTGTTGTGGGCCATTTACGGCTACTCGCTCGCGTTCACGGAAGGCGGCAGCTTCATCGGTTCGTTCGATCGCCTGTTCCTGAAAGGCATCACGCCGGAATCGGTCGCCGCGACCTTCAGCAAGGGCATCGTGATTCCCGAGTTTGTGTTCGTCGCGTTCCAGGCAACCTTTGCAGCGATCACTTGCGGCCTGATCGTCGGCGCATTCGCCGAACGCATCAAGTTCTCGGCTGCGCTGCTGTTCATCGTACTGTGGTTCACCTTCTCCTACCTGCCGATTGCGCACATGGTCTGGTTCTGGCCTGGTCCGGATGCCTATGTCGACGCAGCCGCTGCCGAAAAGGCGACAGCTGTTTCCGGCTGGCTGTTCCAGAAGGGCGCGCTTGACTTCGCTGGCGGTACTGTGGTCCACATCAATGCCGCGATCGCCGGTCTGGTCGGTGCTTATGTGATCGGCAAGCGTATCGGCTACGGCAAGGAATCGATGGCACCGCACTCGCTGACGCTGACCATGGTCGGTGCATCGATGCTGTGGGTCGGCTGGTTCGGTTTCAACGCCGGTTCGGCGCTCGAAGCAGGCGGCACCGCTGCGCTCGCACTGGTCAATACCTTGCTGGCAACAGCTGCGGCAACCCTGTCCTGGAGCTTCGGCGAATGGATGGGCAAGGGCAAGCCTTCGATGCTGGGTGCGGCTTCGGGGGCGGTTGCAGGTCTGGTCGCGATTACTCCCGCAGCCGGCTTCGTCGGCGTCATGGGTGGCCTGGTAATCGGCCTGCTGTCCGGTATCATCTGCCTGTGGGGTGTCAATGGCCTCAAGCGCATGCTGGGTGCGGATGACTCGCTTGACGTGTTCGGCGTGCACGGCGTCGGCGGTATCCTCGGCGCGCTGCTGACCGGCGTATTCGCGGCTCCTTCGCTGGGCGGCACAGGCATCTATGACTACGTTGCCAACAAGGTTGCCGCAGAGTACTCGATCGCAGGCCAAGTCTGGATCCAGTTCCAGGGCGTGCTGACCACGGTGATCTGGTCTGGCGTTGTGGCCTTCATCGCCTACAAGGTGGTTGACCTGATCGTCGGTCTGCGTGTGCCGGAAGAAGAAGAGCGCGAAGGCCTCGACATCTCCAGCCACGGCGAATCGGCTTACCACTCGTAATAGCCATACGGCAGCACTCATTTCCCCGCTTGCGTCAGCAAGCCTTGAAAGCGCCTCTTCGGAGGTAATGCCGTTCAGTTAAGAACTGAACGGCATTTTTGTTTTGGGAAACAGGTTGTAAACCTTGGGCGGTGATGTTAACTTTTCGGCTTCATGCTTGCCGACGCCCTGACCCTGCTGCTGGATGCACAAGACGCGCCCGACTGGGCGCGGTTGGGCGCGCATTTACCGTACGAGTGGATTGCGCAGGCTGTCGCAGAAACCGGCAGGGCCAGCCTCCGACATCGGCGCTTGCCGGCCGAACAGGTCGTGTGGCTGGTCGTCGCGCTGGCCTTGTATCGCCACCAATCGATTAGCGAGGTGATCGACGCACTCGATCTGGCGCTGCCGGCTGTGCAGGCACCGTTCGTGAGCAAGAGCGCGGTGGCGCAAGCACGCCAGCGACTGGGGGAAGCGCCGCTGAAATGGCTGTTCCAGACGTCGGCGCGGGCGTGGAGCAGCCAGGACAAGAATGCTTACCTGTTCAAGGGATTGAGTCTGTTGGCAATGGACGGGACGACCTTGCGAACAGCGGATAGCCCCGCCAATCGGGAACACTTTGGCGCCCAATCGTATGCCAGTGGCGCGGTGGCGAGCTACCCGCAAGTGCGCGGGGTAACACTGACGGCTATTCCCACCCACCTGGTGGTCGATGCCGCCTTCGGCCGGTACGATAGCAATGAAATGCTGTACGCAAAGACGCTGGTGCCGGGCATCCCGGATCATACGCTGACAGTGTTCGACAAGGGCTTTCTGGCCGCGGAAATCCTGTGCGGGCTCACGGCCAACGGACAGAACCGGCACTTCCTGATACCGGCCAAAGGCAACACCCAATGGGAAGTGGTCGAAGGCACACCGGAAGATGCGATCGTGCAGATGCGCGTGTCGCCGCAGGCCCGCAACAAGTCGCCCACGTTGCCCCAATTCTGGCGTGCACGCGCCATTGCAGCAATTGATCCGCAAGGCCGCAAAAAAGTGCTGCTGACCTCGCTGACCGACCGCCAACGCTTCAAGGCGAGCGAGATCGTCGCTTGCTACGGCCGCCGCTGGCAGATTGAAACGAGCTATCGTGAACTCAAGCAATCGATGATGGGGAGGGCACTGACCCTGCGCAGCAAGACCGTAGAAGGCGTCCAGCAAGAGATCTGGGGGGCGCTCACCGCCTACAACCTGATCCGAGTGGAAATTGCGAAAGCCGCATTGGAAGCCAACTGCGCGCCTACCGAAATCAGTTTCGTGCGCGCATTTCACACGATCCAATATGAACTGCGCTGGGCCGCTGTCACCCGCGCCCAGGGAAAACTGCCGGCCTTACTGCAGCGGCTGCGCCAGCGTCTCGTCAGCATCCTCAATGAAAAACGACCCGGGCGCCGGTGCGACCGAGTCGTTAAGTCAACGCCAAAACGTTATGCCGTTCGGGTGCTCAAGAAAGTCCTTATCTGAACAGCATTACCTCTTCGGAGGCGCTTTTTTTTCGTCGTAACATGCGGGCATGTCGTCCTGACAAACTGCATCGGCCCGATGATGTTGCAAAGATGGCAAACTTTGTTGCGATATGCGCCCGAATCGTTTGCTGCAAAGCCGCATTGGAGGGCGCATCCCACGCAAAACGAGGATTACTATTAGAATCAATACCGCTCCAGCATTGCAATATTCGCAGCGATCAGTTGAAAAGACGCCGTTTGCCCCGACCTTCAAGCGGTAGCGACGCAGGCGACTGAGGCTGATCCAGGCGATTTGCAAGCGCATCACACATTTGGAAGGTTAAGGAAGGTTAATATGGTTCCGCATCTCGTCACGGCCCTCAACGGCCCGCTTCTCGACCTCGAAAAAAAGATCCTTGCCGCGACGCCGGCAATCGAGCGCTGGTTCCGGCTCGAATGGCAGGAACACACGCCGCCTTTCTACTGTTCGGTCGATTTGCGCAATGCCGGCTTCAAACTCGCACCGGTCGATACCAACCTGTTCCCGGGCGGCTTCAATAATCTGTCGGCGGAAATGCTGCCGCTGGCAGTGCAAGCCGCAATGGCGGCCATCGAGAAATACTGTCCCGATGCCAAGAACCTGCTGCTGATCCCGGAACGCCACACCCGCAATACCTTCTACCTGCAGAACGTCGCCCGCCTGATCCAGATCTTCCGCCAGACCGGCCTCAATGTACGGCTCGGATCGCTTTCCGACGAGGTCAAGGAGCCGACCAATATCGATCTGCCCGACGGCAGCACGCTGACGCTGGAGCCACTGGAGCGTTCGGCCAATGGCCGCCGCGTCGGCTTGAAGAATTTCGATCCTTGCACGGTGCTGCTCAACAATGACCTGTCTTCCGGCATTCCGTCGGTGCTCGAAGGTTTGCATGAACAAAATCTGTTGCCGCCGCTGCATGCCGGCTGGGCGGTGCGCCGCAAGACCAATCACTTCGCCGCCTACGACGAAGTGGTCAAGAAGTTCGCCAAGCTGATCGACGTCGACGGCTGGATGCTCAATCCGTATTTCTCCCGCTGCGGCGAAATCAACTTCCAGGAACGCACCGGCGAGGAATGCCTGGCGTCGAATGTCGATACCCTGCTGGCCAAGATCCGCAAGAAATACAAGGAATACGGCATCAAGGAAACACCGTTCGTGATCGTGAAGGCCGATGCCGGCACCTATGGCATGGGCATCATGACGGTCAAGGATGCGAGCGAGGTGAAAGACCTCAACCGCAAGCAGCGCAACAAGATGTCGGTCGTCAAGGAAGGCCTGGAAGTGTCCGACGTGATCATCCAGGAAGGCGTGCATACGTTTGAGCACATCAACGATGCGGTGGCCGAGCCGGTGGTCTACATGATCGACCGCTATGTGGTCGGCGGCTTCTACCGCGTGCACGCCGAGCGCGGCGTCGATGAAAACCTGAATTCGCCGGGCGCGCATTTTGTGCCGCTCGCCTTTGCGCAGCAGCATGCCTTGCCCGACCTGCAAGCCAAACCGGGCACTGCGCCGCCGAACCGTTTCTACATGTATGGCGTGGTGGCACGCATGGCCTTGCTGGCGGCGTCGCTCGAACTCGAAAAAACCGATCCGAACCCGGAAGTCTACTGATGAAATTCGCTTTCCTCGCCGATCCGCTCGACCACTTCAAGACTTACAAGGACACCACCTATGCGATGATGGTCGAAGCGGCGCGGCGCGGTCATGCGATCTACGCGTTCCAGCAAAAGGACATGGCGCTCGAAGGCGGCACCGTCACCGCCAACGTGTCGCGCATCACGCTGACCGGCGATCCCGATGACTGGTACCGCGCCGACGCGCCGGAAGCGGTTCAGCTGACCGCCTTCGACGCGGTCGTGGTGCGCAAGGATCCGCCGTTCAACATGGAGTACATCTACCTGACCTATCTGCTGGAACTGGCGGAGCGGCAGGGCGCGCGGGTCGTCAACCGGCCGCAGGCAATACGCAGCCACAATGAAAAGCTGGCGATCGCGCAGTTTTCGCAATTCACTTCTCCCACGCTGGTCACCAGCGATGCGGCCCGACTGCGTGCCTTTCATGCGCAGCACAAGGATGTGATTCTCAAGCCGCTCGACGGCATGGGCGGCACCGGCATTTTCCGCGTGCGCGAAGATGGCATGAACCTGGGGGCTATCATCGAAACCCTGACCGCCAATGGCGTGCATTCCATCATGGCGCAGCGCTTCATTCCCGACATTGTAAAAGGCGACAAGCGGGTGCTGCTGATCGGCGGACAAGTGGTGCCGTTTTGCCTTGCGCGGATTCCGCAAGGCACCGAAGTGCGCGGCAATCTCGCGGCCGGCGGTCTTGGGGTGGCGCAGCCGATATCCGAGCGCGACCGCGAAATCGGCGAAACGCTTGCACCGGTACTGTTTGAACGCGGCTTATTGCTGGTAGGATTGGATGTCATCGGGAATTATTTGACCGAAGTCAATGTGACTAGCCCAACCTGTTTCCAGGAAATCAAGCAACAGACCGGATTCGATGTGGCCGGCATGTTCGTCGATGCGCTGGAAAAGCAATAAGGCGCAAGGCTGAGCAAGGCACAGTTCGGATGAGCCGGTGCTGCGCGCCGGACGATCTGGCGGCCGTCGTCGCGGACATCGATTTGTTTAAAGAGTAATCATGATTGGCATTCTTCTTCTTACGCATGCGCCTCTGGGTAACGCCTTCATCGAGGCGGCCACCCATGTCTTCCGCGCGCGGCCGGAAAGAATGGAAGCCATCGACGTGCATGCCGACCAGGACACCGCAGAAGTCAATCGTGTCGCACAGGAAGCGATCAAGCGGCTCGACGATGGTTCCGGCGTGCTGGTCATCACCGATGTGATGGGGGGGACGCCATCGAACTGCACCCTGCGCCTGTGCCATCCCGGCCATATCGAAGTCATTGCGGGAATCAGCCTGCCCATGCTGTTGCGTGCACTGACTTACCGTAACGACACCATCGATGTCGTGGTCGAAATGGCGCTGGCCGGCGGCCAGAGCGGGGCGGTGCGGGTCGATAACCGTGTGCGGATTTCGCCGATCTGAGGCGCGTCGATAAAGCGAGCGCCCGACATACCGACGACAGAACACCATAACGACAACGATAGCGACTAGCACATGATTCAACAGGAAATCGAAATCATCAACAAGCTCGGTCTGCATGCGCGCGCATCGGCCAAGCTGACGCAACTGGCAGCAAAATTTCAGAGCGAGGTATGGATCAGCCGCAATACACGCCGCGTCAATGCCAAATCCATCATGGGAGTGATGATGCTGGCCGCAGGCAAGGGTGCCAAGGTAACATTGGAAGCCGATGGCGCTGATGAAAAGGCCGCGTTCGATGCGCTGGTCGAATTGATCCAGAACAGATTCGGCGAAGGCGAATAACGAACAATACGGATAACAACGTCGATGGCATCCTTCACCTTACACGGCATTCCGGTATCGCGCGGCATTGCAATCGGCCGCGCGCATCTGCTCGCCCCCGCCGCACTCGACGTCAAACACTACCTGGTGCCGCAAGAACAGGTGGAAGCCGAAGTGCAGCGCCTGCAAAAAGCCATCGCTACCGTACACAAGGAATTGCAGACCATCTGGAATGACTTGCCCAAGGATTCGCCGGCCGAACTTGGCGCATTCATCGATGTGCATGCGCTGATCCTGTCGGACCCGATGATCGCGGAAGTGCCGCTCGATATCATCCGCTCGCGCTCCTACAACGCGGAATGGGCGCTGGTCACGCAGATCGATGAATTGTCGGCGCAATTCGACGAAATCGAAGATGCCTATCTGCGCGAGCGCAAGAGCGATATCCAGCAGGTCGGCGAGCGGGTGCTCAAGGTCTTGACCGGCACCGCGACGGCCTTGCCGCCGCAAGCCGATGGCGAAGAATCGGCCGGCCGCATGATCGTCGTCGCGCATGACATTTCGCCTGCGGACATGCTGCAGTTCAAGGACCGCGCCTTCGGCGGTTTCGTGACCGATCTCGGTGGTCAGAACAGCCACACCGCGATCGTTGCGCGCAGCCTCGACATTCCCGCCGCAGTCGGCATGTATAACGCTTCCGCGCTGATCCAGCAGGATGACTGGGTGATCATCGATGGCGATGCCGGGGTGGTGATCGTCGATCCGGCGCCGAACGTGCTCGAACAATACCGCGAGCGCCAGGCCCGTCTGCTGCGCGAACGCAAAAAGCTCGGCAAGCTGAAGAAGACCCCGGCGGTCACGCGCGACGGTACGCCGATCATGCTGCTGGCCAACATCGAGCTGCCCGACGATTGTCCGGCTGCGATGGAGGCGGGCGCGATGGGCGTGGGCTTGTTCCGCTCCGAATTCCTGTTCATGGGCCGTACCGGCTATCTCAACAAGCTGCCGTCCGAAGATGAGCAGTTCGAGTCCTACCGCAAGGCGGTCATGGCAATGAAGGGCCGGCCGGTCACCATCCGCACGCTCGACATCGGCGCCGACAAGCCGCTGGACGCGGCCGAGCAAACCTCGCTCAATCCGGCGCTGGGTTTGCGCGCGATCCGCTTCTGCCTCGCCGAACCGCAAATGTTTCTGGCCCAGTTGCGCGCGATTCTGCGCGCGTCCGCGTATGGGCCCATCAAGCTGCTAATCCCGATGCTGGCGCATGCATTTGAAATCGACCAGTCGCTGGCAATGATCGAGCAGGCAAAGAACCAGTTGCGCGATGCCGGCAAAAAGTTCGATCCGCTGATCCAGGTCGGTGCGATGATAGAAATTCCGGCCGCCGCATTGACGCTGCCGATGTTCGTCAAGCGCATGGACTTCCTGTCGATCGGCACCAATGACCTGATCCAGTACACGCTGGCCATCGACCGCGCCGACCATGAAGTCGCGCATCTCTACAATCCGCTGCATCCGGCCGTGCTCTACCTGTTGTCGAGCACCATCGCGATCGGGGCGAAGGCGGGAATACCGGTATCGGTCTGCGGCGAGATGGCGGGTGACATCAAATTGACGCGGCTGTTGCTGGGCATGGGCCTGCGCGAGTTCTCGATGCATCCGACCCAGCTGCTCGCGGTAAAGCACGAAATCCTCAACAGCGACCTGATGCTGATTGCGCCGCACATGAAGAAAATCCTGCGTACGATGGAGCCCGCCATGATCATGAGTGCGGTGGAGCAATTGCGGGCGGATTAATCGAATTGCGTAATACGCATTCCGCTGATGAAAAGAGAAAGGGCCCCGCAGGGCCCTTTCTCTTTTACCCGAGACAGGCTTAGATTAGCGCTACGGCGCAGCCGTCGCACCCCCCACCGGCGGGTGCTTCTTCGATGCGATACGCTTCCAGATCGGCGGGCCGACCAGCAGCAGGAAGGCAATTACCAGCACCGTTGCCGAGATCGGATGCGTAAAGAAAATCGACGGGTCACCCTGGCTGATCGACAGCGCGCGGCGCAACTGCTGTTCCGCAATCGGGCCCAGGATCATGCCAACAATGGTCGGTGCGACCGGAATATCGTAACGGCGCATCATGAAACCGATCAGGCCGATGATGTACAGCAGCAGCAGATCGAACCAGGAATTGCGCAAGCCGTAGGCACCCAGCGTTGCGAAAATCAGGATGCCACCGTACAGCAGCGGACGCGGGATCGATAGCAGTTTGATCCACAGGCCAACCAGCGGCAGGTTCAGCACCAGCAGCAGCACGTTGCCGATGTACATCGATGCGATCAAGCCCCAGACCAGCAATGGCTGGGTATCGAACAGCAGCGGCCCCGGCTGCAAGCCGTATTGCTGGAATGCAGCCAGCACGATGGCAGCGGTCGCCGACGTCGGCAAGCCGATGGTCAGCAGCATCGCCAGCGTGCCGGTGCTGGCCGCATTGTTCGCGGCTTCCGGACCGGCGACGCCTTCGATCGCGCCGTTGCCGAACTCTTCCGGCTGCTTGCTTAGCTTCTTCTCGATCGCATACGACAGAAAGGTCGGAATTTCCGCGCCGCCGGCCGGCATCGCACCGATCGGAAAGCCGAGAAAGCTGCCGCGTATCCAGGGTTTCCAGGAACGCCCCCAGTCCGACTTCGACATCCAGATCGAACCCTTTACCTGTTCGATGGTGTCGCCGATCTTGTTGAGGTAAGTCGCCAGATAGAGCGTTTCGCCGACGGCGAACAAGCCGACAGCGGCGACCACGACATCAATGCCGTCCAGCAGTTCAGGGATGCCCATCGTAAAGCGCGCCTGGCCGGTCTGGCCATCGATGCCGATCAGGCCGATCCACAGGCCGAAAAACAGGCTGGCGAGCCCGCGCGCCATTGATGAGCCAAGCAGCGTCGATACCGTGATGAAGGCCAGCACCATCACGGAAAAATACTCGGTCGGGCCGAACTTGAGCGCGAGGTTGACGACCAGCGGGGCGACCGCGGTCAGCATGATCACCGACAGCGTGCCGGCGACGAACGAGCCGATCGCCGATGTCGACAGTGCCGGGCCCGCGCGGCCGCGCTTGGCCATCATGTTGCCTTCGAGGGCGGTGACGATGGTCGCCGATTCTCCCGGCGTGTTGAGCAGGATCGACGTGGTCGAACCGCCGTACATCGCACCGTAATAGATGCCGGCGAACATGATCAGCGCACCGGTCGGATCCAGGCTGGAGGTTGCGGGTAGCAGCAGGGCCACGGTAAGGGCGGGGCCGACGCCTGGCAACACGCCCACCAGCGTTCCCAGCGTGACGCCGATGAAACCCAGCAACAGATTTTGCAAGGTCATCGCGACCGCAAAACCGGACAGCAAAGCGTTCAAGGTTTCCATGATTACAGGCCTCCGAGCAAGCCTGCCGGCAGGTTCAAGCCGAGGGCGCGGGTGAAGATGAAGTAGGCGGCGGTCGACAGCACCAGGCCGACGACGATGTCGCGCACCAGTTTGCGGCTGCCGAAGCCGCGCGCGATCAGGATGAACAGGAACGTCGAGGCGAGCACAAAGCCGGCCCAGGCGATCGCCGCCATATGCAGCAGGATGGCGCCGGACAGGATTCCGAAGGCGAGCCAATCGGGCTCGTTATGCGCTTCGTCCTGCGGTACGTTGCGCCAGCCGCCGGACACCGCCTGCCAGCAAAGTATGCCGCCCAGCGCCAGCAGGCCGGCGCCGATCATGTAGGGAAAGGCGCGCGGGCCGATCTGCGAATAACCGCCGCCGGTGGAGATGTCTTGTGAGCCGATTATCGTAAACAGGCCGAGACCGGCAAGGCCGAGTGCAACCAGCAGCTCTCCGAAAACGATGGGAGAACGAGATGTCATGTGATCACCTAGTAGTGAGGGCTATGTCTGGTTCTGGAAGCGAACCGGAACGGCGGGCGTGGTCGCCGGCCATTCCGGATTGCATACCGAAGTACAGTGTGCCGAAGTACAGTGTGCGTTACTGCCGCCGAACAGGATGCGGATCGCCGGGTTCACGCAGTGCGTCGAGCAGTGCAGGCAGCCGGGAAACCGGGCTGCCTGCCGACGGCATTATTTTTTCACCAGGCCGAGGTTGGTGATGATCTTTTCAGTCTTGGCAACTTCATTGTCCAGGTAAGTCTTGAACGCGTCGCCGACCAGGTAGGCATCGCTCCAGCCGTTCTTGGCCAGCAAGTCTTGCCAGGTCTTGCTGCGGACTGCCTTGTCGACGGCTGCGGTCAGCTCTTTCTTCTGCTGCTCGGTGATGCCGGGAGCGGCGAACACCGCACGCCAGTTCGACAGCTCGACATCGACACCTTGCTCTTTCAGGGTCGGGACATCGATGCCTGGCAGGCGCTGGCCCGAAGTCACGGCGATCGGACGCAGCTTCTTCGCTTCGATCTGGCCGGCGAATTCGTTGTAGCCGGACAGGCCGACGGTCACGTGGCCACCCATGATGGCAGCTTGCGCCTCGCCACCGCCTGCGAACGGAATGTAATTGATCTTGGCGACGTCGACGCCGGTTGCCTGGGCAATCATGGCGACGATGATGTGATCGGTGCCGCCTGCGGAACCGCCGCCCCAGGAAACGCTGCCCGGATTCGCCTTGAACTGCGCAACCAGATCTTTCATCGATTTGATTGGCGAACTGGCCGGCACGACCAGGACGTCGTACTCGCCAGTCAGACGGGCGATCGGGGTGACTTGGGACAGGTTGACCGGCGACTTGTTGAGGGCGATACCGCCCACCATGACGCTGCCGCCGACCAGCAAGGCGCTGCCGTCACCCTTGGCTGAATTGACGAATTGCGCGAGGCCGATGGTGCCAGCTGCGCCCCCCTTGTTGTCGACCTGGACTTTCTTGACGGCCTCGCTTTGCTGCAGCGCTTGTTGCAGGCCGCGACCAGTCTGGTCCCAGCCGCCGCCCGGATTGGCCGGCACCAGCATCTTGATGCTGTCCAGCGCCAGCGCAGGACCTGCGGCCAGCAAGCCGAGCGCCGTGACGGACGTGGCGACCCAGCGGGTCAGGGACAAGTATTTTCCTGATTTCATGTCTTTGCTCCTTCTTCCAGAACTGATAACCCCGGTTATTGGTATGGTCGGCACCGGGTTGTATGCCGTGTTTCTGACCTAGGTTTTTACTCCCAAGTCCTTACCTTTTCACACTTTAATCCACCCTAGCTTGCAGTTTGCTTTCGATCGCCGGTTTTTTGGCCGGACTTGAGAATTGTCTACAAAGGCTGCTCCCGCGCCATGCGTGCACGGTGTAGTTGCGCGATTGTGCCGCCGCGCCGGAGGAATCTTGTCATCAAGACATGCATGGCTTGCTTGTATCAGGCAAGCCGCTTGAGCACCGAACGGGTGGAGAAGGCCGATCCCACTACGTCCCAACCGCTATGGCCGCCGTCGCGAGTTTGACGCGATGAATCGACTTAGTTATTCTTACGCAATGCGCCGATTTGATAATCAGCTTGCGGGCGCGTAATAAATACGGCTAAAGCGTGCCTGACCATGCGCCCCAATTTAGCCCGACAAGCTGCCGCTGTCGGGCTTTTTTGTTTTCCGGTCCAGGCCAGCTCCGGCCCTTCAGGGTTGCAGCGGGTTTATCCGCAACCCAGGTCAGAAGTTTTCTTTTTGGACGACTATGTCATCTGTTGGAATCGTAACGCCACAATCGCTGCATTTTTCCGAGCCGCTGCCGCTGTCCAGCGGCGCGTCGCTCGCCGATTACACCCTGGTCTATGAGACTTACGGCACGCTCAATGCCGATCGTTCCAACGCGGTGCTGATCTGCCACGCGCTCAACGCATCGCATCACGTTGCCGGCATGTATGAAGGGGTCGATGGAAGCAAAAATGTCGGCTGGTGGGACAACATGGTTGGACCCGGCAAACCGCTCGATACCGATCGCTTCTTTGTCATCGGCGTCAACAACCTCGGTTCCTGTTTCGGCTCGACCGGGCCCATGCATCCCAATCCGGCCACCGGCAAACCCTATGGCGCCGACTTTCCCGTTGTTACGGTCGAAGATTGGGTACATTCCCAGGCGCGTCTGGCCGATGCACTGGGCATACGGCAATTCGCGGCGGTCATGGGCGGCTCGCTCGGCGGCATGCAGGCGCTGTCATGGAGCATGATTTTTCCCGAGCGCCTGCGTCACTGCATCGTGATTGCATCGACCGCCAAGCTGTCGGCGCAAAATATCGCCTTCAACGATGTGGCGCGCCAATCCATCCTGACCGATCCGGATTTCCATGGCGGCGATTTCTACGCGCACGGCGTGGTGCCCAAGCGCGGGCTGCGGGTGGCACGCATGATCGGGCACATCACTTATCTGTCCGACGACAGCATGGCTGAAAAATTCGGCCGCGAACTGCGCAATGGCGGCTATCAGTTCGGCTTCGGCATCGATTTCGAAATCGAGTCTTATCTGCGCTATCAGGGCGACAAGTTTTCCGAATACTTCGATGCCAATACCTACTTGCTGATCACCAAGGCGCTCGACTATTTCGATCCGGCCAAGGATTACGGCGACGATCTGACCAAGGCGCTGCACAACACGCAGGCGCAATTCCTGCTGGTGTCGTTCACCACCGACTGGCGCTTTTCACCCGAGCGCAGCCGCGAAATCGTGCAGGCATTGGTGCAGAACAAACGCAAGGTCTCGTATGCCGAAATCGACGCACCGCATGGACACGATGCCTTCTTGCTGGAAGACAAGCGCTATATGAATACTGTACGTGCCTATTACGACAAGGTCTGGCAAGAAATCGACAGGAGGCACGCATGAACTTCCGTGAATTGAGCGTGCTGCGCGCCGACCTTGCCTTTATCGCCCACTGGGTACCCAATGCATCGCATGTGCTCGATCTCGGGTGCGGCGATGGCGTGATGCTGGATTATTTGCAGACCGACAAACATTGCATCGGCTATGGCGTTGAAATCGATGATGAAAAAATCCCGCGCTGCATCGATCGCGGCGTTGCGGTGATCCAGCAAGACCTGGAAGGCGGACTCGCGATGTTTACCGACAATGCCTTCGATACGGTGCTTTGCTTGTCTGCCTTGCAAATGATGAAGAATGTCGAAGGCGTGCTGCGCGACATTGCCCGGGTCGGTCGCGAAGCCATCGTATCGTTTCCAAACTTTGCATACTGGCCACACCGGATGGCGCTGCTCGGCGGCAGAATGCCGGTGTCGAAGTCATTGCCGTATGAATGGTATGACACGCCGAATGTCCGCTGCGCAACAATTAATGATTTTGAGGAACT
Organism: Noviherbaspirillum saxi; assembly: GCF_003591035.1. Taxonomy (NCBI): domain Bacteria; kingdom Pseudomonadati; phylum Pseudomonadota; class Betaproteobacteria; order Burkholderiales; family Oxalobacteraceae; genus Noviherbaspirillum; species Noviherbaspirillum saxi. The sequence continues at coordinate 485,549 of NZ_QYUO01000001.1, forward strand.
TGCCAACCAGGTCGGGCTCGAAGTGCTCGAATGCATTGCATTGCACGAGGGCAAGCCCGTGACTTTCCTCCCGAATTGGCGTGGTAGTCTTGCCGTGTTTCGTCTACGTAAGAAAACGCACGCATGAGTGTCTCCGCAACCCAGACTGTCGCACCCCCAAAAATCCTCCGTTCCAAGCTGTTCTGGATCAGCTTGTTGTATTTTTCAGAAGGCTTTCCGCTAGGCTTGTTCTTCGATCTGTTCCCGGTGTACTTCCGCCAGCAGGGAATCGAACTGTCCAAGATCGGACTGCTCAGCCTGCTCGGGCTATCATGGACGCTCAAGTTCCTGTGGGCGCCGCTGATCGACTTTACCCGTCGCCATCGCTACTGGATGGCTGCCGCCGACGTCGGCATGGGTATCGTCATGATCATCTGCGCGCGCGAAGCCGGCTTCGGCCCCTGGGTCTGGTTCGCGATCGGCGCGTTCACCGCGCTGTCCGCCACCAACGACATCGCCATCGACGGCTATACCATCGAGCAGCTCGACAAGCGCGAACTCGGCTTGGCCAACGGTTTCCGGATCGGCTTTTACCGCGTCGGCATGCTGGCCGCCGGTATCCTGCTGTGGTTCTCGGATGTGGCCGGATGGACATCGACCTACGGTCTGGCGGCGCTGCTGTTTTTCGGGATTGCCGCCATCAGCCTGTTCGCGCCGAAGGAACCGCCCCGGCCGGCGCGCGATGCGCCTTCCAGCCTGCGCAGCGAAATGTCCGCGCTGGCGCAACAGCCGATCCTTATCGTTGCACTCGCATTGTTCATTGCCGGCCTGTTATGGCCGGTGCTGGGCGCGATTGATGCGCAATGGCTCAAGCCATTCAAGAGCGCATGGTGGTTCAAGGGTGGAGTACCGGTCGCACTGATCTTGCTGTCGGCTTATCTGTTCACCAAGGGTATACGCGGTCAATCGGCGCAGTTGTCTGCGGCGTCTTCCAGCGGGCCGATGTTCGGGGCCATCGTGTCGTTGCTGAACAAACCGCATGCGCTGCTGCTGATCGGCTTCATTCTGATCTTCAAGCTGGCCGATTCCTCGATCGGCTTCATGATCAAGCCGTTCTGGGTCGATAGCGGTTTTACCAATACGCAGATCGGCCTGGTGTCCGTGAACCTTGGCCTTGGTCTCTCGATTGCGGGCGGTATCATCGGCGGCTGGTACACGGATCGCGTCGGCATCTTCCGCGCGCTCTGGGTACTCGGGCTGTGGCAGGCCTTGTCCAACGTCGGCTATGTCGCTGCGGCTTACTTCATTCCAAAGGCGACGCAGGGTGCGGACATCGCGATGGCGCACCAGGTCCTGATGTACAGCGCCAGCGCGATCGAGTCGTTTACCGGCGGTCTTGGTACGGCGGCCTTCCTGGCCTTTTTGATGGCGATCGTCGACAAGTCGCGCGCCACGACCGAATATGCGATCCTGTCCTCGATCTTCGCTTTTTCACGCTCGATCGCCGGCTGGGCGGGCGGTATCGGCGCGCAGGAAATGGGCTACGCCAGCTATTTCGCGTTGACTTTCATCCTTGCGTTTCCGGCTTATGCCTTGCTGCCCTGGATTAAAACGATACTGACCTCTTCCGAGGAGCACCGCACATGAACAGGCACACGCCGCTTACCCTGACGCTGGCCGCACTGGTGTCGATATCGCCGCTGGTCATGGCCAAGGACGAAGTCAGCTCCGACGGCGTGAAGGTCGACAAGATGTCGCCGCTGCGCAATCTGGTGCCGGAAGAGCAACTCGAGGCGGCGGCATCGGAGCAGTATGTCGGCATCAAGCAGCAGGCAAACCAGCACAAGGCGCTGGCTGCCGATGATCATCCGGAGGTGCAGCGGCTGCGCGCGATTGCGCGCAAGCTCATTCCGCATGCGGTGCGCTGGAACGATCGCGCATCGAAATGGCAATGGGAAGTCAATCTGATCGGTTCAAAGGAAATCAATGCCTTCTGCATGCCCGGCGGGAAGATTGCCTTTTTCAGCGGCATCCTGAGCAATTTGAAACTGACCGATGATGAAGTCGCCATCGTCATGGGGCATGAAATCGCCCACGCCTTGCGTGAACACGGCCGCGAGCGGGTGGCGAAGTCCGGCCTGGCCAGCGCTGGTGCAAAGATCGCGGGTATCGGGTTATCGGCATTGTTGGGCGTGGACCCCAATCTCGCTACCGCCGCGACAGGCGGCATTGCCAACCTCACCATGCTGAAATTTTCACGCGACGATGAAACCGAAGCCGATCTGGTCGGCCTCGATATCGTCGCGCGCGCCGGCTACGATCCGCGTGCCGGCATCGCGTTGTGGCAAAAGATGGGCATGATCAGCAAGAACGCACCGCCGCAATGGTTCTCCACCCACCCGGCCGGCAAGAGCCGCATTGCTGAAATGCAAAAGCACATGCCTTCGGTCGTGCCTTTGTATGCGAAGGCCAAGGGCGTGCAGCCTACGTCGCTGCCGCCTTACGAATCGAATGTGAAGGGAATTGCGCCGATTCGGTGAATAGAAGGTAGAAGGGGCAGGGCGGAAAATCGCCTCTGCCTCGGTTACAGTCAATTTGAAATGGTGCCGGCGCTATCAAGCGCCCATGAACACCGACGCGCCGTTGTACTCTACCGTCAGCGGCGCATGATCGGAAAAACGCTCGGTCTTGTAGATCGACGCGGCACTGGCCTTCGATGCCAGATTCGGTGTCGATACATGGTAGTCAATCCGCCACCCGACATTGTTCGCCCACGCCTGCCCGCGATTGCTCCACCAGGTGTAGGCATCGCCGGTTGTTTCGGGATGTAGCGCGCGGTACACATCGACCCAGCCCACATCGCCCAGCACCCTGCTCATCCACGCGCGCTCTTCCGGCAGGAAGCCGCTGTTCTTCTGGTTCGATTTCCAGTTCTTCAGGTCGATTGCTTTGTGCGCGATATTCCAGTCGCCGCAAATCACGACTTCCTGCCCGCATGCACGCAGCTTTTCCAGATGCGGCAAAAACACTTCCAGGAAACGAAACTTCGCCTGCTGCCTTTCCTCGCTGGATGAGCCGGAAGGGCAATACACGGAAATCACGCTCAGCTTGCCAAAATCGCACTGCACATAGCGGCCTTCGGCATCGAATTCGGCGCAGCCAAAACCGATCTGCACCGCATCCGGTTCATAGCGTGAGTACACGCCGACTCCGGAATATCCCTTCTTCTCGGCGTAGTGAAAATGGCCATGGTAGCCATGTGGCCTCAAAAACTCTGGCGTCATATCGGCCGCCTGGGCCTTCAATTCCTGAACGCAGACGAAATCAGCGGATTGTTTTTGCATCCAATCGAAGAAGCCTTTCTTAGCGGCGGAGCGGATGCCGTTGAGGTTGGCGGAGATAACTTTCAGCATGGTTTCCTGAGCGATAACGACGAGGGGCTTAGGATAACTTATCCGGCTGTTGAGTGTGACGAGTCGTTGCTTCGGAGAGGGATGCAATCCGGTTTCGGAATCAAATACTGTGCTTTTCTTTTTTCGGCGGGTGTATCAATCGTCATGTTTGATTAATGATTCGTTGCTCCGGTTTCGACGTGTCGTTGTATATACACGCAGCCTGAATGGCATACCCTTTGGACGTTTTATTGAGTTATTCTTTTTCCTGGCTCATCGTGTGCTTCAAGTGCTATTGAAGTAGCTTGAATTCGAATTTCAAGCTCGCTATGCTCGCCGGATGCAGATACCGAATTGACGTTAACAATGATTAAGTACTTTCCAAGGTTATCTGCAAGTTGTTCAGCGCGAATATCGTTTATCGAATCATTCGGAAGAATTCCCGGCGGATCAAGAACAATGCTTTCTACGCCTTCAAAAACAATATATCCGTCGATCAAATCTTCAGCATCGTAATAATTCCATGACTCCGAACGCACACGGGAAATACAAGTCACTTGCATTTTGACTTCAGAATTCCATCCATCGATCAACAATGATTTGCATCCGCGCTCACCAAGATAGATGGTTTTTAAGAACTCGATAACATTCATTTTTCATCACTTTTTATCGTTCGCGAGTTCAAAGACCAAGTGCAACTGATGAATAATGAGGTCCGGTGGAAAGATGCGATAGCATGCGAGTCTCCAGACCGCCAAGTCAAAGTTGCACTTCGTATTCGAACTCGCGTTGGAAAACCTACTTCGTTCAATTAATGTGGTGTCCTCCAATTAGATAGGATTTGGATGAACTCATCCAAACTTATCCAGAGTGGTTCTGATTCATCCTCCCATAAATTTTCTATGGATACACCTTTTAGGGAAAATTTTACATTGAATGCGTTACCTGTCAGCTCAAGCTCGTCGTGGTGGCCAGACAGCACATTATTTGCGTAACCTAAATACTTGCGCTGAGTAAGTGGCGTTTGAACATCGCTTTCTAGAAAATCGCTTATGGTTTTCATACTGTAACTACCCCATTTACATTTTTGGAAAAGCTGTATTGATTTTTCCCGAAGTATCTAAATACCCTTCCATTTTTACTCCACTTGTTGATCGCCCTTTGAAACTTCTGCCATCAATAGCACCTTTCGTTACTGCGTCTTGATAGGCTGAACGAATTTCAGTAAGAGTTTGGGCTCTTGACCATGTGTTAGGAAACATTGTTGAGGTTTTGATTTGATAAATACCGGTGGCAGGATTAAATACTCCAACATTAGCTTCGTAAACGCCGTGTTTATTTGCTGGGCCTCTTTGGGTAACTATCGCATTGTCGACATGGCCAATTGATCCTTCGTGGTGAAATCCAGTTGGCCGCCCCCTGCGATTAGTTTCACCATGAAATATATGTTTAAGATTGATTTGTGGAGAGCATGGGCAAGAAGATAAGCCGAGCGGATCGATCCACGCTATGGGATTTGGCGCATATTGATACAGGTTATCGCCGCCCTGCAGCCCGATCGGATCCTGGCTGATGAACCGTCCTATATCCGGATCGTAGTACCGGAAGCGGTTGTAATGCAATCCGGTTTCACTATCGCAGTATTGCCCCTGGAAACGGATCGGCTGCACCTCGGCAAACGTGTCGGCGCCGGGCGTGCTGCTCGCGTCGGGTTCAGGTTCCAAGGTTACGGCCAGCGTATTGCCCCATGCCCGGTAGGTCGCTGCCCACACCAGCTTGCCGTCGTCGGCAGTCAGTTCGCGCGGCGTGCCCAGATGATCGACATGCAGATGCCGGATGCGCTGTGCCTGGCGACGGCTCCCTGTGGCTTGCCCGACCTGCGGGGCGCTGTTCTGCACCTGCGCCAAGGGCACGAACGACTCCGGCTCATACACATGGGTGCGCATGTGACTGCCCCTCGTCTCGCACAGCAAGCGGTTGCCATCCCAGAGGAACCGCGTGGTGCCGAACGCATCGCGCTTGAACAGGCGCCGTCCGAACGGATCATAGCCATAGCGTACCGTTTGCACTGCCGGCTGGTCTTCCTGCGCAGGGCGGGTGACGTTCGCTTCGACCAGTTGATGCTCGGCATTCCAGCGCAGCGTCATCTGCGTATGGCGGCCGATCTTCTTGTCGATCAGGTTGCCATGCGTATCGTATGCAAACCGCTTGTCTTCATGCACGGTGACCCGGTTGTTGACGATGCGCCCGGCGCTGCCGGTGGCGTGCTGCGCATCGAGCAGGTTGTGCGCCGGATCGAAGGCAAAGACTTCCGCCAGGGTCGGCTGCGTGGCTTGCAGCAGGCGGCCGATGGCGTCGTACTGGTAGCGGGTAAGCCCGCTGCGGCGGTCCTCCAGCGTGGCCAGGTTGCCGGCACGGTCATAGCCGTAATGGCGGCTGAGGAGGCCGTCTTCTCCCTTGCTGGCCTGCTGGGCGGTCAGCCGTCCCGCCGGGTCATACTGGAACCGGCTGGCCATCGCCCCCTGGGTGCGGCCGATCACCCGATGCAGCGCATCGCGCTCCAGATCGGTGACCACCTCGCCGTCCAGGCTGATCTGGTGCAGATGCCCGCTGCCGTAATACAACTGCTGCATCACCCTGCCATCGGGCAAGGTGGTCTGGAGCCGGTTGCCCAGCGCATCGTAGGCATGGGTGAGCGTGGTGGCGCGGCCTTCGGCGGTGGTGGTCTCGGCCACCAGTTGCCCGATCGCGTCATACTGCAGCTGCACATGGGCGTGCTGGTTTCTGGCTTGCACCAGCCGGCCCAGCTTGTCATACGCATAGACGCTGCGCAATTGCTCGGCCTGGGCGGCCCCGGTCAGGTGCGAGACGATCTTTTCGAGCAGCCGGCCACCGCCATCGCGGCGGTAGGTGGTTTCGATCGCTGCGCTCTGTGCCGTCGCCAGCGGCGCCAGGTTGGGCAGCGTGCCCAATTCTTCCCTGGCCACCGGCCAGCCGGAGGCATCATAGCGGTAGCGCGTGACCCGTGCATCCACCCTGATTTCCTGCACCAGCCGGTCCGCCGCATCGTAGGCAAAGGCATGCACCGCCCCATTCTCGTTGACCAGTTGCACCAGTCGCCGGGCGGCGTCGTAGCGGTATTGCACCGCATGCCCGAGCGCATCGGTACGGGTCAGCGGCTTGCCATCGACATCGCGCGCATAGACGGTGCGCTGACCGGCGCCATCGACATGGGCGATGAGCCGGCCCAGCGCATCGTAGTCCAGCTGTTCTTCGCGGCCATCCGGATACACGATCGCGGCAAGCCGGCCAAGTTGATCATGGCGATAGCGGGTGACGTGTCCCAGCGCATCCCGGAGCGCGATCAGCCGGCCCTCGTCATCGTAGTCAAAGCGGGTGGTGTGCTGCGCGCAATCGGTATGGCTGCGTACCTGACCGCTGCTGTCATACGCGAAGGTGCGGGTCTTGCCGTGCGCATCGATGATGGCCAGCGGCAAGCCGCGCCCATCATGGCGGTAGTGCGTGCGCTGGCCCAGCGCATCGGTGACCGAAGCCAGGTTGCCGCAGGCATCGTAGCGGTAGGCGGTGATGCCGCCTTCGGCATCGGTCACCAGCGCCGGCTGGCTGGTGCGGCCGTCGTACACGATGCGGGTGATGCCGCCCTCGGGCGCTTCGATGCGGATCAGCAGGCTGCGGCTGTCGTAGCGATAGCGGGTGGTGCGCCCGGCCGCATCGGTGGCTGCCAGCACATTGCCATAGTCGTCGAGCAACTGCTCGGTACGCTGCCCCAGCGCATCGGTAGCGCCGGTATAACGCTGCGCGCGGTCAAAGCGGTACGTATGGCGGCGCCCGAGCCGGTCGGTGACCACCGTTTCATGCGGCCGATAGTCGAACGACCAGGATTGGCCGCTATTGGTCCAGTGCCGGAGCACGCGGCCGGCGGGGCGGTAGTCATCGTACGTGTATGCGGCGATCAATCCGCCGGGCTGGCTGTGGCGGATCAGGAGATGGTTGCGGTAGCCGAATTCACGCACCGTCTGGCCCAGCCGGTTGCGGACCCGGATCAGGTCGCCGGCGGCATCGTAGTCGTAATGCACCAGCGGCACGGCGCTAGGCGGCACCGGCGCCTCGGGGGTGTCGCGCAACAGCGAGACCGTGCGCAGGCGCTGCCCGCTAAAGTCCAGCACATAGGTGCGGCCGGCGCTGTCGAACAGGCGCGTCGGTTGCCGGCATTCATCGTAGAGAATGCGGGTGGTGTTGCCGTTGCGGTCGGTGATGTCGGTCAGGTGGGCCATCCCGGCATGCGGGTCCGCCAGCGCAAAGGTGCTGTGGGTCTGGTCGCGGTCGATCAGCGCAAAGCACAAGGCAGACAGCCGCACCAGCGTGACTTGCTCGTAGGGCGAATACAGGCGCTGGCCGATCTGGGGCAGGCTGAAGCTGACTTCCCGCTGTTGCGGATCGAGCACGACGACGCGGTCGGCGCTTACCTGCAATGCCAGCGAGATCGGCAGGCTCCAGCCCTGGCCGAGCCAGCCGATGCGGGGATTGTCGGAACTGTAGCTGCGCTGCCAGAGCAGGGGCAGCGGCGCGGGCAAGGCGAAATCGCGCTCGAGCTCGCCGGTGAGCAGCTTGTTGCCGAAGATCGGGTTGACTGGATGGCCGACGGTCACGCATTGCTTGCAGGATTTGCCGCGGCCCTCGCTGGTCTGGCCGGCCGGGGCGGGCGCGGCAGCGGGTCGCGGTGCAGGGACCGGTGCAGGAGCAGGCTTGGAACGTACCGGAGGACGCTCGGCCGCCGAAGCGCCGGGTTGCAAGACCGGGCTCTTGTGCAGCGCCGCTTCATTGGCGGCCACCCATTGGGCAAACCGCGGCCCCAGCTTGCTCCCAGCCAGTTCCTTGAGCAAGGTATCCCGCGCGTGTACCCCGCGCGAAAAATACTGCAACACGCTCGACAGGATCATCACAATCAGCAGTATCTTGCCTTCTGCAAAAGCCTCGGCCGCATTGGCCATGTCCGCCACATAACGGCCAGGCGCGCTGTCTTTGTAATGGATCGCATTCCAGGACAGTGCAAATCCGCGGGCAAACTGCCTGGTCATCTCGGAAATCGTATGAAACACGCCGTCGGCCAGACTGGCCAGTCCCATCAGCGCCATCACCTGGCCACCCAGTTTGGCCCCGGCGGCCGCGCCCAGCGCCGCCCCGGGGATGGCTCCGACGCCGCCGGCGAAGCTGCCGGCAATGCCGCCGACCACACCGCCCAATACCGCGCCGCCGCCAACATAAATTGCCACTTCCTTGGCTGTCGCCAGCAGCAGATGCGCAATCGTCTGGCCGACGCCGCTCCAGTCGAAGGCCGGCAGCCGCTCGCGCAGGAGCGCATACAGACGCGCATCACTGCGGCTCAGCGCAGCGGTTACGCATTGCCCGTTGCGCACGCCCGGTACGCTGGCAAGACCATCGGCGACTTCGTCATAGGCGCGGCTGACCTGATGCGAATAGATGCCGATGCGGCGCTGGATGTCCGCCTGCACCTGGGCGCTGGCGGCGTGAAAGGCGCGCTCGTACGACTGCAGCACGAAGTCGAGCGAGACAGGCGGCTGGGAAGAGGGTGAGGAACGGCGCGAAGACAGTAAGACGGGCAGCATGAAGGAATACAGCGCGAAGCAGCAGAAGTTGTTATATAGATATGTTAACAATACATTAACATTTTGCTGTTGCACAAGAATTTATTGGTGGCTGCAAAGGTTCGCTAATACCAATCCTGACTCGTAACGTAATGACAAATGATCCGATTGCGGCTTTCAGCCTAAAGCCGTGCCGACATTGCTTTTCAAAGAGGTATAGGACTTAAAATATCGGCTTTGTCGTGTGGATGCGGGACGCGCGTTTCCGTCTATCGCTCCACCGTGTTCGCTATTTCGTCTATCCCATCATCTCTACCGAGGACCACCTTGAGCCAACTACGTCAGGAATTCATCGCCTTCTCCGTCTCTACCGGAGTACTGCGGTTCGGCGATTTCGTCACCAAGGCAGGGCGTAATTCGCCTTACTTTTTCAATGCGGGGCTGTTCAATGAAGGCGCGACGCTGGGCAAGTTGGCCGATTTCTATGCGCAGACGCTGATCGATTCAGGTGTCGAGTTCGACATGCTGTTCGGTCCGGCGTACAAGGGCATTACGCTGGCCGCCGCGACATCGGTCGCGCTGGCCAACAAGGGACGCAACGTTCCATTCGCCTATAACCGCAAAGAGGCAAAGGACCATGGAGAGGGCGGCACCATCGTCGGCGCCACGCTGCAGGGAAGGGTAGTGATTATCGACGACGTGATTTCGGCCGGTACGTCGGTGCGTGAATCGGTCGAGATGATCCGCGCGGCAGGCGCGACGCCATGTGCGGTATTGATTGCGCTGGACCGGATGGAACGCTCGGGCAAGGATGGCGCCTTGTCCGAACATTCGGCGGTGCAGGAGGTGGCCAATGCCTATGGCATGCCGGTGATTTCGATCGGCAATCTGGCTGATTTGCTTGAATATATTTCGCAGGCGGGCGCGAACCAGGATCTGGCCCAATACAAGGATGCCGTGGCTGCCTATCGCAGCCGTTACGGCATTGTGTAACTGCTATTGGTGCAGTTGACTGGCGGCGCGCATCACGCCGCCAGAGTCTTTCAACCCACCAGCTTTTGCTTCAGCAATTCGGTCAACTGCGCCGGATTGGCCTTGCCCTTGGTAGCCTTCATCGCCTGGCCGATAATCGCATTGAAGGCCTTTTCCTTGCCGGAGCGGTACTCTTCTACCGATTTCGCATTCGCGGCCAGGACTTCGTCGACGATCTTTTCCAGCGCGCCGCTGTCGGAAATCTGCTTCAAGCCCTTGGACTCGATAATGTCGTCGGCGATGCCGGCCTTGTCCGACTTCGCTTCCCACATGCCGGCGAATACTTCCTTGGCGATCTTGTTGGAAATCGTGCCGTCGGCGATTCTTTGCAATAGCAGCGCAAGCTGTTCCGCTTTCACTGGCGAGTCGGCAATGTCCACGCCTTCGCGGTTCAGCGTCGATGACACGTCGCCCATCAGCCAGTTTGCGGCGGGCTTGGCCTGCTCCCTGCCGGCCTTGCCGACCACGGCTTCGAAATACGAGGCCATCGCTTTCGATTGGGTCAGTACCGCCGCGTCGTATTCCGGCAAGCCATAATCGTTGACGAAGCGCTCGCGCATCGCGCCGGGCAATTCCGGCATGCTGGCCTTCACGCGATCAATCCAGTCCTGCGCGATGACCAGCGGCGGCAAATCGGGATCGGGGAAATAGCGGTAATCCTGCGCGTCTTCCTTGCTGCGCATCGAGCGCGTTTCCTTGCGATCCGGATCGTACAGGCGGGTTTCCTGCACCACCTTGCCGCCATCCTCGATCAACTCGATCTGGCGGCGCACTTCATAGTTGATCGCCTCTTCAAGGAAGCGAAACGAGTTCAGGTTCTTGATTTCGCAGCGCGTGCCGTATTCCTTCTGGCCGAATGGGCGCACCGATACGTTGGCGTCGCAGCGGAACGATCCTTCCTGCATGTTGCCGTCGCAAATGCCCAGCCACATCACCAGCGAATGCAGTGATTTCGCATAGGCGACCGCTTCGGCGGCGCTGCGCATGTCGGGCTCGGTCACGATTTCGAGCAGCGGCGTGCCGGCGCGGTTGAGGTCGATGCCGGACATGCCGTGATAATCCTCATGCAGCGACTTGCCGGCGTCTTCTTCCAGGTGCGCGCGCGTGAGTTGTACGCTGCGCATCTCCGCCTTGCCATCCTTTTCAAGCACGAAGGAAACCGTGCCGCCCTGGACTACCGGAATTTCATACTGGCTGATCTGGTATCCCTTGGGCAGGTCGGGATAAAAGTAATTCTTGCGCGCGAAGATGGATTGCGGCGCAATCTTGGCACCGATCGCCAGGCCGAACTGGATCGCGCGTTCGACCGCGCCCTTGTTCATGACCGGCAGCACGCCAGGCAACGCGAGGTCGACCGGCGAGGCTTGCGTATTTGGCTCGGCGCCGAAGCGTGTCGACGCGCCGCTGAATATCTTGGATTGGGTCGAGAGTTGCGCGTGCGTCTCAAGACCGATTACGACTTCCCATTGCATGGTGTTGTCCTCATTTTGCTTGCTTCCCGCCGCCTGCGCCAAGCAGACGCAAACGGGCGGCAGGTTGCTGATTATTCTTCATACCGGCATTGTCCGGTCTTCAGGTGGATCGACAATTCCGAAAAATTCTCGCGCGATCCGCACAGGGCGGGACAGCTTGGCTTGACGCTCAGGGTATCGCCGTCTCGCTCCAGCCGGATCGAGCAATTCAAGCGCCGACCGAAATCGAAGCCGCGTTGTGCGCGCGCAGCGGGTGCATCCTTGAGCGCGACGCGCCAGCTTGCGCGCGTGTTGTCGTCGCGGACCTCGGCTTGCAAGCCATCGCTTTCATCGATACTGCAATCGAAGCCATGCGTACTGCGAAACAGGGACGACTCCCAGCGAAAGGCTTCGATCCGGCTGCCGTTGAGACGGAACTCGCCATTGTCGGCATAGGTGGTCGTCTCCGCTGCGTCCTTGCGCGTGGTGCTGCAGGAAAAGCGCGCATCGAGCTGCTGCGCCAGCGCGCTGGCTGCAGCCAGCGACAGCAGTGCTCCAGCGACGATGGCGCGCGGCGTCATGCTTATACGCCTTCCGGTGCGCGGCGGTGCCAGTCGGTCGCCAGCTGATACTGGTGCGCGACATTGAGCAGCTTCGCTTCTTCGAAATAATTGCCGATGATCTGCAGTCCGACCGGACGCTTGCCATTCTTGTCGCCCTGGCCGAACCCGCAGGGAATCGACATGCCGGGCAAACCGGCCAGGCTGGTCGACAGCGTGAAAATATCGGCAAGATAGTTGGCCACCGGGTCATCGGTCTTGTCGCCGAGATCCCATGCCACGGTGGGTGATACCGGGCCCATGATCACGTCGCACTGCGTGAATGCATTCTGAAAATCCTGCGCGATCAGACGGCGGATCTTTTGCGCCTGCAGGTAGTAGGCATCGTAATAACCGTGCGACAGCACATACGCGCCGACCAGAATGCGGCGCTTGACTTCATCGCCGAAGCCTTCCGCGCGCGACTTGCGGTACATGTCGCCGAGGTCCTTGTATTCCTTGGCGCGATGGCCATAGCGCACGCCATCGAAGCGGCTGAGGTTGGACGATGCTTCGGCCGGCGCGATCACGTAGTACACCGGAATCGACAGCTCGGTTTTCGGCAGCGAGATATCGACCAGTGTCGCGCCCAGCTTTTCATATTCGGCAAGCGCTGCGCGCACCGCCTGCTCCACATCCGGCGCCAGGCCTTTGCCGAAATACTCACGCGGGATGCCGATCTTCAAGCCCTGCAGCTTGTTGTTCAGGTCGCGCGTGAAGTCTTCCGCCGGAAGCTCAAGACTGGTCGAGTCGCGCGGATCGAAGCCGGTCATCGCATTGAGCAGCAGGCCACAGTCTTCCGCGGTCTGCGCCATCGGTCCGCCCTGATCCAGCGACGATGCAAAAGCGATCATGCCAAAACGCGAGACGCGGCCATAAGTAGGCTTGATGCCGGTGACGCCGCACAGCGATGCCGGCTGGCGAATCGAACCGCCGGTATCGGTTGCGGTGGCGGCCGGTGCCAGTCGCGCGGCAATGGCAGCCGCCGAGCCGCCGGACGAGCCGCCGGGAATCGCATTGCGGTCCCAGGGGTTCTTCACCGGGCCGAAGAAAGAGTTCTCGTTGGAAGAACCCATGGCGAATTCATCACAATTGAGTTTTCCCAGCGTGACCATACCTGCTGTGCGGAACTGTTGGACCACAGTTGCATCGAAGGGGCTGGCGTAATTTGCGAGCATCTTCGAGCCGGCGGTGGAACGCCAGCCGCGCGTAACGAAGATGTCCTTGTGCGCGATGGGAATGCCGGTTAGCGGTGTCGTGTCATTTTTGGCAATGCGCGCATCCGATTCCGCAGCCTGCTGCAGTGTCAGGTTTTCATCGACGTGGATGAAGGCGTTCAGGTCGCTTTGTTTGATGCGGTCAAGGAACAGCCTCGCCAGTTCAGTGGCGGAAACCTGTTTTGCATGCAGCAATGCGGAAAGTTCTTTTAGGGTCTTGGTATGCATAAGGTGTGCGGCCGGTCCCGAATGGACCAGTAGATATTCCGACAAGAGGTTATTCGATGACTTTGGGCACGAGGTACAGACCGTCCTGCGTTGCCGGCGCGACCTCCTGGTAATCGTCACGGCGGTTTGGCTCGGATACCTGATCTTCGCGCAGACGTAATGCAACATTGTCCTGATAGGCGGCAATCGGATGATTCAGAGGTTCGACGCCGCTGGTATCGACTGCGCGCATCTGCTCCACGAGATCGAAGATGCCATTGAGCTTGGCTAGGGTTTTGCCGGCCTGGGCTTCATCCAGATCGAGTTGCGCGAGACGGGCGAGGCGCTTAACGTCGTTGAGGTCGAGTGACATGATTATGTAGTTGGAACGGACCGTTGTCGGTCGGTATTTTCAGAAAACAAATGTGTTTTAGTTCTGGCAAAAACTTGTCAAAAGGGCCGATAAAGCGTGTATCCGGACCACATTTTTGGAGTTTCCCTCGACTAATTTCGGTTAAATTATAAGGTAGAATGACGGGTTAAGACCTTGCCGGCCCAGTGTAGTAAACCGCAAAGGTTACCCGGATTTTCACCACCAATGTTAAGCGCGCCATTGTTGCGCATCAGGACACTACATGTTTGGATTTTTACGCAGTTATTTTTCTAACGACCTGGCAATCGATCTGGGCACCGCCAATACGCTGATCTACGTGCGTAACATGGGTATCGTGCTGGACGAGCCGTCGGTCGTGGCGATTCGCCAGCAGGGTGGCCCGAATGGCAAGAAAACCATCCAGGCGGTCGGCAAGGAAGCCAAGCAGATGCTGGGCAAAGTTCCAGGCAATATCGAAGCGATCCGTCCCATGAAGGATGGCGTGATCGCTGACTTCACGGTGACCGAGCAGATGCTCAAGCAGTTCATCCGCATGGTCCATGATTCCAAACTGTTCAAGCCTTCTCCTCGCATCATCATCTGCGTCCCCTGCGGTTCGACCCAGGTCGAACGCCGCGCGATTCGCGAATCCGCACTGGGCGCGGGCGCATCTCAGGTGTACCTGATCGAAGAGCCGATGGCCGCCGCGATTGGCGCCGGCTTGCCGGTCTCCGAGGCAACCGGTTCGATGGTGGTCGACATCGGTGGCGGCACGACAGAGGTCGGCATCATCTCGCTGGGCGGCATGGTGTACAAGGGTTCGGTCCGTGTCGGCGGTGACAAGTTCGATGAAGCGATCGTGAATTACATCCGTCGCAACTACGGCATGCTGATCGGCGAGCAGACCGCCGAAGCGATCAAAAAGGAAATCGGTTCCGCCTTCCCCGGTTCCGAAGTCAAAGAAATGGAAGTCAAGGGCCGCAACCTGTCCGAAGGCATTCCGCGCTCCTTCACGATTTCCAGCAACGAGATCCTCGAAGCATTGACCGATCCGCTCAACAACATCGTCTCCGCCGTCAAGAACGCGCTGGAACAGACGCCGCCGGAGCTCGGTGCGGACATTGCCGAAAAAGGCATGATGCTGACCGGCGGCGGCGCGCTGCTGCGTGACCTGGACCGTCTGCTGATGGAAGAGACCGGACTGCCGGTCATCGTCGCCGAAGATCCGCTGACCTGCGTGGTGCGCGGTTCCGGCATGGCGCTCGAGCGGATGGACAAGCTCGGCTCCATCTTCTCCTACGAGTAATACACAATGCACGCGCGCCCGGCGGTCAATACCGGGCGCGCCAGGCGGACCGATATCCCAGTCACATTCCCGGAATATAGTTAGCCCCTGATGGAATACAGTCCACCGCCACTCTTCAAGCAAGGCGCCTCCGCGCGCGCCAAAGTGGGGTTCTTCTCCCTGATTGCACTGGTCCTGCTGATTGCCGATTCGCGCTTGCATACGCTCGGCATGATCCGCCAGCTGGTCGGTACCGGTCTCTACCCGCTGCAAGTCGTGGCGCTGCTCCCGCGCGATGCGGTCTATATGGTCGGCGACTATTTTTCGTCGCTGTCCTCGGTGCAACGCGAAAACAACAAGCTCAAGCAGGAGCAGGTCGCCAATGCGCATACGCTGCAGCAGGTGCAGCAGCTTGCCGCCGAAAACGCACAGCTGCGCCGCCTGCTCGATGCGAACGAACGCTTGCCGGTCAAGTCGATCATGAGCGAAATCCTGTACGACGCGCGCGATGCGTTCACCCGCAAGGTCGTGCTTGACCGCGGCAGCCGGCACGGCGTACGGCCGGGACAGCCGGTGATCGATGATGTGGGCGTGGTCGGTCAGGTCACCCGTGTCTTTCCGTTTACTTCCGAGATCACGCTGCTGACCGACAAGGATCAGGCCATTCCGGTTCAGGTGGTGCGCACCGGTTTGCGCAGCATCGCTTATGGACAAGGCCATTCCGGTGCGCTCGATCTGCGCTTCATGCCCGCCAATGCCGACATCAAGAGCGGCGATATGCTGATCACCTCGGGTATCGACGGCATCTATCCGGCGGGCTTGGCCGTCGCCAAGGTGACCCAGGTAGAAAGCAAATCTTCCGATGCCTTTGCCCGCATCAATTGCCTGCCGGTAGCCGGTGTGGATCGCAACCGCCAGTTGCTGATCCTGCTTACTGAAAGCAATTTCCCGGAGCGGCCCGCGCCGGAAGAGGCGAGAGACAAGAAAGACAAAGCCAGCAAGAAGAAAGCGCTGGAAGCCGTCAAGGATGTGGCGAAAGATGCACCCAAGCCAGCTCCTGCGGCGCATTCCGCAACGCCTGCGACAATTGCTGAACCTGCTGCAGCCAAACCTGCTGCAGCCAAACCTGCTGCAGCCAAACCTGCGGTAGCGGCACCTGCCGCTGCTGCAAGCAAGCCCGATGCGACGAGTACCGCTACCTCCAACAAGGCGGCGGCTGCAACGCGGCCGGTCGCGCCGGCACGCAACAATTCGAACGCGCAAGCGACAACCGGTACGGCGCCCGCCCCTGTTCCCCCTGCGACTCCGACTCCTGCCCAGGTACAAAAGCCATGAATAGCCCGCATTACATCCTGTTGCCGGCGAATCCGCTGTTCATTGTCTCCAGCCTGGTACTCGCCTTTTTGCTGAATCTCTTGCCTTGGGGCCACTGGGTCGGCGTGCCGGATTTCGTCGCACTGGTCCTGGTGTTCTGGAGCATTCATCAGCCGCGTAAAGTCGGCATCGGCATAGCATTCATGATGGGCCTGCTCATGGATGTCCATGATGCCAGCCTGCTGGGTGAAAACGCCTTGTCCTATACCTTGCTGTCGTATTTCGCGATCATGATCCATCGCCGGGTGCTGTGGTTCAAGATACCGACGCAGGCCACGCACGTGCTGCCATTGCTGCTGTTCATGCAGACGGTGCAACTGGTGGTGCGCATGCTCGTCAGCGGCAAGTTTCCCGGCTGGTCGTATTTTCTGGAAAGCATCGTCGCCGCCGCACTGTGGCCCATCGTTTCTGCAATTCTGCTGGCGCCGCAGCGCCGCGCCATCAATCGCGATGACACGCGGCCGATCTGATGCAAGCGTCAAGACTTGTTTGGCAGTCCGCATGACGGACTGAGCTGGAAAATGGCGAATGCTGCTGAGGGCATTTGCATCGGCCCGGTTGCCGTCGCGGCAGCAGGGCAGCGTAATGGCATGGGCGGATCGACTTCATCCGCGCAAGAAGGATCATGACCGAATTCAAAAACACCGAACGCGAAGTGCACCTGTTCCGCATGCGGCTTTCCGTCGCCGGAATATTCGTGCTGATTTGTTTCGGCCTGCTGGCGACGCGCTTCGTCTGGCTGCAAGTCGTCAGGCACAACCACTATGCCAGCCAGGCGGAAGACAACCGCATATCGGTCGTGCCGGTCGTTCCCAATCGCGGCTTGATCCTCGACCGCAACGGCGTGGTGGTCGCGCGCAATTTTTCTGCCTATACGCTTGAAATCACGCCCTCGAAGCTGGCCGAACCGCTGGATGCGGTGATCGAAAGCCTGGCTACGCTGGTCGATATCCAGCCCAAGGACAAACGCCGCTTCCGCCGACTACTGGATGAAGCAAAGAACTTCGAAAGCGTGCCTATCCGCACCCGCCTCACCGATGAGGAAGTGGCGCGTTTCACGGCGCAGCGCTATCGTTTCCCCGGCGTTGAAATCCAGGCGCGCCTGTTCCGCCAGTATCCCTTGGGTGAAACCGCCTCGCACGTGATCGGCTATATCGGCCGCGTCAGCCAGCGCGATGCGGAAAAAATCGAAGAGATGGAAGACGCCGCCAATTATGCGGGCACCGATTACATCGGCAAGGAAGGGCTGGAAAAGAAATACGAAAAGATCCTGCACGGCACCACCGGTTACGAAGAAGTCGAAGTATCCGCCGGCGGACGCGCGGTGCGCACGCTGTCGCGCACACCGGCCACACCGGGCCATAACCTGATCTTGTCCATCGATATCGAGTTGCAGAAAGTGGTCGAGGAAGCATTCGGCGACCGGCGCGGCGCGCTCGTGGCAATCGAGCCCGCCACCGGCGATGTTCTCGCTTATGTCTCCAAACCCACCTTCGATCCCAATCTGTTCGTGGACGGCATCGATCCCAAGAGCTGGGATGCACTGAACAATTCACCGGACCGGCCGCTGCTGAATCGCCCGCTGATCGGCACCTATCCGCCGGGCTCGACTTACAAGCCTTTCATGGCGCTGGCTGCGCTGGAACTGGGCAGGCGCACGCCCAACCAGGCCATTTCCGACCCGGGCTATTTCTGGTTCGGCAATCACAAGTTCCGCGACGACAAGGAAGGCGGCCACGGCATGGTGGACATGTACAAGTCCGTCGTGCATTCCTGTGATACCTACTATTACATCCTCGCCAATGAACTCGGCGTCGATACGATCCACGACTTCATGAAGCCGTTCGGATTCGGCCAGCTTACCGGCATCGATCTCGAACACGAGCGGCCCGGCATCCTGCCGTCGACCGCCTGGAAGCGCAATGCCTATCGTCGTCCGGAGCAAAAGAAGTGGTATGCGGGCGAGACGATCTCCATCGGCATCGGCCAGGGCTATAACTCGTTCACGCCGCTGCAGCTGGCGCATTCGACGGCTATCCTTGCCAACAACGGCGTGGTGATGAAGCCCCATCTGGTCAAGATCATCGAAAACGGCGCGACCAAGGAGCGCACACTGACGGTTCCCAAAGAGAGTTACCGTATTCCGCTCAAGCAGGAGAATATCGACTTCGTCAAGAATGCGATGGCCGGTGTGGTCAAGGAAGGCACTTCTGCGCGCGCATTCGCAAAGGCCGGCTATGTCTCGGCGGGCAAGACCGGTACGGCACAGGTGATCGCGATCAAGAAGAATGAAAAGTACGATGCCAGCAAAATCGACGAGCGGCATCGCGACCATTCGCTGTACACCGCGTTTGCTCCGGTCGACAATCCGCGCATTGCCATCGGTATCATCGTCGAGAACGGCGGTTTCGGTTCGGCCGCCGCCGCCCCTATCGTGCGCAAGGCGCTCGATTACTATCTGCTCGGCAAGCGGCCTGAAGACAAGGACAAACCGGCTGCGCCGGTTGAAAAAGTGGATGTCACCACCACCCGGCCGGCGGCGGCAGTGAAGGCTGAATCGGAGTCGATCGGCGGTCCGCGCCCGGGCGCCGAAACCATGGGAAATGTAGACTGATGGCCACCATGCAATTGACTGAACGTCGCGCCCTGTGGCCGACCATCAAACCCTACCTGGCTGTGTTCGACGGCCCGCTGGCGCTCATCGTGTTCCTGATTTTATCGGTCAGCACCATCTGCATGTTTTCGGCCGGCCTGGATGCGCCCGGGCGTTTCGAAGGACACATGCGCAACATCCTGATTTCCTTTGTCGTCATGTGGATCGCCGCAATCATGCCGCCGGCGATGTTGATGCGCATTGCCGTTCCTCTCTATACCGTTGGCGTTGCGTTGCTGATTGCGGTTGCCACCTTCGGCATCATCAAGAAGGGCGCGCGGCGCTGGGTGAACGTCGGCGTCGTCATTCAGCCTTCCGAACTTCTCAAGATCGCGCTGCCCTTGATGCTGGCCTGGTTCTTCCAAAAGCGCGAGGGTCAGTTGCGATGGCAGGAATTCGCCGTGGCCGGCGTACTGCTGGCGATTCCCGTCGGCCTGATCGCCAAGCAACCCGATCTTGGCACAGCCATCCTGGTCATGTCGGCCGGCTTTTATGTGATCTTCCTGGCAGGATTGTCCTGGAAGGTGCTGATCGGACTCGCGATCACCGGTGCCGCAAGTCTGCCTGTCGTATGGTCGGTGCTGCATGATTATCAGCGCCAGCGCGTGATGACGCTGATCGATCCGACCACCGATCCGCTCGGCAAAGGCTTTCATATCATTCAATCCATGATTGCGATCGGCTCGGGCGGCATCAGTGGCAAGGGCTGGATGAAAGGGACGCAGGCGCATCTTGAATTTATTCCCGAGCGAACGAGCGACTTTGTCTTCGCCGTGTATTCCGAAGAGTTCGGCCTGGTAGGCAATCTTGTGCTGCTGGTGCTCTACCTGTTGCTGATCGGGCGGGGTATGCTGATCGCGGCAAACGGCCCGACAGTGTTCTGCCGCCTGCTCGCGGGTGCGATCACGCTGATCTTTTTCACCTATGCCTTTGTCAACATGGGCATGGTCAGCGGCATCCTGCCGGTGGTCGGCGTACCTCTGCCTTACATGAGTTACGGCGGCACCGCCTTCGTAACCTTGAGCTTGGGACTGGGCATGCTGATGAGCATACAGCGCCATCGCAAGCTGGTGCAAAGCTGACACGTTGACCTTCGATCATGCCGGGCAAAATGACACCGGCAGCCTGACGGTCGATCCCTCCGCAACGCTCGCCGACTCCGGCGAGCGGCATGGTTCTCTTACAATTTTTTAAAACTCTCTCCTTGCGGCAAATGTCTTGCCGAGGCACACTGTTGCCAGTTTTGCCTGGCGCGCTGATCGACCGACTCTTGTGCGCCTTGCATCGATAACAAGCATTTCAGGGAGAGCGCGATGTCAATGCGCATTCAAGCGCGCCGCTATCAGGGCGTCGCACGGCTGCTTCTGATCATGCTGCCGCCGCTGGCGCTGATCGGCTGCAACAGCGTTCCGGTCAATCCGCCGGCTGCCGAAAAGTCCGCAAGTCCGGCGCCGGCGACAAAATCAAGCAGTTCGACACTACCTGTCCTTCCGCGTGCGGGTTCAGGACGTGGCGGTTACTACATGGACGATGGCCCCGGCGATTCGCCGCCGGAAGGCTTGCTCGATACGCCCGATGCCGAACCGCGCATCGAGCCTTACTATGCGAGGAACAGCCGTCCGTATGTTGTATTCGGCAAGACCTATACCCCGATGACCGACGAGCGTCCGTTCAAGCAGCGTGGTGTCGGCAGCTGGTACGGCAAGAAATTCCATGGGCAAAAGACAGCGTCTGGCGAGCTGTACGATATGTACAAGATGACAGCCGCGCATCCCACGCTGCCGATTCCATCGTATGTGCGCGTCACCAATCTGTCGAATGGCAAGCAGGTGATCGTCAGAGTCAATGACCGGGGGCCGTTTCACTCGGGGCGCATCATTGATCTGTCTTACACGGCTGCGCTCAAGCTCGGCTATCTCAGCAATGGCAGCAGCCAACTGGAGGTCGAACGCTTGCTGCCGGACGACATCGCGCGAATGAACAGCGGTGCGGCCGCCAAGCGCGTGGCGGACATGCCGGTGTCGCAGACAAATGTGAAACCCGTAACGAGCCAGGCGGGCGCGGTGGTTGAAGCGACGCCTGTCGCATTGACGAACGACACATCGACGTTTGCGTTGCCGGAAACTGTTCTTGCAACGGCCGATGCGGCAATGGGCATCGTTCCCGCCGTTGTAACGTCGACCGGCAGTATCGGCGCCGGTGCAAGGCCCGGTTCGGCTTACTATCTGCAGCTTGGCGCCTACGCGCAGGCAACCAATGCGGACTCGGTTCGCGCACGCCTGATGCAACAGACCGCAGGCAAGCTGGAGACAATCGAAATCGTAGGATCAGGGCCAGTCCATCGCCTGTTCGGCGGTCCGTTTGCGACAAGAGCGGAGGCTGCCGCCGTAGCAGTGCAACTGCAGGAAAGCGGAATGAAGCCAGTGATCGTGCAACGCTAATCAGGAATTGCCTTTCAACTGTAGCGCGCGTTCATACAAGGCATTTTTTTTCTTCCCGGTGAGGCGCGCTGCAAGAGCCGCAGCCTGCTTTAATGGCAATTCGTCCAGCAGGATGCCGAGCACGCGTTCGGCATTCGCATCGTCACTGTCGTCAGTGGGCCGCGCGCCTTCGACCAGCACCACGTATTCGCCTCGTTCGCGATGCGCATCCGCTGCAAGCCAGGCAGCTGCCTCTCCAAGTGGGCAACGGTGCATCTCTTCAAACAGTTTGGTCAGTTCCCGGGCAAAGACCACTTGCCGCTCTGGTCCGAAAGCGGCTGCCAGCGCATCGACTGTTTCCGCAATCCGGTGCGGCGCCTCATAAAATATCAGCGTTGCAGGCACGGCATGCAAGCCATCTAAAACACTTTCACGCTGTTTGGATTTGGAAGGCAGGAAACCGACGAAGTAAAACCGATCGTTGAGCAAACCGCTTGCCGACAATGCCGACACGGCGGCGGAAGGACCCGGCAGCGGCATGACGCGCAGTCCGGCGGCGCGCACCGCGTCGACGATGCGTGCACCAGGATCCGAAACGGCCGGCGTGCCGGCATCGGAAACCAGTGCAATCCGTTGCCCGTCGTGCAAGCGGGCGATCAGCTTGTCCGCTACCTCGCGCTCGTTATGCTCATGCGCGGCAATCAATTCTTTGGACAAGCCATAACGCGTGAGCAGCTGCGCGGTGTTGCGCGTGTCTTCGCAAGCGACTACGTCCGCGATGGCCAGCACATTGATGGCTCGCAACGTGATATCCCCGACGTTCCCGATGGGAGTAGCCACCACATATAATGTCGACAACGGATAGGTTTGTTGCGCCAGCTCTTGCCGAAGGGAGGCAAGGGTGGGGATGTCGGAAGCGGACGAAGTCATGAGGGAGCGTGAATGTTGAGCCAATTGGCAAGAGCGGGTGCGCTGGCGGCGGTGCTGAGTGGATTCTGCCTGCCCTTGGCGGCAAATACAACTACCACAACTGCCGCCAATGCTGCGCCGGCCGCCTCGACGCCATGGATCATGGCGCAAACGGATTTGTCCATTCTGCGCGAAGCGCCCGCATACATTGCGCCAAGGCAGGTACGCGTCGGTTTGTTGCTGCCCCTGCGCTCTGACACGCTCGGCCCGGTTGCCGACGCGGTGCGCGCCGGTGTACAGGCTGCTCACGAGCGCGAGCCCGACGGAATCGATCTCAGCATTATCGACAGTGGCGATGCGCCGCAGGAGGTGTTGAGTCGCTACCAGGAGGCGACAGCGTTGAACGATATCGTGGTCGGCCCCTTGTCGCGCAGCGGTGTTGCAGCGGTGGTGCAGAGCGGCAGCCTCGCCAAGCCGACAATTGCACTGGCCCAGATCGAGACTGCATCTGATGCCCCTGCAACCATGCCGCCCCAGATGCTAAGTCTGGGTTTGTCGATCGAAGATGAAGCGCGACAGGCCGCCGAATGGGCTGCACGCGACAATGCCGGTGCGACGGCGGTCATCCTTTACACCGGTGTCGCATGGCAACGCCGTGCCGCGAAGGCATTCGACATCCAATGGCAGCAACGCGGGCGGCAATCGCAACAACTCGAACTTGCATCCAATGACGGCTTTCTCAATGGTCGTAGCTTGCTGCAGTTGAAAAAAGATCTGCCCTCCGACAAGCCGGCCATTCTGTTTGCGGCGCTCGACGCAAGGCAGGCGCGCCAGGTGCGCGCCATCATCGGCAGCAGTGTCATCCTGTATGGCACTTCGCAGCTCAATCCTTTCGCCTTGTTGGATCACAGTCTCGAAGATCGCATGGTCGACATGGAGGGCGCGCGCTTGGTCGATATGCCATGGCAATTGCAGCCCGACCACCCAGCGGTCATGGTTTATCCGCGGCCTGTGGTCGCTGCCGACCAGAAGCGCAGTGCAGACCTTGAACGTTTTTATGCGATCGGCATCGATGCCTATCGTGTCGCACGCGAGATCGCCCTTCAAGGCGACAGCTTCGAACTCGATGGCGTCACCGGAAAACTGGCTGTGCGGTTCCGTTCGGGCAGCATGCGTCTGGAGCGGACTGCGCAGCGCGCCGTCTATCGCGATGGTAGCGTCGTACCGATCACGGAGCTTCCGTAATGGGCTTGCTGAACGCATTCAGTCGTCCGCGCACCGCCGAACAGATCGCTGGCGCACAAGGTGAAGACAGAGCGTTGCATTATCTGCAGCAGCAAGGCATGTCACTGGTGGAGCGCAATTTCCGCTGCAAGGGTGGAGAAATCGATCTCATCATGCAAGACCGCAGCAGCCTCGTCTTTGTCGAAGTGCGCAAGCGTGCGGCGAGCCGCTACGGTGGTGCAGCCGCCAGCATCACCGGGCGCAAGCAGGCGCGCCTGATACTGGCCGCGCAAATTTTTCTGCAACGTTATCGCATGCCGCCGGCCTGCCGCTTCGACGTGGTGGCAATCGATGGCGACGCCTTGTCGTGGTTAAGGAATGCGATCGAACAATGAGCGCTTGCATGGTCGATTTGACACGGCCCGCCGCCACCTCGACTCCGACAAGGATCGAATACCTCCCTCGTGCACTATAATTCCCGGCATCATGACAAACCAACGCATACAAGCGCACTTCCAGGAAAGTGCCGAACTCAAGACCAGAGCCGCCGCCGTGCTGGCCGAACCGATTGCACAAGCAGTTGAACTTATGTTCACCGCTTTGTCTAACGGCAACAAGATACTTGCCTGCGGGAATGGCGGGTCGGCCGCGGATTGCCAGCATTTCGCCGCCGAACTGGTCGGCCGTTTCGAGCGCGAGCGCTTGCCCTTGCCGGCACTGGCGCTCACGACCGACACGTCAATCATGACAGCGGTCGGAAACGACTATAGCTTCAATGACATTTTCAGCAAGCAGGTACAGGCTTTCGGGCAGGCCGGCGATATTTTGCTGGCGTTATCGACCTCGGGAAATTCGGCCAATGTGCTGGCCGCGGTCGATGCCGCAATGGAGCGCGACATGCGCGTCATTGCGCTGACCGGCAAGGGCGGGGGCACGATCGGCAAGCGGCTGTCCGACGGCGACGTGCATATCTGCGTGCCGCACGACCGGACTGCACGTATCCAGGAAGTGCATTTGCTGACCATTCATTGTTTGTGCGACGGGATCGATGTCGCGTTATTTGGGGAGGAACCGGATGAATAAGTGGACGCGTATTACACGTCCTTTGGCCGCGACAATTCTGTGCGGCGTAGTGGTGGCCAGCCTGCAGGGCTGCGTCGAAATGGCAGTCGGCAGTGCAGTTGTCGGCACGCTCTCAGCAACCGACAGGCGTACCTTCGGCGCGCAGACCGAAGACAAGGCGATCGTTTTCAAGGGCGAGACCCGGATACCGAATCTGGTCGGCAACGCAGGCCACGTCAATGTCACCAGCTTCAACCGCAAGGTGCTGTTGACTGGCGAAGTGCGCGACGAAGCGATGAAGGCAGCGGTCGAGCGCGAAGTCGGCGCCATCGAAGGCGTACAGTCCATCGTCAATGACCTCGAAATCGCCGGCACTTCAAGTTTTACATCCCGTTCCAATGATTCGCTCATCACCGGCAAGGTCAAGGCGGCCTTTGTCGATGCGCGCGATCTGTATGCCAATTCGATCAAGGTCGTGACCGAGCGCGGCATCGTCTACCTGATGGGCCGCGTCACTCAGCGTGAAGGACAATTGGCCGGGCAGGTCGCCAGCGGCGTCAATGGGGTGCAAAAGGTCGTCAAGGTATTCGAATACATTTCCGACGACGAATTTCGCCAGATGACCAAGAGTTCGGATAGCCAGAGCATCAAGCAATAATTGTCCAGGCTTCATGCAGCCTGCCCGGCAGCGCTGCAGCAGGCCGCGAATCGAATCGATACGCGGCCTTTTCTTTTTTGCGCCGGGCCGGCTTTTTTAAACCGGTTTATTATCTATTTCTATTCCGTTTCTGCCCATACGGTGCGGACCTCCTGTTCCATTCAAGCAATCATGAAGCGACGCCTAGTCCTGAAAGTCATTGCCGGCCTGTTGCCCGCCCTCGCGCTGAGCCACAGCCTTCCCGCTTTTTCCTCCGAGCCCGTCAAGGTGGTCTACCATCTGGCCGATGGCATCGATCAGGCATCGCGGGCAATGGCAAACATCCGCAATCATCTGCGCGCGGAACCCGAAACGAAAATCGTCGTTGTCGCCAATGGAGACGGGATTCGTTTCCTGTTGAATGGAGCCAAGGAACGCAACGGCAAGCCTTTCGATGGCGCGGTGTCGGCACTGGCCGCGCAAGGCGTGCAGTTCCGCGTCTGCGGTAATACGCTGGCCGCGCATGAGGTTTCGCCGACACAATTGCTGCCCGAAGCCAGGCTGGTCACCGCCGGTGTAGTCGAATTGGCACGCCTGCAGGCGAAAGAAGGATACGTGTACATCCGTCCCTGAGTCTGTGAGCCGGATGCGCGCAGTGTTTGTGGCAGCGGACTATAATGGCCGCTCCACTTTCCATCTTCTTTCGTCACATTTCCATGCAAGCCGAAAACCGTCCCGCGCGCAGCCGTACCTGGCCCAAGGTACTCGGGATTGCCGCAATCGCCATCATCGCCGCCGTGGGTTATTTCTCACTTTCCAGCAAGAAAACCGCTCCTGATGTTACCTTTGCTGAAATCAATGGCAATCAGGTAACGATGCAAAGCCTGCGTGGCAAGGTCGTCATGGTCAACTTCTGGGCAACCAGTTGCACGACCTGCATCAAGGAAATGCCGGAGATGGTGCAGACGTATAACAAGTACAAGGACCAGGGGCTTGATTTCGTCGCGGTGGCGATGAGTTATGATCCACCCAATTACGTGCTCAATTATGCGCAGACGCGCAATCTGCCGTTTCGGGTCGCATTGGATACCAAGGGCGAGGTAGCGAAATCGTTTGAAGATGTGAAGCTGACGCCGACCACTTATGTCATCGACAAGGACGGCATCATCATCAAGCGTTATGTCGGCGAGCCGGATTTCGCCGCCTTGCACCAGTTGCTGGAAAAGGCATTGGCCGCTTGATTACAGCACGCGGCTTCACCACAAAATAAAAAGCGCCGTGAGGCGCTTTTTTACATTCTTACAACGAAGATTCAGGCGGAACGGGAATGATCATGATCGCGCGCGGTTTCGCATGCTGCCATCCGGTGCGAGGATATGCAGCGTCGTGTCCCGAGACATACAAGGTGATCCTGGTGAGCCATTGCTGGGTCGGCGCCGGATGCACATAGGAAGCAGTCAGCAACGCCAGCATGCTGACGGTAATGCGCACCGGATTGAATACCTGCCTGCGCAGCGTGGTTCCGGCTACCCAGATGAAGCTGATACTGACGGCTGCGCCGAGCATCCATCCGGTAATGACTTCCGAGGCGGAATGCGCATGCAGCGCAATCCGAGACACTCCGACCGCCATGCCGAATAGCAGGCCGCACAATGCGCCAATCCCGCGCAGCGGGCGCGGCGCTTTTTCCAGCATCAGGTAAAACAGCACCGGCAGCACGGCAGTGGCGCGCATGGCATGCCCGCTGAATCCGGTGAAGTCGATCGAGCGTATGCCTATGCCCCATCCTATGAACGCCATCTTGGTTGCCACCACCACGGCCATCCCGGTGGCAAACAACAGGCTCCAGCACAGGGCCAGGCGGTTCTCTTTTTCGGCGAGCAGCCAAGCTGCAATCGCCAGCGCTGCAAAGCAGGTGATGGTGGCGTCGCCAAATCGTGTAATTTCGGACCATTCAATCATAGCTACCGATATGGCAAACGCCGTACGGCGAAGTTCATGCGGATTTGT
Organism: Noviherbaspirillum saxi; assembly: GCF_003591035.1. Taxonomy (NCBI): domain Bacteria; kingdom Pseudomonadati; phylum Pseudomonadota; class Betaproteobacteria; order Burkholderiales; family Oxalobacteraceae; genus Noviherbaspirillum; species Noviherbaspirillum saxi. Next base: position 513,000 of record NZ_QYUO01000001.1, read on the forward strand.
AACTGATTATTCATTAAGCTACAGGAGGCGAGACGTATGCGCGCGCAGCGACGGGTATGCATATGCACACCCATGCCGACATCACGCCCGCGTATTGTCACGGCAGCGTGGTGCGTACTTCTTAATTCTGGTCAAAGCCTATGAAGCCGACGCGGACTTGTGGCGGAAAGCCGACAGACAGATAGTTTGCGCGCCGTCGTCAAAGAGCGATGGCGCGCAAACAAACGGGATGGACGTCAGACTACGCCGGCGCCGTGCGCCTGCTGGTCCGCGTGATAAGAGCTGCGCACCATGGCACCGACGGCGGCATGCACGAAACCCATTTTGTAGGCTTCGTCTTCGAACATCTTGAACGTGTCCGGATGTACATAGCGTCGTACCGGCAAATGATCGCCGGACGGCATCAGGTATTGGCCGATGGTCAGCATGTCAACATCGTGCGCACGCAGGTCGCGCATTACTTGCAGGATTTCCTCATCGGTTTCGCCAAGGCCGACCATGATGCCGGACTTGGTCGGTGTTTCCGGATGCAATGCCTTGAAACGCTTGAGCAGGTTCAGCGAATATTCATAATCGGAGCCGGGACGCGCTTCCTTGTAGAGGCGGGGCACGGTTTCCAGATTGTGGTTCATCACATCGGGTGGCGCGGCCTTGAGGATTTCCAGCGCACGGTCCATGCGGCCACGGAAATCGGGCGTCAGGATTTCAATGCGGGTGGCCGGCGACAGTTCCCGCACACGACGGATGCAATCGGCAAAATGACCGGCGCCGCCGTCGCGCAAATCATCGCGGTCGACCGAAGTGATCACCACATAGCTGAGCTTGAGCTGCGCAATGGTCTTTGCCAAGTTTTCCGGCTCATTGGGATCGAGCGGATCGGGGCGGCCATGACCGACATCGCAGAACGGGCAGCGACGGGTGCATTTGTCGCCCATGATCATGAAGGTTGCGGTGCCCTTGCCGAAACATTCGCCGATGTTGGGGCAGCTTGCTTCTTCGCACACGGTCACCAGCTTGTTGGCGCGCAGGATATCCTTGATTTCATAGAAGCGCGTGGTCGGCGATGCGGCCTTGACGCGGATCCAGTCCGGTTTGGCAAGCTTTTCGGCAGGAACGATCTTGATCGGAATGCGCGCCGTCTTGCCGGCGCCCTTCTGTTTTTCGCTCGGGTTGTAGGCAGGCGAGGCCAGGGCTTCTTTTTCAGTGGTCATCGTGCAGATTGCTTCTGTATTGTCATATCGGCCATGCCGCAATGACGGGCTAATAATGTGATCACGCAGTCAGCATGCCGCTCAGGTTACGTGCCAGCGCCATCCGGACTTCAGCCAGCGGCGCATCGACGCCGACGGTACGCATGTCCACGGTAGCGAGGCCTTCGTAGCCGCATGGATTGATCCAGGAAAACGGACCAAGGTCCATCGCGACATTGAGCGATACGCCATGATAGGTGCAGCCGTTGCCGCGCACCTTCAGGCCGAGCGCGGCAATTTTCGCGCCTTGCCAGGCGCCGTCGACCATGTAGATGCCAGGCGCGCCGGGCTTGCGTTCGCCCGAAAGATTATACGCCTGCAAGGTTTGAATGACCGACTGTTCGATTCTGTTCACGAATTCGCGCGCGAACAGGCGGGCGCCCGGTTTGCGCCGCAAATCCATGAGCAGATAGACAACCGCTTGCCCCGGCCCATGGAAAGTCACTTCGCCGCCGCGATCGGTCTGCACCACCGGAATGCCGTGTGCGTCGAGCACATGGGCGGGGTCGGCGCCCAGGCCGAGCGTGTAGACCGGCGGATGTTCGACCAGCCATAACTGGTCCTGCGTGTCGGCATCGCGGCCATCGGTAAACGCCCGCATCGCCGCGAACGTCGTTTCATAGGGCTCGACGCCGCGGTCGATCAAGGTGGGAATGCGCATGGGAGCGAGTGTAGCCGCTATAGCGGAATGGTGTAGAAGTGGTGCTGGTCCTTGTGCGGCGAATTGTCGATGACCTTGAGAATGGTCGGATCGATCGCGCCATGCTGCGGTTCGAACAGCCCGCACAGCCGCATCGCCTTGCGCACATCGATGTTCAATCCCAGGTATTCGAAAACCACGCGCGCGCAGGCAATCGAGCGCTGGTTGCTCGACGAGACGCCCAGCATCAGGCCCGACAGGCGCGCAACCTTGTTCTTGTAGGTCGGGAACAGGATGGTCTGGGCGATTTCATTGCCGGTCAGCGATTCATAGTCGATCAGGAAGATGCGATCGTTCAGATAAAAGGTGCCGCCGATGTACTTGCATTTGTAGGTCTCGTCCAGATTCGCATGCTGCGGAAAGCGTTCCAGCCGTTCGTGATAGACCGCGCCTTCGTGGCTGAACATGTGCACCAGTCCGCGCAGCACTTTTCCCGGCGAACTCATCGAGTAGTAATACTCGTAGTAATAGCCGAGGTATTTGTCGAACTTGCCTACGCTCTGGTGCTGCAGCCGGCCGATATGCTCGCCATGGACGCTGCGTTCGGTGCGCTGCTTGGGCCTGACCTGGATGATCTGGTGAAAATGCTCGCGCGGAAGGTAGATTTCCGCCGGCTCGACCCCGAAGAAGTCGCAGATGCGTTCCAGCGTGTGGCTGGAAGGCTTGCTGGTGCCGTTCAGATAACGGTTGAATTGGGCGCGATTGATATTGAGCTTGCGGCACACATCGGCGACCGAGCGATAGTACGCACATAGCATGCGCAGATTTTCGCTGAATTCGCGCTGTGCGGCATGGGGCGTTTTATCGCGTTCGGGAAGCGCGGGCATGAGGAAATTTCCTTTCTCTGCGGCAATTTAGATGCTGCTTGTCGCTATTTTAGCATCAGGCAGCATCAAGTCGCGCCAATTAGCGAAATGGTATTCCCCCGCATTTATCCCTAAAGTTGCGTTCCAAGTTGTAGCTGCTCTTAAGAGAACAGACCCGTACCAGGGCATGAAAAACAGCGCAACGGAACATCTGCACAATCTGATGCCGGTCACAAACCGGCGACTTTGCGGCGCAGTGTGAAACCCCACAAAGGAGACATCAATGGGTACCGTAGAAGACTACATCTTCGGCAGCAGCGGATTGCACGACCGCTTTTTCGCCACCACCGAAATCCTCGCCAAACTCGTATCGAGCGCACCGCGCTCCGTCAGCATTACCCAGCTCGAAGAAGCGACCGGGCGGCCGGCAAAGGAATTGAGCAAACTGTGCGCCTCGCTTACCCGTGCCAGTCTGTTGCGCCCGGATCCGCAGGCGCCGGGACGCTGGCTGCTGACCTGCGAAGCCAGCATGGTGACGCTGGAAGACGTTTTCCGTTGCGTTCTTGCCGAGCATCAAGGGCGCAGTAAATCCGCAAGCAAGCATCCGGCAGAGCGGGTGCCAAACGACGTGGACCTGCTGATGATGCAGGCCATGATTGCGATAAATCAAAGCGTATTCAAACATTTGCGCCAGTTCTCCCTCGACCGGCTGAAAATCAGCGCTGCCGGTATGTTTCCGACGCCGCGACATACTATGCAGGGTGCATTCGCAGAACGTGCTTTCGACGTGGCGTTCACGTAGGCATTCCGGCCGCGAGGCCAACGATCTTCGTTCGGACAGACAGCTGCCCGAACAAGCTTTGACTATCTTTACCCGTTCAACCTTAGGAGACAACAACATGCAGTTCACTACAAAAATGATTCCGTTGGCTGGCGCAATCGCATTTGCTTTTGCAGGTACGGCAGCAGCCCAGGAGCAAGTCGTGAAGATCGGCCACGTCGGCCCGATCTCCGGCGCGATTGCACACCTGGGTAAGGACAACGAATACGGCGCCCGCATGGCGATCGAAGAACTCAACGCCAAGGGCGTGACCATCGGCGGCAAGAAGGTCAAGTTCGAACTGCTGGCGGAAGACGACGCCGCCGACCCGAAGCAGGGCACCGCAGCAGCACAGAAGCTGGTCGACGCCAAGGTCAATGGCGTGATCGGTCACCTGAACTCCGGCACCACCATCCCGGCATCGAAGATCTATCACGATGCCGGCATTCCGCAGATCTCCCCATCGGCGACCAACCCCAAGTACACCCAGCAAGGCTTCAAGACGGCCTTCCGCGTGGTGGCCAATGACGGCCAGCTCGGCGGCACACTGGGCCGCTACGCGGCCGAGCAGCTCAAGGCGAAGAAGGTTGCGGTGATCGACGACCGTACCGCCTACGGCCAGGGCGTGGCAGAAGAATTCATCAAGGGCGCCAAAGGCAAGGGCGTGCAAGTGGTTGCGCAGCAGTACACCAACGACAAGGCCACCGACTTCAACGCGATTCTGACCGCCATCAAGGCCAAGAGCCCGGACGTCGTGTTCTTCGGCGGCATGGACGCGGTTGCCGGCCCGATGCTGCGCCAGATGAAGGCGCTGGGCATCAATGCCAAGTTCATGGGCGGCGACGGTATCTGTACCGAAGCGCTGGCACAACTGGCTGGCGACGCCCTCGGCGACAAGCAAGTAGTCTGCGCCGAAGCAGGCGGTGTGGAAGAAGCGCAGAAGAAGGGCATGGACGACTTCCGTGCGGCCTTCAAGAAGAAGTTCAACGTCGATGTGCAGATCTACGCACCGTATGTCTATGACGCCGTGATGGTCATGGTCGAAGCAATGAAGAAGGCCGACTCCGCGGATCCGGCGAAGTACCTGCCCGAACTGGCAAAGATCAACTACAAGGGTGTCACCGGCAATATCGCTTTCGACAACAAGGGCGATATCAAGAACGGCACTCTGACGCTGTATACCTATCAGGGCGGCAAGCGTACACAAATGGCGGTAGTCAAGTAAGCAATCGCCAGCATCACGCCAGTATCACGGCACGGCCGGTCGTCTGACCGGCCGTGCCGGTGGAATGCCGCTGCCGGCACGGTTGCCTGTCCAGTGCGGCTCGCGCCGGGCTGGACAGGCATCTCATCGCCCACAGTGGTGACACGTTCGCCACCTGCTGCCAAACTACCCTGACCAAATCGACAGGGAATGCCCAGCAATGCATCCAATATCATCTTCCTCTACGGTCAATTTGTCCCGCAGCAAGATCGGCATCATTACCGGTTCCGGCCCTGAAGCCGGGATCGATCTGTGGGCCAAGCTGCTGCACGCGAACCGGGAAATTCACGGTGCGCAATTTCGCGGCGACCTCGATGCACCGAACGTCACGATTCTGTCGGAACCGGCGCTGGGCCTGTCGATGGAACTGGATCTTCACGATGCGGCGGTATGGGAATGCCTGCGCAATGCGGCGAGCGCCATCGCGCAGCGCGTCGATTACTATGCCATCGCCTGCAATACACTGAACCATTACCAATTGCGCCTGGATGCGCTCGGCTTGCCGGCAAAGCTGGTGTCGTTCGCCGATGTTGTCGTCGATTATCTGAAGCAAAGCGATACGCAGCGCGTGGCCTTGCTGGGTGCACGGCCGGTGACCGATCTGGGCGAGTGGTCCCATTACCGCAAGCTTGCCGCGCATGTGCAGGTCGAACCATTGAAAGCAGTGCAGGCGGCGCAGCTGCACCAGCTGATCTACGACGTAAAAACGTATGGCGGCGCCGCCCCGCAGATACGCGACAAGTTCCGCGCGCTGCTGGATGGGCTGGAAGCCCGGACCGTCCTGCTGGCCTGTACCGAACTGCCGCTGATCCAGATGCAGCCCGACGACATGGCAGACAAACACCTCGTCGATGTCACCGCGCTGGTCGCGCGCAAGCTGGCACAGCTTGCTAACCAGGCCCCGGCTCCAACTGCGTAACATCGACCATCCCGTTTATTTACCCACGATCCTTCCGACCAACGATGAGCAGAAAACACATCGGCCTGATTTATACCGGCGGTACTGTCGGCATGGCTCGCACCGAGCAAGGCTATGCGCCGATGCTCGACTTCGCCGCTGTACTGGCGCGCCTGCTCGACAGCCATGGCGAAGCATTGCCGCGCCATACGCTGCATGCCTATCCGGCGCCGATAGACAGCACCAATGCAACTCCGCAGGATTGGCAAGCGATAGGTCGCGATATCGCAGCCCGCTATGACGATTACGACGGTTTTGTGGTGCTGCATGGCACCGACACGATGGCCTACACCGCGACGGCCCTGTCGTACATGCTGCAAGGCTTGCGCAAGCCGGTGATTGTCACCGGTTCGCAGATTCCGCTCGGATCACCCCGTTCGGATGCTGCGCAAAACCTGATCACCTCGCTGCAACTGGCCGCTTGCGACGAGCTGCATGAGGTGGCGATCTGTTTCGGCAAACGGCTGCTGCGCGGCAATCGGGCCACCAAGATCAGCACCGGGCAACTGGAAGCCTTTGACAGTCCCAACTATCCGGGACTGGCCGACATCGGTATCGATATTGCATTGAATACCCCAGCCTTGTTTCCCAAGCCGGGCACCGAACGCTTCGAACTGCCGGTCTATACCGATGCGCTCGTGCTCCCGGTCCGGTTCGTGCCCGGCATGCCTGTGCGCGTCGTGCAGGTCATGCTGGAGCTTGCGCCACGGGCGCTGATTCTTGAATGCTATGGCTCGGGCAATGCTCCTGACCGCGACCCGGCCTTGCTGCACATGCTGGGCGAGGCAAGCCGTCAGGGCATTGTCGTCGTCGCCTGCAGCCAATCGCTGCACGGCGGCGTAGAGATCGGCACGTATGCGGCCGGAGCCGGAATGAAGGCAGCCGGTGTCATTGGCGCCAGCGACATGACCTTCGAAGCCATCTATGTAAAGCTGCATCATTTGCTAGCGCTCGGCCTGTCCACCGGTGCATTGCGCGAACGTTTCCTGCAGAACCTGAGCGGTGAGCTGAGTCTTTAGAGCGGCAGCCTGCGCGCTGCGCATGGCTCGCATCCATGCAACAATGCGGGCTCGCAAATCACACGCTTAGCCCGCCCATGTCATTCGCCAAGGATTTTTCACTATCCGCAGTTGCCGCCGGCTTCGTGACCGTCCTCGTCGGTTTTACCAGTTCGGCCGTCATCGTCTTCCAGGGCGCGACGGCGCTCGGCGCAGGGCCGGCTGAAATCGGTTCATGGATGTGGGCGCTGGGATTGGGCATGGGCTTGACCTGCATCTTGTTGTCGTTGCAGCATCGGGTGCCGGTGGTGACCGCATGGTCGACTCCGGGGGCCGCCATGCTGATCAGCGGAGCCGCCGGCATCTCGCTCGGCGATGCGACCGGGGCATTTGTATTGTCGGCCGCGCTGATTGCGCTATGCGGATTTTCTGGCCTGTTCGAACGCATGATCAGCCGCATTCCCGTGTCGATCGCGTCCGGCATGCTTGCCGGCGTCCTGCTGCGTTTCGGACTCGACGCTTTCATCGCCATGAAGACGCAATTCGTGATGGCGTTTGCGATGTTTATCGTTTATCTGATCGGACGCAGGCTGTTGCCGCGCTATGCGGTGATCGTCACGCTGGCGCTGGGCATTGCGATCGCCGGCGCGCAAGGCTTGCTGCATCTTGATGGCGTGCATTTCGCGCTGGCGCAACCGAAATGGATAACGCCGACCTTGTCATTCCCGGCGATCGTCGGCGTCGCGCTGCCTTTGTTTGTTGTGACGATGGCGTCGCAAAACGTGCCGGGCGTCGCCGCGATCCGTGCCTCCGGTTTTTCGGCGCCGATCTCGCCGGTCATTGGATGGATAGGGATTGCCAACTTCGTGCTTGCACCCTTCGGCGGCTTTGCACTGAACCTGGCCGCCATCACGGCGGCGATCTGCATGGGACGCGAAGCGCACGAAGACCCGGCACGGCGTTATGTCGCGGCAGTGGCCGCAGGCGTGTTCTATCTGTTGATCGGCCTGTTCGGCGCTACCGTGGGCGCGGTATTCGCCGCGTTCCCGAAGGAACTGGTGTTGGTGATCGCCGGACTCGCGCTGTTCGGCACCATCGGCAACGGACTTGCTTCCGCGCTGGCGCACGAGCGCGAGCGTGAGCCAGCGCTGGTCACGTTCCTTGTCACCGCATCCGGGGTGTCGTTGTTCGGCATCGGATCGGCATTCTGGGGTTTGGTGGCGGGTGTGATTGCTTTGCTGACCCTGAATGCCGGCAAGCGGTAGTTGCCGCGCAGGTCGATGTGACGGCTTTCGACGATGCGTATCCGTCCGCCAGCCATTAGAGCAGTTTCACCCTGACTGTACCGTCGATGCCGGGCGCTTTGCCAGTGGCACTGCGTTGCGACTCCTTGCCATGGCTCGCCATGTCGCGTCGCCGCGCCTTGTTCCACAGGCAAATCGCCTCGGCTTCGCCTGGCAAGTCAGGGTGAAACTGCTCTAGACACTGCCTTCCGTTTCAATGACAAGAATGCGTGCTGCGCCGCGCGGATGCGCGACATGCTCGCAACCGACACCTGCAAAGAAGACATCGCCGCCGCGCAGTTCGGCCACCTGTTCGACGCCGCCGGCGCGGTAGTGCATGTCCACGATGCCGTCGAGCACTGCGAACACTTCCTCGCCGTCGTTGACATGCCACTTGTAGGGCGCATCGGTCCAGTGCAGGCGCGTGGTCACGCCATTCATATTGGCGATGTCGAGCGCTCCCCAGGCACGCTCGGCGGTGAATTCTTTGCTGCGGATGATTTTCATTGTGGCTCTCTGTTACGTAATCTGAATTCTATTCTGCGGTTTGCAGCATGCCTGGCGCATGGATGACATTGGCAAAGGAAAACGCGAATTCCGTATCGCCATTCAACTGCAAATAGGCAAGGCGTTCCTTCGCTTCGGCGATGGTGGGTATATGCCCCGGCGCAATCCACCACAATGCGGTATAGGGTTCACGGAAGCGCTCGAACCAGCTTTTGCGTTGCCGCATGACCTGGGCGTGCGCGCTGCGATAGACGAATTGCTTCAAGTGCTCGACCGATGCCCATACCGACATGTTGAACAGCACGCGGTCGTCGTTATAAGGATTCAATGAGGTGGCGTTTCCTGCATCGGTCTTGAGCCGCCAGACGAAACCCGGGCTGCTGTCCGCAACGGCATTGATATCGTCGAGGCGAGCCACGAAGCCTGCCATGACCGGATCGTCGATCGGAGCAAGCGCGCGTGCGATATTCACCTGTGCAATATGGCATTTCATGCCGGTCTCCCGTTATTGTTTGAATGATGACAAAAAGAGAGGCACGCCTGCGTGCCTCCTTTGGATGAATCAGCAGGCGTCGTTGCAGACGCGATGGCGCTTCAGGCAGGCCTGTACCGTAGCATGGCCGAATGCGCGCTGGCCGAGAGCGGCAATCCATGCGGCGACATTCTGCAGTGTCTGTTTCGCACCGGGGCGGCGGGTATCGATGCTGCTGGCGGTATCGGCTTCGACTACGATCAACCGGCCCGGGATCGTGGTAAAGGTATCGCCGGCGCTGAGCCAGTAATCGTGTTTGATGCCTTCCACGGTCAACCATACATTGCCGCGGGTAATGCGCAAGGTCTGGGCATGCGATGCGACGCCGGAAATGGCTTCGCCGGGTTCGATGGATAGCAGCTGGTTTGTGAATAGTCCTCTCATGACAGTACACTCCTGAAAGTGCTGGCCGGGTGCCGATGCAGGCTTGCATATGCCGACAATCCCCAACCACGCGAAATCATTGTAGAACTTGCGCAGCCCTTGTCTAAACGATATATTTTGGCTTTCTTTGTTAAAAAAACTCACAAAGATGGCTGATCTTCGACGTCTTCCCAACTTGGCTGCATTGCGCGCTTTCGAAGCTGCGGCGCGCCATCAGAACTTCTCCCGCGCGGCGGAGGAAATTCATGTCACCCATGGTGCAATTAGCCATCAGATCCGGGCACTGGAAGAGGAACTCGGCGTGGCGCTGTTTGCCCGGCACGGCAAGCGCATTGCCATCACGCCCGAAGGCGAGCGCTTCGCTGTCGTGTTGCGCAAGTCCCTGGGCGACATCGCCGCCGCGGCCGCAGCGCTCAGGCTGGACAGCAAGCACCAGCGCTTGACGATCACCGCCTTGCCTTCGTTTGCCGCGCGCTGGCTGTCGCCGCGCCTCGGGCGTTTCATCGAGCAGCATCCCGATCTGGAAGTGATGCTGCAGTCGAGCGGCCATCTGACCGATTTCGTGCGCGAGTCGGTCGATATCGGCATTCGTTTCGGACGCGGGAATTATCCGGGGCTGGTGGTGGAAAAACTGCTCGACGATTATTACTATCCGGTCATCAGCCCGCGCTTCAATGGCGGCAAGCTGCCGCGCACGCCGGCGGAAATGGTGCAAAGTCCGCTGCTGCGCTGCGAAGGCGAACCATGGACGCCGTGGTTCCGCGAAGCGGGGCTGGACTTGCTGGAACCGACCGGAGGGCTGGTATTTCAGGATTCATCGATGCTGATACGGGCGGCCGCCGAAGGGCATGGAATCGCGCTGGCGCGCCACGTAGTAGCGATGACCGACCTGGCGTCGGGCGACGTGGTGCGGCTGTTCGATATCGCGGCGAAATGTACGCTGTCGTATTTTCTCGTGTGTCCGCAAGAGTCGCTGGCGAAGCCGCAGGTCCAGGCATTCCGGCAGTGGATGCGCGACGAAGTCGCGCGGCCTGAGCAGGCTCAGCTTACAGCACGACCTTGACCATGGGATGCGAAGACAGCTCGCGGTACAGGTTGTCGAGCTGCTCGCGGCTGGTCGCGAGGACGGTCACGGTCAGTGCGAGATAAGTGCCCTTGGACGAGGGCCGCATTTCCATCTTGCCTGCATGAAAAGTCGGATCATGGCGCTTGACGACATCCACCATGGTTTGGGCAAAGGCATCCTGCATGACGCCCATGATCTTGATCGGGAAATCGCTCGGGTATTCGATGAGGCTTTCGGTAGGCTGGGACATGACGGCATTCCGGCTGCGGCTGCCGGCAATTGCATATTGCAGCGGCAGCCTGATTGAACAGGGCGTTGACCTTAGAGCAGTTTCATCCTGACTGTACCGTCGATGCCGGACGCTTTGCCAGTGGCACCGCGTTGCGAGGGGCCGCCGAGGCCTCCTTGCCATGGCTCGCCATGTCGCGTCGCCGCGCCTTGTTCCACAGGCAAATCGCCTCGGCCTCGCCTGGCAAGTCAGGATGAAACTGCTCTAGCAGGTCGGCAATGCCGGTATTTTACGCCGTTGCGTCCAGGCTGATGAGTACGACATCGGCGCCGGCATCGCGCAGTGGAATCAGCGCCTGGTACTGCGCCGACTGATGCCATGCATGGATGGCTTCCTTGTCCGGAAAACGGGCGACCACGGTATCGGTCTGCGGATGCACGCCGTTCAGCACTTCAACCGTATTCCCTCGGAACACCAGTTCGCCGCCCCACGCGGCGAACGTCGCGCCGACCTGCGACCGGTAGGCATTCCATTTTTCGGGATTCTTGATGCTGATGTGACCGATGATGTAGGCAGGCATGGTGTTTCGGAGTGATGGCGGAACGGCCAGTGTACTGCAGGACAATGGAATCGGCGATCGGGGCCAACGAAGGCGGCACGGAAAAGAAAAAAGCGGATTGTCATGCACGATGACAATCCGCTTTGTCGTTCAGCCTGCATGGGACGCGATGCCCGTGCAAATGGCTTGCAGTATTACTTCATCCAGAGGCGCACGGAATCCCATGCGCGGCCAAAGACGCTGGCCTCGTTGACCTGTTCCAGGGCCACCACCGGCAGTTCGGTCAGCGGCTTGCCGTCAATCACCATCTTCAGCGTGCCGACCTTGCTGTTTTGCGCAACCGGCGCTACCAACGGATCCTTGCGTTCCAGCACAGGTTTCATCTTGTCGGCCACGCCCTTGGGCACGGTCACATAGACATCCTGGGTAAAGCCGATCTTGACCTGGTTCTGTGTACCCTTCCAGACTTCCGGCGTTGCCACCGGCTGGCCCTTCGCATACAGCTTGACGGTATCGAAGTTCTGGAAGCCCCAGTTCAGCAGCTTCTGGCTTTCCTGCGCGCGCACACTGTCGGACACGGTGCCGAGAATGACCGAGACCAGGCGGCGATCGCCAGTGCCGTTCGTCCGCTTGGCAGTCGAGATGAGGCAATAGCCGGCAGCGGCGGTATGGCCGGTCTTCATGCCGTCGACGGTCGGATCCAGCCACAGCAGGCGATTGCGGTTGGGCTGTTTGATCTTGTTGTAGGTGTAATCCTTGGTGGAGTAGATCTTGTAGTAATCCGGATGGTCGTTGACCATGCGCGTTGCCAGGATGGACAGGTCTTGCGCAGTCGAGTAGTTGTCAGGGCTGGGCAAACCGTGTGCATTGGCGAAGCGCGTGTTTTTCAGACCCATGCGTTCGGCTTCGCGGTTCATCAATACGACAAAGGCATCTTCGGTGCCGGCAACCGCCTCGGCCAGTGCGACCGCGGCATCGTTACCCGATTGCACGATCAATCCATGCAGCAGATCGATGACCTTGACCGGTGTGGCCGGATCGATAAACATTTTCGAGCTGCTGGCATCGACTTTCCATGCACGTACCGAAACATTCACCAGCTGTTCGGCATCGAGGCGTTTTTCCTTGAGTGCGGAGAAGGCCAGGTAAGCGGTCATGATCTTGACCAGCGACGCCGGTTCGATGCGCATGGTGGCATCTTGTGACGCCAACACCTGGCCGCTGGTGGCGTCCAGCAATAACCATGACTTGGCGGCAATGGTCGGCGGCGGCAGGGCCTGCGCGAATGCGGCAGACACCGAAAAGATGGTGGCGGCTAGCGCCGCAAGTAATTTTTTCATGGACGTAATGTATGGAAACCCCGCTCTGACTACGGCGGATGACTAGAGGAAACAAGGACCGAATTATAGCCCCGAGGATTCGCTGAACCGGGAAAACGCGAAAATACGACAATGATTATTTAATGCATTTCCCGGTGGCAATCAACGGTGCCACATTTCGACCACGAAACTCTTTATATGTTGCAACTTGCGGTGAAAAAAATGATCCGCGCCGGGAATGACGATTACCGGGAGATCCTGCGGCCGGGCCCAGTCGAGCACGGCGGATAGGGGAATGGTGTCATCCTGCTCACCATGAATGAGAATGGTATTGGCCGGCACATCGGCCATTGCCCATTTTCCGGCGGCGCTGCCGACCAGTACCAGGCGTTCCGCCGGCCGGCCTTGTTCGGTAAGGCGCTGCTGCAAGTGCGATTGTACGAAGGTGCCGAAAGAAAAACCCGCCAGTGCGACCGGCAAGCCAGGATACTGTTGTGTCATATGCGCAAGCAGCAATTCCATATCGTCGGTTTCGCCGAGACCCGCATCATGCATGCCTTCCGATTTGCCGACGCCGCGAAAATTCATGCGCACGGTGGCATAGCCGATAGCCACGAATGCGCGCGCCAGCGTCTGTGCAACCTTGTTATCCATCGTACCGCCATACAGCGGGTGCGGATGGGCGACCAATGCAAGCCCGCGCGGCGGCGCTTCAGGGAGGTCCAGCGCGCATTCGAGGGAGCCGGCGGCGCCGGTGATCGAGAAACGTTGGGTTTGTGAATTCATTGCTAATGAGAGCAGTGCGTTGGAACAGGTCAGATTTTCAGGCGTTCGACGATCTTGCCGCCGACGAGATGGACATCGATGATTTCATTGATGTCTTCATTGTCGATATAGGTGTACCAGGTGCCTTCCGGATAGACCACCAGCACCGGTCCCTCTTCGCAGCGATCAAGGCAACCGGCCTTGTTGATGCGGACCTTGCCCTGGCCACTGAGATCGAGCTGCTTGATGCGCTTCTTTGCATGTTCCTGGGCTGTCTGCGCGCCTTTGTCCGCGCAGCAGGGACGGCCTTCTTCGCGATGGTTCAGGCAAAAGAACACATGATGCTGGTAGTACTGCTTTTCCGACATGTCGATACTCTTTGATGCGGTATGAAAGCGGCAATCATACACCGCGGCGTTCACCTCTTCAGGCGGTGCATGCGGTGCGACAGGATCCACAGCGCAAACAGTGGCCATGCAACCGACAGGAAATGGGCCGCGCCATTGAAATTGAGGAATTTGCCTTGTACCCAGGTTTGCAGCGTCGCGACGAAGTAGGGATTGGCCGGCACCACATTGATGGCAATGAGGCTGAACAGCAGGCTGAGTGCCGCCAGCCGTCTTTGTACAGTGACCGGCGCGAAGGTCAGGCCGCCAACCATCATCGCGGCGATCAGCAAACCGCCCTTGGCGCCCGGTGTCAGCCACGCCAGCGCATTGGCCGGTGTAAACAGCAAGGCATTGGCCAGCAGCTTGATTCCGATCGCCGCAACCGCCAGTGCCGGCAGCAGCAGCGCTCTCGGCGCCTGCTTGCGCAGCAGGCAGGACAGCATCAGCAATGCGCCGGTCATGCCGCCGGCAGTGATCAGCGTCTCCGCCAGCCAATATTCCTGCACGGTCAATTCAAGATTGCTGATCATCAGCGCATTCAGGTCGATCGGCTGTTCCAGCCAGTCCGATAGCCATTCGGACAGAGTTGGTAGGAACTGACCATGGCCGAACAAATAAGCTTGCGGATAAATCTGCGCCAGCGGCCATAATCCGATCACGATCAGGCCGCGGCCGGCTTCCGGTACCAGCCATTCGCGCCGCACATGCAGCAAGCGGCTCTGTTGCAGGAAAGCGCCGCTCAATAACACGCCGGCAATGGCACCGAGCGCGGCGCCGGTGATATTGGTCAGGAAGTCCAGGTTGGACGACACCCGATTCGGCAGAAAGGTCTGTATGGCTTCCATCGCACCGGACAGCATCATGCCGCAAAAGATCGCGATCACCGCCGCCGCGCCGTCACGCATCCGAGGGTACAACGCGAACACCACCAGTATGCCGAGCGGCAGATAACCGACGATGTTGGTCACTACATCGAACACGGTCCAGTAATGCGGCATCGGCATCAGCAGGAAATCCCAAGGCGCGACGCCGATGCTGCGCCAGTTGGCAAACGGATACAGGCTGGCGTAAGCGATCAGGAAGCCGTACATCAGCAAGCCGACGCGTGCGAACGTCGACGCGCTGGCCGGCGGCGCGGAATCAATGACAGCGGTTGGCGGGTTTTCCTCTTTTGACAACATGGCGGTGAATGCAAACAGCGAGGGCAGGGCGGCATGCCCTGCTGCGTATTCTCGGCAGATGCCGACGCCCGGGCAAGTGAATTATTTGAGATCGAGCGAACCCAGCCACCTGATCATGTCGACAATGGCGGCATCGCTGGCACCTGCCAGCGCCCGCGCGCCGCCATTTGCATCCGGACTCGGAGCGGTCGCCTCGCGGTTGAACGTGCGTTGGGCGACCAGCGTGCGGCCCTTGAATACCGATGCGCGCAGCCCGACCTGTCCGGTACTTTGTCCCGGCGCGGAAAAGCTTTGCGTAAAGTCATCGGCCTCGATGCGCAGCACCGGCACGTTCATCGCGCCATCCGATGTCGACAGCACCGCGCCGCCGGCCTGGGCGATGCGCGCCTTCAGATGCTGCTGCAGCAATTGCGCCGGTGGCATGGTCCAGCGCGCCTGCGCATACGGGCGCGGCTGCTGCTCGTTCGCATAGTTAAGTCGGTAAAACATCGTCGGCCGGTCCAGCCAATTCGGCACGCCGATTTCCGCCACGCTGATCGCGGGCAGTGCAGGCAAGGCCGGCGTTGCAGTTTGCGTGCGCAGCGGGCCAAGATCATACAGTGCGGGCGAGTCCGGCCGGCCGACCGAGGAGCAGCCGGCCGCCACCACGGCGGCTGCCAGAAGCACTGCAGGCAAGCAAGCCGAGCGCGTTCGCATGGAATTGATTGTCATGGTCGGTTTTCCCTATTTCGATGGCGGTGCGAAGCCGTCTTCGCCCGGTCCCGGCGCGACGATCGAGGAGCCGAACAGCACGCTTTGCGGCCGCTCGCTCAGATTGTCGAGCGTGCGGTTCAGCGCCCGCAAGGACGAGCGCGCATCGTTGGCAAGCGGCAGAGTTTCGTGCTCAAGTTTGTCGGCAACCGCACCGACCTGCTCGATGCTGCCGCTAATGCGTTCGAGCGCGCCGTGCGGCCCCTGCAGGCCGGTCGCCAGTCCATTCAGGCTGCGCGTCAGGTTGCCCGCATCCTTCGACAAGGTGTTGAGCGTTGCCAGCGTCTGCTGGGCTTGCGCCGTGACGGCCGGCAGGCGGTCCAGCGTCGGTTGCAGATTCTTCGGAATCGTTTCGAGCGCGGTGGCTGCCTTGCTCACATTGTCGAAGGCGCCCAGGATCGCTTTCTGGCTGGCCGGGTCAAGCATGGTGTTGATGCGCTTGGCCACTTCTTCGGTTTGCTGCAGGATCGCGAGGCCGCGGTTCTGTAATTCATCGAACAGGCTGGGGCGCATTTCTATGCGGGCAACCTGTTGCGGACTGCTTGGCACGCGCACCGGGCGGCTGCCATCATCATCGAGCTGTACATAGGCGATGCCGGTCACGCCCTGGTAGCCGAGCGTGGCAAAAGTCGATTGCGTGATCGGCGTATCGGGCCGCACGCTGATCTGCACCAGGATTTGTCCCGGCACCTTGGGATCGAAGGCGATTTCGTCGACCTTGCCGACATCGAGGCCGCGATAGCGTACATCCGCTTGCGGATTGAGGCCGGGGATCGATAGCTTTGTCGCGATCTGGTACGGCACCCATTCCACCCGATCGCGGTTGAACCAGAGGCCGAGCAGGATCGCGGCCGCCAGCAATACCAGCGTGAACACGCCTGCGACCAATGCATGCGACTTGTTTTCCATAAGCGCTTTCCTATTCCTTCTCGCGTAATACCTCGAGCGCGCGCTGACCGCGTTCGCCGAGGAAAAAATGGTGGATGAACGGATGCGGCAGCGCGATGACTTCCTCGGGCGGACCCATCGCGATCACGCGCTTGTCGGCCAGGACCGCGATCTGCGTCGACAGCGCAAACAGCGTATCGAGGTCATGCGTGACCATCACCACCGTCAAGCGCATCTGCCGGTGCAGGCCGCTGATCAGCGACACGAAACTTTCCGACCGATCCGGATCGAGGCCCGCGGTCGGTTCGTCGAGGAACAGCAGTTCCGGCTCCAGCGCCAGTGCGCGTGCCAGCGCCACGCGCTTGATCATGCCGCCCGACAGGTCGGCCGGCATCTTCAATGCATCGTTTGGCGTGATGCCGACCATGTTCAGCTTGAGCAGCGCCGCGTCGCGAATCAGGTCTTCCGGCAGCGCGCGCAATTCGCGCATCGGTTGCGCGACATTGTCGAATGCGGTTAGCGCAGAAAACAGGGCGCCATGCTGGAACAGCATGCCCCAGCGGTTGCGCAACTGCTGACGGCGCGCGGTATCGCAGTCGTTGATGTCTTCGCCAAAGATGCGCACCGTGCCGCGTGCCGGCTTTTCGAGCCCCAGCATCTGCCGCAGCAGCGTGGTCTTGCCCGAACCCGAGCCGCCGACCAGCGACACGATTTCCCCAGCGCGAATTTCCAGGTTCAGGTCTTGATGGACCACGAAATCGTCGAACTGCGTGCGCAGATTGCTGATCTGGATCACCGGTACCGCCATCAGTAGAACCCCACTCCCTTGAAAACGATTGCAAACACCGCATCGGCCAGAATCACCACCGTGATCGCGGTCACCACCGACAAGGTCGTGCCCTGGCCCAGGCTTTCCGTGTTGGGCTTGATGCGCAAACCGAAGTGGCAGGCGACCAGTGCGATCAGGCTGCCGAAGACAATGCCCTTGCCAATGCCTATCCAATAATTGGCTGGCGGCACCGCATTCGGCAATTCCTGAAGAAAGTAATGCGCCGACAAGCCGAGTTCCAGCTGCGCGGCCGCCATGCCGCCCGCCAGCGCCACCGCATCGGTCCAGATCACCAGCAGCGGCATGCAGATGGCAAGCGCAATCACTTTCGGCAAAATCAGGCGGAAGCCATGCGGCATGCCCATCACGAGCATGGCATCGAGTTCTTCGGTGACACGCATGACGCCCAGTTGCGCGGTGATCGCCGAACCGGAACGGCCGGCAACAAGAATTGCCGCGAGCAGCGGGCCAAGCTCGCGGATGATGCTCATGCCGAGAATATTGACCAGGTAGATATCGCCGCCGAAGGTATGCAGTTGCTGTGCCGACAGATAGGACAGCACCACCCCGATCAAAAATCCTACTAGTGCGGTGATCCCCAATGCCTGATAACCGATATGGAAGATATTCGAGGAAATTTCTTTCCATGGACCACGTTGCGGCCGCATCGCAAAGGTGCCGAGATCGAGTACGAGTTGGCCGATCAATGCGACAAATCCCAGTGTGTGCCCGGTGAACTTGTGCAATGCGCGGTGCAGGCTAGCACCGGTATACCAGCGCTGGTGCGACGCTCTGGGCAAGCTGAGTGTGCCGGCCTGTTCGATGCGCGCAAAAATGTCTTCATGCGCGGGCGCGACGACCAGCATGCCAGGCCGTCGGCGGCCCCAGGCATTCCACAGCAATTGCGCGCCGATATGGTCGAGCGCTTCGACGCCGGACAAATCCCAGGCGATGCCGGACTTGCCCGCAGTCTTGCGCAGCAAAGCTTCCAGTTCGTTCATGACGGATTGGCGGGCCAAGGCGTGAACCTGCCAGATACCGGTCGCTACGGCGCGTGGCGGATGTTCCTGACTGATTTGCAATGCAGGGGCTTGTTGATTTGGCATCGCGTTAGTGTAATGGAGAAAGCCGATGGTGGCATTGGCGCTGCTCATTTGGAAAGCATGTCAATCAAGAATGCCTTGAGTTGCCCCAAAGCACCTTGACAGGCATTTCAGGATGGCATGCCGTTACAATGGCGGGATGACAGCTTCTCTCACTTCCGACCAGATCACCGCCCTGTGCCGGCCTGCGGCCCAACCGGTTCTAGTGCGCATCGTTGATGAAACCGGGTCCACCAACGCGGATCTGCTTGCCGCCCTCCCGGCGCTGACTGGTCCGACATTATTGCTCGCCAGACACCAGACCGCAGGACGGGGGCGCGCCGGCCGCGACTGGCATTCTGCTCAGGGCAAATCGCTGACCTTCTCGCTCGCCTGGAAATTCGGCTTGCCGGTGCAATCGCTGCTCGGGCTGCCGCTCGCGGTCGGTGTTGCGCTTGCGCAAAGCCTTGCCATGTTCGGCATCGAAGCCAAACTGAAATGGCCAAACGATGTCTTGCATAATGGCCGCAAGCTGGCCGGCATTTTGATCGAATCGGCAAGCGCAGGCAGCACGCCGCATGACGCGAGCTGGGCCGTGATCGGCATCGGCATCAACATGGCGATGGATGACAACATGGCAACGCAGATCGGGCGCCCCGTCGCCAGCATTCCCTGGATGACCGACCTCGATCAGAACATGTTGATGGCGACCCTGCTCAGCGGATTGGCGGAAGCGCTGGTCCAGTTCGAATTTGAAGGCCTGGGCGCCTTTACGCAGCGCTGGAACGACTTGCATGCCTATGCGGGGCAGGTTGTGACGATCATCGATCGCGGCCAGACGCTGCATGAAGGCATCGGTGCGGGGGTCGATGGCATCGGGCGCTTCTTGATCGATACGCCCGCTGGACGGGTTGCGGTGATGGCGGGCGATGTTTCACTGCGAGCGAAAGAGGCATGACATGCTGCTGCTGATCGATGCGGGAAATACCCGGGTGAAATGGGCGCTGGTGCCGAGCGGCGCACGCGGCGGCGCTGCGCTCGGACGCTGGACCGCTTCCGGCATGGTGGACCATGCACAGGTGCGGCAGCTGGGCGATGCCTGGCGCGGCCAGCATATCGTACGCGTACTGATCTCCAACGTCGCCGGTCAAGGCATGCGCGATACGCTTGAACAGGTCTTGCTCGGCGCGCTGGGCATGCAGCCGGTGCCGCTGGAATGGTTTGCGTCTGCGCCGTCGCTGGCCGGCATCACCAACCGGTATCGGACGCCGACCCAACTCGGATGCGACCGCTTTGCGTCGGTGATCGGGGCGCATGCATTTTTTCCCGGCAAGGCGCTGATCGTCGCCACCTGCGGCACTGCCACCACGGTCGATGCGGTAAGCGCGGATGGCGTTTTCCTGGGTGGCATGATTCTGCCCGGACTCGGCCTGATGGCAAGTTCACTGGCGCGCAATACCGCGCAATTGCCGCAAGTCGCCGAAACCATGCGCGTATCCGAACCCTTTGCCGATCATACCGATGCCGCCATCATCAGCGGCTGCCTTGCGGCGCAGGCAGGGGCGATCGAGCGGGCAGTGGCCGCGCATGCACGCAGCCATGGCGAGGTGCAATGCGTACTGTCCGGCGGCGCCGCGGCATTGATCGCCCCCCATCTTTCCTGTTCGCCGGCACCCGTCGACAATCTCGTGCTGATCGGTTTGCATCACGCAGTGATGAATACAACATGCTGAAATTTATTTTCTGGTCACTGGTGCTGGCCAACGGCGCGCTGTTGGCCTATCAACAGGGCTACTTCGAATCCTTTGTCTTCAGCGGGCATGAGCCTGCGCGCATCAAAAACCAGCTCAATCCCGACAAGCTCAAGCTGATTCCCGCGCCGGATGCAAAACCGGCCGCAGCCGCTCCCGCCGCAGTCATTTCCACTGTGGCGACCGCTGATGCCGCAGCGAGGAAAGCAGCGGCGGTGGCTTGCCTGGAAATCGGCAATTTCAATGTCGATGAGGCACGCAATTTCACGGGCCAGCTTGCCGCGCTGACCTTGGGGGAGCGCATCTCGCAGCGCCCGGTGCAGGAAGTTGCCACGCACATGGTGTACATACCGCCGCAAGCGGACAAGGAAGCGGCCGAGAAAAAGGCGGGCGAACTGCGCCGGCTTGGCGTCAACGAGTTCTACATCATCCAGGACAATTCGGCGCTGCGCTGGGGTATTTCTCTCGGCGTGTTTCGGATGGAAGAAGCGGCACGCGCGCATCTGGCCAGCATGAGCCAGAAGGGCGTGCGCAGCGCCCGCATCGGACAGCGGACGGTGACATCGTCCATGGTCGCGTTTCAGCTGCGCGACCTGGATGAAAACGCAAAGGCCGAGGTGGAGAAAATCAAGACCGGATTCGTCAAGCAGGATATTCGGCGGTGCGAGGCGGCGTAATATCAATCCCGCCTCGATCATTCGGACGATCTACAGTAATTAGAGCAGATTGCGCTGTTCCACCAGCTGACCGCCGATGGATTGGTAAATCACCACGGTGCCATCCTTGATATCGCCTTTCTCATCGAACTCGATCGAGCCCTGGATCTTTCCTGAGAACGAACCCTTGGCCAGCGTAGGCAGGTATTCCTTCGGATCAATCGAGCCGGCCTGCTGCATCGCCTGCGCCAGGATATGGATGCCGTCGTAGGACAGCGTCGAATAAGCCCCAGGCGCGCCATACTTGCTCTTATAGATATCCGTGAACGCAATGCCGGAGGACAGCCATGACGGCGGCACACCCGCGATCGTGCAGTAGTAGTTGCTGTTCGCCGTGCCGCCGGCTGCCTTGAGGGTCGACGCATCGCACATCGCGTCAGCGCCCACGAACCGGGCGGTCGATCCGGCTGCGCGCAGCGCTTTCAGCAGCGGTACGCCGGCTGCTTCGTCACCGCCGAAAAACACCGTGTCGGCCTGCGCATCGGTGATTTTCTTTACCAGGGCTGCATAATCTGCGCTCTTCGGATCGACATTGTCGCGCGACGCCTTGAGCGTCGCGCTCTTGACCATGCGCTCGACTTCGTCGGCGATGCCGAGTCCGAAGGTGGTGCGGTCGTCGACGATGTACAGCGATTTCGCCTTCAGCTTTTCGCCGATCAGGCGGGCGAGGGTCGCGCCTTGCTGGATATCGTCGGCCGTGATGCGAAACGCGGTTTTGAGTCCCATGCGCGTGTATTTCGGATTGGTCGAGGCCGAAAGCTGCGGAATTCCCGCGCCGGCATAGAGCGGCGCGGCGGCGATCGACACGCCGGAGTTGAAGTGCCCGAACACGGCGACCACGCCGCTGTCGATCAGCTTTTGCGCGGCAAGCTTGCCTTCGTCGGGCGACGCCTTGTCGTCCTCGACCACCAGTTCAAAGCGAGCCCGCTTGCCGCGAATGGAGAAATAATCGGAATTGAGTTCATCGACCGCGACTTGCGCGCCGTTGGCAATATCCTTGCCGTACTGGGCAAGCGGGCCGGACATGGGCGCGACGACGCCAATCTTGACCGACACCTGCCGGCTGCAGGCACCAAGGAACAAGATGGCGGCGCCAAGCAATATCAGGTGATGCAATCGTTTCATCTCTGCTCCCATGGTGGATTTCGCGATTCCATCATAGGACGGTCAAATGAGGATTTTGTTTTGTCTTTCGGCAAGTTACCTGGGGAAGATTTGGCGCCGGGAAATAAAAGGGCAATAATGTTGCAATGCGCTTAAAGCATCGAGATGCGTATCTGCTATAGCGCGTTCCGGGTAGTCAACCCGTTTTTGAATGGTCCTTTTGCTGCATGGCGATCCGTTCGCTCAGGCATTTCCGGCACAAGCAAGTCGCTGCCTTCGCGTCATCTTGCAGATAGGCGCTTTGGGACAAGGCCGGCAATTGCGTACACCAGCAAGCCTCTTCCGGCGTGGCATCCACCATGCCGCATGTAAACGATATACCGCACTTGCTGCAGGTGCTCATCGCGGCGGCCTTTCATTGTCATTGTCGGACGGTACCAGGTCGCGCATCGCGCGCCTGAGCAATTGCATCTGCCCGCTGAAGTTGCGGCAGGCGGCGCACACCAGCAGATGCATGTGCATCCGTGCGCGTTCGACCAGAGACAACTCCCGGTCCATGGCTTCAGAAGCCAGTTGGTGGACTTCCCTGCAGTTGGGTTTGATTGACATCGGTTATTCCTTTAGGGCCGGTTGCCGAACCAGTTCAAATCCAGGCATTCGCGCAATTGCACGCGCGCACGGTACAGCATGACCCATGCATTAGACGTCGTGATGCCGAGTTCCTTACAGATTTCTGCGGTATCCAGTTCCAGCCATTCACGCATCATGAAAATCCGGGCAGTCTTGGCGGGAAGCCTTTCCAGGCAGATTTCCATTACCCGGAAAAAGTCTTTCTGTTCCAGCGTCGCTTCCGGGCTACCCCAGGCACGCGGCATTTCGACCACATGGCCGTCGGGACGGAACAGCGCATCGATGACATCCGCTTCGGATTCGCCATCGGCAGTGTTGAACTGCACTTCGCGTTTCGAGGCGCGCATCAGGTCGATGATCTTGTGCTTCAGAATGCCGGTGACATACGTCCGCAGCGATGACTGTCCGGCAAACCGGTCCGGCTTTTCCAGCACCGCGACCAGCGTTTCCTGCACCACATCCTCGGCCGCCGCTTCATTACGCAGCTGTAGCATGGCAAAGCGCACCAGCGCGGGGCGCAGGTGTTCAATATCGCGATGGAGTTCCAGTGTCATAAAAAGCAGCTTGTCATTTGGGCAAAAGCGTAAAGGAACGGGGCCGGAATTACAAGGAAGCTTCCGAGAAACGGCGGCGCTTTCCTGTAAAATCGCGAAATCGAAATTCAGGACTGACCATGACCGATATTACCAATCCTGCCGCCGATCTGAGTGCCGTTGCCCCGCAGATCAAGGCGCAAATCCTGGCCGAAGCGCTGCCCTACATTCGCAAGTTTCATGGCAAGACCATCGTCGTGAAATACGGCGGCAACGCGATGACCGAAGAGCGGCTCAAGCACGGCTTCGCGCGCGACGTGATTTTATTGAAACTGGTCGGCATGAATCCGGTCGTGGTCCATGGCGGCGGTCCCCAGATCGACAACGCGCTCAAGAAGATCGGCAAGCAGGGCACGTTCGTGCAAGGCATGCGCATCACCGATGAAGAAACCATGGAAGTGGTGGAGTGGGTGCTGGGCGGCGAAGTGCAGCAGGATATCGTCATGCTGATCAATCACTATGGCGGCCAGGCAGTCGGCCTGACCGGCAAGGATGGCGGCCTGATCCGCGCGCGCAAGTTGCAAATGCCGGACCGTGAAAATCCTGGCAAGTTTCTTGATATCGGTTTCGTCGGCGAGATCGATGCAATCAACCCGGCCGTGGTCAAGGCCTTGCAGGACGACGCCTTCATCCCGATCATTTCGCCGATCGGTTTCGGCGAAGATGGACAAGCGTACAACATCAATGCCGATGTGGTCGCGGGCAAGATTGCCGAAATCCTGAAAGCCGAAAAGCTGATCATGATGACCAATATCGCCGGCGTGCAGGACAAGCAGGGCAATCTGCTGACCGACCTGTCGGCACGCGAGATCGATGAGATGTTCGCCGACGGCACGATCTCCGGCGGCATGCTGCCGAAGATTTCATCGGCGCTGGATGCTGCCAAGTCCGGCGTCAATACCGTGCACATCATCGATGGCCGCATCGAGCATTCGCTGCTGCTCGAAGTGCTGACCGAACAGGCGTTCGGTACGATGATCCGTTCGCATTAATCTGCGATTCAACATACAAACCCTTCGCCCGCGGACCTGAACCTCTGCGGGAGAAGGTGGATTAATAGAGCTTCTCTACCTCATACCCTCGCTCGCGCAATAGTTTCGGCAAGCCGGTCTCACCCATCAGGTGCAGCAGGCCGACGCCGACAAAACTGCTTTCCTCATTGCGCAGCAAGGCTTCTATCTTGTTCGCCATTTCCGGATTGCGCCGGTCGAGCAAGACTTTTTGCAGAAAATCCGATGACGCGGTTTTTTCATTCGCCGCTTCGAGGATGAAGCGCTCGACCGCATTGCCATCGGCCCTGGACCATGCATCGATCAGTGCCTGCGCCTTGCGCAAGGCATTGCCATCGGCGAGTTCGGCGAGATTCTCGCGCAGGTACTGCTCCTGCATTGCATCGCTCATGCCGTCGTAAAGCGACATCTGATATTCGGCCGATTCCAGTTCCTGCACCGCCTTGGCATGCCCTGCCTGCGCCAGCAAAAAGCTTTCGAGCCCGTGCGAGCGGTGATAGCCGTGGCGTTCGAGATCGAGGCCGATCAGCATATTGGCCAGCAGCCAGGGCTTGAAACGGCGCACGCTATCGAGCGATATGCCATGTTGTTCCAGCGCTTTGCGCAGCGATGCGAGACTTTCCGCCGACAGGTGCCCTTCGATGCCGTCATCGGATGGATACATGCCATGCGCATGCAGCGCACGCTGGAAAGGCCCGTTGTCGCGGATATCAATTTCAAGCACCAGCTTGCCGGCGCGCTGCAGCGCCGTGGTCACTTCCTGCTCCAGCGGATAAAAGGCAGGCTTGCCGACATGGATGGTGCCGAACAGCCAGGCGATATTGCCGTGATGTCGGATGCGGTACAGCGAGCCGCGCTGCGGTGCATCCGACATGCCGGTTGCAGCAAGGGCTGCTTGTGCGGATGCCGCTGCTGTTGCATTATTCTCTGCATGGGCGGCGGGCATCATCAGCCCGGCCACCACGCTTAGTAAAAAAACAATCCTGCCCTTCATGACTCTCCCTGCGAGCCGGTTTCGACCAGCTTCAAAACGACTCTAACAGATGCGCAAGCCGATTTGGTTGTTCGACCTCGATAACACGCTGCACAATGCGTCGCACGCGATTTTCCCGGCGATTAACGCCAACATGAATGCCTTTATGGCAAAGGTGCTGGGCAGCGATGGCGCGCTGGCCGATGCCGATACCGTCAACGCTGCGCGCATCGCGTACTGGAAGCGTTATGGCGCAACGCTGCTCGGCATGGTCAAGCACCACAATGTGAAGATGGCGGAGTTCCTGCATGAAGCGCACGACTTCGAGGATTTGCCATCGATGATTCGCGCCGAGCGCGGGCTAGGCCGCTTGCTGCGGCGTCTGCCGGGCCGCAAGATACTGTTGACGAATGCACCACGCCGTTACTCGCGCGAGGTGATGCGGCATCTCGGTCTGCACCGCCATTTCGCCAAACACATAGCGATCGAAGCGATGCACGTGCACCGCCAACTGCGTCCCAAGCCGTCGAAAGCCCTGTTGCGCAAGCTGGTCGCTAAAGAAAAGATCGCGGCGAGCCGTTGTATCTTGGTGGAGGATACGGCGGAGAACCTGCGCGCGGCCAAGACGCTGGGCATGCATACCGCATGGATCACGCAGTATCTCGCGACCAGCCCGAATCACCAGCAGCTGGCCGGCAGCCGTGCTGCACTGCGTCTGACAAAGCGCCCCGCATTTGTCGATGTCAAAGTAAAATCAGTCACACAGCTGCCTGCAACGCTGCACCGATTGCGCCACTAACTACTACACATACTATGGCAACCACGAAACCGGGCGAACGCAAGCTTCAGATACTCCAGACACTGGCCGAGATGCTGGAGCATCCAAAAGGGGAGAAGGTCACTACCGCGGCACTCGCGGCCAGGCTCGAGGTTTCGGAAGCGGCGCTGTACCGGCATTTCGCCAGCAAGGCGCAAATGTTCGAGGGCCTGATCGAGTTCATCGAGTCCACCGTATTCGGCCTGATCAACCAGATCACCGAGCAGCAGGAAAACGGCTTGTCGCAGGTACAGGCCATGACCGGCATGCTGCTCAATTTCGCCGAACGCAATCCGGGCATGACCCGCGTGCTGATCGGCGATGCGCTGGTCAACGAAGACGAGCGACTGCAATTGCGCATGAACCAGTTCATCGAACGCGTCGAACTGGCATTGCGTCAATCGCTGCGCGTCGCAGCCACGCAAGGACAGGCAAGCGAAGCCGAAGCGGCGACCCGCGCCAGCATGATTGCCAGCCTGGTGGTCGGGCGCTGGCATCGCTTCGCCAAGAGCGGCTTCAAGCAGACGCCGACCGACAATATCCAGGCGCAATTATCGATATTGCTAGGTTAGCGGCGTCAGTCGCAGGCGTGAGAGCCGCGCCGAATTTTCTCTTGTCGGGCCCGGTGTTTGCGCTTGCCGTTGACACGTCGTTCGGGGCAAAGCGCAAAAATCCGAATCTCATTACACTCTGAGCCTTCTATACTCGCGAGAACCCAATGAGTGCGAGGCATCGGTGACGCGGCAAGCCGCATTCGATGCGCGCTTACCCCTGCCCACATGACGCCCTCCAAACATTTCCCCACGCTCGCTTTCGCATCCCTCTTAATCGGCGGCATGGCGATCGGCTTCGCCGGTATTTTCATGCGGCTATCCGACGTCAATCCGATTGCATCCGCATTCTGGCGCATGGCGCTCGCCGCGCCTCTGCTGTGGGCCTGGGCTTTCGCCGTGCGCAAACAGGATGCGGCGGCCAACAAGCGTACCGACTTTGCGCGCTCGCTGGTGCTGGCCGGTATCTACTTCGCCGCCGACATGGGGCTTTGGCATCTGTCGCTGCATTACACCACGGTGGCCAATGCGACGCTGCTGTCGAATTTCGCCCCGATCTTCATTGCCTTGTGGATGTGGATTGCCTATAAGGCGCGCTTCGCGCGCATCTTCATCGTGGGCATGCTGTTCGCGCTAGTCGGCGCGATCATGCTGGTCGGTCCGAATGCCTCGGGAGTGGAACAGAGCGGCAACAAACTGATGGGCGACGCGCTCGGCCTGGCAAGCGCGATCTTCTATGCAGCGTATCAGTTGGTGGTCAAGGATGCGCGCAGCGATTACTCGACCGCGCGCCTGATGGCATGGAGCACCACGATCACCGGTCTTGCGCTATTGCCGTTTGCGCTGGCGGCACCGGGCGATTTCATTCCCGCCCAGCTTGTCGGCTGGCTCCCGTTGCTGGCCCTGGCCGTCATCGCGCAGATCGGCGGACAAACCGTGATCGCGTATGCGCTGGCGCACCTGCCTGCATCCTTGTCCTCGGTCAGCCTGCTGATCCAGCCGTTGACTGCCGCGATCGCAGCCTGGCTGATTTTTCAGGAAGCGATCGGGCCAGTCCAGATGGCGGGCGGGGCACTCTTGTTGTGGGGTATCTATCTGTCGAAGAAGGGTAGCTGACATTGCGGCCGGCAATCATGCTTCGCTTTACAATACCCGATTTGGCGCCCGCTATTGATTGATACTGCCGTGGTTTCTTCCTGCAATGATGCAGCATGCTTTGCGCTGCTCGATGACTGCGATGCCGACGCGCACGATCCGCGTTCGCGTCTTTATACCGATTATGTTGCCACCCTGTCCTGCCGCGATGCGGCGGGACTGCCGGACCTCGTAGAACGACTGCAAGCATCGCTCGGTCAAGGTTTGCATGCAGTCTGCGTGTTCAGCTATGAACTCGGCGCTGAACTGCATCGCATCCCGGCGCGTACCGGCCAAGCCGAACTGGCGCACATACTCTTGTTCAAACGTTGCCAGCGACTTTCTTCGCAAGAGGTTGGGCGCTGGCTGGAAGAACAGGAGCATGCGGCGCAATCCAACACGCCCGCCGGCGTTGCGGCGATTCAGGCGAGCGTCGATCAGCCCCGTTTTGCACAAGCAATCGATGCGATCCGCGCCTACATCGAAGCCGGCGATACTTACCAGACCAACTACACGTATCGCCTGCGTTTCGACGCTTTCGGTTCTCCGCTTGCCTTGTACCGCCGGCTGCGCCTGCGCCAACCGGTTCCCTACGGGGCACTGATCGCGATGCCGGATGGCGAAGCGATCCTGTCGCTATCGCCCGAACTGTTCGTCCGCCACGACAATGGAATGCTCACCGCGCGGCCGATGAAGGGAACAGCACCGGCGAGCGGCGATGACGGCATCGATGCCAGCCGTTCGGTTGCCCTCGCATCCGATGAGAAAAACCGCGCCGAGAACCTGATGATTGTCGACCTGCTGCGCAACGATCTTGGCCGTGTGGCGACGCCGGGCAGCGTGCGCGTTCCCAAGCTGTTCAGCGTTGACCGCTTCAGCAGCGTGCTGCAGATGACATCAACGATACAGGCGGAACTGCGCAAGGATGCGGACCTGTGCGAGGTGCTGACTGCGCTGTATCCCTGCGGCTCGATTACCGGCGCACCCAAGCGGCGCACCATGCAAATCATCCGCGAACTGGAAGACGATGCGCGCGGCATCTATACCGGCGCGATCGGCTGGTTCGACGCGCCGGAACCAGGCACTGCGGTCGGTAACTTTTGCCTGTCGGTCCCGATCCGTACCCTTGTGCTGCAAGCGCAAGACGACGGCGCAACGCGCAAGGGCGAAATGGGCGTAGGGGCCGGCATCGTGTACGACAGCCGGGCCGCAGAGGAATTCGCCGAGTGCCAGCTGAAAGCAGGTTTTCTCACGGGGCTGTCGAACGACTTCGAATTGTTTGAAACGATGTATGCCACGCGCGACGGTGGATGTCGTCATCTGACTTTGCATTTGCAGCGCCTGCGTGCTTCAGCGATCTATTTCGGTTTTGCATGGAATGAAGATGCAGTGCGTGCGGCGCTGCGGCAAGCCTGTGACGCCTTACCATCCGATATCGCGTGCCGGGTGCGGCTTGGGCTGACGCCGGATGGACAATGCCGTGTGCAAAGTGCCGTACTGACCGACTTGCCGCCGCGCGTACAGGTAGTACTCGCGACGCAAGCGACCGATTCGCGCGAACTCTTCCTGCGCCACAAGACGACCGTGCGGGAACGCTATGACGCCGCATGGCGCTACGCAGAAACGCGGGGCGCGTTCGACATGCTGTTCTTTAATGAAAAGGGCGAATTGACCGAAGGCGGACGCAGCAATGTCTTTGTGCGCCTCGACGGACGCTGGGTCACGCCGCCATTGCATTGCGGCCTGCTGCCCGGGGTCATGCGTTCGGTCCTGTTGTCCGATTCCGACTGGCATGCAACCGAGCAGGTGGTGACAATAGACGATCTGCTCCGTGCCGATGAGCTTGTCGTTTGCAATGCCTTGCGCGGCGCTTTACCGGCGTCCTTGCTCCGGGACTGAGATCACGAGCGGTGCGGGCTGGAATACCACCAGCCAGGTAGCCAGCACCACCAGTGCGCAGCCGATCAGCGTGTTGACGCTGATTGCTTCCTGCAAGAAGAGCGCTCCCCAGCCCAAGGCAAACAGCGGGATCAGGAAAGTCACCGTCAGCGCTTTGGTCGGCCCCAGGTCGGCAATCAAACGAAAATAAATGAAATAGGCGACGGCGCTGCATAGCAATGCCAATAAGGCGGCAATCAGTGCAATGAAGGGCGTGAGCTCGGCGCGTATCGGCGACAGCGGCAGAAAGGGTAGCAGTACCAGCGCTGCGCCCAATTGCGACCCGGTTGCCATCAACGGCGGCGCAATGGCAGCTGACGCTTTCTTGGAATACGCACCCGCGAGTCCGTAGCACAGCGCCGCAGCAATGCATGCCAGCGCTGCCATCGCGACATCAGTGGTGAATGCGACCGGCCCAAGGCGCACAAGGAAAGCGACACCGGCAACGCCGATGATCAGCCCGCTCAGCTTGCGTGCCGTAAGTCGCTCTCCCAGTACAGCCGCACCGACCAGTGCACCCCACAACGGACTGGTGGCATTGAGGATGGCGGAATATCCTGCGGGCAAGGTCAGCGCAGCATAGGAAAACAAGGCAAAGGGCAGCGCCGAATTGAGTGTGCCAAGGACGATAAACGGCTTCCAGTTGGCGCGGAAATGCATGCGCCGCCCGGTTGCCGCGATGAACAGCAGCATCGCGATGCCAGCCAGCGCCACGCGTACCTCGGCCGTCCAGACCGCGCCCAGTACCGGTGCGACGATACGCAGGAACAGAAAGGATGCGCCCCAGATGGCGGCGAGTACAAACAAACGAATTAGATCGATGCTACGCATGACAACTCCGTGGTGCAATAGTCGTCAGCATAGTGCACGCACGCACGCACGGCTGGCCGGATTCGGACATGGTAATCAGCGCGGTTGTCGATGGTCGTCCGCAGGCAACGCGCGCTGGCGCGATGCGAGCAATGCGCCCACCAGCAAGGCAATCGCGGAAAACACCAGGCCGCGCTGCAAGCCGCCC
The DNA here is from genome assembly GCF_003591035.1 of Noviherbaspirillum saxi. Classification (NCBI taxonomy): domain Bacteria; kingdom Pseudomonadati; phylum Pseudomonadota; class Betaproteobacteria; order Burkholderiales; family Oxalobacteraceae; genus Noviherbaspirillum; species Noviherbaspirillum saxi. Next base: position 543,794 of record NZ_QYUO01000001.1, read on the forward strand.
GCCGCATCGGATATCCAGCCGACGACAGTCGGACCGACAATCTGGCCGAACGCAAATACGGTGGTAAAACCGCTGATTCCCGACGACCATGCATGCGGCGCGAGATTGTGCCGCACCAGCGCCGTGGTCGATGCCACGACCGACAGAAATACCGCGCCGAACAGGATGCCCGACGCAAACACCGCGACGGGGGTCGACGACAATACCGGCAGCAGCGTCGCCACCGCCAACAAGGCATTCAGGATCGCCAGCGATTGCCCGCCCTTGAAGCGATCCAGCATGCCGGCCCAGATGCGCGAGGACGCGATTACCGCGATGCCGAGCGATGCGTAAAACACCGTGATCACCGATTGCTGCATGCCTTGTTCCTTCAGCAGCGCAATCACGAAGGTCATGTAGCCGATGTAACCGACACCGAACATGAAGTAGCCGGCAAGGCCGAACCCGAAGGCGCGCACCTTGAAGTGTCCGCGCGCACCGGCATTGGCGGTCGAGCCGTCGATGCTGCGCGCCGGCAGTGCCATTGCCAAGGTCATCGCCAGGCATAGTCCGCCCAGCGCGAACCATGCCCACTGCCAGGCATGTGGTGCGCCATTCCCCGCAGCGGCGTCGATTGCCGCCGGCACGAGCAGGGCCGCGGCCGCTATGCCGAAGCCGGTACCGCCGTAATACAGTCCGATCAGAAAACCGGCGCGCTGCGGATGCATGGCGCCGAGCCGGGCCGCCAATACACCGCCCGCGATGAAGATGAAGGCACTGGCAATCCCCGCCAGCACGCGCTGGCCCAGCAGCATCGCGGCTTCGGTCACGAAGCCGGACAACAGCATGAACAAGGCGGTCAGTACCGCGCCGCCGATCAGTGCCGGCTGCGCGCCGAACCGCCGCATCAAGGCCGGCGTGATCAGGGCGCCGATAAAGTAACCGAAGGCATTGGCGGTATTCATCGCGCCGGCCAGCAGATAGGTCCAGGCGAGGTCGGCGCGCATCGGCGGCAATAGCAACGCATACGAAAAGCGCGACAGACCGAGTGAAATGGCCGCTCCCAATGAAATGCCGAGCGCTGTCAGCAGCGGGCGGCGCAGGGCGAGGCTATGGTCGCTCATTGATGCGATCGCGATGTAGTCAGCACCAGGCCCATCGCGATCAGCACGATGACGCCGCCCACCAGCGTCGACAGGCCGACCGATTCATGCAGAAACACGAATGCCCACAGCATGCTGAACAATGGAATCAGGAATGAAACGCACATTGCGCGCGTCGGCCCGACCTTGACGATAAGAGGAATGAACAAGGCTTGCGCCAGTCCGGAAGAGAGCAGGGACATCGCTGCGATACAGGCAAGGGCGGTGCCGGATGGCATCGCAGGCGGCAGTGAAAACGGCACGGACGGCAACATCATCAGCCCGCCCAGCGCGAGCGAACCAGTCGCCATGGCGATCGGATGAATGCCGCCGGGCTTGCCGGTTTTCTGCACGATGATGCTCGACAGCGCATAGGAGGCGGCCGACACCAGGCAGGCCGCGATCGCCAGCAGTGTCGATGGCGTCATCGCGACGGTACCGATGCCGACCAGGATGCCCACGCCGATCACGCCGAGCAGCAAGCCCGCGAGTTTTTGCGCGGTCATCCGCTCCGATAGCCAGATGACGGAAAAGACTGCGCCAAACAAGGGAGCGGTCGCATTCAGCACGGCGGAATGCGCGGCAGGGAGAAACAGCGCGGCAAATGAAAAACAGGAAAATGGAATCACGCCTGCGAACAATCCGACAATCGCGAACGGCTTGAGGTTGCTGCGCCAGTTCATCGGCACACTGGTGAGATGCGCAAAAACGAGGAGGGCAAGTCCAGCCAGGCCGGTACGCAAGGTCGCGGTCAGTAGCGGCCCGGTCTCGGGAACAGCAATGCGCAGAAAGATGAACGACCCGCCCCAGATTGCAGAAAGGAATACCAGTTTGGCAAGGTCGGTTGCAGACATGAAGAGGGCGCAATGCGCGAGGGAAATAGAACGCCCGATCGATTGTAGCACCCGCATTCCATCGCTGCTGTGGTCCGGAATGATGGGCGCGATTGGCATTCGGTTGCGCGTCGACAAGCAAACGGTCGAAGGATGTATGCCGGTTGATACAGACCAAAGAAGCCTTGCGCGAAAAGCAAAATAATCACGCCAAGGGAGATACACATGTTCAAGCTCAAGCTCAGGCGGCTTGCAGAGGTGCTAACGATGGCACTGCTCGCACTGCCACTTGCCGGGTGCGGAGACGCGGTTGGCGAAACGCGCAATGCCAGACAGTCGCGGCCGCTTTCCAATCCGGTTGCACAACGCACCGATAACGCCGGCACCGAATCGACTGCAACATCTAACTCGGTCATGTCGCTGCGGCAGATCAGCCAGACCGAGCAACGGCATTTCCACATCTATCAGAACTATACGGCGATGGTCGATGCGATGAATGCATCGGAGTCGGATACCCGTGCTGCCGCATTCGATGATGCGCATCTGCAGCGCGCGGTACTGACGTTTTTCGGACGTCAGGTCAATGATTGCTCGATGCGCGCGCTGATGGCGTTCGACTGAAAACGCACTCGGTCTCGCGCGGACCGGTCACTCTTTCGTATGCGCGCAGACCGGACACACGGCATTGTGTGCGATGCGAATGCTGGTCCACTCCATATTGCGTGCATCCAGCAACAGCAGGCGTCCTGCCAGCGATTCGCCTACGCCGGCCACCAGCTTCAGCGCTTCGGCCGCCTGCATGGTGCCGATGATGCCGACCAGCGGCGCGAACACGCCCATGGTCGAGCACAATACTTCCTCATACTGCTGCTCGGGCGGGAACAGGCAGGCATAGCAGGGTGCGTCCGCATGGCGCGTATCGAATACCGACACCTGACCGTCGAAACGGATTGCCGCCCCGGATACCAGCGGCACCTTGTGCTCGACGCAAGCGCGGTTGACTGCGTGGCGCGTGGCGAAGTTATCGCTGCAATCGAGCACTACGCTGGCTTGCCGCACCAGGGAGGCGAGCCGGTCCTCATCAGCGCGTTCGGCCAGCGCCACGACCTCGACTTCGGGATTGATTTGCGACAGTGCCTGCTTGCCGGACTCGACCTTCGGCTGTCCGACGCGATCCGTGGTATGCAGGATCTGGCGTTGCAGGTTAGTGAGGTCGACCGTGTCATTGTCGACCAGGGTGATCTTGCCTATGCCTGCCGACGCCAGGTAATAGGCAGCGGGCGATCCGAGTCCGCCCGCGCCGATGACCAGCGCATGCGCCGCAAGCAGCCTTTCCTGGCCTTCTATGCCGATTTCATCAAGGAGAATATGGCGCGAATAGCGCAGGAGCTGTTGGTCGTTCATGGATGTGGCTGGCTCTTCAAACAGTGTGGGGACGGATGGCTGCACGGACGCATTAGCTTAGCATTTCCAGCATGTTCCGATATATGACCGTCAGTATTGATGGTCGCGCTGATGCAAGCACGAAAAAAAACCCGCAGGCTTTGCAGCTTGCGGGTTGAATCCAATTCAAGGAGAGTTGGAGGAGACAGTCATCATCCTACTGCAGCATATGGCCCTTGTCCTCTTCATTTTTGGAATAAGAGGTATGTGCTTTGGTTATAAAGCAGGCGGCTTGTTGTTGCAGGCAAGGACGATATCCTGCATGCATCCTCCGCCGCGCATGGCATACACATGAATTAACAATAGGTGAATCATTAAAAATAGGTGAATCAAAGCAAAGGGCCGCATCGCTGCGGCCCTTTGTACTACTTTTTGTTGTGCGGAACCGGCTTATTTTTTATCGCTGTTCCCATTTTCGTTGCCATTACCGTTCTTCTTCTCGTCATTGATGGTGTTTTCCTTCTTGCTTTCCACCTTCGCCGACTTCGACAATTGCACCGGCAAACCTTTCAGATGATTCAGCGCCTGGGCCAGCTGGAAATCTTCCTTGCCGCCGAATTCGAGCGGCTTGCGTTTTTTCTCCAGCGCGGCGAGGCGTTGTTCTTCTTCCAGTGCGTCCAGCTTGCGGGCGGCTTCGTCCTTGTCCTTGTCGTTCAACAGGTGCTTGGTCAGGTCGGCTTCGCGCAGACGCAGGCCGTTCATGCCGTCGCCATCGGCGGTTTCATCGACCAGCAAGTCAGGCACGATACCCTTGGCCTGGATCGCACGGCCATTCGGTGTGTAATAGCGCGCGGTGGTCAGCTTGATCGCAGTGTCGGCCGACAATTGGCGAATGGTCTGCACCGAACCCTTGCCGAAGGTTTGCGTACCCATGATGGTGGCGCGCTTGTAATCCTGCAGCGCGCCGGCCACGATTTCGGATGCGGAGGCGGAACCGGTGTTGACCAGCACGACCATCGGCACCTTCTTGATCGCTTCCGGCAGCTTGGCCAGCGGATCGCTCGATGAAATGCGCGACGAGGTATAGGCATCGCGGCGCGCATAGTAGGTTTGCTTTGAATCCGGCAGCTGACCGTTGGTCGAGACGATCGCGACATCCTTGGGCAGGAAGGCGGCCGACACGCCAATGGCGCCCGGCAGTACGCCGCCCGGGTCATTGCGCAGATCCAGCACCAGGCCTTTCAGGTTGGGTTCCTGCGCATAGATCGCGTTGATTTTCTTTGCCATATCATCGACCGTCGGCTCCTGGAACTGCGCCACGCGCAGCCATGCATAGCCGGGTTCGATCACTTTCGATTTCACGCTTTGTACGCGGATTTCCTGGCGCACGATGCTGATGATGACGGGCTTGTCCTCGTCCTTGCGGGCGATGGTCAGCGTGATCTTGGTATTTGGTTCGCCGCGCATGCGCTTGACCGCTTCATCAAGCGTCAGGCCCTTGACCGGCGTGGAGTCGAGGCGTGTGATCAGGTCGCCGGCCTTGATGCCCGCCTTGAATGCCGGCGAATCCTCGATCGGCGAGATGACCTTGACGTAGCCGTCTTCCATGCCGACTTCGATGCCTAGTCCGACGAACTTGCCCTGCGTGCCTTCGCGCAGCTCCTTGAATGCCTTCTTGTCCAGATAGGCGGAGTGCGGATCAAGCGAGGCGACCATGCCCGAGATTGCTTCGGTCAGCAGCTTCTTGTCTTCGACCGCTTCGACGTAATCGGTCTTGATCAGGCCGAACACCTCGGACAGCGTGCGCAACTCTTCCAGCGGCAAAGGCGAGCCGCTCTTTTGCGCGCTTGCCTCGAATTGCATCGATCCTGCGATGCCTGCCACTACGCCTAAACCGATTAGGCCGAAGTTCTTCAGTTTGCTGCTCATGTGTCACCTAAAAGTAATCCACCCGGATGGGTCGATGGCGCGGCCTTGATGCCGCATTTCAAAGTATAAACCCGATTGTTCGTTGCCGCCGCTATTGCCCGCGCTGGCGATGGTGTCCCCGGTTTTCACCATGTCACCGGCCCGTTTGAGGACCGCCTGATTGTTGCCGTAGACTGTCATGTACTGGCCGCCATGGTCAATGATGATCAGATTGCCAAATCCGCGCAGCCATTCGGCAAACACCACTTGCCCGCCGGCGACTGCCTTGATGTCGGCGCCTTCGGCGGTACGGATGAACAAGCCTTTCCAGCTTGGTCCATCGCCGCGCTTGCCGCCGAATTTTGCAACGAGATCCCCCTTTACCGGCAACCGCAACTGCCCGCGCAGGCTGCTGAACGCACGCCCGGCGCCAACGTCTTGGACGGCGGGTTCCGGCGTGAGTTCATTTCGCGCCACCAATTTCGGCGGCGGCTCATCATTGTCAATTGCATCAGGATTGGGCTTCGGCGTCTTGACGGAACTCATTTTCGCGTTCGTCTCGGCTTCTTTTTTCGCCTTGGCGCGCGCCAATTGTTCCTGCCGGCGCTTTTCCTGGGCGGCTGCCTCCGCCTTTCGTTGCTCTTCGATCAATCTTGCGAGTTTGTCTACCAGGCCAGCGAGGCGTTGCTCGTCGCGTTCGATATTGCCCGCTTCCTGACGCTGGCTGGCGAGCTTGCCGGACAACTGGACCAGCAAGGTGCCGCGTCGCGCTTTTTCCTGTTCCAGTTGGGCTTTCTGTTCGCGCTCTTCGCTTGCGATTTCATCAAGCTCGTCCTTGGCTTCCTGGGTCGCCGCCTTGTTACTGTCGATGGCGGCCATGTTGGCGCGCAGCGAGTCGATCAGCCTGGCCTGCGCCTGCGACACATAGCCCATGTATTGCAGTTCGCGGTTGATGCGATTGGGATTGTCGCCCGATAGCAGCAGCTTGATCCGGTCTTCCTTGCCGGCGACATACTGGTCGCGCAGCAGCCGGGACAGGCGTTGTTGCTGGGAGTCGATGGCTTTCGCCAGGCGGTCGTGCTCCTGTGCCAGGCGGACCAGTTTCGCCTGCGTATCGCGCTGGTCGGCGGCCAGTTCATGCAAAGCGCGGTTGGCTTCGGAAATCGCCGCTTCCGCCTGGGCCAATGCATCGGCGGCATGGCTGCGGGCGGCTTCGGTTTTGGTGATGTCGCGCTTGAGCGCGCTGAGCCTTTCCTGCAGCTCGGCGCGCTCGGCTTCTGCGGCGCGTTTCTGTTTGGTACGTTCGGTAAGTTTTTCGGCGTGTGCGCTGCTTGCCGCCAGCGCGAACGCGATTCCAGCGATGGCAAGCGTTCTTGGCAAGAACAAAAGATGCTGCGGATGCTGCTTGTACAAGAAATTTCCTATCAGGCGCTGGAATGACGGTGCGGGCGGCAGAGTGTTACCTGGACTTGCCCTGGCTGGCGACCGCCTTCATGGCCGCTTCGATTGCTGCCTGGTCGCCCAGGTAGTAGCTCTTGATCGGCTTCAGGTCGGCGTCCAGTTCATATACCAGCGGCTGGCCATTGGGAATGTTGAGGCCGACGATGTCCTGGTCGCTGATGCCGTCCAGGCTTTTGATCAAGGCGCGCAAGCTGTTGCCGTGGGCGGAAATGATGATATTTTTGCCTGCGCGGATGGCGGGCGCGATCGAATCGTCCCAGGCCGGCATGACGCGGGCAACGGTGTCTTTCAGGCATTCTGTCAGCGGAATCTGTTCCTTCGACAGGCCGGCATAGCGCGGATCGTTATACGATGTGCGGGAATCGTTCGGCTCCAGCGGATTGGGTGGCGTGTCATAGCTGCGGCGCCATACCAGCACCTGCTCGTCGCCGTACTTGGCGGCGGTTTCCGCCTTGTTCAAGCCTTGCAGCGCGCCGTAGTGGCGCTCGTTCAGACGCCAGTCGTTCTCGACCGGCAGCCACATCAGGTCCATTTCATCCAGCGTCAGCCACAGCGTGCGGATGGCGCGCTTGAGCACCGAGGTATAGGCGAGGTCGAAGCTGAAGCCGGCTTCGCGCAGGATCCTGCCGGCCTCGCGTGCTTCATTGATGCCTTTTTCAGTCAGGTCGACATCGGTCCAGCCGGTAAAGCGGTTTTCCAGGTTCCACGTGGATTCGCCGTGGCGCATCAAAACGATTTTGTACATAGTTAGGTGGGAAATGAAGTGGGAAGAAGTAGGAAGTCGTTGAAATGGTGAACTGACTGCAATTCGAAATGCGGGATCGGCTTCTATTTTATAATGCTGGGATTGCTTAAAACCATTGAACACACAGGAGTAGCGTGAAATTTCTGATTGATAACATCTGGCTGATCGGCATTGCCCTGGTTTCCGGCGGTGCCCTGCTATGGCCAAACCTGCAACGGCGCGGCAGCAAAGTGACCACCTTGCAGGCGACGCAAATGATCAACCAGGGTAAGGCCGTGATCGTCGACGTGCGCGACCCGGCGGCGTTTGCCGCAGGCCATCTGCGCGACGCCAAGAACATCCCGTTCAAGGAATTGTCGAATCGAATCGGCGAACTCGAGAAATCGAAGAACAAGGCCGTGATCGCGGTCTGCCAGGCCGGCGTGCAGTCTTCCAAAGCGGCCGCCCAGCTCAAGAAGTCCGGTTTCAACGAGGCATTCAGCCTCGATGGCGGCATCTCGGCGTGGCAGGCTCAGGGCCTGCCGGTTGCCAAGTGATTGCGCATCGTAACCGCGAAGTAATGGAGTAAAAATCTATGACGGCACGCGTTTTAATGTACAGCACTGGAATCTGCCCGTATTGCGTGATGGCAGAACGCCTGCTCAAAGCCAAGGGCGTCGACACTATCGAAAAGATCCGTGTCGATCTGCAACCGGAGCATCGCGCAGAAATGATGCAAAAGACCGGCCGCCGCACCGTACCGCAGATCTATATCGGCGATACCCACGTCGGCGGTTTCGACGATCTGAGCGCGCTCGACCATGCCGGCAAGCTTGAGCAGTTGCTTGCCGCCGCCTGATACGGCATCATCCGCAGCATCCGAATGAAGGGACGGCAGGTTCGCCGTCCTTTTTCCTTCTCATCCTCAATGAAAGCAGCCCATGTCCGATCAAAATCAACAGCCCATTTTCCAGATTCAGCGCGTCTACCTGAAGGACCTGTCGCTGGAGCAGCCGAACTCGCCGGCCATCTTTCTGGAACAGGAATCACCGAATATTGAAGTCGCCGTCGATGTCGGCGCCGAAGCGCTCGCGGAAACCATCTTCGAATCGACCGTCACCATCACCGTGACTGCCAAGATCAAGGACAAGGTCGCATTCCTGGTCGAAGGCAAGCAGGCCGGCATTTTCGAAGCCGCCAACATCCCTCCCGAACAGCTCGACCCGCTGCTTGGCATCGGCTGCCCGAACATCATTTATCCCTACCTGCGCGCCAATATCGCTGATATGGTCACCCGCGCTGGATTCCCGCCCGTGCATCTGGCCGAAATCAATTTCGAAGCGTTCTACCAGCAGCGCCTGCAGGCCATGGCCGAGCAACAGCAGCAACCGGAGGGTTCCGGACTGGTCATGCCCGACGGCACGGCAGCAAAGCACTAATATAGAGCCCGAGCCGGGCGGGCTGCGCTGGCGCTTCTGCACTCCAGCGGCGCCAGCGCATGCCGAAAATAGAACAGGGAGTCCATCATGAAATCTGCGCGTCTGTTGCTGGCATCCGCCGCGCTGCTGTGCATGGCGGGAATGGCGCAAGCCATCGATTACAAATCCATCGGTCCGGCCCCGGCAGTGCTGTACGACGCCCCGTCCGCAAAAGGCCGGAAGATGTTCGTCGCGCCGCGCGGCATGCCGGTGGAAGTCGTGCTCACCTATGGTGATTGGACGAAGGTCCGCGATGCGACCGGCGACCTGTCATGGGTGGAATCGAAGATGCTGGTAACGCGACGCAACCTGGTCGTGCGTGCCGCCAGTACCCGTGTGCGCCAGGCGGCCGATGACGGGGCCGCAGTGGCGTTCACCGCCGATAAAGGCGTCCTGCTCGAACTGATGGAAACCGCGCCCGCCGGCTGGCTCAAGGTCAGGCATCGCGACGGACCGACCGGTTTTGTCAAAGCCGCCGAGGTGTGGGGCGAGTGAAGCCCGGCACCGGCGCACCACTTTTCCCACGCAAGGCAACGACAACATGAACATCAGCATATTCGGCGCCGGTGCCTGGGGCACGGCGCTTGCCATTGCACTCGCCGATCATCATCAGGTGGTCTTGTGGGGGCGCGATGCCGGCCTCATGCAGGATGCATCCGCAATGCGTGAAAACACCGCCTATCTTCCCGGTTTTATGTTGCCCGGCACCCTGACCATCACCGGCGACTTCGAGCGTGCCGCGGCGCATGTCGCCGATCGCGACGACACGCTGCTGATCATTGCTTCCGCAGTGGCCGGCTTGCGGCCGCTCGCGCAGAGGCTGCAGGCCTACCGCCTTCCCAATATCGTCTGGCTGTGCAAGGGATTCGAAGAGCAGACCCGGCTGTTGCCGCATCAGGTGGTGCGCGAAGTCCTCGGTCGCGATATCGCGCACGGCGCGTTGTCGGGTCCCTCGTTTGCGCAGGAAGTCGCGCGCGGCATGCCGTGCGCGCTCACGATCGCTTCCGAAATCCCGGCCTTGCGCGAAGCGGTGGTCAATGCGGTACATGGCCGCTCCATCCGCGTGTATTCAACCGACGATCTGGTCGGTGTGGAAGTGGGCGGAGCAGTTAAAAATATTCTGGCCATCGCGACCGGGGTGACCGACGGCCTCGGCCTGGGACTCAATGCTCGCGCGGCATTGATTACGCGCGGGCTGGCGGAAATCACGCGCCTGGGCGTTGCGCTTGGCGGACGCGCGGAAACCTTCATGGGACTGGCCGGTGTCGGCGACCTGATCCTGACCTGTACCGGCGACCTGTCGCGCAACCGCAAGGTGGGATTGGGACTGGCCGAAGGCAAACGACTCGATACCATCGTCGCCGAGCTTGGACACGTCGCGGAAGGCGTACGTTGCGCGCAGGCGGTACGCGCGCTGGCGGCCGAATATCAGGTCGACATGCCGATCAGCAATGCGGTGGCGGCGGTATTGTTCGACGGCGATTCGCCGCGCGAAATGGTACAGCGGCTGTTGGCGCGCGATCCGCGCGACGAAGCGGCATAACAAACGGCAGACAGGTGCCAGTAATCCGATCGCTTCAAGCGCTTAGCGCCCGTTCTTGCTGTCGTCGCCCTTGCGCAGCATCGTCATCAAGACCGATGCATTGTCGAGCGCATTGATCGCATACGGGGTCTTGCCCTGCAAATAAATCAGCTGTCCCGCGCTGACGGTTTGCGCCTTGCCCCGTGCCCGTACTTCCACCGATCCTTCCAGGCATTGCAGCGTAAATTCACCTTCGATCTCATGTTCAGGAATCGCCTTGCCTTTCGGCAGGATCAGGCGCATGACTTCAAAGTCATCAGTGCGCATCAGTGCAATCGATGCCGACTCGGTCAACTTGTCGCCAAGCGGACGGATATCGATGAGCTCGCCAGGGTCGGGATGGGGCAGGGACATGGATGGTCTCCGGATACGTGTTCACTATGTTATCAAGACTGCATCAATGCCTGCTTTGTTCCATTGTTTCGACGTAGAAATCGCACCATGATTTCATCGTCTCCGCGAAACCGCCGTTGACTGTCTGCTGCAATGCAGCGTTGACTGTCGGTTATCACGCTTGTGTTCGAGCGGTACGGTAAAACTACCAGGGATATTGCGCTTTTAGTATTAATTCATAAGATTGCCTTGCCTGCAGAACTTCTGCCGTAAAGAGTTCTGCGCACGCATAGGGCCAGCTATGCGGAAAAAACGAACCTTAAAAAACAATCAGGAGATAACGCATGGTCGGTTCCATTCCGTATGGTCGCCGCCGCTCCACTGGCGCGCGCGCAATTCTGTCAGTACTTGGTTTAGTTTCTACCGTGGCGGCGCAGGCTGCCATCACCCTTCCAGCCTATAACGTCGACATCAGCCAAAGCTCGGTATCAGGCCTGTCGTCGGGCGGCTTCATGGCGGCGCAGCTGCATGTCGCGTACTCGGCCACTTTCAAGGCCGGTGCGGGCATTGTCGCCGGCGGTCCGTTCTATTGCGCGCAAGGCACTCTGGGTAACGCGACCGGCCCCTGCATGGCGGCAACCAGCAGCAGCAAGCCGGCGACCTCGACGCTGATTTCGACCACCAACAACTGGGCCAGCCAAGGCGTGATCGATGCAACCAGCAACCTGACGAATTCCAAGGTCTACCTGTATTCCGGCACCATCGACAGCACTGTCAAACAGCTGGTGATGAACGAAGCCCAGAATTACTACGCGAACTATGTCAACAGCACGAACCTGTTTTACAGGAACAATGTCGCGTCCGAACATGCGATGGTCACCGATTACTTCGGCAGCAGCTGCAGCCTGAAGGCCAGCCCCTATATCAACAACTGCAATGTCGATCTCGCAGGTGACATCCTCAAATGGATATACGGCCCATTGAATGCAAAGAACACGGGCACGCTGGGCGGTAGTTTCATTGAATTCAATCAGACCGATTTCATTTCCAGCCCGACTTCACATGGCATGGCCAACACCGGCTGGGCCTATGTGCCGGCCAGCTGCGGCAGCAACCAGGTATGCCGCGTGCACGTGGCGCTGCATGGCTGCCAGCAGGACCCGACTAAGATTCAGGACAAGTATTACCGCAACACCGGGCATAACAAATGGGCCGACACCAACAACATCATTGTGCTGTATCCGCAGACCGCGCCTAGCAGCACCGGCAATCCGAACGGCTGCTGGGACTGGTGGGGTTATGACGACCCCAACTATGCAAAGAAGAGCGGCCGTCAGATGGTCGCGATCAAAGGCATGGTAGACAAGGTAGCAAGCGGCTTCGTGCCACTGCCGAAACCGACCGGTCTGGTGGCGACCGGCGCTACCGACAGCGCGATTTCTTTGCAATGGAATGCGGTATCCGGTGCGGCCGGCTACAACGTCTACCGCATGGGAACCAAGGTCAATGGCAGCACGGTGACCGGCACAAGTTATACCGATAGCGGCCTGCTGTCGGGCACCAGCTATACCTATACGGTAAAGGCTGTCACCTCGACCGGTGCCGCCGGCCCGGAATCGGATCCGGTCAGCGCCAGCACCACCGGCAACCCGCCGCCGCTGGCGACGCCGACCGGTCTGGCCGTTACGGCAACGACGGCAAGTTCGGCATCTCTGTCATGGAGCACCAGCAGTGGCGCGGCCGGCTATAACGTGTACCGCAATGGCGTCAAGGTCACTGCCAGCCCGGTCGCGGCAACCAGCTATACCGATAGCGGCCTTGCCGCCAGCACTACCTACAGCTATGCAGTGTCGGCCACCAGCTCCGGCCGCGAAAGTGCCTTGTCGGCCAGTGTCAATGCAACAACGAAATCCACATTCGTCTGCACCGCAGCGACGTCCAGCAACTATGCGCATGTGCAGGCAGGCCGTGCGTACAACAGCGGCGGTTATGCGTTGGCCAAGGGTTCGAACCAGAACATGGGCTTGAACAATACCTTCTATACCTCAACGCTGGCACAAACCTCGGCCGGTTATTACATCATTGGAAACTGCCCCTAAGGAATGTGTACGGAATAAGTTACCGATTTGGACGCGTCCGACGGGATGCGCTGCAAGGCGCGAGAAGGAGTCATAGCGAGCTATGGCGACGCCGAGCAACGCTGCAGCGCGCCCGTCGGACGTGAACAAAATCGGGAAATTATTTCGTGCACGTTCCTAAGTAATCTGCCCGGGCCGCATGTTTTTTTGTATCAAGCGGCTTTTGCGGCAAACTATTTGAGCAAACTCAAGTCAGACAGGGCGCGGCACAGGCATTGTGCCGCGTTCCATCGCTGAGTATGCGAGCCAGGCCCGGAACATCTTGGGCAAATGACAAGGTGCATGGCTTGTCCAAGGCTCTTTCATTCAAGCCGGCATTCCCTGCCAGCCAAGGTCATTTCGGATCGCTCATATCGTCAAGGCAACGGTGCTTGCTGAATAGCAATGATGCCGTCTGCGAGTGCTGGCATACTTCGGCCTTATACTAGTGATTTGTTTGTCATTCATTTAAAGCAATTCTATGTCAAGAAACCAACTCTCCGCTTCACGCCACGCCATGGCGCGCGCAGTCAACCGTGGCTTTACCCTGATCGAAATCATGGTGGTCGTCGTCATCATGGGCATTCTTGCCGCACTGGCCGTTCCCAAGCTGATGGGACGCGCCGACGATGCGCGCATCACTGCCGCCCGCCAGGACATTGCTACCTTGATGTCCGCGCTCAAGCTCTATAAGCTGGATAATCAGCGTTATCCATCGACCGAACAGGGCCTGCAGTCGCTGATCGCCAAACCGACCAGCGGACCGGCCGCCAATGGCTGGAAGAGCGGTGGTTATGTCGACAAGCTTCCCAAGGATCCGTGGGGTAATGCCTATCAATTCCTTTCGCCCGGAGTCAAGGGCGAGATCGACGTGTTTTCCTTTGGAGCCGACGGACAACCCGGCGGAAACGGCAATGACGCAGACGTCGGTTCGTGGGATCTTTGAGTCACCCTTTTTCCATACCCATGAAGCGTTTTGCGCCGCGTGTTGATGCACGCGGCTTCACCCTGCTCGAACTGCTGGTGGTGCTGGTCATCGCCGGCCTGTTGCTGGGCATGGTGGCGTTCAACGCGATGCCGGGCGAACGCCAGGCGTTGCAGAACGAAGCGCAGCGCATCGCACTGCTGCTGCAGCTGGCGCGCGATGAAGCAATCGTGCGCAATCGTCCTATCGCCTTCGAGGCAGACAATACCCGCTACCGTTTCCTGATCCGCGAAGAAAAGGAATGGCAGCCGCTCGGGCAGGATGACCTGCTGCGCGAGCGCGAGTTTGCGCGCGCGCCGATAGTCCTGTCGATTGCGCCTTCCATCGATGCCAATGCACCAACCTTGCGCATTGTGTTCGGCCGCGAACCGGTCGACAAACCTTTCGTGCTGACGCTGGCATCGGGCGAAGTCAGCGTCGCGATCCGTGCCGACGGGGTCGGCCACTTCACGGTCGAATAGCATGCGCACCTCATATCCCGCCCGCGGATTTACCCTGCTTGAAGTGCTGGTGGCGCTGGTCGTGGTCGGTACCGCGCTTGGCGCGAGCTTGCGTGCAGTAGGCAGCCTGACACAAAACAGCTCCGGTCTGCGCGCATCGATGATGGCGACCTGGTCGGCGGAAAACCGGCTGGCCGAGATCCGGCTCACGCGCGAGTATCCAGCCTTCGGCAAGCGCAGCAAGGATTGCCCGCAAGGCGGCCTGCGGCTGATATGTGAAGAAGAAGTGCTGGCGACGCCGAATCCGTATTTCCGCCGCGTCGAAGTCAGCGTACTGGATGCCGACAATAACCAGCGCCGCCTGATCAAGCTCGCGCAAATCGTGCCCGACCCGTCGAGGACGCGATGAACAAACGACGCGGCTTTACCCTGATCGAACTGCTGGTTGCCATCACGATACTGGCGGTCGTCGCCGTGCTCGGCTGGCGCGGCCTGGATGGCATCGTGCGTGCGCGCCTGTCGCTCAATGCCGATCTGGAACAGACGCGCGGCATGCAGCTGGCGTTTGCGCAGATGCAGAGCGATCTTGGCAATATCGCCGTCGCGAAGAACATCGGCAACCGTCCAATCCTGTCGTCACAAGCCGGCCGGATCACGCTGGTGCGCAGCGTGTTTGCCGAGAATCAGCCGTCGCGGGTACAGGTCGTCGCCTATCGGATTCGTGACGGCATATTGATCCGCAAGGAATCGGTCGCCACCCGCAATCTGGTGGAACTTGATGCGGCATGGCGGGCGATGATCGCGGATACTGATGCGGCGGCGGTGGTCAATCTCACGACTGATGTGGTGGCAATGCCGGTGCGTCTTTATGCCCCAAATGGTGGATGGCGTGCGGCAACCGAGAATACGAATATGCTGTCCGGCGGTGGTGGTGGTGGTGGTGGTGGTGGTGTCGCCCCGCCATCCAATCCGCAGGATCAGCCGACAGGCTTGGAAGTGACGCTGCAACTGCGCGACCGGGCGACCGGGCTGATCAAGGTGTTTCTGCTGGGAGCATCGGTATGACCCTGCGGCCAAATCTCCGGCAGCAAGGCGTCGCGGTCATTACAGCACTGCTGCTGACCACGCTTGCCATTACCATCGTTGCCAGCCTGTTCTGGCAGCAGCAGGTGCAGGTACGCTCGATCGAGAACCAGCGCCTGCAATTGCAGAAGCAATGGATATTGCGTGGCGCCGTTGACTATGCACGTTTGATTCTTACCGCCGCTGACCGTACGCCGAACAGCGATAGTCTGGACGATCCGTGGGCAGTGCCGCTGGCCGAAACACGGCTCGATGACTATGTTGAAAATGGTCGTGCCGATACCGATGTACCGGATGCTGTTCTATCGGGTGGTATTGAAGACGCTCAAGGCAGATTTAATCTGAAGAATCTGACACAGGCCGACGCAACGAAACAGCAAACGGAATTGCTCGCCTTTGGACGCCTGTTGAGCGCGCTGCAACTTAATCCATCGCTTGCACAGGCCACGATGGCATTCATTGCATCAACACAAAACAAAGAAATTGAAGGGATTAAAAATCCCGGTCAGCAGGTGCTCGAACTGAACCAGGCGGACGACTTGCTGGCCATACCCGCGATCACTCCCGAAGTACTCGACAAACTCAAACCGTTTGTCATTGTGCTGCCCGAAGTAACGGCGCTGAATGTGCAGACCGCGCCGGCCGAAGTTCTCTATGCCAGAATTGCTACACTGACGCTTGCAGATGCCCGTGAAATTGTCAGCAAGCGGAGAAACATGTCTTTCTCCACCGTAAGCGATTTCGGTGTTCGCATGCAGATCAGGGATACGCTTGGTAGTGACGCCACTCTTGGAACAAAGTATTTTCTGGTACATGGTAAGGTCCGCCTCAAT
The DNA here is from genome assembly GCF_003591035.1 of Noviherbaspirillum saxi. Lineage (NCBI taxonomy): Bacteria > Pseudomonadati > Pseudomonadota > Betaproteobacteria > Burkholderiales > Oxalobacteraceae > Noviherbaspirillum > Noviherbaspirillum saxi. The sequence goes on from NZ_QYUO01000001.1 coordinate 560,075, forward strand.
CGTGCTGGAATGGAAATGCAGGCACTGATTCATCGCCCCGCGCCAGGTAGGTCCAGTGTCATCTGGATCCGCGAATTCTAAAAAGAAAGAACACGACATCTTGAGCACACTGTATATCCGCCTCCCATCGCATGCCGTTGCGGAAAGCTTGCAAGCCGGCATGCCACTGTATTGCGAATATGCGCTGGCCACTTCAGGCGGCGCGCTCGAGCGTGAAGGCATGACGGCCTTGCCGGACATGGGCGAACTGGTGCGCAAGGCGCAACGCGTGGTGTTGCTGCTGGCGCCCGGCGATGTGACATTGTTGCGCGTGAAGGTGCCGCCCTTGTCGCCGGCACGATTGAAGACAGCCTTGCCCAATCTGGTCGAAGACCAGTTGATGAGCGATCCGGAAGAATGTGTCGTGGTCGCCGACAGTTCGCGCAGCGATACCCGTACCGTTGCGGTCGTACAGCGCAACTGGCTCGAGTTGCTTGCAAAAACCTTTGTCACCATGGGGGCGCGTCGCATTTCAGCGCTCCCCGCGCAACTGTGTCTGCCGCATCAGCATGATGCGGCCAGCGCCGCAGTGGCCGAGCATGGCGCCGATATCGATGTCGCCGTGCGCCTGTCCGAGCATGAAGGAATAGGTTTGTCTATCGTGGCCGACCAACCGGAATCGGCTGCCTTCGAAGTAATGCAATCGCTGTCGCTGATGGTGCCGCACGGTGCGATCTTTCTGTATGTTCCGCAGGCGCGGGTACGCGATTATCAGGAATCCCTGCATATCGCTCCCGCTCTAGAAGAAAGAATTACCTTGCACGCCGACAACTGGCCGCGCTGGATAGGGGCAAGCGATAAGGTAACAGTCGACCTGATGACGGGACTGAGCGCCGCCTCCGGTCCGCAATTCGATTGGTCGCGCTGGCGCTGGCCTGTTGCCTTGGCCGTTGCTTTGCTTGCTGTAAACGTTATCGGCTTGAATGTCGACTGGCTGCGGATGAAACGCGAGGCGGAAGTCTTGCGTACCAGCATGGTCCAAACCTACAAAGCCGCATTCCCTAAAGACACCGTCGTCGTCGACCCGTTAGCGCAGGTGCGTCAAAAGCTGAGCGCCGGACAGCACCTGTCGGGACGGCTTGCGCCGGACGATTTCGTGGCGCTCGCGGCCAGTTTTGGCGAGGCATGGAGCAGCATTGGGCAAGGCGCGGGCACTATCGCCGGGATCGAATACCGTGACCGTAGCCTTACCGTGAAATTCAAGCCGGAGGTAAGTGTGCCAAAGGATCAGCTAACCGGTGCGCTGGCATCGCGGAATCTGTCCGCTACCCAGCTCAGCAACAGCGTATGGCAAATCAGGAGCGGTAAATGAACGCAAGTACGAATGCAAGTACGAACGCAAGCACGACCGCCGCAAGCAAGCGCATGAGCGGTTTCCGGCAAAGCTTTTCCGGCTTCTGGAGCGCGCGCAACAAGCGCGAACAAAACATGCTGACGGCGGCAGCCATCGTCATCGTGCTCGGACTGCTGTATGTCCTGTTGATCGATCCTGCGCTGAGCGGACGCAAGGATCTGGAAAAGTCGCTGCCGGCCTTGCGTCAGCAAGCCGCAGAGGTGCAGGCCTTGTCGAAGGAAGCTGCGGCTGCAGGTACCGGCACCAGCACCGCGCCGGTACCGCCGATGACGCGTGAAAGCCTGGAGGCTTCGCTCGCGAGCAAGGGGCTGAAGCCGCAGACGCTGACGCTGACCGGCGAACTGGCCAAACTGCAACTGAATGCCGCCTCCTTCTCCGGCATGGTCGATTGGCTGGCCGACATGCAAAGAACCGCACGCGTGTCGGTGGTGGATGCCATCATCGAACCGCAGTCGCAGCAGGATACCGTCAATGCCACCCTGACCCTGCGTCAGCAAAAGCCGGAATGAGCGGCGCGATGGAGAAACGCTAAAGTGCGGCGCCTCGTGATATGGTTGCTGGCTGCGGTGGTCGCCGTGGCGTTGACGGTCATCGTGTTTTGTCCGGCGACGTGGATGACCGTGCTGGTCGAGAAGCAGACCGCCGGGCGCTTGACGCTGGGCGATGCGCAGGGCACGCTTTGGAACGGCTCTGGCTTCATCGGCGGCGCGCCCAGTGCGGCTGATCCGGTGACGCCCTTGTTGCCCGGACGATTTTCCTGGCGGCTGTCGCCGCTGGTGTTGCTGGGGCAGGTGGATATTGCATTGGAGAATGCCGAGGCAATGACCCAGCCAGTGCGCCTGACCGGAAGCTGGAATCAGTGGCGGGTTACACCGGGGGGGGTGAATTTGCCGGCGGAAAGACTGGCCGGACTGGGCGCGCCGCTCAATACCATCCGGCCATCGGGCCAGATGCTGCTGACATGGACGCCCTTGCAGATCACACGCCAGGGCGATGCGGTGGCGATCGATGGCACCATGACGTTGAAGATGGACGACATCGCGTCGCGTCTGTCACCGATCAAACCGCTTGGGGCTTACCAATTGATAATGGATTGGCGCGGCCAGCGGGCACAGGTTGCGCTCACCAGTACCAAGGGGCCCTTGCTGTTGGACGGAACCGGCGAACTGGTGAACGGCAGGCTGCGTTTTTCAGGAAAGGCGGAAGCGGAAGCAGGGCAGGAAGAAAGGCTGGCAAATCTATTGAATTTGCTGGGACAACGCCGGAAAGTAGGCGACAAGGATGTTATCGCGCTAGAGTTCAAATGAAAAAAAATCGATCAGCAGAAACATTACAGGGTACGGCGCGCATGCGCCGCATAGGCGCAGCCGCATTGTTGATGTGTGCCATGGCGGGCATCCCGAACGTGAATGCGCAAGACCCGTCTTCCAATCAGGCGACGCTCAATTTCGTCGGCGCCGATATCGAATCGGTGATCAAGGCGATCGGCCATTACACCCGCACTACCTTCATCATCGATCCGCGCGTGAAGGGCACGATCAACCTGGTGTCAGAAAAGCCGGTCAGCAAGCCGCAAGCCTTGCAAATGCTGGCGTCCTCGCTGCGCCTGCAGGGCTTTGCGATGGTGAAAAGCGACGGCGTGACGAAGGTGGTACCGGAAGCCGACGCCAAGCTGCAGGCTGGTCCGATACAGGCCGGCGAGGTACGCGGCGACCAGATCGCCACGCAGATCTTCCGGCTCAATTACGAGTCGGCACCCAACCTGGTGCAGGTGCTGCGCCCGCTGATTTCGCCCAACAACACGATCAACGTCAATCCCGGCAATAACAGTATTGTGATCACCGACTATGCGGACAATCTCAAGCGCCTCGGCCGCATCATTGCCGCGCTCGATTCGCCGGCGGTCGGCGATCTGGATGTGGTGCCGATCCGATTTGCGGTTGCCACCGATATCGCCGTGCTCGCCAACCGCCTGCTGGAACAGAGCGGGCCGGTCGCCGGCGGCGACGCCGGCCGGGTGTCGGTGCTGGCCGATAACCGGACCAACTCGGTCATTATTCGTGCCCCGTCGGCGGCGCGCGCCAACCTGGCCAAATCGCTGATTGCCAAGCTGGACCAGCAAACCGCGCAACCGGGCAATGTGCATGTCGTCTATCTACGCAATGCGGATGCGGTCAGGCTGGCGCAGACGCTGCGCGCGGTGGTCGCATCCGATCCTTCCGCGCAAGGCGGCGCCGCACAGCAGCCGCCGCAGCAGCAGCAGGCGCAGGCGGTATCGCCGGGACAGCAGGCACAGCTCGGACAAGGCGCTCTGAGCCAGAGTCAGCCGACGCCGACCGCATTGCCGACCGGCGGCGCAGGCGGCTTCATCCAGGCCGACCCCGCAACCAATGCGCTCATCATTACGGCGAGCGAAGCCGTGTACCGCAACCTGCGTACCGTGATCGACCAGCTCGACGCGCGGCGCGCGCAGATTTACGTGGAATCGCTGATCGTTGAAGTCAGCGCGGATCGCGCGGCCGAATTCGGCATCCAGTGGGCCGGACTGTCCGGCGACGTGACCAGCAGCTATCGCATCGGCGGTGCAACCGGTTTCACCACCCAGGGTGGAGGCAACAACCTGATCAGCCAGGCCGTTTCCAAAGCGACCAACAATACCCTCTTGCCGCCTGGCAATGGCCTCAATCTCGGCATCTTCCGCCAGATCAACGGCTCGCTGACACTTGGTGCGCTGGCCCGTGCGCTGGAATCCGAAGGCAATGCCAACATCCTGTCGATGCCGAACCTCATTACGCTTGACAATGAAGAAGCCCGCATCATCGTCGGCCAGAACGTGCCGTTCGTGACCGGCCAGTTCACGACCGCCGCATCCGGCGGCGGGGCTGGCATCAATCCTTTCCAGACCATCGAACGCAAGGACGTCGGCCTGTCGCTGCGCGTGCGTCCACAGGTGTCGGAAGGCGGCACGGTCAAGATGGCGATCTACCAGGAAACCTCGAACATCCAGCCGACCAGCAATGCGTCCGACATCATCACCAACAAACGTTCGATCGAGACCAACGTACTGGTCGATGACGGCCAGATCATCGTGCTGGGCGGCTTGATCGAAGACCGCGTCACCGATGGCAACGAGCAGGTGCCGGTACTGGGTGATATTCCGATCGTCGGCAATCTGTTCAAGTACCGCAGCCGCACCGGCAAGAAGACGAACCTGATGGTATTCCTGAAACCGACGGTCCTGCGCAGCAATGAGCAAAGCGTCAGCGTCACCGGCGACCGCTATGAATACATACGGAACGTCCAGGGAAATTCGCAGTCCACCGATTCTCTGCTGCTGCGTCAGGTAACGACGCCGGTGCTGCCGCCGCTCAAGGATGGTCGCCCGGTCGGCGGTAGCGTCGTCAATGTCGATCCGCGCGATCCGGTACCGCAATCGCCGCCGGCCGGCACGGTAGCCAATCCGCCGCCGCTTGCGCCCGGACCGGCACCAGTGCCGCCGCCGGCACCGGCTCCCGATATGGCGCCGCCGCGCAGCACCAACCCGAACGCACAGTAGGACAGTTGCAATGAGCACAATCTTGACCGACGCCCGACTTTTGCCATATGCCTTCGCCCGCGACCATGCCTTGCTCGCGCGGCGCAGCGAAACGGCTGGCAATGCCGTTGAGGTATGGGTGTCGGATGCCACCGTTCCCTCAGCGATCGCCGAGGTCAGCCGCCGTTTCGGCCGCGTCAAGCTCAAATCCTTGCCGCGCGAAGACCTGGAAGCGGCAATCGCCAAAGCCTACGCCGGTTCCGGCAACGATGCGGCGCAGGTGGTCGACGAAGTCGAATCCGATCTCGATCTGGCCAAACTGATGCTGGATATGCCAGCGATCGAAGACTTGCTCGAATCGGCCGACGACGCACCGGTCATTCGCATGATCAATGCCCTGCTCACGCAGGCCTTGCGCGAAGAAGCTTCCGATATCCACATTGAGCCGTTTGAACAGGTATCGGTGGTGCGCTTTCGCGTCGACGGTGCATTGCGCGACATCGTGCGGCCGAAGAAGGCGATTCATGCCTCGCTGATATCGCGCATCAAGATCATGGCCCAGCTCGATATCGCCGAAAAACGCCTGCCGCAGGATGGGCGCATCACGCTGCGCGTGGGCGGCAAACCGGTCGACGTGCGGGTATCGACCCTGCCGACCGGCCACGGCGAGCGCGCGGTGCTGCGTCTGCTCGACAAGGAAGGCGGGCGCATGGACTTGAGCCATCTCGGCATGAGTCCGAATGTGCAGCAGCAATTCGACCATCTGATCAGCCAGCCGCACGGCATCGTGCTGGTCACCGGTCCGACCGGTTCCGGCAAGACCACGACACTGTATGCGGCGCTGACCCGGCTGAACGCGCCCGCGACCAATATCCTTACCGTCGAAGATCCGATCGAGTATGAATTGCCTGGTGTCGGTCAGACCCAGGTCAATGCGCGCATCGACATGAGCTTCGCCAAAGCCTTGCGGGCGATCCTGCGCCAGGACCCGGACATCATCATGATCGGCGAGATCCGCGACCTTGAAACCGCACAGATCGCGGTCCAGGCCTCGCTCACCGGTCACCTTGTGCTGGCGACGCTGCACACCAACGATTCCGCTTCCGCCGTCACGCGACTGCTCGATATGGGTATCGAACCTTTCCTCTTGTCATCATCGCTGCTCGGCGTGGTCGCGCAGCGTCTGGTGCGCAAGCTGTGCCCGGTGTGCCGGCGCAACGATGGCCAGCAATGGCATGCGGTCGGCTGCGACAAGTGCGGACATACCGGTTATCAAGGGCGCGTCGGCATCTATGAATTGCTGACGACCACCGATGAAATCCGCAAGCAAATCCATGACCGCGCTTCGGAAGCCGAGATCCGTGTTACCGCCCAGCGCGACGGCATGCGCACCATGCGCGAAGACGGCGAACGCTGGGTCGCCGATGGCACTACCACGCCAGCCGAATTGCTGCGCGTTGCCAAGGAATGAAACCGTGCCCGTCCATGCCGCAGGCACAATAGATCGATTGATGGAAGCCTGACATACCATGCCCGCATTTCGCTACGAAGCCGTCGACGCCGCCGGCGCCACCAGAAAGGGCGTTGTCAATGCCGATAGCGCGCGCGCTGCCCGCTCGGATTTGCGTGCGCAAGGCCTGGTGCCGATCCTGGTGGATGCGATCGCTGCCCAGGTCGACGAACTCGGGCAGGCACGCAGCCGCGCTTTCGGCGACAAGCTGTCTACTACCGAACTCGCTTTGTTCACGCGCCAGCTCGCCAGCCTGCTGGAAGCCAGCCTGCCGCTGGAGCAGGCGTTTACCGCACTGCTCGAACAGGCGGAGCGCGCCTATGTGCGCGACCTGGTCGCCTCGGTCCGCTCCGAAGTGATGGGCGGCTCCTCGCTGTCCGATGCACTGTCGCGCCATCCGCGCGACTTTGCGGATATCTATCGTGCGCTGGTCGCCTCGGGCGAACAGATCGGCCAGCTGTCGCGCGTGCTGTCGCGGCTGGCCGACTATATCGAGCGCCGCAATGCACTGGTGCAAAAGGTGCGGCTGGCGTTCACCTATCCCGCCATCGTCACCGTGGTGGCATTCGCGATCGTGATCTTCCTGTTGGCGTATGTCGTGCCGCAGATCGTATCGGTGTTCGCCAATACCAAGCAAAAGCTGCCCCTGCTAACCGTCATCATGCTGGCGATTTCCGATTTCGTGCGCAGCTATGGCTGGATCGTCGCGCTCACCGCAATAGCCGGCTTCCTGGTGTGGCGCAATGCACTGAAAAACCCCGACATCAAATACCGCTGGCATCGCTGGCTGCTGACCGCACCCTTGTACGGCAAATTTGAACGCAGCCTCAATACCGCACGCTTTGCCAGCACGCTGGCGATCACGACCGGCTCAGGCGTGCCCATCCTGCGGGCACTGCAAACCAGTCGCGATACCCTGTCCAACGTCGCCATGCGCGAACAGGTCGAAGAAGCGACGGCCAGCGTGCGCGAAGGCGTGGGGCTGGCGCGCGCGCTGTCGGCGCACAAGCATTTTCCGCCCATGTTGATCCATATGATCCGCGCCGGCGAAGTGACCGGCGAATTGCCCGCGATGCTGGAACGCGCATCAGATGCACAGGAGCAAGACCTGGAACGGCGTGCACTGACCATTGCCGGTTTGCTGGAACCGGCGCTGATTCTGGTCATGGGCGTAGTGGTGTTGCTGATCGTGCTGGCGGTACTGATGCCGATCATTGAAATCAACCAGCTGGTACGCTGACGTTGACTGCAGGGAGACAGTTGCACAACATGACAAGAAATAGAAAAGGAATGAAATGAAGCGCTTGCCGCTCGCCTTGAGCTTCGTGCTGTTCATGCTGCTGTGCGCATCGATTGCGTACTGGGGGCTGCAACTGTTCAAACCGCCACTGCGACCGGTTGCCGCCCCGCCGCGCGCCGCGCAGCCCGAAGTCCGGCCGGAAGCGGCAGCCGCGCTATTCGGCGGCCGTACCGGGCTGACCCAGGCGGCCAGCAATTTCCAGCTGCGCGGCGTCATCTTTTCCGGCAACGCACGCGACAGCGTGGCCATTCTGAGTACCGAGGGTAAACCGGCGCAAGCGGTACGCGTCGATATGGAGGTCGTGCCCGGCGTCACGGTGAAGGAAGTGCATCGCGGTTACGTGGTGTTGTCCGACAATGGCGTATCCAAACGGGTGGAATTGCCGGAAGACGCGAAGGGTGGTGTCGAGACTACGCCGCCTGTGTCGACCTCGCCGAACCCGCCCGGTCAGGGACGCAACTTCCCGCCGCCGACGCGTGCCCAAGCGGCGACGGGCGCTACGCCCGCGCCGCCAACACCGCCTGCAGCCCCACCTGTGCCCGCAAACCAGCAGGTGCAGCCGCAACTGCGCCCGCCGCCCGCACCAGCCACCCCGGTACAGCCAGCAGCGCCGCAAACTCCCCAGGTTGGAGCCGGCACGCCAAGTCCGACACCACCGCTGACGCCGCAGAATGCGCCGGCTCCGCCCGGACAAGCCATTACCGCTCCGCCGACAGTGGTCGTCACGCCGCCGCCCGCCATACAGTCTGGCGTGACCGGCGCGCCGCTCACCAACGCGCCGAACGCGGTTCCGAATACCCTGCCGGTAACCCCTCCGGCAACCGGTTCGACAGTGCCGGGCGAGCCGCCGCTGCAGAGCCGGTAGTGTGATCAGTCGTATCGACGGTACAGTCAGTCCGACACTTAGAAGCCAGTCGACAATGAACTGGCTGTCGCAGGCTATTTTTGTGCGACTGGCGGGGGCGGATGCCGGAGGTGTGGGTGCGATAGTTGGCTGAGCTTGAGCCGGAGGAGCCTGAGTCGTGCTTTCTCCCATGATGACGCTGATCAGGGTAGGGTAGTCGTATACGGCACCTGAGCTGGTATCCACGGCTGTGCCAATGATGCCACCAAAAAGGATGTTTCCAAATGCCATCGGCTTGGTACTCGATTTAACAGCGACCATGCCTGGCTGCAGGCCGTCTTTCTCGCACTTTACATTCAGGTCGTCATAAGCGCGGTGAATGGTCACTGTGCCTGGAGTCGTAACGTAGAACGTGCCTTTCGGATTGACCGGCGTGCATTGCGCGCCGGTCGAACAGGTCGAGTTGCGCCTCCTTGATGCGATTCTCGGCTTTGCCGCGGCCGCAGTAGAGCTGTTTATACAAAGCCTCGCAATCACCGTGCAAGGTGGTGACGACGAAGCGGGGATTGGCGCCACGGGCATCGTGTTCCAGCCGCGTAATCACATGACGCTCTCGATCCCCCAGGTACCGGCGGCATACACCTCGGCGATCGCCAGTTCGGTCAGTTCCACCCGCTTCAACAGCGCCGCGTTCTTTTGCAAGCCGATGATGTAATGCATGCCCCATTTCTCGAAGCGGCGCAAGGCGGCTGGCCGGCAAAAGCCGGAGTCGCCGTGCACAATCAGGCGTACGTCGGGCCAGACCTGGCACAGACGTTACGCGATCAGCTTGATCAGTGCCGACAGGATGCTGGGCGGATCGCGGCTGGACGGGCACAGCACGCAAGCCAGCAAGTCCTGGCCGCAAAACACGTGCAGCGGCAGTTAGCAATAGTGGTCGTAGTAGCGGTGGAAATGCGCCTTTTCCTGATCGCCAAAGAGCGGCACATAGATGGCGTCGATGTCGAGAATCAATTTCTGAGGCGCCTCGGTGCGGCTGGCAATGAACTGGTCGAGCAGCACGCCATGCAACGCAGTCGTGTGGACCGCAGTGGCGGCCGCTTCCAAGCGGCACAGCGTCGGCCCGGAAGCCAGTGCAGCATCGCGTCCGACAGCCGTCTGCAGCGCCAGATCATGACGCAGCGTATTGTGATCGGTAACGTTCTCCCAGCCGCAGCACAGGGCATAGATGCGCTGGGCGAGTAAGGAATGGATCGGGGGCGTGACGTTGGCGGCACGGCGCTCATCGGCGAACACCCGGGCGATCGCGCGCGTCAGCCCGATCCGCTCATCGGCGCGCCGCAACAGCAAGATGCCCGCATCACTGCTGAGGTCGCCACCATCGAACGATGCCTCGATCACGCGGCGTCCGACCTTGCCCAATTCGATCAATTCAGAGATGCGGTCAACGGTACAATGTGGCGGGGCCACCGAGGCATCGGCGATTCCGATTTTTGTTTGGCGCAGGATCCAATAACAACGCGCTTCGGCACGGAATCGCCGACCTGCGTCATAAAATATCCGGGTTTAGGGCAACGACGGGTGCGTGCTAGACTACCTTCCCCATCGCGTTTCGTTTTAGTACCATGCGTCACCCGCATATTTACCGCTGCAATACGCCGCCGCTCTATGTCAACAAATGACACCGTGCTGAGGCAGATAACGATGCTGCGGCTTATCCCCCGACAGCCACGCAGGATCGACGCGAAAACTATCAGGGAGAGGCTGAAAGAGGCCGGATACGACATTGACGTCCGTACGGTACAGCGTGACCTGAATAAACTGTCACAGACCGTGCCAATCGTCGCCGACAATGCCAAGCCACAGGGCTGGTCATGGCAAGCTGGCGCAGCATCGTTGGACGTGGCGGCGCTGGATGCACCGGCTGCACTGACCTTCAAGCTGGTCGAGCAATACCTTAGCCCTTTGCTACCGCAAACCGTGTTGGAGCACCTGCAGCCGTGGTTTGACACTGCCGAGGGTGCCCTGAACACTAGCGACAACGGATTTGCCCGTTGGTGCGACAAGATCCGCATTCTGCCAGCCGTCCAACCGCAAATCCCGCCGCCGGTCGGATCCGACGCGCAAGCCGTGCTATACCAAGCGCTGCTAGAACAACGTCGCGTCGTGCTGCACTATCAGCGACGCGGCGCGACGGCTCCACGCGACTATGTGGTATCGCCGTTGGCGCTTGTCGTGTCGGAAAACGTGATCTATATCGTCTGTACGCTGGGCGAGCGGCCCGATGTCAGGCACCTGGCACTGCACCGGCTGCGCGAGGCACGCTTACTCAACGAAACCTTTGCGCCGCCCGATGGCTTCGACATTGATCAGCATATCGCTCAAGGGGCCTTCGGGTTTCCAATATCGGGCAAAAACCTCCATCTCGAAGCGGAATTTACCACCCGCGTGGCTGGGCTTCTGCAAGAGCGGCCATTGTCAGCGGATCAGATTGTGGTTGCGGTCAACGACACGCGCAGTATTGTGCGTGCCACGGTGCAGGACACGAAGGGGTTGCGCTGGTGGCTACAGGGTTTCGGCACTGAAGTCCGCGTGCTCGGCCCGGACTTCTTGAAGGAGGAATTCCGCCGCACGGCCCAGCAGCTCGCTCAGATGTACGAGTAGGCACAGTAAGCGAGACCCGCGCGAATGCGACATACGGTGTCGCCACCGACGGCTACAGTAATGCCTGACACAACAACAACGGAGTCAGATATGCTGGGTGAGGCAATAGGCGGCGCGCTCCGGGCGGTATTCGTGGCGGCCTTTTTCAAGCCGCTCTACCAGTGGCTGCGCAGCGAGATCAGTTTTGGACGAATGCTTGCTAGATTGGCGTGTGTTTTCCTGTGCTGGCTCCTCACCCTGGCAGTCCTGTTTGCGATGCTTATGGCGCTACTCCATTCGATGGCGCAGGGCTAGCGCGGAATCGCCAATGAGGAGGTTAGCTATGAAGCTTTCCAAAATTTTCAGCAGGGTTCTTGGCCGCGCACGGCAGTCGCTGCCGGAAGAGCACGCGGCGTATGACTACTTGGTTGCCTATTTCGGCGACTTTACGGTGAGCCAGGCGTTACAACTGGAGGTCGCCGACTACGACACGCCAAACGTGCGGCGGGAGTACGACACCTTCCATGCTAAGGATCGACACATGGGGTTTAACGGTGCGGCGTTGCATGCCAATCAGCTACCGTATCTGATGCGGCTGCGCTTATGTCGGCTGATACTACAGCGACAGATCGAGACGGAACTGCGGGTCGACTGCCGTGATTAAGAACGGGGGCGCCGTCAAGGAACCGTCCACTGGTCGAGCGTAGGTTGGGGCCATACGCCATCGGTGAAGCGGCGATCGAATAACCTGTGTCCAATAATCAACTATAGGAGTATTGCGTAATGGCGCCGACAATGACCTTTGACCCGCCCGACATCACCGGCATTGATGTGGACAAGCCGCTGATTTACATGTGGGAAATTTACAAGCCCGCCGGTGAACTCGTTGGACGGTACGTTGGTAAAGCAATCCGCGGCGAGAAACGCCCGACGGAGCGTTACACGCAGAACGTGAACAAGCTTCTCCAGAAGCGGCCGTATAAGAGCGGAAAGTCCTATCGGCGCGTGCATCATGCGCTGGGCGAGGCGGTGCAGAAAGGATATCACATTGAGCTTAGCTATCTGTGCAACGTTGATCCGGCAGAGAACATCTTTCAGGTCGAGATGCGCTATATCCGTGAATTGAACTGTTTGGACGCGGCGGGCTACGGATTGAACGGGCGTGGCTTGACACCTCTGCGCAACACCAGCAAGAAGACGCGTGCCGTCCCCGGCAAGGCGACGCCATTCAAGGAAGAGCAGACTGCGCCCGTCGCCGAGGCCGCAACCAATCTCGACCACCTGATGGAACTGGTTCAGACCCGATACAGTGAGCTACTTGAGCTCGAATGCGGCAAGCGCCGCTACTCCTGGTACGTCGGGAATCAGCGCATCCTTCGTGCCAAGCAGCAAAGCCCGCGCGGCAAGGTCCGCATCAAGCTGGCGGTGTCGTCAATTTTGGATCGGGATGCAAACGAGCATACATGGGACGGCACTGAAGAACAGCTGACGCAGTTCATCGCGCAAGAACTGCAACGGTTTAGAGCTGCGCTCACATAATGCACTGGACGCGCCGCTGGCGCGCAGCAAAGATTGATTCATCGGTACAATTTTGCATCGGCGATTCCGATTGTTGTATGGCTTGAGCACCAATAACAACGCGCTTCGGCACGGAATCGCCGACCTCATTCATGAAATATCCGGGCTAAGCCGTATCAGGAAAGTTATTGCGGGCAGCGCTGCATTCATCCAATCCTGACGCCAGCAAAATGCTTGTCACTCTTTGGCGTTGAACGCCTCATGGTAGGTTACAGCGGCGGTCGGTATAGCTCCGCGCAAACCGAGCGCTTGAAAATACTCCGGCGGAACACCGGGCAAGACAAGCGCCGGTTCGGCCTTGAAGCCGAAGCGGCTATAGTAAGCCGGCTCTCCCAGCAGCACACAGCCTTTCGCATCCAGGCTTTTCAATTCGACTAAGGCCTGCCTCATGAGTCGGGTGCCGATTCCTTGCCGCTGGCGTTCGGGCGCTACCGATATCGGTCCCAGGCCATACCATCCATTCGTACCGTCAGACAGCGAAACGGGCGACACCGCGACGTGTCCGACGATGACGCCATGCTCTTCGGCGACTAGCGAAACAGATAATTGATGGGTCTTGCGCAGCGCGTTGACGATAAAGTGTTCGGTGCGGCTGGTATGCGGGGCGCGAAGGAAAGCTGCAGCGGTTAATGCTTCGATGGCTGCGATATCTGATGGTTTTTCGCGCCGGATGATCATAATCATGGAAAAGCCGATGTCGAAGATGCCGTCAAAGGTGCCAGTGCGGCGGGACGGAAGCCTCTCTCTATATGCGCTTGGTTGGCGAGATGCTTGCAGAAGCTTGATGCTAAGTTTCTTCTAGTCCGCCTATCTTATTTTCGGTCCGATTTCCCCAATATTCTGCTAAGCAAGCTCGCCTGCACCGACCCGGTCGGCTGGCTCGCCTTCTGCTTCGCGCCCGGAACCACCGCATTGCGGCCTTTCAAGGGCCGCTGCGATGGTTCCACGCGTATCGTCATTTTCTGACGCTGCGCCAATGCCTTGTTCGCCATGAGCGCTTGCAGATCACAGCACGTAGCGCGACAGGTCTTCGTCGATCGCCAATGCGCCTAGCTTGTCGTCGACATAGGCGCCATCGATCGCCACCGTTTTGCCCGACGATTCGCTGGCGGTAAACGACATTTCCTCCAGCAGTTTTTCCATCACCGTGTACAGGCGGCGTGCACCGATGTTTTCGGTTTTTTCATTGACCGAAAACGCGATCTCCGCGAGGCGCTGAATACCGTCGTCGGTGAACTCGATGGTCACGCCTTCGGTTTGCAGCAAGGCTTCGTATTGCCGCGTCAGGCAGGCATCGGTACTGGTCAGGATGCGTTCGAAATCGGCGATCGCCAGCGATTCGAGTTCGACGCGGATCGGAAAGCGGCCCTGCAGTTCCGGGATCAGGTCCGACGGTTTGGCAAGATGAAACGCGCCCGACGCGATGAACAGGATATGGTCGGTCTTGATCATGCCGTACTTGGTATTGACCGTCGTGCCCTCCACCAGTGGCAGCAGGTCGCGCTGCACACCGGCGCGCGATACATCGGCGCCGCCCACTTCCGAACGGGAAGCGATCTTGTCGATTTCATCGAGGAAGACGATGCCGTTCTGCTCGACGTTGGCAATCGCCTTTTGCTTGAGTTCGTCTTCGTTGACCAGCTTGGCGGCTTCTTCATCGATCAGGATCTTTATCGCCTCCTTGATCTTCATCTTGCGCTTTTTCTTGCGCCCGCTGCCCAGACCGGAAAACATCGACTTGATCTGCTCGGTCATTTCTTCCATGCCGGGCGGCGCCATGATTTCCATGTGCGGCGCCGCTTCGGAAATGTCGATCTCGACTTCGCGATCGTCCAGCGCGCCTTCGCGCAGACGCTTGCGAAAGGTCTGGCGCGTGGTGTTGCTGCTGCTGCCGGCGTCGCTTTCCACGGCACTCGGCGTTGCGCTGAATCCGAAGTCGCGTGCCGGCGGCAACAGAATGTCCAGCACCCGGTCTTCCGCGGCATCTTCGGCGCGCGCTCGCACCTTGCGCATTTCGGATTCGCGCGTCTGCTTGATGCCGATGTCGATCAGGTCGCGGATGATGGTGTCGACATCGCGGCCGACATAGCCGACTTCAGTGAATTTGGTCGCCTCGATCTTGATGAACGGGGCATCCGCCAATTTCGCAAGACGACGCGCGATTTCGGTCTTGCCTACCCCGGTGGGCCCGATCATCAGAATATTCTTGGGCGTGATCTCGTGGCGCAGCGGATCGGCCACCTGCTGTCGACGCCAGCGGTTGCGCAAGGCAATGGCGACCGCGCGCTTGGCGCGTGACTGGCCGACCACATGCTTGTCGAGTTCGGAAACTATCTCTTGAGGAGTCATGTTCATGATGGATATTCGGGACGATGGAAACGCGTTATTCAAGGGTTTCGATGGTGTGCGACAGGTTCGTGTAAATGCAGAGCTCGCCGGCGATAGTGAGCGCTTTCTTCACGATTTCGCCTGGCGGCAAGTCGGTGTTTTCCTGCAGCGCCTTCGCAGCCGATTGCGCATACACGCCGCCCGAACCGATGGCGCCGATGCCGCTTTCCGGTTCCAGTACATCGCCGTTGCCGGTAATGATCAAGGTTGCTTCGCGATCGGCCACCAGCAGCATGGCTTCCAGCCGGCGCAGGATGCGGTCGGTGCGCCAGTCCTTTGCCAGTTCGACCGACGCGCGCATCAGGTTGCCCTGGTGCTTTTCCAGCTTGGCTTCGAAACGCTCGATCAGGGTGAAGGCATCCGCTGTGCCGCCGGCAAATCCGGCCAGGACCTTGCCCTGGTACAACTTGCGTACCTTGCGCGCCGTGCCTTTCATCACCACATTGCCGAGCGTCACCTGACCATCGCCGCCCAATGCAACGGTGTTTCCGCGCCGCACCGAAAGGATGGTCGTGCCGTGAAATTGTTCCATGCTTTCCCCAACAGGATGAGAGTCTGTAATCCAGCGCAGATGAGGGCGGACAGGATTAATACAAGTGTAATTGAGGATCGGGGATGCGACAGACTGGCCTCCGAAATGGGAGGACCATAGGGAAACATAATCAGTTTTTGCGTGGCAATATACGCACGATATTTTTCAACCCGATCACGTTCAACAATGCAAGGACAAGATGGTTGACGTGGTGAAATTCAAGCGATTTGCCATTGCCGCAAAATGGGCTCAAGCCGGTAACCAGCCGTCCCGCGGCGTTGAAGTCGACCCGGTTGAGCCGAGAGCAGTCGACGATCGCCGGATCGTGGTCGTCGGAATAAGTGGCAATCGCGACGATCAGTTCGTCGATGCGGCCCTCGACTACCGCCGGCATCATGAAGCCTTCTGCCTGCGCGGTGTTCGCCGGCTCGGCCGTTGCCGTGGTGACCTTGTTTTGCGGCGCAATGAAAGCAGGGGGGAGACTTCGAAGGTCACGCAATAATCGATGCTGATTTCTTCGAATTCTTTCTCGCGATTGAGCAGGCGCAGTACTTCGAGCAGCAGCAGCCAGGCGTCTTCGGTGTCGTCGCGACGACCGACTTCAAGAATCGCGCGGATCTTGTCGGTCAGTTCCGGCGCGCCGACCAGGATCAGGTCATGGCTGGATTTCTGCAGCTTGCGCAGGATGCCGAGCAATAGCCTGCATCCGGCAGCATCGACTTCGGTCACACGCACGAACTCAAGGCGCAAGGCACGGAAGTTTTCCGCCAGCTTCTGGATACGCTCGATTTGCTTGGCGCAGCTGGCGTCCAGCTTTGTATTGAACGGCACCATGGGGGTGGTGCCGGCCGCAGGCGTTGCAGACGTGGCGGTTCGCGCATCGGCTCCATGCCAGGCCGGCGGCGAGGTCTCGAACTTGTTCGTGTATTCGATTGCAAGGTTGTCGAATTCCTGCTGCTTGCCGACGATCTGGTACAGGTCCAGCAGCATCAGCCACGCGGTCTTCTCGACCTCGCCAAGATCGCCGGCGGCGATTGCCGCATGCAGCATGTGCTCGACCATGTCGGACTGGCCGTTGGCAAACATGATCGCGGCTTCTTCGATCACGGCAACCGCTTCGGAAGATGGCGATGCGATGTCGCTGACGGCCGTCTGGCCGTCAAGCAGGAATTCGGTGGTGCTGCCTATCCCGGTTGCCAGCGGCTGCAGTGTCAGGTTTTCTGTCGTGAGTGCCGCGCTGTCCGGGTTTTCCGGCGAAGGCTTCGGTGTTGCGGCAGCAAGTTGGGGCGTGGCAGCCGGTTTTATACTTACCGGTTTGGCCTTGGAGCCAGTGGCGGTTTGTACGCTGACGAATTCGGAAGACATTTCCGATTCGATCGCATCGATTTTCAGCGCGGTCTGCAGCGCAGTCTGTGCATCGCGCCTGACCGTGGGTGTCTTGGTATTGGATTTGCCGGCATCCGGGCGCGGCTTCGTCGCGGTGCTCTTGGAACGGGAAGCATCTTTGTCAGCAGGCTTGGCCGGCTGACGATCCTTCTTCCCGAAAAGCGAAAAAATACCCACTTGGTCCTTGGCTTGAAAGGAAACGTCCTCTTCCGGTTACACGGAAGAGGAAATTACAAGTGTGTAAAGGTAACACAGACATACGTCGGGATGCCATTCTAGGGATGGAAAAGATGACTTTCTGTTACTGGCCTGTTGCTTCCCGTACGCGCAATTCAACAGGCCTCGGTACGATCGTCAGAAACGCGTGCGCAGTCCGATCACGATATTGCGGCCCGGTTGGGGCGCGACATCGCGCAGCAGCGAAGTGGACAAGCGGACATCGCGGTTCATCAAATTCTTCGCCAGCGCGAACCAGGTCCATTGAACGCCACCCTGCCTTAGCGTATAGGACAGGTTCGCATCCAGCAGCGTATAAGCCGGCGTCTCCGTTGTCTCGAACGCGGCCAGACGGTCCTGTCGCAACGCGTGCAGCGCCGATACGCCGCCGCGCCATCCGTCTTGCCGATAACCGAGATCGATTCCGACGCGGGTCGCAGGCTGCAAGGGCAGGTTGCCTTGTCCAACCAGGACGCCGCGCGAGGTATCGGCATAGCCGCGCAGGGACAGGCCTTCGCCGCGCTGGTTATAGCTGAGCTCGGCTTCGGCGCCGCGGATCCGCGCGCGGTCTTGCGCCCAGAGGCGACGTACAAACTCGCCTGCTGGATCGTCGATGCCGCTGTCGTCGACCGTGCTGCCGTCGGTGCGGCCATAAACGTAATTGCGCAGCCGGTTCTCAAACAGGTTGGCCTTCCAGCGCACGAGCCCTTCGGTTTTTTGCAGGCTTAGTTCCAGGTTGCGCGAGCGTTCCTTTTGCAGGGAAGGATCGCCGATGTCGAAGGTCGCCGTCGATTCATGCGGGCCGTTGGAATACAGCTCTTCGGGTGCCGGAGCGCGTTGCGCGATCGAATATGTCGCGCCGATGCTATAGCCCGGCAAAAAGCTCCACAGGCCACCGAGCGAATACGAATTCAGGTTGATGCGGCGGTCGCTGAAACCCGGATCGTCGGGTCGTCGCCGTACCGATTCGATGCGCAGGCCGGCGCTCGCACGCAGCGGTCCGAAATCGCGTTCCTCGACCAGGAAAGCGGCAATCGATGAGGACTTCGTGGTAGGTACCGTATCGGAGCGTCCGGTCGCAGCCGATAGCGCAGACAGTTTGCTATTGTCAGTCTGCATGCCGATGGTGCCGCGCCATCCGGCGATCGGCAGGTGGGCAATTTCCCAGCGGGTTTCGAAAGACTTATTGGCGAAGTCGGTGGCAGGCGTGCCGTCTTCTTCCTTTTCGGTATGCGTATAGTCGCTTGCCGCCAGCTTGAATGCGAACGATGCGGCACCGGCGAATGGTTCGCGCACCAGGCCGGCAATATCGCCGCGTGTCTGCGACAGATCGATATAGGCTCGTTCGGCTGTCGGGATGCCGTAGCGGTCGCTGCGGGTATCGATGGAGGCGCCGACATAACCCCAGCCGGCGATATGGGATGCGCCAAAGCCCAGGCTATGCGCACGCGTAAAGGACGATGGCAATCGTCCCGATGGCGACGCCGGATCGTTGCGTAGCGCAGTGCCTGGAATACGGTAATCGCCGCTATCGCGCACGCTGCCATCGACATGAAGCCCCAGGCTGGCCGCCGATCCATCGGCGGAAAACGACAGGCTCTTTTCCCGATCGACGGAGCCGAAACGCATTTCCGCTTCTCCGGTCGGTTTGGGCATCAAGGCGGTCGGGATACGGTCATTGACGACATTGACCAGTCCGCCGATGGCGCCGGAGCCATACAGCAGCGACGCTGGTCCGCGCAGGATTTCGATCTGGCGCGCGGTAGCCGGATCGGTGGCAACCGCATGGTCGTTGGATAGGCTGGACAGGTCAGAGACCGCCATGCCGTTCTGCAGGATTTTCACGCGAGGCCCCTCCATTCCACGAATGATGGGGCGCGATGCCCCCGCGCCAAAGCCGGAAGACGATACGCCCAGTTCTTGGGAAAGCGTGTCGCCCAGCGAGCTGCCGAGTTTGTTGCGCAGCTCGCTGCCGGAAAGCACCTTTGCAGGCGCGAGTATTTGCGCATTTTCGTCGCCGCCGAGAGGTGTCGCCGTCACGGTGACGGTCGGAAGCGACTGTTCCGCGGATTGGGCGAAGGCGAATGAAGTGGAAGCGAGCGCGGACAGAACCGCACTCGTCATGAGTGTGTATTGAATGGCCATGATGGATGCTGAATGAGTCAGAAAGCCGCGAAGCGCATGCAGGGCGTTGCAACGCCTTGCATGCAGCTGGCGGATGGACAGCGTACGGCGCTGTCCTAACGAGATCAGGCGCCGTGATGCATCAGGCGAGGGGCGGTGCGCGGGAAGAGAAATGGCGGACGAGCGGAGCGTCCCAGGACGTGAATGCCGTCCAAAGGGCCAGCACGCGCACGCTGGTGATAAGCGGTGCGGTAAACGGCGGCAAGTGAACGATGTCGCCGACTGTCGTTGCGTCGAAGGCAAGACAGGAATGGGTCAGCTTCTTGTTTTCGTCGGTAACCTTGGAAGAAACCTGCTGCGAGGCCTGTGCGGTGCTCGCATGTTCAATGCGGTGCTGCAATCCTGTCCACTGCGCAAACAGCAGCGCGAGCGCCAGCGATGCCGCGAAGCCGTTGCGTTGCGAGGACAGGCGGAACAGGTTCATGGGCTTATTTTGCCGTCATGGTGACCGGCATTGCATCGGTGAGCCGGTAGTACAGCCCCATGGGATCGTCTTTCAGCACAGCCATCCTGCCGCTCAGGATGACGGGTTCGAAGGTGTACTTCACCGGCGTCTTCGTTTTCACTTCAACTACGCCTTCCGGTCCGGCGGGCAGGCAGAACGAGCAGGATTGCGGGTTCATGGAAATAAGAAAATGCTTTTGCTTCTCGCCCGGTTCCAGCGGCATCATGAAGCCTTGCACTTTGACTTCCTTGTCGTTCAAGGCGACGATTTCCTTGGAAAATTCCGGCAGGATCCGGTCCTTGGTCTTGATCGGCGTGACTTTGGCGAGCGTGTTCCACGACACGACGCCATTGATTTCCGGTAGTTGCTGCATCGCTGCAGGCGGCACGCCGGACGGTACATGTCCGGCCGGCGCGTTCTGAGGCTGCGGGCTCGGTGTTGCCGACAAAGCAAGCAGCGGTACAGCCAGCGTCATTGATAAGACAATGCGAAATGTGAAGTGCATGACATCTCCGGAACTGGACCGTAACGGTCCCGCTATAAACTATCGGCTATTGTAGGTGGCTGCCGAGCCGGCCAGCAATCTTCATCGCGCCAGGGTCGCCGCTATATCGGTACGGTAGGCGCGCAGCGCCGGCAGCAAGGCGGCAAGCACACCGACGGCGACCGCCACGAGCAGTAGCCATGCTTCGTCGGCATACACCGCAAGGCCGGACAATGCGAGATTCTGTTCCTGCGAAAGCAGCCTGCCGACCGCTTCCACCGCGGCATGCCCGACCAGCCAGCCGAGTGCCGCCCCAGCCAGCGCCAGCAGCAAGCCTTCGGACAGCAGCAGCAACACCAGTTTGGCGGGTCCGGCGCCCAAGGTGCGCAGAATCGCGAGATCGGTTTTTCGTTCTTCCAGTGCGTTGTACAACGCGGCGAACATCGACAAGGCAGCCGCGATCAGCATGATGGCGGCGATACCGCGCAATACATCGACTCCGACACCGAGCATGCGTATCAATTTCGCGGATTCGAATGCAGGCTGCGCAGCCTGCAATTCGCTTTGACTATTGATGGCGCGCGGCAGCATCGCGGCGGCGAGAGGCGATGCATACTGGACCAGCAGCGCCGTGATTTCACGCTTTGCGTGTTCATCATCGTCACCATGGTCTTTGTGCTCGGCTTCGTCTTTCGCACCGTTGTCGTGCCCGGCTTCGTGGACGTGCCATACCGATTCCACCGGCGTCAGAACAAGGCGATCGAGTACCGTGCCGGTCGGCTTGAGAATGCCGACGGCGACAAACGGTCGCTCGGCATGCGCGTCGCCGCTTGCAGCCAGTCCATGTGAACCCGAGAAATGTGCATTCAGCCCGATCCCGGCCGCCTTCGCCGCGTGCGCCCCGAATACGGCCTGCATCGGCGCATCGAACAGCTTGCCCTCGGCGAGCGTGCCGCCATAATGCGCTATGTAATCGGTGCTGGTGCCGACGATGCGGAAACCGCGATAACTGTCGCCCAGTGCGAGCGGAATCACTTTCTTGACCAACCGGTTGCGTGCCAGTTGCGCTTGGGCGGCGAGCGGAATATTGCCGGTCGGGATATCGATGTGATACAGCGACGACAGGATGAGTTGCAGCGGCGAGCCTTTGGCACCGACCACCAGGTCGATCCCTTGTGCATCGCGCAGCGCATGGTCTTCCAGTTGTCGGGATGCCGACAGCACAAACGTCATCATGGCGATGCCGACCGCCATCAGCAGCAGGTTCAGCGCGCTCGACAGCGGCTTGTGCCGCAGCGACTTGAGCGCTAGCGCAAAGGCGTTGAGTCGCATCATGCGGTACCTCCCAGGCGCAAGACAGCCGCATCAGGCAGCGCGGCAAGCACGCGTGCGTCATGGGTGGCGATGACGAGTGAGGCGCCGACGGCCGCCGCCTGCGTGTTCAGCAAGCCGATCGACGCTGAGCAGGAAGCATCGTCCAGATTCGCTGTCGGTTCATCTGCCAGCAGCAGGGCAGGGCGATTGAACATCGCCCGCGCGATCGCCGCGCGCTGCTGCTGCCCCTGGCTAAGAGCATGCGGCTTGGCCGTCGCCTTGTCCGCGAGGCCCAACGCGGCAAGCAATTCGGTGGCACGCACGATTTCCGGGGCACGGCCTGTGGCATAGGCGGCAACCGTCAGGTTCTCGAATACGCTCAGGCTGGGAATCAGCGCCAGCTTCTGCGGCAGGAAGCCGACAGTGCGGCCGCGCCATGCATCGGCTTGGCGTGGGGTGAGTGCACGAAGGTCGGTCCCGGCGACATGCAAGCTTCCTTGTTGCGGTGTCAGGATGGCGGCAAGCAGATGCAGCAGGGTGGACTTGCCGCAGCCGGAAGGACCAAGAATGATGGCATGCCGCCCGGCCTCGAGCGAGAACGATGGCACGGTCAGCTGTGCGGAGGTCGATGTCGGATAGCGATAGTGGAGATCTGTAATTTGCAACATGGTTGCATTATATGGATCACAGGCGGGAAAAGAAAGTCAATAAGAGATATATGGCATCGCCGTATCATGTGCCTTCACGTCGCGCAGTCCGCGGCGGGACGCAAAAGCAAACAAGCGTACGAGGCAGGGCATCGTACGCTTGTGGCGTGGGGTTTCCGGAACAGTCCAGTTCCGCTGACGCGGCTTAGTCGCCGTACAGCTTTTGCTTGAGTTCGCGGCGCTGTTGCGCTTCGAGCGACAGCGTCGCGGTCGGGCGGGCCAGCAGGCGAGGAATGCCGATCGGTTCGCCGGTTTCTTCGCACCAGCCGTATTCGCCGGCATCGATACTGGCGATCGACTGCTGGACTTTCTTGAGCAGCTTGCGTTCACGGTCGCGCGTGCGCAATTCCAGGGCATGCTCTTCTTCGATCGTCGCGCGGTCCGCGGGATCGGGCACCAGCACGGTTTCGCGCAAATGCTCGGTGGTTTCGCCGGCGTTTTTCAGCAAGTCTCTCTCAAGCTGCTGCAAGCGCGCCTTGAAGAAGGCCAGCTGCGCCTCGTTCATGTAATCCTTCTCGGTCATCTGAAGGATTTGCGCTTCGGTCAACAGGGTGCCATCGGAGACGGCGGGGGTCGATTTAGTTGTTTTGGTAGCCACTTCGCTTACTTTCGAAACTGCGGGTTTTTCCATTGTATCCATTAATCCGGCACTTGCATTGTTACCGCTCATTGACGCGCCGGACGTCTCTTTGGAACCGACCTTTGAAGCGCCGGCAGTCGGCGACTGCTTCAAATTTGTTGCTGCCTTCTTACTGGCGGGAGCCGCATCGGCAACCGGCGGTGCCGCTTTCGATGCCACCCCTTCGGATTTTTTCCTGGCCGCTGATTTCGCGGCGGTTTTCACTCTGCTTTTTACCGTGCTTTGGGCTGGTTTGGCAATCGATTTTGTTGCTGCGGGGGTATTTTTACGCCCGGATGGCGTTTTCGATACCGCGGCGGCCGGAACGGCGGTCTTTTTTTCCGACGTCGTGCCGGCTTTTTTTGCGGTAGCGCGCTTCACGACAGACCTGGTAACGGTTGCGTTCATGGTGACCTCGCTGATTGAACCGCCCGGCTTTCAGCTTGAAACCGCTGCTTGTCCCCGTGCCGGCGGGCTCAGGCTCGACCAAGCGGTATATGACGTGCTTGCCTATCTTGCCAAATGACACTCTCCATTGCATGAATAAAAATCAAAAGCGACAACAGTTTATACCAAACACTGTTCCAGCCCCTGCACAAACACGTCCTTGGGAAGGTTCTTGCCGATGAAGACCATTTTGCTGCCGCGCGGCTCGGCATCGTCCCATTTGGCGCCGATATCCGTTCCCATCATCTGGTGCACACCCTGGAACAATACCTTGCGATCGGCATCTTCCATCCAGAGTACTCCTTTGTAACGCAGCATGCGCGGCCCGAATACCTGTACCAGGCCGCCGAGGAATTCATCGAGCCGCGCGGTGTTGAACGGACGCTCGCTGCGGAACACGAATGCCGCAATATCGTCGGAATGATGCGCGTGATGATGGTCATGGTGCGCATGCTCATGTCCGCAATGGTCGTCGCAGTCGTGATCCGCGTGTGCGTGCTCGTGTTCTTCGTCAGTCAGGAAATCGGGATCGATTTCCAGCTTGTCGTTGAGATTGAATCCGCGCAGATCGAGCACTTCAGCGATGGGTACGCGGCCGAAGTCCGCAGTCGATACCGGCGCGCGCGGATTGATCCGTTTGAGGCGGGCGGTCAGTGCAGCGACTTCCTCCGCACCGACCAGATCGGTCTTGGATAGCAGCAGCTTGTCGGCGAAGCCTACCTGGCGCTGGGCTTCTTCATGTTCATCGAGCTGATGCATCGCATGCCGGGCATCGACCACTGTGATGATCGCGTCGAGAAGAAAGTGCGCGGCGACTTCATCATCCATGAAAAAGGTCTGTGCGACCGGACCGGGATTGGCCAGCCCGGTCGTTTCAATTACCAAATGGTCGAAATCCAGCTCCCCGGCGTCGCGCTTTTGTGCCAGTGTGCCCAGCGCGACAATCAGATCGCCGCGCACCGTGCAGCAGATGCAGCCGTTGCTCATCTCGACAATCTGTTCCTTGCTGTCCTGGACCAAGATTTCATTATCGATGTTTTCCTCGCCGAACTCGTTCTCGATCACGGCGATGCGGTGGCCATGCGGTTCGCGCAGGATGCGGTTGAGCAGCGTGGTTTTGCCAGCGCCGAGAAAGCCGGTCAGTATCGTGGCGGGTACAAGTTTCATGATGGCCTACCTTTGTTGTGCGCAGTCGGCGCACCATCCCTTAATGGTGAATTCGATGTCATGGCTCTGGAAGCCCTTGCCGAGGCTTTCGTCGAGCGCATTGCGCAACAGGCCGGCTTCGCCGATGCTGTCCAGGCAGAACACTTTCGCGCAGCGGGTGCATTTGAAATGCCCATGCTGATGATGCGGCGCGGCATCATCCTGGGCGACGCCGTGTTCCGCGCCCGAGCTGTAGCGAAATACCCGGTCGTCGCCTGCAATCTTGTGCGCCAGCCCGGCATCGGTCAGGCAGTCGAGCGCACGATACAGCGTGACGCGGTCCATGTCGGTAAACGCATCCTGCATGTCCTGGTGCGAAAAGGCGCGCTGTGCATCGAGCAATGTCGCGAGAACCTTCACGCGCGCTGCAGTAATGCGTACCGCGGCTTCACGCAGTTGCACTTCCGCACGTGCCATGCTGGCTTCGGCCGGACTGGAAAAATGTTTTGCTTTGATACTCATCTTGGCAAAGCGCTGATCGTACTGAAATAAAAATTATGACGCATTTTTGCAATCCAGTTGCAGAAATCGCTACCGCGAGCTACGGCTGCCGGATATTACGGCTTATACAGCATCAATCCCTTCAGGTATTCGCCCTCCGGAAAGCTGGTTGTCATCGGGTGATCCGCCCCGGCCGACAGCCGCTTGAGAATGCGCGCATCGACCTTGGCATCGTTGGCGGCGCCGGCCACGATCTTCTGGAACAGGTCGGCACTGATGGCGCCCGAGCAGGAATAAGTAAACAGCAGACCGCCTTCACGCAGCAGCTGGAAGCCGAGCAGATTGATGTCCTTGTAGGCGCGCGCCGCACGCTCGACATGGTCGGGCGAGGAGGCGAACTTGGGCGGATCGAGCACGATCAGATCGAAGCTTTTGCCCTGCTCGCGGAAGGCGCGCAAGGCCTTGAACACGTCCGCATCCTGCCATTCGGTCTTGTCGGCGGCAAAGCCGTTGAGTTCCACGTTGCGCCGGCCGATCGCAAGCGCTTCGCCGGAAGAATCGATCGACACCACGCTGCTGGCACCGCCCTTGAGCGCGGCAAGCGAAAAACCGCCGGTATAGCAAAAGCAGTTGAGTACGTCGCGGCCCGCCGCATGCTCCATCACCAGCCGACGATTGTCGCGCTGGTCGACGTAAAAGCCGGTCTTGTGCCCGGTCTTGATATCGACGGCATAACGCACGCCGTTCTCGGTCACGATGGTTTCATCCGACGGCTCATTGCCGGCCAGCGTCCCTGTCACCAGCGGCAATCCTTCGCGCTCGCGCACCGAGGCGTCGGAGCGCTCGTACACATTCGGGCAACCGGTCTCGGCGATCAGGGCCTGCACGATCGGTGCCTTCCATGCCTCTACGCCTGCCGACTGGAATTGGCACACCAGATGGCCTTGCTTGCCTGCGTACCAGTCGACCACCAGCCCGGGGAAGCCGTCCGCTTCGCCAAACACCAGACGGATCGCGTCGGTATCCTTGACGGTCGCCATACGGTAGGCAATGGCTTTCTTGATACGGCGCTTGATCAGCGCGTGATCGATGGGTTCGCTTTCATTGAAGCTCCATACGCGGGCGCGGATCTGCGATTTGGGGCTGTATGCGGCGCGTGCCAGGAACTGGCCTGATGCCGACTGCACGACCGCGGTGGCGCCGGACTTGTTCTTTTCTTCGGGCTTGCCATCGATATGGTCGATGGCGGTCGGAAAAATCCAGGGGTGGCGACGCAGCAGGCTTTTTTCCTTGCCGGGCTTGAGAGTGATGGTGAGCATATGAAATGAATGTGGGTTATCCGGCCGCGTTGGCGTCGGTGAAAAGCATGCGGTCGCCGCGGGAAAATGTTGAAACGATGACCCGGGATTCAGTCTCCGGAGACTGCCTTCTTTTTCGCCCGGGGATGAGCGGCATCGTACACCTGCGCCAGCCGCTGGAAATCCAGCGAGGTATATACCTGCGTGGCGGCGATCGAGGCATGTCCTAGCATTTCCTGCACCGCGCGCAGGTCCCCCGAGGATTGCAGCACATGCGATGCGAAGGAATGGCGCAGGACGTGGGGATGCACGTTCGCCGGAATGCCCAATGCCTGCGCATGGGCCTTCAGACGCGTCTGCACCATCCCAGGCGTGACCCGCTTGCCGCGATCGGACAGGAACAAAGGGTGCGGGTCCAGTCGCACCAGGCTATCGCGTACCGCCAGCCATGCGCGCAGCGCTTGCAATGCATGGCTGCCGACCGGCACCTTGCGCTGCTTGCTGCCCTTGCCGGTGACATTGACTTCGCCTTCGGCAAAGTCGATCCAGCCCGCCGATTGGTATTCGCCGTCCTTCACGAAGCGCACGTCCAACGAAGTCAGCTCGGAGACACGCAAGCCGCTGGAATACAGCAGCTCGAACATTGCGCGATTGCATAACTGGGGAGGCGATTGCGCATCCTTGCCCGGTGTGCTTTGAGCGACGACGCGCACCGCGTCATCGGCCGACAGCGCCTTGGGCAGCGGTTTGCTGCGCTTTGGCGCCTTGACGCCGTCGACCGGATTCGCCGCCAAGGTCTCCTGGTCGGCCAGCCATGCGAAAAAGCCGCGCCATGCGGACAGCTTGCGGGCGATCGAGCGCGGGTTCAAGCCTTTCGCGTGCAATTGCGATGCGAACTTGCGAATATGAAAATGACCGACCGCCGCCATGGCCGGCGCGCCGGGCAACGCGTCTACCATGACGGTGAGTTCGCGCAAGTCGCTCCGGTATTCGGTAACGGTGCGCGGCGACAGCTTGCGCTGTTTTTCCAGATGCTCGACGTAGCCGGCGATACGGGCCCGGTTGGTCTCGGCAGACACGGTATTCTCAGTCAAGCAGGCAATTCATCGCGGCGCTGGCGATTTCGGCAATTTTCGACAGGTAGTCGGTCGCCATTTCGGTGCCGAATCGGCTTGGGTCGGACGAACCCAGCACCAGCAAGCCGAATGCTTCCGGTGCGGCGCCGATGCGCAGCGGCAGCATCGCGATCGATTGTATCGATTCCGCGTCTTCCAGCCAGGAGGCAGCTTCAAAGTCTTGATTCGGGCCGCAATAAGGCGCGGTCAGACCGTTGCAGAAAATTTTTGCATCTTCCGATACCGGCGCGGCGAACCAGGTATGCGCGAATTCTTCTGCCACGCCCCAAATGCGCAGCGTGGCATGGGGTACCGAGAAAATCGTCTGCAGGCCGCTGATCAAGGTATGCGGCATGTCGACATCGTTACGCGCCAGCAGCAGCGAACGGGTCCACTCCAGGAATTTTTGCGTGATCGCGTCGTTTTCCTGCGCAATGCGCAACAGATCCGCCATCCGCAATTCATGGATCTTGATCTTTTCGCGCAAGACTTCCATCTGGCGTTCCTGCAGCGATACCGCACGGCCGGCGACCGGGCTGGTCAGCTTGACGCGGGAGAGCAGTTCGCTGTGCTCTTCAAAGAAATGCGGATTGTCGGACAGGAAATCGGCGACAGCGTTGGAGTCCAGTTCGTAAGTCATAGCGCAGTTCGGTTAGGTCGCAGTGTGGAAGGCGTGATTTTAACCGACAACCCTCGATGCAGGACGCTGTATCAAGGGCGCAGGGATGCCGGAGCCTGTCGGCCGATGACAGGGCAAATCCTTGTTCAGATGTCGATTTCGCCTTCAAATACGGTAACGGCGGGACCGGTGAGCAACACCGGCGCTGCACCGCCATCCCAAGCGATCGATAATTCGCCACCGCGTGTCGCGACCGTGACCGGCGAATCCAGCAAACCGCGCCGGATTCCGGCGACGACCGCGGCGCAGGCGCCGGTGCCGCACGCCAGCGTTTCGCCGGCGCCGCGTTCGAACACGCGCAGCTTGACGGCGTGGCGGTCGACTACCTGCATGAAGCCGGCATTGACGCGCGCGGGAAAGCGCGGATGGTTTTCAATCACGGGACCATCGATGCCAACCGGTGCCGCATCGGCGTCCGCCACGACTTGAACCGCATGCGGATTGCCCATCGATACCGCTGAAATCCAGATGGTCTTGCCATTGATTTCCAGCGGCCACAGCATATCCTCGTGCTCAGCCCGTGCCTGCAACCCGTTCGCGTCGAACGGTACACGAACGGCGTCAAGGATGGGCGCGCCCATGTCGACCGTAATGCGTCCATCCGCTTCCAGCCGGGGTTCGATCACGCCCGACATGGTTTCGACCTTGATCGCGCGCTTGTCGGTAAGGCCCTTGTCGGTCACGAATCTCACGAAGGCACGCGCGCCGTTGCCGCATTGTTCGACTTCGCCGCCGTCGGCGTTGTAGATGCGATAACGAAAATCGACGCCATCGGATTGCGGCTTTTCCACCACCAGCATCTGGTCTGCGCCGACGCCAAAACGGCGGTCGGCCAACGCTTTCCACTGTTCCGGAGTGAATGTTACCTGCTGGTTAACCGCATCGATCACGACGAAGTCATTGCCGGCGCCGTGCATTTTTGTGAATTTGAGTTTCATGCCGAAATTATAGTCTGGCTGCTTGCGTCGGTTGCCGCTTGCATCCGTCGTTCATGCGTTTGGAGCGTTTGCCGCGTAGAGACTCGGCACACCGGGCGGCCGGGTCTTGAAGCGTTTGTGCGCCCAGAAGTATTCAGATGGCGCTTCCATCACTCTTTCCTCGATGAATGCATTCATGCGGCGGGTGGCCGCCACCATATCGGTCCCCGGATAGTCTTCCCACGCGGGATAAAAGCTGACTTTCCAGCCACGGTAATTCGGCAGGAAAGTCGCCACCACGGGAATGACCTTGGCGCCGGTCGCACCAGCGATACGCGCCGGCGCCGTCAGCGTGGCGGCGGGAATGCCAAAGAAAGGTACGAATTCCGCATCCTTTTCGCCGAAATCCATATCCGGCAACATGAAAAACGGCAAGCCATCGCGCATTGCACGAATGATAGGTTTGACGCCTTCAGCGCGGGAGAACAGTTTCACCGGACGAAAACGCGAACGTCCCTTGCGCAAGGCTTGATCGAACACCTGGTTTTGCTGGCGGGTATAGATGGAGCACAAGGCCGAATCGAGCATGACGGCTACGCCGGCCACATCCAGGCATACGAAGTGTGGGCAGAGCAGAATGGTCGGTCCTGATCCTATCTGGTCCAGCGGCACGCGCGGCTCGACGACCAGCAAGCGCTTCAGGCGCGCTTCCGACGCCCACCAGAGCACGCCGCGTTCGAGCACGCTGCGCGCATACGCCTGGAAATGTCTCCTGGCAATAGTGCGGCGCGCCTGATCCGACACTTGGGGCATGCACAGCCGCAGATTGGTCAGTGCGATATTGCGGCGCGAGCGCACAAGGGCAAACAGCAGCGAGCCGATCCCTTCGCCGATGCGCCCGAGCAAGGGCAGCGGCAACCAGTGCAGCAGCCACATCAGGCCTAACAACAATCTCATGAGTGGCCTTCTTGTAAATGGGGTGGGGTGACGCCGTCAGGAACCTTGTAACGGTTATAGCTCCAGAAATACTGCGCCGGACTCTGTGCGATCAATTTTTCCATCGCGGCATTGATCGCGCGCGCCTGTTGTTGCTGGGTATCGCCGAGCGTTTCGTCAAAGGCAACGAAGCGCATCACATATCCAGCACCGTGCGGCAGGCGTTCGGCATAAGTCAGGAT
The DNA here is from genome assembly GCF_003591035.1 of Noviherbaspirillum saxi. Taxonomy (NCBI): domain Bacteria; kingdom Pseudomonadati; phylum Pseudomonadota; class Betaproteobacteria; order Burkholderiales; family Oxalobacteraceae; genus Noviherbaspirillum; species Noviherbaspirillum saxi. The sequence goes on from NZ_QYUO01000001.1 coordinate 590,434, forward strand.
GATAGGCGCGCCCGATAGTTGATGCAGCTTGACCGGCAGCGTCATCGTATACGCCGGTTTGCCAAAGAATTCGGCCCACACGCCTTCGCCATGCTGCGGCACCTGGTCCGGCAGCACGCCGACCGGTTCGCCCTGCCGCAAGGCTTTGAGCAGCATGCGTACGCCCGACAGGTTGGCTGGCGCGAGGCGCAACTGCCCGCGTGCGCGTGCGCCTTCGATCAATGGTTTCAGCGCTTCCTTGTGCGGAGGGCGGTAAAGCACGGTCAATGGTGTCTTGGTGCCAACGATTTGCGCGGTGATTTCAAAGCAGCCCAGATGCGGTGTCAAAAATACGACACCGCGTCCGGCATCAAAGGCGGCCTGCACGATATCCCAGTTTTCGATACGGGTGCTATCGATCACCCGCTGTGGCGGGGCACACCAGACGAAGGGTAGTTCCAGGATGTTCTTGCCTGCTTCCGTAATTGCCGAAGATAAATGGTCGCCGAAGCCGGCAGCAGTAATGTTGCTTTTCAGTCTACGGCGATAGGAAGGCGTGAGCAGATACACCAGCCAGCCAAGAATGGCGCCAATTGCATGCAAAACCGGTAATGGCAGCCTAGAAAGCAGGCGAAAAAGAGAGACAAGCATCAAGATACGCTTTAGAAAATTTGTGATTTTTTTCCAGACGCGTAAAATATCATACGATGCAATCCAAATTGGACGCGAATCGGATGATTTGGGACGAACAGGATTGCATGAATCATGCGTTCCCGCCGAGTTAATAGACAACTTGCGAGGCGGTTTACAAATTTCGCTAAAGCGTCGCAGGCTCATTGGGTTGGCCGCGACAAGGTCCTCACCAACTATCCTTACAGGGAGCCTGCGATGGCAAATGAATATCTGTTTACTTCCGAATCCGTATCCGAAGGTCATCCCGACAAAGTCGCGGACCAAATCTCGGATGCGATCCTCGACGCAATCCTGACGCAAGATCCGAAAGCCCGTGTCGCAGCGGAAACGCTGTGCAATACCGGTCTGGTCGTGCTCGCCGGCGAAATCACCACGCACGCCAACGTCGATTACATCAGCGTCGCGCGCGATACCATCAAGCGTATCGGCTACGACAACGCCGACTACGGCATCGATTACAAGAGTTGCGCGGTGATGGTCTGCTACGACAAGCAGTCGCCCGACATTGCACAGGGCGTCGATGAAGGCAAGGGCATCGACCTGGACCAGGGTGCTGGCGACCAGGGCCTGATGTTCGGCTATGCCTGCGATGAAACACCGGAACTGATGCCGGCCGCAATCTACTATGCACACCGCATCGTCGAGCGCCAGTCGCAACTGCGCAAAGATGGCCGCCTGCCATGGTTGCGTCCGGATGCCAAGTCGCAGGTCACGCTGCGCTATGTGGATGGCGTGCCGGTCGCGATTGACACCATCGTGCTGTCGACCCAGCATGCACCAGATATCGAGCACAAGACCATCGAAGAAGCAGCGATCGAAGAAATCATCAATCCGGTCGTGCCGAAGGAATGGCTGAAAAACACCCGTTACCTGATCAATCCGACCGGGCGTTTCGTAATCGGCGGTCCTCAGGGCGATTGCGGCCTGACCGGCCGCAAGATTATCGTCGACACCTACGGCGGTGCGGCGCCGCACGGCGGCGGCGCGTTTTCGGGCAAGGATCCATCGAAGGTCGACCGCTCGGCCGCCTATGCAGGTCGTTACGTCGCCAAGAATATCGTGGCCGCCGGCCTGGCAAAGCGCTGCCAGATCCAGGTGTCCTATGCGATCGGCATCGCCCGTCCGACCTCGGTCATGGTGACGACCTTCGGTACCGGGAAGGTCAGCGACGAGCATCTGTCCCAGCTGGTACAGGAATTGTTCGACCTGCGTCCGAAAGGCATCGTGCAGATGCTGGACCTGCTGCGTCCGGTCTATGCAAAGACTGCGGCCTACGGCCACTTTGGCCGTGAAGAGCCGGAGTTTTCCTGGGAGCGTACTGACAAGGCTGCGGCATTGCGCGCGGCAGCGGGGCTGTAAAGAAAAGTCGCAAAGTGGCGGCATGCGCGGGAGCATGCCGCCAATCGCGCATTGAATTCGATGCCGTCTTTTAGCGGTGGATCACGCAGCAGCTAAGGTATAATCCCGCATTCCAAGGAGCGTTGCAGCATGGTGTTTTCGACACCGTGTCAGGCTTGGATATCTTTATCGCAACGGCGCTCACGTTACTTTTTTCTATCTTTTCAGGAAAGGAGGGCGTGATGAGCGCCGTTATCTCGAATACCACTTCCCAGGATTTTTTTGTTGCCGATCTCAGCCTTGCCGACTGGGGCCGCAAGGAAATCAAGATTGCCGAAACGGAAATGCCCGGCCTGATGGCCATCCGTGAGGAATTCGCCGCCGCGCAGCCGCTCAAGGGTGCGCTGATCACCGGCTCGCTCCACATGACGATCCAGACCGCGGTATTGATCCAGACGCTGGAAGCGCTGGGCGCACGCGTGCGTTGGGCATCGTGCAACATCTATTCGACCCAGGACCATGCAGCCGCCGCGATTGCCGCCAACGGCACGCCGGTGTTCGCATTCAAGGGCGAAAACCTGGACGAATACTGGGACTTCACCCATCGCATCTTCGAATGGCCGAACGGCGAATATTCGAACATGATTCTCGATGATGGCGGCGATGCGACGCTGTTGCTGCACTTGGGCACCCGTGCTGAAAAAGACATCAGCGTGCTCGACAAGCCGGATTCGGAAGAAGCGGTTTGCCTGTTCAATTCGATCAAGAAAAAGCTGGCGACCGACCCGACCTGGTATTCCGCCCGCCTGGCGAAAATCCAGGGTGTGACCGAAGAAACCACCACCGGCGTGCACCGCCTGTATCAGATGCACAAGGAAGGCAAGCTGGCTTTCCCCGCGATCAACGTCAATGACTCGGTCACCAAGTCGAAATTCGACAACCTGTACGGCTGCCGCGAATCGCTGGTCGACGGCATCAAGCGCGCAACCGACGTCATGGTTGCCGGCAAGGTCGCCGTGGTCGCAGGCTATGGCGATGTGGGCAAAGGTTCGGCACAGGCTTTGCGCGCGCTGTCGGCACAGGTATGGGTCACTGAAATCGATCCGATCTGCGCACTGCAGGCGGCGATGGAAGGCTATCGCGTAGTGACCATGGATTATGCCGCCGAACATGGCGACATCTTCGTGACCGCGACCGGCAACTACCATGTGATCACGCACGAGCACATGAAGAAGATGAAAGACCAGGCAATCGTCTGCAACATCGGCCACTTCGACAATGAAATCGAAGTCGCCGCATTGAAGCAGTACACCTGGGAAAACATCAAGCCGCAGGTCGACCATGTGATTTTCCCCGATGGCAAGCGCATCATCCTGCTGGCCGAAGGCCGCCTGGTCAACCTCGGTTGCGGTACTGGCCATCCGTCGTATGTGATGAGCTCTTCGTTCGCCAACCAGACGATCGCGCAGATCGAGTTGTTCACCAATACCGCGGCTTACCCGGTCGGTGTTTACACCTTGCCCAAGCATCTCGATGAAAAGGTCGCGCGCCTGCAGCTCAAGAAGCTCAATGCGCAACTGACCGTGCTGACCGACGAACAGGCAAACTACATTGGCGTGAAGCAGACCGGCCCGTACAAGCCGGACCACTATCGCTACTAAGCGTTGCCAAGGACTGCATGCTGCGCCGGCTGCATGGCTTGCGCAGCAAACGTCTGAATGAAGCGGATGAGCAGGGCGCATCTCGGTGCGTCTTGCCCATCTTCCTGCAATGCCGGCGAGAAGAGGTCGACATGCGTTTGCTATTTGCCTGGCTAATCAATGCTGCGGCGCTGTTCGCAGTGTCTTATTTGATGAAGACGGTGTACGTCGAGGACTTCGTGGTTGCCTTGATCGCAGCCCTGGTGCTCGGGTTCGTCAATACACTGATACGACCTGTGCTGTTGCTGTTGACGCTACCGGTGACTTTATTGACGCTGGGATTGTTCATCTTCATCGTCAATGGCTTGATGTTCTGGGCAGTTGCCAATTTCGTCGGCGGTTTCTATGTCGCCGGATTTTGGTCGGCGGTCGGTGGCGCACTGTTATACAGCCTTATCTCGTGGGGACTTTCTGCTCTCCTGCTAAAAAAATGACTCAGAAAAATTTCAGCATCGAGTTTTATCCGCCCAAGACGCCGGAAGGGGCGGAAAAACTGCGCGTCACGCGCGCCAAACTGGCGGAATTGCATCCCAAGTATTTTTCGGTAACCTTTGGCGCCGGCGGTTCGACGCAAAAAGGCACGCTCGAAACGGTATTGGAAATTAAGCGTGAAGGACATGAAGCCGCGCCGCATCTGTCTTGCATCGGCAGCTCGCGCGAAAGCCTGCGCGCCATACTCGGCGAATACAAGGCCAATGGCATCCGTCGCGTGGTTGCCTTGCGCGGCGACCTGCCTAGCGGTTACGGTGCTTCGGGCGAATTCCGCTATGCCAACGAACTGGTGGAATTCATTCGTGCTGAAACCGGCGACTGGTTTCATATCGAAGTCGCGGCTTATCCGGAAACCCATCCGCAAGCCCGTTCGCCACAAGACGATGTGCAAAGCTTTGCACGCAAGGTCAAGGCTGGAGCGAATGCCGCAATCACCCAGTATTTCTACAATGCCGACGCGTATTTCCGCTTCGTCGACGATGCGCACAAGGCTGGCGTGGACGTACCTATCGTGGCGGGCATCATGCCGATCACCAATTACTCGCAGCTGATGCGGTTTTCCGACATGTGCGGCGCCGAAATCCCGCGCTGGATACGCTTGAAGCTCGCCAGCTTCGGCGACGACAGCGAATCGATCAAAGCTTTCGGTCTGGATGTGGTGACCGGATTGTGCGAGCGCTTGCTGGCCGGCGGCGTGCCGGGTATGCATTTCTATACGTTGAATCAGGCGGCGGCCACGACTGCGTTGTGGAAGCGTCTGAAGTTGTCTGAATAGTCGTCGTAGCGCTCCTTCGCCCACGCAGGGGAAGGAGCGCTAATGCTAATGCGCGCTAAGTTAAACCACGGAGTATTGCCACTCAGTACGTTGCCGACTCCGTAATCACCGCATCCAGTGCGATGTCATGTGCATCCGGTGAAAATGTAGCCAGTGCCGATGCATAGGCAATGCCGATCGCCGCCGGACGCGGTATGCCCGCCAGCGTACGATCATAGAAACCTCCGCCATATCCGAGCCGATAGCGCATGTGATTGAATCCGATGCAGGGCACGAGCACCGTTTGCGGCGTCATGTCGATCTCGCAAGCGGGAATCGCGACGCCGTAGCTGTCCTTGCGCATGCTGTCGCCCGGTGTCCAGCGCAGGAATCGCAGCGCTGTGTTTTTTTCTACCACGACCGGCAATGCCAGCTGCACGCCGCGCGCAGCGATGATGCCGTATGCATCGCGCAGATCGGGCTCGCCGCGTATCGGCCAATACACACCAAGTACCGCAACCGGATGCGAATCCAGCCACGCGATCAGTCGTTCGCCGATCGATCGATCGGATTGGCGACGAACTTCGGGCACAATCGCTTGTCTGTCGGCAAGCAGCTCCTGTCGCAGGATGGTTTTTGTCGGGCTTGATTCTGGCATGGTGATAACGCTTTATCCGTGGTTGCGCATGCTATTCTAGAATTCGTGATTCCAGTACCTTTTTATAGAAAGCGGTATGCAATGTTTGCAATGAAATGGATGGCCGGCGTGACGCTTGCCGCAGCGTCGGTTGTGCTTTTGGCACCCGTCGCGGAAGCAAAGAAAACGGCGGCTGCCGCAACCTTCGCCAACGACGATGACGCCTTCCTGGCGCTGCGCGACGCCGCGCGTAATGGTGATGCCGCACGCGCCTCCGATCTTGCTTCCCGCCTTGGCAATTATGCCATTCCTTCCTATGTCGATTATTTCCGCTTGCGGCCGCGCATCGGCAGCGCATCCGAGCAGGAGATTCGCGATTATCTGCAGCGCTACGATGGTCAGGCGATTGCCGATCGTCTGCGCAACGACTGGCTGCTCGAGCTTGGCCGCACGCGTAACTGGACGCTGTTCGATGAGCAATACCCATTGTTTGTATTGGATGACGATACGCAGCTTAAATGCTATGCCTTGATGTCGAAAGTCGCCAAAGGTCAGAGCGTGACCGATGAAGCGCGCGCCGTCATGGTCGCTCCGCAAAATTATGGCGAAGCCTGTCCATCGCTGGTGAGCGCTCTAGCGCAGGCAGGACAATTCACCGCGGACGATGTCTGGGCTCAGATCCGCCTGATTGCGGAATCCGGCTTTCCTGGCATGATCCGCCGTCTTGCCCCGTTGACCGAGATTAGCGACACTGTATTGATGCAGGCGCTGGAAAAACCGGATGCGATCCTTGCGCGCGGCCCCGGCAGCGGACGCGCCGCGCACCAAGTCTTTATTCTCGCACTTGGCCGCAGCGCAAAAAACAATCCCACACACGCCGTCAATGTGCTGGTGCCTGCCGCCGATCGGCTCAATGAGCGTGAACTCGCGCAAGCCTGGGCGCAGATCGCCTTGCAGGCTTCGCTCAAGCTTGCTCCTGAAGCCGTGGTGTACTGGCATCGTACCGAGGGCGCGCCGCTGACAACCGAAGGCTATCAATGGAAGGTGCGCGCCGCCTTGCGCGCCGGCGAATGGAAACTGGTCAAGGCCACCATCGATGCGATGCCGGCCGCGCTGGCATCCGATCCCGCATGGATCTATTGGCTTGGCCGCGCCTATCGCGCCGAAGGCAAAACTGAACTGGCGCAAAAGCAGTTCGAGAGCATCGCGGAACAGACAAATTTCTATGGACAGCTCGCGCTGGAAGAACTGGGCCGCAAGATCGTGATTCCTCCGCGTGCGCAAGCGGTGACCGCCGACGAGCTTGCTCCGATGGCAAACAATGCAGGCTTCCGCCGTGCGCTCAAATTCTTCGATCTCAACATGCGTTTCGAAGGTTATCGCGAGTGGAATTGGGAATTGCGCAAGATGAACGATCGCCAGCATCTGGCCGCTGCCGAATTCGCCCGGCAAAAGACTGTGCTTGATCGGATGGTCAATACCTCGGATCGCACCAAGACGGAATTCGACTTTACCCAGCGTTTTCCCTCGCCTTTCCGTGATGTGATGCAAGCATCGACCGAGCGCCTGGGCCTGGACATGGCATGGGTTTACGGCCTGATCCGCCAGGAATCGCGCTTCATTCTGAATGCGCGTTCGCATGTCGGCGCTTCCGGCCTGATGCAATTGATGCCGGCGACTGCGAAGTTCGTCGCACGCAAGATCGGCATGAATGACTTTTCGCAGGGGCAGGTCAACGACATCAGTACCAACATTACACTCGGCACCAATTACCTCAATATGGTGCTCAATGATCTGGACGGATCGCAGGCAATGGCGACGGCCGCATATAACGCCGGTCCGGGCCGTCCCAGAGCCTGGCGGTCCACCTTGCCGCGGGCTGTCGACGGTGCGATCTTTGCCGAGTCGATTCCCTTCAACGAAACACGGGATTACGTAAAGAAGGTGTTGTCGAATGCTACCTATTACGCTGCGCTATTCGAAGGCAAGCCGCAATCGCTGAAAGCGCGTCTTGGCATGGTTGCACCGAAGGGATTCGCTCCAAGCGACTTGCCGTGATGTAGCGCTCCGCATGGACAGTTTGGCAAATGCGGGCAAAAGCTATATGCTCGAATGCCGCACCGCAGCGTAACAGGCCGTGGTGCGGCATTTTTGCATGAACACCCGATAAGATTGGATTGGACAAGACGTATGCACACCACAGAACTCGACCCGACTCTTTCGCAAACACTGGATGCCGCCGGCAAGGCAGGCTACAAGCTCATCATCGGCAACAAAAACTATTCATCCTGGTCCATGCGGCCTTGGGTGGCGATGAAAGCCTTCGGCATTCCTTTTGAAGAAGTACGGATTTCGCTTGGTCGCGCCGATACGTCGTCCCGCATTGCACAGCATTCCAACGCAGGCCGGGTGCCGGTGCTCGTGGCGGGAGAAACCACGGTCTGGGATTCGTTGGCCATCTGTGAATTCCTGGCCGAACAATTTCCCGACAAGGCGATGTGGCCGCAGGAAATCACAGCCCGCGCCATGGCACGGTCGATATGCGCGGAAATGCATTCGGGCTTTACCGGCTTGCGTTCCGCCATGTGGATGAATGTCAAGGCCAGCTTTCCAGGCAAGGGACGCACGCCGGAAGCCCAGTCTGACATCGCCCGCATTTGCGAGATCTGGGACGATTGCCTCGCGCGCTCCGGACCGCATCATTTCCTGTTCGGCGATTTTTCGATTGCCGATGCCTATTTCGCCCCCGTCGTCATGCGCTTTCGTACCTATGGGGTCTGGCTGGCGCCGTCGCTGCAGGCCTATGTCGACCGTGTGATTGCCCATCCCGCCGTCGCGCAATGGATGGAAGAGGCGCTGCGGGAAAGCGAGTCGCTGGAAAAGTACGATACCTATCCGGATTGATGGTCCTGCAATGAAAACCTATGTCGTCGGTGGCGCTGTTCGTGATGCTTTGCTCGGTTTGCCGGTGCAGGATCATGATCATGTGGTCGTCGGCGCAACGCCGGAGCAGATGGTTGCGCAGGGTTACACGCCGGTCGGCAAGGATTTCCCGGTATTCCTCCATCCCAAGACGCACGAGGAATATGCGCTGGCGCGTACCGAACGCAAGACCGCGCCCGGCTACAAGGGTTTCGTTTTTCATGCCGATGCCGACGTCACGCTGGAACAGGACCTGATACGGCGCGACCTCACGATCAATGCCATGGCGCAGAGCGAAGATGGCCGGATCGTCGATCCCTTCGGCGGTCAGCCCGATCTGCAGGCAAAGCTGTTCCGCCATGTATCGGATGCCTTTGCCGAAGACCCGGTCCGCATTCTGCGGGTCGCCCGCTTTGCTGCGCGCTTCACCGGCTTTACCGTCGCGCCGGAAACCAATGCGCTGATGCGCCATATGGTCGCGGCCGGCGAAGTCGATGCCCTGGTGCCGGAACGCGTCTGGCAGGAATTGTCGCGCGGCCTGATGGAAGCGCAGCCGTCGCGCATGTTCGCGGTGTTGCGCGATTGCGGCGCATTGGCGCGCATCCTGCCCGAGCTCGATGCGCTGTGGGGTGTTCCGCAACCGGAAAAACATCATCCGGAAATAGACACCGGCGTGCATGTGATGATGGTGATCGACTATGCGGCGCAACAGCGCTTCAACCTGGCGATCCGTTGCGCGGCACTCATGCATGATCTGGGCAAGGGGCTGACGCCCCCCGAAGAATGGCCAAAGCATTACGGTCATGAAGGCCGCAGCGTGCGACTGGTCGAGCAGGTATGCAGGCGCCTTAAAATTCCCAACGACTGCCGCGATCTCGCCGTCATGACCGCGCGCGAACATGGCAATGTCGCACGCGCGTTTGAACTGCGCGCCAATACCATCGTGACCCTGCTCGAACGCTGCGACGGGTTTCGCAAGCCGGAACGCTTCATCGACATGTTGCGCGCTTCCGAATGCGACCATCGCGGGCGCACTGGATTCGCCGATCAGCCGTTTCCGCAGGCGGCCTATCTCGAAGTTGCCTTGCGAGCCGCGCAATCAGTCAGGTCCGGCGAGGTGGCACGCCGCTACAAGGATCAGCCGCAAAAGATCCCGGAAGCCATTCATGCGGCGCGAGTCGAAGCGGTTGCTGAAGTGGTCGATACGACGCGGCGTACGCTCTGAACACTGTCATGACTTCCGGCGGCACATAAAGGGCTTGGGGAGCCATCGATGATGACGGGACAAAATATCGATGGCAATCCGTTTACACCTGTCTGCTTTGCTTTACAGTACTATTGCCGTCGCCTAAGATGCGACGGCCGTTAGGCTGTGACCGAAGGAGTGCCCTTCGCGCCGTCGGAGATCGGTGGCTGAACTCATCATCCAGGATATTCCCGCATGCGCTTTACTGATTCACTCGCATCCAATGATGCGGGTTGGCCGGAACAACAGCCATCCTCCCCGCTCAATATCGCGGGCCTGCTGGTCGCCTACCTCGAACAGCTCGGTGTCGAGCATGTGTTTGGCGTGCCGGGTGGTGCGATCGAGCCCTTATACAATGCCCTCGCCCAGAGCAGTCGACGCGGCGGACCGCGCCCTGTGGTTGCGCGTCATGAAGCAGGGGCGGCATTCATGGCCGACGGTTATACCCGCGAAACCGGCCGGATAGGGGTGTGCTGTGCGACGTCCGGCCCTGGAGCAACCAATCTGATCACCGGCGTGGCATGCGCCTACGACAACGGCATTCCCATGCTGGTCATTACCGGCCAGCCGGCATTGCCAGGATTCGGCAAGCGCGCGCTGCAGGAATCGTCGTGCACCGGTATCAATACCCTGGCGATGTTCCGTCATTGCACCCGGTACAATTCCCTGATTTCGCATCCCGAACAGCTCGAAGCGAAGCTGATCGCGGCCCTGATGCGGGCAACGCGCACACCGCGCGGACCGGTTCATCTCAGCATCCCGCTTGATATCCTGAAAAGCCCGGCGGCGGTGGCCGCGCCTTCCTACGACTTGCGCACCATGCTTCAGCCCTCTTCGATGCTGGACGGGCAGGCGGTGGAAAGGCTGGCGCAATTGCTCGATCAGGCCGTTAATCCGGTGTTTCTGGTCGGCGGCTGGTGCGGCGAAGCGATCGCATCGATCCTGAGCCTGGCCGAACGCAGGCGCGCGGCGTTTGTGACGACGCCCGACGGCAAGGGACTGGTCGATCCGCGCCATCCCTTGTATCGGGGCGTATTCGGTTTTGCCGGCCATGCATCGGCGGAAGCCGTCCTGCGCGACACGTCGGTGGACCTGATCCTTGCCATCGGCAGCAGCATGAATGAATGGACCAGCAGTGGCTGGAGCGATTCGCTGCTCAATACCCGCCTCGTGCATATCGATGAATCGGATGATCATCTGGCGCGCACGCCAATGGCGAAATTGCATGTATCCGGCCGCATCCTGACCATCTTCGAACGCCTGCACGAGCATTTCGAAGCGCGTCAACACCTGTCGCCGGCATTGACCGAACCGCGTCTGGCCGCGCTGCCGGCGGTTGCCGCGCAAGCGCCCGCCGGCCCGGTCAAGCCGCAACAACTGATGCATGAGCTGGGACGATTGTTTCCTGCCACGACACGGTATCTGGCCGACGCCGGCAACAGCGTCGCCTGGGCGGTCCATCATCTCTCCCCCCAAATCGAACATCCGGACGAACGCGGTCCCGACAGCATCGGCGGCTGGCTGCGCACCACAATGGATTTCGCCCCCATGGGATGGGCCATCGGCGGGGCCGTCGGCACTGCCCTTGGCAACCCGGATGGGCCGGTGGTGTGCATCACCGGCGACGGCAGCATGCTGATGAACGGGCAAGAGCTATCGGTCGCGGTTGCTGAAAGATTGACCGTGATCTTTGTCGTGCTCAATGATGCTGCGCTCGGCATGGTCAAGCATGGACAGCGGCTGGCCGGTGCGGAAGCCATCGCCTTCGCGTTGCCGCCAACCGATTTCGCCATGCTGGCCAGGGCTCAGGGTGCAGCTGCCTACACCATCCGGAATGCGGCGGATCTGGCGGCGCTGGATATCGACGCCATTTCCCGGCACCCGGGCCCGACCCTGCTTGACGTGCAGATCGATGCGGAAGAAGTGCCGCCGATCGGCGTGCGCATGCGGGTGCTCGGCACCGCAATGTAAATAAACACCGGCCATTCATGAAAGACAAGGAATTGAGCGAAAGACCGCTACCGCTGATCCATACCGAGATCTGGCAGGAAGAACCCGAACCCGGAAATCGCTTTGCGACTCGTGCCGCGTATTGCCGTGGCTATGACGTGTACGGCGAAATGGTGGGCAATGCGCGCTGGGTCGAGATGCTGTTCCTTCTGTTTCGCCCCGAGTTGCCCACTCCGGCTGCGCTCGATCTGCTCGAAGCGCTGGCGGTCGGCCTGGCCAATCCCGGTCCGCGCGATCCTTCGGTGCATGCCGCCATGTGCGGCGGCATTGCCGGCTCGAACGCAGCCGCTTCACTGATGGCCGCGCTGGGCGTCGGGGCGGGGCGCTATCACGGCGCGCGCGATGTGCATGATGCAATGCTGCTCTGGGCGCAATGCGGGATGGATGCCGACGCATGGAAGAGCGGAGCGGCGAACACTCCCCGATCGAGCGCCGATGTATGGCCGCAAGCCGAGCATCCGCCGGGATTCGAGCCGCATGCAAAGACGGCGGCCGGCGCTACCTGCGCGTTGCTCGACGCCCTGGCGCGGATTGAGGGCACGCCACGTCTGCGCTGGTTGCAGCAGCAGCGCCGCGCCTTGGAAGAAGCGCTGGACATGGGCCTGGAAATGAGCGGCGTCGCTGCGGCGGCGTTTGCCGATCTGGGTTTTAACCCTGCCGAGGGCGAAATGCTGTATCTGTTGCTGCGCCTGCCGGGCGCCGCCGCCCATGCATTGGAACAGCAGCGCAAGGATTACACCCAATTCCCGTTCTATCCAGTCGAACTGGAAGACGACCCCGCGCGCAAGGAGGCAACATGAACGGCCCCATATTGCTCGAATCGCATGTCGGCATCCTGCGCACGCGCGTCGGCGCCTGCTGGCCGGGCAGCCGCGCGGTGTTTCGCGGCGTCGACCTGCATCAGGAATTCAACGACGCGGACTGGATGGCGCTGTACCTGTACGGCATCACCGGTCGCCGCTTCACGGCGCAACAAGTCAGGCTGCTGCATGGCATCTGGGTCAACACCAGCTATCCGGATACCCGGCTCTGGAATAATCGTGTTGCCGCGCTGGCCGGCAGCGTGCGCAGTTCGCCGGTGCTGGGCGTGGCAGCGGCGCTGGCGGTGTCCGAAGCCCGCATTTACGGCGGCGGGCCCGGCTTGCGGGCGATCGATTTTTTCCAGCGGGCCGGGCGGGCAGTCGACGCCGGCCAGTCGCTGCGTGCATTTGTGGAACAAGAACTGGCCGCGCGCTATATCTACGGCTATGGTCGCCCGATCGACGCGCATGACGAGCGCCTGCCGTGGCTGGGCGGTCTGGCGCGGTCGCTGGGACTGGCCGAAGGGCGCTTCTTCAAGATGGCGTTCGAGGTCGAGCAGACCCTGGCCGAGCTCGGCAAGCCTTCGCTGAAAATGAATTATGCGGCGATGACGGCGGCTCTCGGTGCGGATATGGGACTGTCGCCGCGTGAATTCCAGTTGTTCCGCGTGCCGCTTTTTCTGGCCGGGATGCCGCCCTGCTTGGTGGAGGCTGCCGAAAAACCGGAAGGTGCACTCTTTCCGACTCCCTGTGACGGTGTTGCTTACACTGGGCCGGGCAAGCGGTCATGGCGAAAGTGAAATCCGTTCTGGCAAGCTGTTGCGGGCGTGTGAAAAATTTGCTCCCCGGAATGGACTGATGAAGACCGTTGCACTAGACTGTTACCGCATTGCACAACAACAAGAGTGAGGGAACCGATGAAATCCGTTTATGCGCTTCCCTTTGCTGTTGCATCCTTGCTCCTCGCCGTACCGGTTGCCCATGCCGCAGATAGCGCTGAGGAAGAAGACCTGACACTGGTCTACGGTGACAAATCAACCATCAGCATTGCAACCGGCAGCAAGCAGAAATTGCGCCGTGCGCCCGCCGTCGCCACGGTCATTACCGCTGAAGACATCGCCGCCATGGGGGCGGTCGACCTCGACGATGTGCTTGAAACCGTGCCGGGTATCCATGTCAGCAATGCTCCGAATACCTATAGCTCGCTATACCTGATACGGGGTATCTACAGCGGGCAGAATCCGCAAACCCTGCTGCTGCAGAACGGCGTGCCGATGACGACCCTGTTTCAGGGCAACAAGGGCAATATCTGGGGCGGCTATCCGGTCGAGAACATCGCCCGCATCGAAATCATTCGCGGACCCGGCTCCGCCCTGTATGGCGCGGATGCCTATTCCGGCGTCATCAACATCATTACCAAGACCGCCGCCGATCAGCGGGGCACTCGCGCGGGCTTGCGCGCCGGCTCCTTCGGCACGCGCAGCGCCTGGGCCCAGCATGGCGGCACCGCAGGCGATATCGATGTGTCGGCCTATCTGCAGGTTGGCAGCACCGATGGCCACAAGCGCATCATCGAAGCCGATGCGCAGACCGCGCGCGACCTTGCCGCCGGCACCCGCGCCAGCCTTGCACCAGGGCCGGTCAACGTCGGTTATGACGCAGTCGACGCGCAGCTTGCGCTAGGCTACGAAAAATGGCGCGCCAATGTCGGCTACAAGCTGCGCGACGACCTCGGCACCGGCGCCGGCATTTCCTCGGCACTGGATCCGGTCGGCAAGGAAAAAAGCGAACGCTTCAATACCGATCTGTCGTGGACCGATGCCCACCTTGCCAATGGTTGGGGCGGCGGCGTCACCGCCAGCTATTTCGAGTACCGGCAACGCATCCCGGTCAATCTGCAGTTGTTCCCGCCGGGCACGGTATTGCCGACCGGGTCGTTCCCGCAGGGGATGATCGGTCATCCCGATACGTCCGAGCGGCAGTTGCGCCTGTCCGCGTTTGCCACCTATTCCGGCTTTGAAAACCATAGCCTGCGCTTCGGTGTAGGGCATGACGACCTCAATCTGTACGAAACCCGGACGTTCAAGAATTACATATTTAATCCGGCCGGCGTGCCGGTTCCTACCGGCCGTCCGGTCGAAGACTATTCGACGATACAGCCATTCATGCTGCCGCAGCGCCGGAAAATCAACTACCTGTATGTGCAGGATGAATGGCAGTTCGCACGCGATTGGGCGCTGACTGCCGGCGTGCGGCATGACCGTTATTCGGATTTTGGCGGCACCACCAATCCGCGGCTTGCGCTGGTCTGGGATGCGGCGCTCGACCTGACTGCCAAACTGCTGTATGGCAGGGCGTTTCGCGCGCCCTCGTTTTCCGAGCAGTACAGCATCAATAATCCGGTGCAACGCGGCAATGCCGACCTGAATCCGGAAACCATCAATACGCTGGAAGCGGCATTCTCGTGGCAGGCGCGACGCGATCTGCAACTCAACCTGAGCATCTTCCGCTACAACATGGATGACATCATCCGTGCCACGCCCAACCCGGCGCCGGTCCTTGGATCGACCTTCAACAATGCCGGCGGCCAGCACGGCCGCGGCATGGAACTCGAAGCGGTATGGGATGCGAGCCGCACCGTGCGGCTATCGGGCAACTACTCCTATCAGCGTTCGATCGACGAGACGACCGGCACCGATGCCGGCTATGCGCCGCACCACCATCTTTATACGCGCGCCGACTGGCGCTTGACCACCGGATGGCTGGCCAGCACGCAGCTCAACTGGGTCGCCGACCGCAAACGCGCCGCGGGCGATACCCGTCCCCCGATCGCCGACTACAAGACGGTCGATCTGTCCTTGCGTACCAGTCGCGGCAAAGGACAGTGGGAGTTCGGTGCCACGGTGCGCAACCTGTTCAACGCCGATGCGCGCGAGCCCAGCCCTGCGCCAGGCCTGATCCCCAATGATTTGCCGCTGGCGCCGCGCGCACTTTATCTACAGGCGGCGTACAGCATGTGACGGGCAAATGTCCGCGACACCATATTCTCGAACAAATACAGCGATACAGTCGGCCAGACGTGGCGCGACCCTCGCTACAACAACAATAAGGCAGTCTGCGCAGCCGCGCAGGCCATGCCGGAATAACACGATGGATAACAAGCCGAGTACGCATTATCAACCGCCGTTCGTCACGAAATTCAACCGCAGCACGCGGTTGTGGAATCTGTTCGGACAAAAGAAGATCGACCTGTCCGAGGAATCGCTGATCGCGGCTGCCCGCGCCGAAACCGGACTTGAACGCTTTGGCGATGAAAGCTTCCTTGCGCCCCTGCGCATGCTGCTGCAATCGCTCGAGACCGAAGCCGACCTCAATCCGTTCGGACGTTTCAATGCCCGCATGCGCACCATCCGGTCATTGAAAAACCGCTTATGGGCCAATGCCTGTTTTGAAGCGCATCCCGAAATTCTGGCGCAGAACATCGAGACGCCGATCGTCATCGTCGGGCCGCATCGCTCCGGCACCACGCGCCTGCAGCGCATGATGGCAACCGATACGCGCCTGCAGCATCTGAAGACATGGGAAGGTTTCAACCCGGCGCCGCGTCCGGGCCAGCCCGAGATGGGCAAACAAGCCCGGCGTGAAGAGGTCCGGCAATTCCTGGACATGGGAAAGCAGATCTATACCGGTGGCCATATCGCCCATCCCATGGATGCGGACTGGCCGGAAGAAGACATGCTGCTGCTTAACCATTCCTTCTGCGGTTTTTCCGTGCTCGGCATGTTTCATGTGCCGAGCTACTACCGCTGGTTTCTCGACTACGACAAGACCGAGGTCTATCGCTATACCGCCAAGCTGATGAAGCTGATTTCCTGGTCGCGCGGCGATGGCGCCGACAAGCGCTGGGTCTTGAAGAACCCTCAGCACATGCTTGACCTCGACACCTTGCTGAAGGTGTTTCCGGACGCGCGGCTGGTGTTCACCCATCGCGACCCGCTCAAGACAGTGGGCTCGGTCATGTCGCTGATGTGGTATTTCGCCGTGCAGCATACCGATGTGCCGTGCCGCGCCAGGACGCGCGATGTGTGGATGGATTTCTGCGAGCAGGCGGCGCGGCGCGCAATCGATGCGCGCGAACAGATTCCCGCCGCCCAGCAAATGGATGTGCACTACGACGACATGAATCGCGATTGGCGCGCGGCGATGCACAGAATTTATGCATTCGCCGGCATGGAATTCACGCCGCAGGGCGAGCAGGAAATGCAAGCCTGGCTGTCCGCCAGCGAAAGCGAAAACCTGCATGGCGGTCACCGCTATGCTCTGGAAGACTTCGGCACCAGCGCCGACGAAGTGGATCGCCGCATGATGTTCGTGCGCGAACGCTACGCTATTGCCTACGAGGGCAAATGAACGCGCGCCCGAACTTGGTCGATATCGCCGGCGTAGTCGGCGGCAGGGTAAGCGCCGATATCAGCTGGCATAGCAGCAAGGTGGCATCTTCCGATCGTGCACGCCTGTTGCGCCAGCAACCCGCGACCGTGTGGCTGACCGGTCTTTCCGGCTCCGGCAAATCGACCATCGCATTCGAGCTTGAGCGCCGGCTCGTCGCGCGCGGGCATGCCGCTTTCGTGATGGATGGCGACAATGTGCGGCACGGACTGAGCCGCGATCTCGGTTTTTCGCCTGCGGACCGCAAGGAAAATATTCGCCGGATCGCCGAGGTTGCCAAGCTGTTCAATGAAGCAGGGCTGCTGGTGATCACCTCATTTATCTCGCCGTACCGCGAAGACCGGGCCGCAGCGCGCGCCATCGTCGGTGCGGATTGCTTCATCGAAGCGTATCTGAGCGCCCAGCTGAGCGTCTGCGAAGAGCGCGATCCCAAGGGACTGTACAAAAAGGTGCGCGCCGGAGAAATCCGGGAATTCACCGGCATCAGCGCACCCTATGAAGCGCCGGAAACGCCGGAAGTATGCATCGATACCGGCAGCATGACGGTCGAGGACAGTGCGGATGCGATCATCCGCATACTGGAACCGCGCCTGGGAGCAGCGTCACATGGTTAAGAGCGCTTGTAAAAATGCTTCTGGCGCCGTCCAACATTGTTTATGTTGATAACGATATGTTTGCCGCTCAAGGTTCGCTAAGCAGCATGGCCAGGTCCGGTGCCCGCATTCTGTGCGTCGCGCTGAGCCTGTTGTCGGCGATCGTGCCCGGAGTCGCGTCGGCCAATGGAAAAATCGGCACCATCCTGCTGGCGGAAGCGGGGGATCCGCCGCGTCGCAATGAGTCGCCTGCAAACGGGGCGGTTGCGGTGGTTTATCCGGATCTGGGCGAACCATATCGCAGCATCTTCGCAAGAATCATCGAAGGCATCGAGGACGGCGCACGATCCGCCGTGCGGTCCTATCCGATCGGAGCGAATGCAGCCGAGACCGCCGAACTCGGTAGCCAGCTCAAGCGCAACGGGACCAAGGTTGTGATCGCCCTGGGGCGGCAAGGGCTGAAAGCCATGTCCGCCATCGACCGCGACATTCCGGTGGTAGTGGGCGCTGTGCTGGCGGTACCCGAGACCGACAATCGCAGTGTGACCAGCATCAGCCTGACGCCCGATCCCAACCTCCTGTTTGCTCGCCTCAAGGGCCTGGTGCCGTCGGTCAGGCGTGTGACCGTTGTCTACAATCCGCAGCAAAACGACTGGCTGATCCGGATTGCACGCGAAGCCGCACGCGCCCAGGGGCTGGAACTCGTGGCGCTCGAAGCGCGCGATCTTGCCAGCGCGGCCCGGCTGTATGAAAACGCATTCGCCGTCAGCGACAGCAAGCGTGACGCCATCTGGCTGCCGCAGGATTCCACCACGGTCGATGAAACCACGATTCTGCCGCTGGCCTTGAAGGAAGCATGGAACCGCAACGTCGCGGTGTTTTCCAGCAGTTTTCTGCATGTGAAGAAAGGCGCCCTGTTCGCGCTGTATCCGAATAATGTCGAGCTTGGCCGCACGCTGGCCGCTGCCGCGCTCGGCGTGCTCGCCAACGATCCGCGCCGGCGCGGCATCTTTCCGCTGCGTGACGTACAGATGGCCGTCAACATCAGAACCGCCAACCACATCGGTTTAAGTATCGGGTACCAGCAACAACGCAGTTTCGATGCCATTTTTCCGGAGCCATGATGAATAACGACAGCACTGCCCCTATTCAGCCGCTGCCCGACATCGCCCTGCATACGCGTGCCTTTACAACGCGACAACCGAAATCCTGAACCTCCATGCTGCGCCACTACTTCAGCCGTACCGGCTTCCGCCGCCAACTGACGATCACGGTAAGTGCCGCCATTCTAGGACTTGCCCTGTTTTCATCGCTGATGAATTCCTGGGAAGCCAGCCGCCGCATGGAAGGCTATCTGGTCGAGCAAGGGCAGCGCATTGCGGAAAACCTGGCACGTCAGAGTATTCTGGCATTGCTGTATCGCTCACCCGACAATGTACGTGACGGCGTCGCCGCCACGCTCGCCTTTCCCGATGTGTTGCAGGTGGAGATTACCGATCCCGCTGGCGCTCCGCTGCTGTCGCAAGCCAAGCCGGGAGTGGAAGCATTAGGCAAGCAGACGCAGCAAGCCCGGCAGAGCGGTGCCAGCGCCGCGCTTGCAGTGCTCGACAGCGAAAGCAGCAGCCAATGGCATTTCAGTGCGCCGGTCTATGGCGGCCAGTCCGTTTCATCGCCGTTCGACATGCATGACGCCAAGCCGCAACTGCTCGGCTATGTGCATGTGGTGATCGGCAAGGGCACATTGAACCGGCTCGTGACTTCGCTCCTGATCGGCAACCTTGCCATCACCCTGTCGTTTGCGGCAGTCTTGCTGGGCATTATGCGCTTGCTGGCGCGGCATATGATCCGGCCGCTCAATGCCTTGTCCATGCTGATGGGTCGCGCCGAGGCCGGCGAATCCGGCATGCGCGCGACGCCGGGCGGCCCGCGCGACATCGTCGAGATGGCGCATGCGTTCAACAAGATGATGGATGTGCTGGAAGAACGCGAAGCCGAACTCAAGCAGTCGCGCGACGATGCGGTGCGCACCGCGCTGACCAAGACCCAGTTTGCCGCCACCGTCAGCCATGAAGTACGCACGCCGCTCAACGGTGTGGTCGGCATGCTCGACATGCTCAAGGAAATGCGCCTGACCAAGCGTCAGCAGGAATGCGTCGATATCGCATGGAATTCCTCCCGTGCACTGATCGAGCTGATCAACGACATCCTCGATTTTTCGAAGATGGAAGCCGGCAAGCTCGAACTGGAAGAAATCGAATTCGATTTGCGCAAGCTGATCGAAGAAGTGATCGAGCTGTTGGCCAAGCAGGCTCAGCAGAAGGGATTGGAACTTGGTTACCTGATGGCGCCCGGCGTGCCGGAGCGCATCCGTGGCGATTCACTGCGCCTGCGCCAGGTCTTGCTCAACCTGATCAGCAACGCGGTCAAGTTCACCGAACACGGCGAAGTCGCGGTGCATGTCGCGGTCATGCCGGCCGAAGGCGACAACCTGATCCTGCATTGCAATGTCGTCGATACCGGCATCGGCATGAGCCCGGACGCCGTCAAGCATATTTTCGAATCCTTCGCGCAAGCCGACCGTTCCACCACGCGCAAATATGGCGGCACAGGCCTTGGCCTGGCGATCTGCAAGCAACTGGTCGTGCTGATGCGTGGCGAGATCGGCGTATCGAGCGAACTGGGCAAGGGCAGTACCTTCTGGTTTGAAACCCGATGCAAGGCAGGCATCAACCAGCCGGCCGTGGCCGACGATACCGCATTGCGCGGCGTGCGCGTGCTGGTGATCGAAGAAAGCCTGATCGTACGCAGTTTCGTCTGTCAAAGCCTCGAGCAGGCAGGCATGCGTTGTCACGCCGTATCGAACGGAGCGGAAGCCTTGTCCGAACTGGCACGGGGCGAACAGGCGCATTCGCCTTACCAGCTAGCCATCATGGATATCGACACCACCGACGACCGTGGGACCGATCTGGTGCGCCGCCTGCGCATAGAAATCGGGGCCGTGGTGCCACGTTTGCTGGTGCTGGACCGCTATGCGTCGCCGATGGGCAGCAGCTCGCTCGGCGCCGATCTTTACCTGGGCAAGCCCTTGCGGCTGGAGCGTCTGTTGGATACGGTGCGCCGCCTGCTGCCGGGCGCGCCTATGCCAGCGCCCGCATTTGCGGCGAGCGCGCCGGTGGCCGCAAGCGGCAACAGCAAGGATTACCGGGTGCTGGTTGCAGAAGACAACCGCACCAACCAGATGGTGGCCGGCGGCATGCTGGCGATGAACGGTTGCGAATGCCAATTCGCCGCCAATGGCCGGGAGGCGGTCGAAGCAGCTCGCCGCGGCCGCTTCGACCTGATCCTGATGGATTGCAGCATGCCCGAGATGGACGGCTACGAAGCGACCGCGCATATCCGCAATTTCGAGGAAACGCTAGGCCTGCGCACGCCGATTATCGCCATGACCGCCAATACCCAGCCCGGGGATGCGGACAAATGCCTCGCCGCCGGCATGGACGATTACCTGGCCAAGCCAATCACCTTGGTCGAACTGCGGCAAAAACTGGAACGCTGGCTGGCACGCCTGGAGCCGAGTGGACGCGCGATGCTGCCCGAGGTCGACCCCTACGAAGCCGATGGCAGTCCGCTCGACCATGAAGTGTTCGACAAACTGCGTGAAATCCTCGGGCCCGCGCTGCAACAGACGGTCAATCCCTTCCTCGAAGACACGCCAGACTATCTGACGCGTCTTGAGCAAGCGGTGCAGGAAGGCAATGCCGACGTGGCCCGCGCAATGGCACATTCGATCAAGGGCAGCAGCGGCAACCTCGGCGCGCCGACGCTGGCGCAGCTTGCCAAGGAAGCCGAAGAGCTTGCGATCGAGCATAGGGTTGAAGAAATCCGTCCTTTGATCGGGCGCCTGCGGCAGGCGTTTGATGCGGTATCGGCGGTGCTCGGCACGGAAGTCCTGATCGAAGACCGGCTGAGCGTGCGCGAAGGCGAGGAAATCGCCCAGGTACTGGTGGTTGACGACGACCGCAGCACCCGCAGCTCGCTGCGCCACACGCTGCAGCGCGACGGTTTCCGCGTCGAGGAAGCCGCCGACGGCGCGCAGGCGCTGCAAATGCTCAAGCGCATGCAACCCGACGTGATCCTGATGGATGCGGTGATGCCGGTCATGGATGGGTTTACCGCTTGCGCGCGCGTGCAGGAATTGCCCAACGGGCGCGCGATTCCGGTGCTGATGATTACCGCGCTGGAAGACAACCAGTCGGTCGAGCGCGCGTTTGCCGCCGGCGCCAGCGACTACATTCCCAAGCCTATCCACTTTGCCGTGCTGTCGCAGCGGGTGCGCCGCATCATCGAAGCCAACCAGGCCGAAAAGCGGATTCGCCATCTCGCCTATAACGATTTGCTGACCGGTTTGCCGAACCGCGCGCTGTTCATGGATCAACTTGGGCGCCGGATTGAACAGGCGCGCGTTGCCGGTGAATCGGTGGCGGTGCTGTTCCTCGACCTGGATCGCTTCAAGAATGTCAATGATTCGCTCGGCCATGATGTCGGCGACCGCTTGCTGGTGGCAGTCGCGCAGCGTCTGCGCCGCAGCGTGCGCAATGCCGATTGCGTCGCTCGTCTCGGCGGCGATGAATTCACGGTGGTGCTGGCGGAAATCGTCGGCCCGAATGCGGCGGTGTCGGCTGCGCAAAATATCTGCCGTGCACTGTCCACGCCGTTCCAGATCGACGGGAACGATATCTTTGTCACGACCAGCGTCGGCATTTCGATGTACCCGCATGATGCGACCGATGTCGGCACGCTGCTCAAGCATGCGGATACCGCGATGTACCGTGCCAAGAAAACCGGCAGCGGTTTCCAGTTCTTCGAAGCGTCGATGGAACACTCGATTTCCGAGCATGTGCGCATGGAAAACGACTTGCGCCGTGCGCTGGATCGCAACGAGCTGGAAGTGTATTACCAGCCGCAGGCACGGGTCGACAGCGGCAAGATCATCGGCGCGGAAGCGCTGGTGCGCTGGCGCCATCCGACGCGCGGCATGGTGTCGCCGGCAGAATTCATCCCGCTGGCCGAAGAAACCGGGCTGATCAGCGCACTCGGCGAATGGGTATTGCGTACCGCATGCGCGCAGCTGCAGGCATGGATTGCCTCCGGCCTGCCGCCGATCCGGATGGCGGTCAACCTGTCGGTCAAGCAATTGCTGAAGAAGGATTTCGCGAGCTCGGTCGAGCAGGCGCTGGCGGATACCGGTGTTTCCGCCAGTCTGCTGGAACTCGAAATCACCGAGAGCACCTTGATGGAAAACGCGCAGGATACGCTGGAGGCATTGCATCGCCTGCGCAGCTTGGGCGTGCGGCTGTCGATCGACGATTTCGGCACCGGTTATTCGTCGCTATCCTATCTCAAGCGCTTCCCGGTCGATATCATCAAGATCGACCGCTCGTTCGTGCGCGATGTACCGCATGATGCGGACGATGCATCCATCGTCACCGGCATCATCGCGCTGGCCCACAGCCTGCGCCTGGAAGTGGTGGCCGAAGGCGTGGAAACCGCGTCCCAGCTGGCCTTCCTCAAGGATCAATCCTGCGATCTGATGCAAGGCTATTACCTGAGCAAGCCGGTCCCGGCCGAGCAGTTCGGACGCGAGCTGCTTGCGGTCAGCCAGCCGCAATGGCAAGGGATGACGCGCAGCCTGCCGGGCTTGTGAGACGCACTCTCCGCAGATCGCTGCGGAATGACTGCTTCACACCAGCGGCAAGGCCGTCGTGTCCTTGATCCTCTGCAGCGCGAAGCTGGACTTCACATCCATTACCGCCGGATGCCGCAGCAAGGTTTCCATCATGAAATGCGAGAAATGCTCCATGTCTTCCACATGGACGCGCAAGAGATAATCCATTTCTCCGGTCATCGCATAGCAGGCGACAACCTCCGGCCAGTTTGCAACCGATGCGGAAAAATCCGCGCGCGGCGAACGCCCGCCGGCCGGATGCACATCGTTATGCTTTTCCAGCCGCACATTGACATAGGCTAGCAAGCCCAGTCCGATCTTGTCCGGATCCAGCAGGGCGACGTATTGGCGTATTACCCCACGGTCTTCCAGGCTTTTGATACGGCGCAGGCAAGGCGACGGCGACAGGCTGACCCGCTCCGCGACTTCCTGATTGGTCAGCCTGCCATCGGATTGCAAGATTGCAAGGATTTTGCGGTCCGTTTTATCCAGTTCTATCTTGGGCATATTTGGCCAATATATGAAATTAATAAGCAATATTATTGCTCACTAATACCAAAGTAGCGCAACTATCGCAATTATCTGCTTTGGCAACTTGTCTATACTGTGCGAAAGGAATTTGCGCATGGCGCGCGTCACAGTGTTGGAGACACGATCATGAATACCTCAGTAGACCAGGCGGACTTTTTCAAGACGCTGGAAGAAAAATCCGATGGCGGCACATTGCGCGGTGACTATAGCCGCTGCGATGCCAACTATGTGGTCCAGCAGGATTGGTCGGCATATACCCCAGAACAGCATGCGCTCTGGCGCCGACTCTATCAGCGCCAAGCGAAACTGGTTCCGGGCCGCGCCTGCGATGTGTTTATCGATAGCCTGGCGAAAATGGATGCCAGCGAGGAGATTCCGCGTTTCGACCGCACCACCGAGGCGCTGCACAAGGCAACCGGTTGGGAACTGGTTGCCGTGCCTGGCCTGGTGCCGGACCTGACTTTCTTCGAGCATCTGGCCAACCGCCGTTTCCCGGTGACGGTCTGGCTGCGCGATCCGCATGAATTCGATTACATTGTCGAGCCCGATGTATTTCACGATTTCTTTGGTCATGTGCCGCTGCTGTTCAACCCGATCTTTGCCGACCACATGCAACAATACGGACAGGGTGGATTGAAAGCGCTCAAGGTCGATGGCCTGACCTATCTGGCGCGGCTGTACTGGTACACGGTGGAATTCGGATTGATGGAAAGCCCGCAAGGGTTGCGTGCCTATGGCGCCGGCATCCTGTCATCCGGCGGTGAAGTGGAATACTGCCTGACCGCCCCTGCGCCGCGGCGCATTCCGTTTGAGGTCGAGCGTGTGATGCGCACCTTGTACAAGATCGATTCGTACCAGGAAACGTATTTCGTGATCCGCGATTTCCAGCAATTGTTTGAAGCGACCACCCCCGACTTCACGCCTTACTATGAGCGTTTGAAAACCCAGGAAGCGCTGCCGGCAAATACCTTGCTGCCGGGCGAAATCAATCTCGCGCCAAACCCGCACTAACCCGGGGACTAACTCGATAGCCTGCTGCGAAGCAGCAGGCGAATCTCTTCGCGCGTGACCTTGCCGTCTTTGTTCAGGTCCAGCCGGTCGAAGCTGCTGACCACGCGGTCCATGTTGGCGTTTTGCGCTTCGGCCTTGCTGAGTGCGCCATCCTGATCGATGTCCGCAGTCTTGAACTGCTCATCGAATTTCGCTAGATGGCGCTTCGGTTTTGACTCTGAAACGGGGGCCGGGGCGGGCTCCGTAGCGATCGCAAGTCCGGCACCAAACACGGTGCCCGCCACCATGCATGCCAGAATATGTTGCATTGCTTCCTCCACAGACGTGCTGATTACGGTTTTAATGTAAGCAGCGCCTGTGCCTTTCACTAAGGCATTTACGCCTTGTTACAGCTTGGCCGTGCTTTTTGTTTGCAGAACGGCTATTTTTCGACGCAGTACGCAGCAGAACAATGCTTCTTCATTAAGAATGTCACAACCGCCCGGCATGTAATGTCGTCCAACTGTAAGCAATCACCTCAGGCCAATCGATACTGCAAGGCGGACAATTCAATATGCGTAAGAATCACCGCGCTTTTCAATGCGTAGGTCATGCCATCGGAAGGGTGCAGGCGATGCTGGGCTTCATCGCTGATTCGCGTCAGGTCATCAATACTCTGCCGCACCCGGGATTCATCCCGTGCGCGCAGCGCTTGCTGTGCCTGCCGGGAGCGCTGGCGTAGACGGAACACGCAATTCCTCAGTTCCATCGGAACATTCTCATCGTGATGACATGCCTTGGCCGCATGAATGATCGTGCGATCGATAAAGGCGAGTCGATTGAGAATTTCTTGTTGATGCACTTTCATTCAAGACTCTCTTCCTGCGGCGCAGGTGCAGTTGATTTCCAGTGCATGGCTTGGGCGACCATGCCGATATCGCGGCTCCCCGCAACGAATGCTTATGCAAAGTCGATACAGTGGAACTCGCTCTCCGTCACACCCATGGATGTAGTCGATGATGGACTTCGTGCACGGGTCTGGTCTCAGAGTGCGGTGACTCGATTGTGCTCCCGCTTCTGATGCGGATCAATTCGCAGTGCACAATGTCTAAGCGCTATACCAACAATGCAGTCAAGGAATTGGTGCACCGCGGCGCAAATCGGGATCGGACATCGCATGCAAAACAACTCATCTTCTTCCCTATTCATTGGATGCGCAGGCTGGAGTGTTCCCTCCGCCGCCGGCGCACACTTTCCCGCTGACGGCAGTCATTTGCAGCGCTATGCGCAGGTATTGAATGCGGTCGAAATCAACACCTCCTTTTATCGCCCGCACCGTCCTGTGATTTATGTGCGCTGGCGTGACAGCGTGCCCGAAACATTTCGCTTCTCGGCCAAGGTGCCGAAACACATCACCCATGAACTACGTCTGAAAGAATTCAGGGAACCCCTGAAGCGCTTCATCGGAGAAGTGCGGCACCTCGGGAACAAGCTGGATTGCCTGCTGGTCCAACTGCCGCCCCGGCTGTCCTACAATGCCGGGAATGCGCGCAGCTTTTTCGTCGCCCTGCGAGAAATGGTTGAGGTCGATGTGGTGTGCGAGCCGCGCCATGCAAGCTGGTTCACGTCGGCAGCGGCCGACATGCTGCATGAACAGGATGTGTCGTACGTCATCGCGGATCCCCGGGTCACTCCCGTCGCCATCGACAGCATTGCCGGACATATGCCGACGATCTATCTGCGGCTGCATGGCTCGCCCGAAATGTACTATTCAAGTTACTCTGATGCCTCTCTGGAAGCGCTGGCGGCACGGATCAAAACCTATTTGCAAGAGGGCAGCAAGGTATGGTGCGTATTCGACAATACCGCCAACGGCGCAGCCGTGCCCAATGCCTTATTCCTGTTGCAAGCGCTGGCGCGCACTGCCGGAGCGGGCGAGCCGCATGCGGAGGTGGAGGATTCAACTGCTGCCGGGGCTCTTTACAACGGTCACCGTGCAATCGGCCTGGGCTACCACTTGCGTTGATACGCTGCCGAGGTAACGGCGGAGTACCGAACTGCCGCGCGAACCGATCACGATGTGGTCGACATCATTGCCAAGGTAACGATGTCATTGGCGTGCGCAGGCGTTGCGAGATTGGTGTCTCTGCTCAGGCCTTGCCGGCAATGAACTGCCGGTAGCCGCGCGCACGCAATTCGCAGGCGGGGCAGGTGCCGCAGCCATAGCCCCAGTCATGCAAGGCGCCACGCTCCCCAAGATAGCAGGTATGCGTGTCGGCACGGATCAGATCCACCAGCGCCTGTCCGCCCAGTTCGTCGGCAAGTTTCCATGTCGCGGCCTTGTCGATCCACATCAGCGGCGTTTCCAGTTTCAGGCGCGTCGCCATGCCGAGATTGAGCGCGACCTGCATGGCCTTCATCGTATCGTCGCGGCAATCCGGATAGCCGGAAAAATCCGTCTCGCACATGCCGCCGACCAGGACATCGAGGCCGCGGCGATAGGCAACCGTGGCCGCCACCGTCATGAACAACAGATTGCGCCCCGGCACAAAGGTATTCGGCAAACCATTGTCCTGCATGGCGATGGCGACGTCGCTGGTCAGCGCGGTATCGGAAATTTTCGAGATCAGGGACAGATCGATCATATGATCTTCACCCAGTTTACCGGCCCAGTCGGCGGACTGCAGTCGCATCTTTTGCAGCAGCGCAGGTCGCACGCTCAATTCGATCGCATGGCGCTGCCCGTAGTCGAAGCCTATGGTTTCCACCCGCTGGTAGCGGGATAGCGCCCAGGCCAGGCAAGTGGTCGAGTCCTGTCCGCCGCTGAATAAAACAAGTGCACTGATGTTCGTGGTCATGTATCGAAGGAAAGATTGACTGGATAGGTGCGCGTACCTGAAACGCGAATTCCCGGCGCCGTCACCCTGGTAGTGGCGATTGTAGCGGCAGCGCGGCGTTACGATCCCTTTTTCGTCACCTGCTGCAGGTTCTGTTCGATGAAGTCGCCATCGTCTTCGCTGTAGCGTACCCGCACCGGATACCACTCCATCG
Organism: Noviherbaspirillum saxi; assembly: GCF_003591035.1. Lineage (NCBI taxonomy): Bacteria > Pseudomonadati > Pseudomonadota > Betaproteobacteria > Burkholderiales > Oxalobacteraceae > Noviherbaspirillum > Noviherbaspirillum saxi. The sequence continues at coordinate 618,344 of NZ_QYUO01000001.1, forward strand.
ACGGCGCCAGCCAGACGTCGAGATGTTGATCCTTCGAATCGGGGGTCGGGACCCGTTGCAGGTGCAAGCTGTTGATGTTGCCGAGCGGCGTGCGTATGGTTTCCTGCTTTACGACCTGGAACGACCACTCGTCCGCGTCGCGCTGGCCCGCGACAAACACTTTCCATGCATAGCCTGGCTTGAATCGGGCCGGCGTGGCACGTGCCACCGATACCAGCTGCCAGATCACGCTGTTGCGATCCTGTTCACCGCCCTGAATAGGATAGCGCCGGTCGGAATCGCTGAAACTGATGGTCCGTGCCGCGCGGTCGAACGATGTGGTGGTGGGCTGCCGGCGCAGGCGCTTTTCGACAAAGGCGGTCGGCGCCAATCCGAAGGCATCGATGCCGCCCTCGCTCCTGGCATCGAGAATTTTTCCGATCAGCATGGCGCGTGCTTCGTTGCTTGCGCTGAAGGTGCTGGGGGTAACGCTCCAGCGCATGAGTGCATCACCTTCGACGGCAATGCCTTTCTGCTTTGCCTTGATGGTGTAACTTAATTCGGCCGAAGGCGGCAGGTTCACTTTCTGTTTCACCGGCGGCGCGGCAATGCCGGCAGGCAGCGCGCCGCACAGTGCGACAGCCAGCATCATCGTTAACAAAGGATGTTTCATCATTCAGTTTTCTTGGTTGGCCGGCGCGGCGCCGGCATTCAGGTGCGATAAGGACATGTCGAGATAATCGCCATTCGCCGACGTCTGCCGCAGCCTGACCGGATACCATCCCTGCTGCGGGGCGAGCCAGATGTCGATGGTCTGGTCATAGGCTTTTTGCCGCGGCGCGCGCCGCACATGCCAGGCCTGCATCGCGCCGTATGCTGTCTCGATATTTTCTTCGCCGATCACCACGATGCGCCAGGTTTCCGCATCGCGCGCGCCGGCCACGACCATGTCAAAGATGGCGCCGGGCGCGAATCGACCGGGTTCGCCGCGGCCGATGCCGGACAATTGCCACATGATGCTGGCCCTGTCCTGTTCGTCGCCCTGGTAGGGATAATTTGCCTCCGACGCGGAAAAGGTGATCTTGCGGTTGTCATGCTGAAAATGCGTATGGGTCAATGATTTGTTTCTCGGCTTTTCGCTGTAGAGCACCGGCGCGACACCTTGTTCATTGATTACGCCTTCGCTCTTGAAGTTCAATACCGTCAGGTTGATCAGCAGCAGGGAGGCGCTGGCTTCGCCGGTGATGCGATAACGGCCGCCCGCGTTTTCCCAGACAAAGCTTCCCGCGCCATACCATTTCTGGTTGCCGCGCATTGCCGTCACGTCATAGTGCAATTCGGCCGACGGCGGTAGCGCGACGGTATAAGGCGCCGGTGCGGGCGGACTCGCTTCCGCTGCCGGGGGCGCGGTTTCGATGACAGGTTCGGGTGCGGGCATGGCCGGAATTGCCGCGACCGGCGCTTCGGTACTGGTGCCGGGCGTTTCCATGCCTGCCGGCGGCAAGCTTGCAAGCGTCTCGGCGGATGATTCGACAGGCGGCGGGGGGCGCGGCTTGGGCGCAGGTTTCGGCTTGGCGGCACGCGGCTTGGGCTTAGCCTCTGCGGCACGTTGCGGCGGCGGGGGCGCAGCAGGAGCCGGCGGTTCCTGGCTCAGGGTCACGCTCACCACTTGGGGCGGCGGCTCTTCCCGCATCGATGGCAAGCCGAAGCTCCCTTGTGCCCACTGGTAGGCAAGCAGATGGAGCAGAGCGGAAAGAAGCAGCAGCACGACGCCCCGCCGTGCCCGGGGTTTCTGCGCCTGCCTGCCGGGCAAGGAAAACTGGATCATCCCGCTAGTGTAACAATCTCTTCTTCCAGCTCGAAGGTATGCGTCAGGTTTCATGCGGGCAATGGCGCTTGTCTGAGCGGTAGCATGGCCGACAGGTTCTGCGTTTGATCCGCCGCACATGACAGGGCCGGCATCGCGGTGCATACTTGGGGCTTGCGCGGTAATCCCGCATGTTCACGTTTTCTATGCCTGGAGGTGTTCGATGATTAAACCAGAAATGCCAAACTTTTCCGGAATGGGCGCGATGACCGACACCCTGGACTTCGTGAAAAACCTGTGGGGAAGCATGGGCATTCCTGGCATGAATGTGCCCGGGGCCAATGCGCCCGGCATGTCGATTCCAGGAATGAATATACCGGGCATTCCCGGCATGGTGATGCCGACCCTGTCGGTGGAAGAAATCAATAAAAAGATCGCGGATCTCAAGGCGGTCGAAACCTGGCTGACGCTCAACATGAACATGTTGCGCGGTACCATCCAGGCACTGGAAGTGCAGGCCGCCACCATTTCCACCCTCCAGACCATGGGCGAAACATTCGCCGCGACCATGCAGGCCGGCGCAGCCGCCGCCAAACCGTCCGCAAAAGCGTCGAACGGGAATGGCAGCAGTGCCAGCAGCACATCGAGTGCGACAAGCGAGGCAAGCGCCGGCGACAAACGCAAGGGCGTTCCCGAGCCAACCAGCAAGGATGAAAGCGATGCGGCCAACCTGACCGCGCCGCTCGTCAATGCCGCCGCATGGTGGAACATGCTGCAGGATCAATTCAAGCAAGCCGTCAATACCGCGATGACAGAAACGCCGAAATCCGACGAGCAAGCCGGCGGCAAACCGAAGGCAGCCGCGAAAAGCGCCGGCAAGGACAAGGACAAGGGCGAGCCGGCAGCCAAGGCGTCCCCGTCTGCCCGCAAGAGCAAACCGGAGAAATAATTACAGCAATACCCGCGGCAGCCAGTTCAATCCGCCGGTATTGCCGGCGCTACCTTCAGGTGCCGGGCCATCCAGATCGCAATGAATGTACAGGCCATCGCGAGATAGCCGACCAGATTGTACCGTTCGATCTGTCCGGCGGCATTGTGGGTGATGATCAGGCCCGCGATCAACGATGCCATTCCGGAAGCCAGCATCTGTACCGACGAGGCTATGCTCATGAAGGTGCCGCGCACCTGAGGCGCGGCCGCCGCGGTAATCATCGCCATACCCGGAACCATACGCCCGGGCACCAGAATGAAAAACACCGTGGAATTGAGCAGTACGGCCCACCAGGGCACGGGCACCAGATGCGTGGTCACCAGGAGCGGCACCAGCGAAGCCAGCGCCAGCACGCGATAGGTGCGCAGCTTGCCATGGCGGTCCGCCATCTTTCCGATCAGGCGCGAAGTGAAAAAGGTCGCGGTTCCACCGCACAGATAGATCACGGTAATGAAAGATTCCGACATGCCCACATTGGCCGTGTAATAAAGCGCCACATAGGGGATCACCGTGAAGCCACCCAGCATCAATAGCGACATGAAGACATAGGCTTTCAAATGGTTGGGTTCCCTCGCGACCGCGTAGATTTGCTGGAACACATTGCCGCTGCGGATGCGTTGCAAATGATCGGTCAGTGACGGCAGATACCGGTAACCGACCGCCAGGAAGCCGCACGACAGCAGTACGATGAAAAAGAAGGGCGCGCGCCAGCCGAGCGTGCCCATATGTGATGCGAGGAACAGCCCGAGCGGGACACCGGCTACCGTCGACAGCGCGAACGCGGCCATGATCGTACCCATTGCCTGCCCGCGTCGTTCAAAGGGCACGACATCGGCCACCATCGTCTGCACCAGCGCGCCCAATATGCCGCCGAACGCTCCTGCCAGTGCGCGTGCGACGAGCAGCAGCGTGAAATTCGGTGCAAGGCCGCAGCATAGTGTCGCGACGATGAACAATGCATACAGCGTCAGCATCAGCTTGCGGCGATCGTAGCGATCGATATAGGTCGCCGCCAGCAGGCCCGACGCCGCAGCGGTAAAGGTGTACGAAGACAACAGCAAGCCGAATTGATGGGTGTCGATCTGGAATACCCGGATCAGTTGCGGACCCAGCGGCATCATGATCATGAAATCGAGGATGTGCGTGAACTGGATGCCGGCCAGGGTCAGCAGAAATACGCGTTCGCGGCGCCGGGAAGTATGGTCGGGTGCAAGATTCAACAGTGAAGTCCGGAAAATCGGGTCGATAAGACCCGTAGCTTAGCAGCCTGTCAGAGACATTCGATGCTGCTCAGGTTGAGATGGCAGCTCTCACGCGCGGAACTGACGAAATCGGTGAGATAGGGCTGGGAGGACAATTCCGGCAGACAGGCGGCATACAGGCGTCCTGTGAGTCCCTCTTGTCTGATGCGCTTGGCAAACACATAGTCCCGGTTCAACTGCAGTTCGATGTGGCTCCTGCCGCAGCGGCCGCACGGGCGAATTCGCCGCGCATGCCGCGCATTGCGGAAATGGAAAGGCTGTTGCGCAAGGCCTCGGCCTTGCTGTGCTCTTTTCCTTGTCTCGACACAATTTCGCCGCATGTATTGTCCAGCGAATTGGCGGAACAGGACTCTAGCGAATCGTTTAGCGAATCGTTCCAATCGCCATCGGCTGCCCGGGCAATGCGAGTGGACGTTTCATCGTCGCATTTACGATGGGCTCGAAGGTCGGTGCGCCGATCGCACCGCAATTGCGCCTTGCGAATTGGGACTGCCCTAGCGGTATCAGATAGCCAATCCGCACCGCCGTGTCGGCGCCGTTATCGTGGAGGGCGCGCGATAGCTGGATATTCCACTTGTCGCGCGCCACCGTCAGATCCAGCCGGTCGACATCGGCACTGCTGCTGTAGCCGCCATGCACCTGTACGCAGTCATCCAGGAATTGCGAAAAGCGAATGCGGTTCGAAGACTGCATTTCGTTGCGTAGCGCAGTCATGTCCGCGTAGTAGGTCGAATGACTGAGTTCACGCCGCAATTCGATGCGTGAATCGTCGGTCGGACGCAGATTCAGGTTCAGCAGATAGCCATCCGTACGTCCCGACGCGGTCATTTGCGGGTTGAACGCACCAGGATCGAGCGTATCCGGATCGGTCAGCGCGCTGACGGTCGAGGAGGTTGCCGAGTTCGCTTCGACCGTATAAGCCGAAATGCCGAGGTCGGACAGGTATTCGTAATTGGTCCAGTATTTGCGCGCGCCAATCAGGTAACTGTTCTGTTGCAATGAATCGGTGCCGTCAATCTGCCCTGCCGTGCTGCGCAATTGCGCACCCGCCAGCCGGAAACGCACGTTTTTCTTGGGCGAGAAAATGCCGTTGACGACAACTTCGGACTGCGTATTCTGACGCGTGATGGTGCCGCCGGCGCCGAAAGTGGAAGACAGCGTGCGGCCATAATCGAACGTCAGTGCGGGATCGACCATGTATTGCTCCAGCTTGGCATTCCATTTTTCCGAACGGCTCGTATAACCGAACACGGCGCGCTCCTGGCCGAGGCCGAAGTAACCGGGTGCCGGGCGATCGCCGCTTTGCAGATCCGGCAATGCGTTGGTCACTTGCGACGATGTCGCAAATACATCGGGCGCATCGGTGACATCATGCAGATCCGCCGCCCCGACGCCGGAGGCGCAGCCGCATAGTGCGGCAAGCAGTAGTCCAGGCAGGCGCATTGCAAGCGATCGGACAGGAATCATCAACGGAAAAGCAGGCATTGTTGTTCTGAAAACGATGACAATCTCGGAAAGACATTATTGCCGTCTTGAGCGTAATGGACAATGTGATGCAATCATAGTTGCATATCAAAAATCCATCACGCGCCTCGTTCTGCCCTAACGGTTCATCGATCGTAACCGTAACGACATGTCGGTGTCGCTCGTCTCGATCTTGAATTCATCGAAGAAGTGGGAAGATTAGTCAGCGGCGTCGCAGCAGTAACAGTATCAAGGCCATTCCGGCAAATGCCGCGCCCGCATGGAAAGTGGCGGCCGCGCCGAAACGGTCCCATACCATGCCAGCGATGACGCTGGCGGCAAGCATCGCCACACCGCTTGCCAGGTTGAACAGACCAAAGCCTGTTCCGCGCAACTCGGCCGGCGCCGTGTCGGCAACCATGGCGGCCAGCAGCCCCTGCGTCGCTGCCATATGCATGCCCCAGAACACCAGGCCTGCGGCAATCCAGCCAAGGCTGCCCCCCTGCGCCAGCAGCAGGTCGGCAATGATCAAGGGAACGATACCCGTTGCCAGCAAGGCGCGATGATTGAGCCGGTCGGCCAGTTTCCCCAGCGGATAGGCAAACACTGCATAGATAATGTTCATCATCACCAGCACCAGGGGCACCAGTGCCAGCGCGAGACCTTCCTGTTGGGCGCGCAAGACAAGGAAGGCTTCGGAAAAGCGAGCCAGCGTCAGCACGGTCCCGGCAACGACCACCCACCAGTAAGCCGCCGGCAGGCGCGCAAGCGCAGTCCGCGAAATCGGAAATGCCGCCGGTTTGGCAAGCTTCTTCTCGGGTTCATGCACGCCGATCAGCAGCAGGATCACCGACAGTACGCCGGGGATGACGGCGACCCAGAACACCGCCCGGAAATCGTTTGCCCACAACAGCATCAGCCCCATTGCCACCAGCGGGCCGACGAAGGCGCCGACGGTGTCGAGCGATTGCCGCAAGCCGAAGGCCGCGCCGCGAATCGCAGGGTCGGTCGCATCCGCGATCAGCGCGTCGCGCGGCGCGCCGCGGATGCCCTTGCCGATGCGATCGATGAAGCGGGCGCCGAATATCCAGCCCGCCCCGGTGGCCAGTGCAAACAAGGGCTTGCTGGCCGCCCCCATTGCATAACCGAGTACCGCCAGCCATTTTCGCTTGCCGACATAGTCGCTGATGACGCCGGAAAACACCTTGACGATCAGTGCGGTCGCCTCGGCCACACCTTCAATAATGCCGACCATTGTGGCACTTGTGCCAAGTACGACTGTCATAAAGACCGGTAGCAGGCTATGGATCATTTCCGAGGAAATATCCATCAGCAGGCTGACGAAACCGAGCACCCAGACGGTGCGCGGAATTTTTGGAGACGTTGCCGGCGTTATTGTTTTGACCATAAACAATGAAATTTTTCATCTGGACGTGGCCACTTTACCGAACAAAGCCTGTCAAAGCACCCGCGCACGCCCTGGGAATTCCGGATTTCGCGCTTTTCTTTGGTAGAATCAAGCACTTAACTAATCATGAAGGTGTGTGATGCTGTATCCAGAACTATTCAAATCGCTCGAACAGGTGCGCTGGAACATGGAAAAGGATATTCCATGGGAACAGTTCGACGCCGCCAAGTTAACCGATGAACAGGCGCAAACCATTCGCATGAATGCGATTACCGAATGGTCCGCCCTGCCAGCGACAGAAATGTTTTTGCGCGACAACCGCGGCGACAGCGATTTTTCCGCTTTTATGTCGGTCTGGTTTTTCGAAGAGCAAAAACATTCGCTGGTGCTGATGGAATACTTGCGCCGCTTCCGCCCGGATCTGCTACCCACGGAAGAAGAATTGCACAATGTGCGTTTTGAATTTGATCCGGCACCGCCGCTTGAAACCCTGATGCTGCATTTCTGCGGCGAAATTCGTCTTAACCACTGGTATCGTTGCGCGTCCGACTGGCATACCGAACCGGTGATCAAGGCGATCTACAAGATCATCAGCCAGGATGAGGCGCGCCACGGCGGCGCCTATCTGCGCTACATGAAAAAAGCGCTGAACGAAGTCGGCGATACCGCGCGTGCCGCGTTCGCGAAGATCGGTGTATTGATGGCATCCGCACGCCGTACCGAAAAGCCGCTGCATCCGACCAATCTGCACGTCAACCAGGCGCTGTTCCCGAACGACACCGTGCAAAGCCGCTTGCCGGACCCGACCTGGCTTGAGCGCTGGCTGGATGGGCAGATTAAGTTCGACAGCGAATGGGAAAAGAAAGTCATCGATCGCATTCTGCACAATATGTCGCTGTTGTTCGATCGTACCTTCGAGTCGGTGCAAGACCTGAACCGCTATCGCAAGGAAGTGACTGCGCGGCTGCAGGGCGGCAACCTGAAGCCCGCGAACTGATCGCCCGGCTTCCTGAACTTCACGCACTACTAGCCGCAGGCAATCGCTTGCGGCTTTTTCATTTTTACCATGCCAGATTTCGAGAAAAAATTTTCCACCCGTGCCGAATTGGCGGCACGTATTGCCAGCCTGCCCAAACCGGTCGTGCTGACCAATGGCGTGTTCGACATTTTGCATCGCGGTCATGTCACCTATCTGGCACAGGCGCGCGAGCAGGGCGCTTCGCTGGTGGTGGCCATCAACACCGATGCATCGGTCAAGCGGCTGGGCAAGGGGGATGACCGCCCCGTCAATACCTGCGAAGACCGGATGGCGATCCTTGCAGCGCTTGAATCGGTCAGCCTGGTCGTGCCGTTCGATGAAGACACCGCGCTGGAAGTAGTGCAGCAAGCGATGCCCGATATCTATGTGAAGGGCGGCGACTATGATATGACGGCCATTCCCGAGGGCCGGGCGGTTGCCGCGTATGGCGGCAAGGCGATCGCCATCGAATTCCAGCATGATCGCTCGACGACCAAGCTGCTATCGAAAGTCCGCAATACCTGAAGGATATCTGCATGATGCTTGCACCCTTAGTCGAAGTCATTCGCGGTGGCCAGCTGGAATCGGTGCATTACGGCGCCGTCGCGGTCGTCGATACCCGCGGCAAGCTGCTATACCACGCAGGCGATCCGGATTTCCTGACCTTTACCCGCTCAACGATCAAGCCCTTCCAGGCACTGCCGTTCCTGCGGGCGGGCGGACACGAGAAATTCGGTTTCGACAGCCGTGAAATTGCACTGCTGTGCGCGAGTCATTCGGGCGAGCCCATGCATACGCACACCGTGCAAGGCATGCTGGCCAAGGCCGGCTGCGACGAACATCATCTGCGCTGCGGCTGCCATGTGCCGATGCATTACAGCGTGCAGGACAAGGCGCCGCCGGCCGGAGCAACCTTCACCCAACTGCACAACAACTGCAGCGGCAAGCATGCCGGTTTCCTCGCCTACTGTGTGCAGCATGGCGAACCCCTGGACAATTATGTCGATCCCGGCCATCCGCTGCAGCAGGCAGTCCGCGACAGTGTCGCGCAGATCGCCGGTATTCCGGCCGCCGCGATGGCAATGGGCATTGACGGTTGTTCCGCGCCCAACTATGCGCTGCCGCTTTCCCGCCTGGCCTTTAGTTATGCGCGCCTGGCCCAGGGCGATGCGGAACCGCAGTACGGCAGCCTGACTGGCGAGCTGTTCCGCGCGATGACGACGCATCCGGAACTGGTATCGGGTAGCGGGCGCAGCGATCTGGCATTCATGCAAACGGCGCCTGGCGACTGGGTGGCAAAGATCGGTGCCGAAGCGGTGCAAGTCATCGGCATCCGTTCCGCCGGACTCGGCATCGCAGTCAAGATCGCCGATGGCAGTACACGCGCACTGTTTCCCGCCACGATTTCGGTATTGCGCCAGATAGGCATATTACCCTCGGCCGATGCGACGCCTCTGGCATCGTGGGCACAACCGCAACTCAATAATTTCCGCGGTTTACCTACGGGCGAGGTCCGTGCCGCCTTTACACTCACGAAAGACAATTAGCAAGGAGCCATCATGCAACGCAGGACATTATTACAAGGCGCGCTGGCCGCGCTGCTGATGCCGGCCGCAGCGCATGCCGCGCCGACGGTGATCAAGGTGTACAAAACGCCGAGCTGCGGTTGTTGCCACGAATGGGTGGCGCATCTGGAACAAAACGGATTTACGGTAAAGGCCACCGATGTGCCGGATACCTCGCCTTACCGCGCAAAGTATGGGGTTCCCAAGGAGCTGGCGTCTTGCCATACCGGCGTGGTGGCCGGCTATGCGCTGGAAGGCCATGTCCCGGCAGAGCAGGTCAAGCGCCTGCTGGCCGAGCGGCCAAAGGCGAAAGGACTGGCGGTGCCGGGAATGCCGGTCGGATCACCCGGCATGGAAGTGGAAGGCAACCGCAAGGATGCCTTCGATGTCGTGCTGATCAAGGCAAATGGAAAGCATCAGGTATATCGGCATTACGACGCGTCCTGATATGAAACGGCTTCTTTGTTATTGTCACAATGAAGCCGTGCAATGAGGACGCACCATGTAGCGTTTTAGTGGTGCTTGTGCCCACCTGCAGGCGCCTCTTCCTTTTTGGGTGCTTCAACCACGACCGTTACTTCGGTCTTGCCCGACTTTTCAAAATTCAATGTCAGCGGAAACTTGTTCCCCGCCTTCAGCGGCTGTTGCAAGCCGATCAGCATGATGTGGTAGCCATGTCCGGGCTTCATTTCCACCTTTGATGCCGGCGGTAATTCGATACCGTCGACTTCGCGCATCTTCATGACATTGCCTTCCATCGACATGCTGTGAATCTGCACGGACTTGGCGGCCGGCGATGCGACCGACACGAGCTTGTCGGTTGACCGCCCCTTGTTTTCCAACGTCAGATACGCTGCGCCGGAAGGCTGGTTCGCTACGGTAGTACGTGCATATGGATGCCCGATATGCAAATCCTTCAACTTGAACTCGTGTGCGTGCGACAGGCTGGACGTCGTGATGGCGATAGCCATTGCGAAAACGTGGTGCAACTTCATGATGATCCCTTGTATCGAAAATAAAACTACTGGCCGCCTGCAAAGCCATTTTGGCGCCACGCTTCGTATACGACGACCGCTACGGTATTGGACAGATTAAGACTGCGGTTGTCCGGTCGCATCGGTAAGCGAATGCGCTGTGAAGAGGGAAACGATTCCCTCAGGGCAGGGGCAAGGCCGCGCGTTTCCGAACCGAAAACGAAAACATCGCCCGGCTTGAAAGCAAGGCTGACGAATGGCGTGGAACCGTGTGTGGTCATGGCAAACATGCGTTGCGGATCCGGCGATTCGGCGGCAAGGAAGGCGTTCCAGTCACGATGCACTTTCATCGTTGCATAGTCGTGATAATCAAGGCCGGCACGCCGCATCTTTGCATCGTCAAGCGGAAATCCCAGCGGTTCGATCAGATGCAGTTGCGCACCGGTATTGGCGCAAAGGCGAATGACATTGCCGGTATTCGGCGGAATTTCAGGCTCGACCAGGACGACATGAAACAAGTTGCGTTTCCTTTCTTTATTGTTGCGGCGTGCGGGCAAAGACAATGCCGGTCACGCGCGCGGCGCCGAAACGCTTCAGGGTCACTGCAAGCTCATGCATGGTTTGTCCGGTTGTCATGACATCATCCACAATGCCGATGTGTGCACTACGGACCAGATCGATCGTCTTGGCGGAAAGGCAAAATGCATCGTGCACATTCTTTTGCCGTTCTGCCGGATCGAGCCGGGCCTGGGCATGCGTATCGCGCTGGCGAAAGGCGAGTTCCGGTATCAGCCGAATGCCAAGGGAACGCGACAGCGGCCTGGCGACTTCAAGTGCCTGATTGAAGCCGCGTTCCGCCAAACGCTGCTGCCCCAATGGTACCGCGCACAGAAAGTTCGGCAATGTCATATCGCTTCGAGTCAGCAAGGCATCACGCATCATTGCCGCGCAAATCGGAGCCAGTTCCAGACGCGCCGCAAATTTTAATCCTAATACCATTCGGTCCGCCGGCGCCGCATAGTCGACAGCGGCGATTGTCGCATCGAACGCCGGAGGCTGTCGCAGGCAGTCGCCGCATTCATGGTCATTTGCGACATTCAGCGACAAGGGTATTGCGCAGCGTCGGCAACGATGGTGACGCTGCGCGAAGAATTGTGTCTGGCAGCCGTCGCACAATCCAGATGGAGCGTTCATCGAACACAACGCGCAGACGCGCGGCAGAGCAGCTGCCGGCAGACGAGAAAGCGCGGTGTGGGTCCAATGGCGCAGGAGGGAGGGCATGAAGCGCATGAAGCGGGTAATTCATCAAGCGTGTAAACTTCGCCATTATCTCATTGCCTTTGCCGGATTTCTTTTGCCATCCTCCCCATCTTCAAGCGACGTACGGTCCAGCGGACCGATTGATACGCGACGTGTGCGCGAATTGTTTGCTTCGCCAGCGAAGATCGCCGAATCCGGCTTCCTGCGACGCGAAATCGCCGGCCGCATGCATGAGCGGCTTGCGCTTGTAAAAATTGCACCTGAACGCATTCTTGACCTGGGGTGTGGTGAAGGCGCCGACCTTGATTTGTTGCAGGGTCTGTATCCGGCCGCGGAATTGGTAGGTATTGATGCATCGCCTGCGATGCTGCACGCAATGCACAGCCGACAACAGCAAGCCATGTCGTCGATGAACCGGCTGCTTGCAAAATGGCTGCCGGGCAGGCTGGGCGCAAGCAATGGAGTCAACGCCCGCATGGTATGTGGCGATTTTGCGCAACTGCCGCTTGCTCCCGGTTGTACCGACCTGGTCTGGTCCAATCTTGCCCTGCACTGGCATCCTCAGCCGGATCTTGTATTTGCGGAGTGGCGGCGAGTGCTGCGAGTGGATGGACTGCTGATGTTTTCCTGTTTTGGGCCGGATACCTTGCGGGAAATCCGTTCGGCATTCGCCGCAATCGATACCGCCGCTCATGCGCTGCCTTTCGTTGATATGCATGACTTTGGCGACATGCTGGTCAATGCCGGTTTTTCCACGCCGGTCATGGATATGGAAACAATCACCGTAACTTATGAATCGACTGACAAGCTTTTGGCCGAGGTGCGCGCCTTCGGTGGAAATCCGCTGCTGACCCGACGTCGCGGTCTTATCGGACGCGCGGCGTGGCAGAAGGGCTTGGTAGCGCTTGAGCAGTTTCGTGGTGCGGATGGCAGGATTCCGCTGACTTTCGAAGTCGTCTACGGTCATGCATTCCGTCCCGCTGCGCGCAAGACCGCGAGCGGCGAAAGCATCGTCCGGTTCGACCCGCGCAAGAAATAAGACCGGTTCGCATCTCATCCAAACAACAGCAGAAAAGTCCATTGATGACAAGTCGTCAATGAAGTGACGAAAACAGCAAGGTTTTCAGCATCGAATCTGGTGTGAAAAATTGGCTGCAAAGGGCTGTTGGCTCCCGCAGCGCGCCATTTTTCCCCTTGATAAGCAGCCAAGTTCAGCCTTATACTTCCGTGGTTTTGCGTAGTGCTTGTCTCCCTTGATACGTTGCCGCGTTTGGGTAGTTCATCGTGGTTTCGCGCGAGTGGATCCTTAGGCGCAATTGCTCGATAACGCCTCGTCAACTGATGATGGTCTATGCGGCTTTGTGCACGACTTCGTTGCTGATCGCCATCGTGTTTGCCCTGCGCGGTGCCTGGTACATTCTCGGCTTCGCTATGCTGGAAATGTTGGCGATAGGCATCGCCTTTTTCCTGTATGCTCGCCATGCCATTGACCGGGAGCATATTGCGCTGTCAGATGGCTGCCTTCTGATAGAGCTTATACAGGTAGAGCAGGTTCGCCAATTCAGGCTGGATCCGCGCTATACGCGCGTTGAACCGCCGGAATTCGCCGGCGAATTGGTCAGCCTGGAAGCGCGTGGGATCAAGGTGGAAGTCGGGCGCTATTTAACTGAATGGAAACGACGCGAGCTTGCGCGGGAATTGCGGAGTGCGCTGGCGTCTGAAATACACACAGAATTCCAATCTTAGGCTTTTGAGGAAATTATGAAACTTGCGAAGCGCCTTCAATCACTGATGCTCGGTGCGTCGCTCCTGGCGGCCGGTGTGCCGTCATGGGCGGTTGTAGACAGTCAGGGTGGTCCTGCAGTGCGTCAGTTGAACTTCCAGCAACCGGTGACAAAGATCGCCGAGGAAGTGTATTCGTTGCACAACCTGATGCTGATCATCTGTTTGGTGATCTTTGTCGCCGTCTTCGGTGTGATGTTCTACTCCATCATCAAGCACCGCAAGTCGGTCGGTCACAAGCCGGCCACTTTCCATGAAAGCACCGCAGTAGAAATCGCCTGGACCATTGTTCCTTTCCTTATCGTTATCGGCATGGCATTGCCCGCGACCAAGACCGTGGTGGCAATGAAGGATACGTCGAATGCCGATGTCACGATCAAGGCAACCGGCATGCAGTGGAAATGGGGTTACGACTACCTCAAGGGCGAAGGCGAAGGCATTTCCTTCCTGTCCGCCATGTCGACGCCGCGTGAGCAAATCATCGATGTCAGCAAGACCAAGAGCGACAACTACCTGATCGAGGTAGACAATCCCGTCGTCGTCCCGGTTAACAAGAAAATCCGTATCGTCACTACCGCCAACGACGTGATCCACGCCTGGGGTGTTCCTGCATTCAGCGTCAAACAGGATGCTATTCCCGGTTTCGTGCGCGATACCTGGTTCCGAGCCGAAAAGGTGGGTACCTATCGTGGCAATTGCTATGAATTGTGCGGCAAGGAACATGCATTCATGCCTATCGTCGTCAACGTCGTGACCGACGAAGAATACAAGAAGTGGGTTGAAGGCAAGAAGAAGGAAATGGCTGCCTTGGCCGATGATCCGAACAAGACCTGGACTGTTGATGAACTGAAACAGCGTGGCGAAAAAGTCTATACGGCCAACTGCGTCGCCTGCCACCAGGCTAACGGCAAGGGCGTCCCCGGCGCATTTCCCGCGCTCGATGGCGCGGCTGTCGTGACCGGCCCCCGTGCAGAACAGATCAATGTGGTCTTGAATGGACGTAAAGCCATGCCTACGTTCAAGCAATTGTCCGACACGGAAATTGCAGCGGTGATTACATATACCCGCAACAACTGGTCCAACAAGGCCAAGGAAAACATTGTTCAACCGGCTGAAGTCCTGGCTGCGCGCAAGTAATTGAATTAGGAGATTGAGATGAGCACCACCGTAGTTGATCACGCCCACGATCATTCTCACGACCACGCGCACGACCATCCTCACGGTTGGCAGCGTTGGTTGTTTGCAACCAATCACAAGGATATCGGTAGCCTGTACCTGTGGTTTTCTTTCGTCATGCTGCTGTCCGGCGGCGTTCTTGCTCTCGGTATCCGTGCCGAACTGTTCCAGCCCGGACTGCAACTGGTTGAGCCGGAGTTCTTCAACCAGCTGACCACAATGCACGGCCTGGTGATGGTGTTCGGCGCCATCATGCCGGCCTTCGTCGGCTTCGCCAACTGGATGATCCCGCTGCAGATCGGCGCATCCGACATGGCATTCGCCCGGATGAACAATTTCTCGTTCTGGCTGCTGCCACCGGCCGCGATCCTGCTGGCTGCATCTTTCCTGGTGCCAGGCGGCGCGACTGCTGCGGGCTGGACACTCTATGCACCGCTGTCGACCCAGATGGGTATCGGCATGGACATGGGTATCTTCGCGATGCACATCATGGGCGCATCGTCGATCATGGGTTCGATCAACATCATCGTCACCATCCTGAACATGCGCGCTCCCGGCATGACACTGATGAAGATGCCGATGTTCTGCTGGACCTGGCTGATCACTGCCTACCTGCTGATTGCTGTGATGCCGGTGCTGGCTGGTGCCATCACGATGACCCTGACCGACCGTCACTTCGGCACATCGTTCTTTAACGCTGCCGGTGGCGGCGACCCGGTGATGTACCAGCATATTTTCTGGTTCTTCGGCCACCCCGAGGTGTACATCATGATTCTGCCGGCGTTCGGTATCGTGTCGCAGATCATTCCGGCATTCGCACGCAAGCAGCTGTTCGGTTATGCATCGATGGTCTATGCGACCGCTTCGATCGCGATCCTGTCGTTCATCGTCTGGGCGCACCACATGTTTACAACCGGTATGCCGGTGACTGCCCAGCTGTTCTTCATGTATGCAACGATGCTGATTTCGATCCCGACCGGCGTGAAGGTCTTCAACTGGATCGCCACCATGTGGAAGGGCTCGATGACATTTGAAACACCGATGCTGTTCTCGGTGGGCTTCATCTTCGTGTTCACCATGGGCGGCTTTACCGGCCTGATCCTGGCGGTGACACCGATCGATATCCAGATGCAGGATACCTACTACGTGGTGGCACACTTCCACTACGTGCTGGTGGCCGGTTCGCTGTTTGCACTGTTTGCCGGCTTCTACTACTGGGGTCCGAAGTGGACAGGTTTCATGTACAACGAAACCCGCGGCAAGATCCACTTCTGGGGTTCGATCATTACCTTCAACATCACTTTCTTCCCGATGCACTTCCTGGGTCTGGCTGGCATGCCGCGTCGTTATGCGGACTATCCGGCACAGTTCACGGACTTCAACATGATCGCTTCGGTCGGTGCATTCGGTTTCGGTTTGATGCAGGTGTACTTCCTGTTGGCGGTAGTCTTGCCGTCGATCAAGGGCGGCGAACATGCGCCGGCCAAGCCATGGGAAGGTGCGGAAGGTCTCGAATGGACTGTGCCGAGCCCGGCGCCGTTCCATACGTTTGAAACACCACCGACCGTCAAGTAATCTGAATCGATGCAAGGGGGCAGGCGCAAGCCTGTCCCCACCCGACCATGTCCGATCCGAAGAAGCCAAACAATCTGAAAACCGCCTTGATCATCGGGTCAATCGCGTTGATGTTCTTTATTGGTTTCTTCATCAAAAGAATCTGGCTGACCTGACATGACGCAACAGCATCCTGGCCCGGCAGGGCGAAAAAACGCGCTGAACAAGCAAATGCTTGGCAAGCTGCTGGTGGTGGCCGTCATGATGTTTGGTTTCGGCTACGCACTGGTGCCGGTGTACCGGATGATCTGCGATTTGACTGGTATCAACCTGTTGACGCCGAAAGATTCGATGGTCGGCGATATCAAGAATACGCAAGTCGACAAGAGCCGCACCATCACGGTCGAGTTCGATGCCAATGCGCACGGACCCTGGCGTTTCCGCCCGACGGTGGCGAGCGTGCAGGTACATCCCGGCGAAATGGCGCAAGTGGTGTATGAAGTGGTCAATACGCAGTCGCGCAGCATGGATGCACAGGCGATTCCCAGCTATGCACCGCAGCAGGCAACTGCCCATTTCAAGAAAATGGAATGTTTTTGCTTCAAGCAGCAAACGCTCGGGCCGAACGAGGCAAAGCAAATGCCGGTCGTGTTTTATATCGATCCGGCCTTGCCAAGGGATGTAAAGACGATAACATTGTCGTATACATTCTTTGAAGTCGGTGGCGCGGGCAAAAAAGCGAGCTGAAGGTGGACGACTTAAAAAAGGCTACGCAACGCAAGGCATCGTTCGGTGCCACACTGAAAGCAGTGTTCTGGTCGTTTTTCGGTGTACGAAAGAAAAGCGATTATGAAAGCGATGCGCAGCAGCTGAACCCGGTGCACGTCATTATCGCAGGCGTGATCGGCGCAATCATATTTATCGCGACGCTGTTGCTGATTGTGAAGAGCGTCGTTGGAAAGTAACTATTTAAAATTTGTATTGGGAGATGGAAATGGGTTCTCAACACGCTAAGACGGCGCCGTACTATTTCGTACCCGGCCCGTCCAAATGGCCGGTACTTGCAGGTGCATCCCTGCTGTTGACAATGGCTGGTGCGTCCGCCTGGGTCAATGGATATGGCTGGGGTCCAGCGGCCAATATCATCGGCATTCTTGCGACGATTGTCGTGTTGTATTACTGGTTCGGCGAGGCATTCGCAGAATCCGAAAGCGGCCTGTACAGCGACCGCATCGACCTGTCGTTCCGCTGGAGCATGAGCTGGTTCATCTTTTCCGAGGTCATGTTCTTCGCCGGCTTCTTCGGCGCATTGTTCTATGCGCGCAGCATCACGATGCCCTGGCTTGCGGATATCGACCACAAGATCCTGTGGCCGGACTTCACGGCGCAGTGGGGCAATACTCCGGGAGGAACCATCGACCCGTTCACCAAGATGGGACCGTTCCCGATTCCGACCATCAACACAGCCCTGCTGCTGGCATCCGGCGTTACCTTGACCATTTCTCACCATGCATTGCGCCTCGGCGATCGCGGCAAGACAGCATTCTGGCTGCTGGCAACCATTGTCCTCGGCGCCGTCTTCATGGGCTTTCAGGTCTATGAATACATGCATGCGTACAGCGACCTGAACCTGAAGCTCACCTCGGGCATCTACGGTTCCACGTTCTTCATGCTGACCGGCTTCCACGGATTCCACGTTACGCTTGGTGCCATCATGCTTGCGGTCGTGCTGTACCGTCTCATGAAAGGTCACTTTACCGCCGACAATCACTTCGGCTTCGAAGGCGCAGCCTGGTACTGGCACTTCGTCGACGTTGTCTGGCTTGGCCTGTATGTTGTTGTCTACTGGCTGTAAGCAACAAATTCCGGCATGAAAAAGCCGCACTTCGGTGCGGCTTTTTTACTGGATGGGCAGGATAGACAATGCGCTAACGAATGCCTGTCGGCTGTATCCATCCCTGGCTATGCGCAATAAGAATCAGGATAAACAAGGTAATCGAAAAGCCGACGCGGAATGCCAGCGCTCTTACGGTCCGATTGCTTCTTCCCTTGTCGCGCATCAGAAACACAAGAGCCGAGCCAAGGCTTGCGAGAATCAGGATGAAGGCGATCGCAACGAGAATTTTCATGACGCGTGTGGCACTCAAGTGATGCCGGGTATCAAAGATGATAACCGGCTTGTTTAAAGAGACATTGTAATGCCATTCAACTTCCGCTTTCGGTGGATTCCCTTCATTGCCGCGCTGCTGGTTGCTGCGGTAGGCATTGCATTGGGAAACTGGCAGACCAGGCGGGCGCAGGAAAAACATGAGATCGAACAGCGGATGGTTGAGCGCGCACAGGTCCCGGCGCTAGCACTGAGCGGCGCAAACGATGCGCCCGCCGATATCGAATTCATGAACGTGACCATCCGCGGCGAATATTTACCCAACTGGACCGTTTATCTCGATAACCGGCCCTACAAGGGAACACCGGGTTTTTATGCATTGACCCCGTTGAAAATTGCCGGATCCGACATGCATGTACTGGTGTCGCGCGGCTGGATCAAGCGAGACGTGGCGGATCGTACCCGACTCCCGCAGATACCGACGCCGGCCGGAACCGTGGAAATTAACGGCGTTGTGCGCAATACCAGCAGCCGCCTCTTGCAGCTGGGCAAGGCCGAACCGATCAAGCCCAATGCAATTGTTCAAAACGCAGAAGCAGTGGACATCGGCCGCGCCGCCAAGCTGCGCATCTATCCGTTTGTCGTCGAACAAATGACCGATACGCACGACGGCTTGGTGCGTGATTGGCCGCGCCCGTCGGCTGGTGAAGACAAGCATCGGGGATATGCATTTCAGTGGTATGCGCTGGCGGCGACAGCACTTCTTTTTTTTGTTGTGACAGGATTTCGACGTGGAAGAAAATAAGCAACGTAAGGGTGGACGATGGAAATTGTTCGCGGTGATTGCCGTCTGCGCATCGCCGATGATTGCATCCTATCTCACCTACTATGTGATCAAACCCGAAGGGCGTACCAACTACGGCGCACTCATCGATCCGCGCGCGCACCCGATGCCCGAGCTGGGAACCGTGACGCTAGCCCGCACGCCGGTTTCACTGGATAGCTTCAAGGGCAAATGGCTGATGCTGCAAGTCGCCGATGCGGAATGTCAGCAAGACTGCCGCAAACGGTTGCATGACATGCGTCAGCTACGGCTTGCGCAGGGCAAGGAAATGGAGCGTATCGAACGCGTGTGGCTGGTAACCGACAACAAGCCGCTGGAAACGACGCTGATGCGCGAATATGACGGGATGCAAATCCTGCGCGTGCAGCCCGACAAGCTAAAAGCCTGGCTGCCGGCGGAAAGCAATACCATGCTCGCTGATCACATCTACATGATCGATCCATTGGGTAACCTGATGATGCGCTTCC
Organism: Noviherbaspirillum saxi; assembly: GCF_003591035.1. Lineage (NCBI taxonomy): Bacteria > Pseudomonadati > Pseudomonadota > Betaproteobacteria > Burkholderiales > Oxalobacteraceae > Noviherbaspirillum > Noviherbaspirillum saxi. The sequence goes on from NZ_QYUO01000001.1 coordinate 638,002, forward strand.
CGAAAGATGCCGATCCCAACAAGATCAAAAAGGATCTCGGCAAGCTGCTGAAGGCGTCGCGCATCGGATAACGGAACCGTCATGCTGATACAACTCGCCATCCTCGGTCTGCTTGCCGCCTTGCTGCCGCTGACCATCGTCTGGGTCTCTAGCGACCAGAACAAGTACCGCAAACTGGTCTGGGTGACCGTCTTCCTGACATTCGATCTCATCATGTTCGGCGCCTTCACGCGGCTGACCGATTCCGGGCTCGGTTGTCCGGATTGGCCCGGTTGCTACGGACACGCCAATCCCTTGCAGGCGCATGAGCAGATCAGTGCAGCCGAAGCGGCGATGCCAACCGGACCAGTGACGGTTGCAAAGGCGTGGATCGAAATGATCCACCGCTATCTCGCGATGGCGGTTGGCGTGCTGATCATTTCCATCATGGTCATTGCCTGGCGCGGCTGGATCAAGTCGCGCCGCGCCGACCTCAGATTTTCGCCGACGCTGCCGACTCTTCTGCTCGCTTTCGTCTGTCTGCAGGGAGCGTTCGGTGCGTGGACGGTAACGTTGAAGCTGCAGCCTGTGATTGTCACGATCCACCTGTTGCTCGGCATGTTCCTGCTATCCATGCTGGTGTGGCTGGGCGCACGTGAGAACATGCACCATCCGGTAGCCGCGCCCGCCCGGTCATTGCAGCGGATGGCGGCAGTGGCGCTGATACTTCTTTTCCTGCAGATTGCGCTCGGCGGCTGGGTAAGCACCAATTACGCGGCGCTTGCCTGTACCGATTTCCCCCTGTGCCACGGACGTGTCATCCCCGACATGGATTTTGAGCATGGTTTCACCTTGTGGCGGCATCTGGGAAAGACCGCCGATGGCGAATACTTGCCGTTTGCCGCGCTTACTGCGGTGCACTGGGTGCACCGGAACTTCGCCTTTGTCGTGGTGATTTTTATTGCATGGCTTGCGCACAAGGCGCTGCATATCGAAGGCCTGAGATCCAACGCGCGCTGGCTGCTGATCGTGCTCGGTGCGCAGTTTCTGACCGGCATGTCCACCATCTTTCTGAAATGGCCATTGGCGCTTGCCGTGATACACAATGGCGGCGCCGCACTCCTTGTGCTGCTGCTGACCATGCTAAACTACCGGGTTAGAATTCCGGCGCAGCCTACGGCGGACCATGCCGCAACGCGGCTGTCGGCCGCATGAGAACCAAGTGACTACCCTGACCGCACACCCGAATCGCATCGCCCAATATTGGGCACTGACCAAGCCGCGCGTTACCCAGCTCGCGGTGTTCTGCGCTGTGATCGGCATGTTCCTCGCATCGCCGGACCTGCCCGACTGGCGGATCGTCGTTGCGGCGACCATCGGCATCTGGCTGCTTGCCGGCGCCGCATTCGCTGTCAATTGCCTGGTCGAGCGGGAAATCGATTCGCGTATGGCGCGGACCGCCCGCCGCCCGATGGCGCGCGGCGAAATCACGGTGGCCCAGACGCTGGTGTTTTCCGGCATTATCGGCGGCGCGGGAATGTGGGTACTGTTCACCTTCGTGAATCCGCTCACGATGTGGCTGACATTTGCCACTTTCGTCGGTTATGCAGTGATTTACACCATGCTGCTGAAGCCGGCGACGCCGCAAAACATCGTGATCGGCGGCTTGTCCGGCGCGATGCCGCCGGCGCTGGGCTGGGCCGCAATCGCCAATGACGTGCCGATGCAGGCCTGGATTCTCGTGCTAATCATTTTTGTCTGGACGCCGCCGCACTTCTGGGCACTGGCACTGTATCGCCGTGACGATTATGCGCGCTCCGGCCTGCCCATGCTTCCGGTGACCCATGGCTTGAAGTTCACCCAGTTCCATATCTGGCTTTATACAATTGCCCTGGTTGCAACAACGATGCTTCCGTATGCCGTGCAGATGAGCGGCTTGATCTACTTGGCGAGCGCGGCGGTGCTGGGTGCGGTATTCCTTTGGTATGCATGGCGCATCTATCGGCATTACACCGATCTGATCGCGCGCAGGACCTTTGCCTATTCCATCATTTACCTGTCGCTCCTTTTCGTGGCTTTGCTGGTCGACCACTACCTGAAGTTTTAAAGTATGCGCTTCTCTTTCTCTCGCCATTCCGCCTCATTTCTGCTGCTGGCTGCCTCGCTGTTGCTCGGTGCTTGCGATCGACAGCAAGAGGGAGGTCAGCTGTCGTCCGCGGCGCCGACTTCTGCATTCAAGAATACCGATGTCACCGGTCTCGACTATGCGAAGGATTTCGCCATGCCCGACCATAACGGCACGCTGCGTACCCTCGCCGACTTCAAGGGCAAGGCAGTCGTGGTGTTCTTTGGCTATACCCAATGTCCGGACGTTTGCCCGAGCACCATGGCGGAAATGGCAAGCGTCATGCAGCAACTGGGATCGCAGGCCGACAAGGTGCAAGTCCTGTTCATTACGGTAGATCCGGAGCGCGACACCGCGGCATTGCTGTCCAAATACGTGCCCGCATTCCATCCGAGTTTCCTGGGGCTGGTCGGCGACAAGGCGGCAACGCAGAAGATCGCCAAGGATTTCAAGGTGTTTTACCAGAAGGTGCCTGGCAAGGAAGCCGGATCCTATACCATGGACCATACCGCCGGAAGCTATGTATTCGATCCTCAGGGGCGCATCCGCCTGTTCGTTCGCCACGGGCAGGGCGCGGAACCCATCGTGCACGATCTGAAGTTGCTATTGTCCTGACCGATCCCGGGTCACAGGAAACAAAAAGGCGCTCCGCAGAGCGCCTTTTTTACTTGAGCTGGCTGTAATCAAACATGCATATCAAGCATAGGAAGCCAGCGCACTTTTCATTTTCTTCAATGCCGCGCTTTCAATTTGACGAATGCGCTCGGCAGACACACCGAATTCGTCTGCCAGTTCATGCAGCGTCGCGCCGGAACCATCGTCGTTTGCCAGCCAGCGCGCTTCAACGATGCGGCGGGAACGCGCATCCAGCCTGCCAAGCGCGGCTTCAAGTCCTTCCGATTGCAAGCGGTCATACTGGCGGGCCTCCAGTTCTTTCGTCGGCTCGCTTGCCTCGGAGGACAGGTAGGCGATCGGCGCGAACTTGTCATCTTCGTCATCGCTCGGTGCATCCAGCGCAATATCATGGCCTGACATGCGGGTTTCCATTTCGATGACTTCTTCGCGCTTCACATTCAATGTCCGTGCGAGTTCATCGACCTGGGTCGGTGTCATCGCGTCCAGACCTTCCTTGTGGCTGCGCAGATTGAAGAACAGCTTGCGTTGGGCCTTGGTTGTCGCCACCTTCACCAAACGCCAGTTCTTCAAGATGTACTCATGCATTTCCGCCTTGATCCAGTGCATTGCATACGATACAAGGCGTACACCTTGATCCGGATCGAAACGCTTGACCGCTTTCATCAAACCGATATTGCCTTCCTGAATCAGATCTGCGTGCGGCAGTCCATAGCCGAGATAGCCGCGGGCAATGGATACCACCAGCCGCAAGTGTGACATGACAAGCTTTTGTGCAGCGGCAAGGTCGTTATTCTCACGGAACTGCCGCGCATAGGACGTCTCTTCCTCATGCGTCAGCATGGGAATACGGTTGACCGCCGAAATATAGGCTTCGATGTTGCCAAGGTTGCCAGAAAACCCGAGAGTCAAGGCAGTATTACCGGCCGGAACCAATGCAGACTGTGCAGTTGTTTTCATTCTTTCTCCTTGCTTCTCAAAGCAGCGATCGCCACAAATGTGCTTGCGATCCACTCTTTGAACATTATATTAGCACTCTCATTTAATGAGTGCTAATCGATGATCTCAACAAAGCTGATAGCGCGCAGCTATTGCGCAACTGTAACGATTAGTGAGGGTGACTTTAGGCTACGTCGCATGAGATAAGTTGCGGGAGCTCAAAGAAAAAAGCCGTAGCAGACTTGAAAGGGACGAAATTAAAGTTTTGCCAAATGCCGCTTAACGCACATCAAGGCCCCGACCAAGCCTAGCCCGGCACTTGTAGCAAGCAGAGCAAATTGAGTGAAACCGTCCAAGGACGCAAGGCGGAATTCAGACGCATACAAACGGGCGAACTCCATCACGGCATCGTTAAGAGGTTGCAAGCCCACCATGACCACGCCAAGCGCAAGGCCGCCAGCCATCAGCCCCAACAGGGCGCCCGAATAGTAAAACGGGCGACAGATGAATGCATCGGTGGCACCAAACATCCGGCACACCGCGATTTCCTCGCGTTGCGTCATCACCTGCAGACGTATCGTATTAAATACCACTGCAACCACGACCACGCCAAGTGTCGTCGCCAGGAACAGCAATGCGAGCCTCAACACCTGCATCAATGCGGCCAGTCGCTTGACCCATGCCGAATCGATCTGGACATATTCGACTCCCGGCAAGGCTTTCAGCTTGGCGGCAAGCGCTTCCACCCGTGCCGCGTCGCCGGAATTCTGCACGCCCGACAACTTGAGTACGTAACCGTCCGGAAGAGGGTTTTCGCCCAGCGCGGTAATCGCATCCGATAACCCGGTCTTGTCCTTCAAGAGCGTCAGCGCGCGCTCGCGCGGGATGAACTCCAGGCGACCGGTGCTTTGCGACGCCTGCACGATATTCCGAATCTGCGTGGCAAGAGCGGTCGCGCGTTCCCGCGGTGTATCAAGCGACATGAACAGGCTGATTTCTGGTTCGACCGCGAGCTGTTCCGATATCGGCCTGACGTTTTCCAGTATCGTCAACCCGGCAAACGGGAGTGCCAGCGCGATCGCCACCACCAGCACATTAAGCACAAAACTGCCGGCCGAAGACCTCACATGCCCGACGGCATCCCGCAATGCTGCGATATGTTGGGTGATCCAGTTCATGATGGTAGCGTCTCCCCAACGGCCGCCGGGGTGTCGATCAGGCGTCCCGCCTGCAACCGAATGATACGGTCCGCACCACGCAATATCGCTTCGTCATGGGTCGCAATCAGGCAGGTCACGCCGGCCACATGAAACGCCATTAATGCATCCATGACTTTGCCTGCGCTGGCACGGTCAAGATTTGCGGTAGGTTCGTCGGCAAGGATGATTTGCGGGCGGTTGACAATGGCGCGCGCAATGGCAACTCGTTGCTGTTCTCCGCCGGACAGGGCCAGGGGTTCCGACAGCGCCTTGTCCGTCAGACCTACCTTGTCCAGCGCCGCACGTGCGCGCTTTTCGGCTTCGTTGCGTGGCGCGCCGGTGATCAGCAAGGGCAGCATCACATTGGCCAGCACCGTACGATCGCTCAGCAGGTTGGCGGGCTGAAACATCAAACCCAGATTGCGCCGCAAGTAGGGAATGCCGGAGGCGGGCAATTGCCCGATATCCTGGCCGTTAACCAGCACGCTGCCGGAAGTCGGACGTTCGATTGCCGCGATCATCTTCAACAGGGTGGACTTGCCGGCGCCGGAGGGCCCTGACAGAAATGCCAGTTCTCCTTTTGCAATCGACAGCGTCACGTCGGACAGCGCGGCGCCGCCGCGACCGTATTGCTTGGACACCCTGTTGAATTCGATCATGTCAGTAGCGCGTCGACGAATTCTTCGGCATTGAATGGCTGCAAGTCTTCGATCTTTTCGCCTACGCCGATAAAGTACACCGGAACCGGGCGCGTCTTTGCGATTGCGGCCAGCACGCCGCCCTTGGCAGTGCCGTCGAGTTTGGTGACCACCAGGCCCGTCAAGCCGAGCGCATCGTCGAACGCCTTGACCTGCGCCAGCGCGTTCTGTCCAGTATTGCCGTCTATGATGAGCAGCACCTCGTGCGGTGCCGATGCCATGCCTTTGGCGATCACGCGACGCACCTTTTTCAGTTCTTCCATCAGGTGCAACTGGGTCGGCAGGCGTCCGGCCGTGTCGATCATCACCACATTGGTGCCGCGCGCGCGCGCCGACTGCACCGCGTCGAATGCAACCGCTGCCGGGTCGCCCGATTCCTGGGAAATGACCGACACGTTATTGCGTTCGCCCCAAATGGTAAGTTGCTCTCTGGCAGCCGCACGGAAGGTGTCGCCAGCCGCGAGCAGCACCGATTGATGGTGCGCCTGCAAGTGCTTTGCCAGCTTGCCTATCGTGGTCGTCTTGCCTGCGCCGTTCACGCCGGCGATCATCATCACCATGGGCTGATGGCGTCCTAGCACCATCGGCTTTTGCAGCGGCGTCAGCATGTCGATCAACAGCGTGCGCAAGGCGGCCTTGACCTGCTGAGCATCGGTCAGCTTCTCGCTCTTTACCTTCTTTTTCAACGCGTCGAGGATGAATTGCGTGGCTTCGACGCCGGCATCCGATACCAGCAGTGCAGATTCGAGCTCCTCGTATAAATCCTCGTCGATCTTTGCGCCGACGAACAGGGTGGTCAGGTTGGTCGATGTTTTCGACAGGCCGGCCTTGAGGCGCTGCATCCATGACTGCTTTTGCTCGGGCGCAGGCGGCGCGGCAGGAACGATTTCGCCTTCTTCCTCCTCGACGGGTGCCGGGGCTTTCGCTGCGGCAGGCGGTGCTACCGGCACGGGCGCCGGAATCGGCGTGGGTGCGGCGACAGGCACGGGTGCGGGCGCTGAGGGCGCAGCAGGCACCGGCGCGGGCGCAGGTGCTGCAACCGGTACAGGCACCGGTACAGGGACCGGCACCGGTTCCTGTACCGGTGCCTGTACCGGTTCTGGCGCCGCCGGCGCGACATCCCGCTTGAACAAGCCAAACCAGGATTTCTGCTCAACCGGGGCCGGGGCAGGACTGGTCGGGACTTCGGCGGCGGGTGCCTCGGCCTGAACGGCCGGTTCTTGGGGCGCAGGCGTGTCTTTCGGTTTTTTCTTGAAGAAACTAAACATTCGGGCAGGGGGAGAAAAGGCAGTCCGGCGCGCATTCAGTCACGTCGCCGAAAGAAGATACAATCGGAACCTCATTTGATGCGCGGCGCTGCCTTGCCATCCAGCCGTGCGCCTGCTGCATCATTACCAACCCCGTATTTTATCAGAGCATAGACCATGAAATTTCGGATCGCCGTATTGCTGTCGGCGTGCGTGCTGAACTGGCTGCCTGCGGTCGCCAGCGCGGCAGCGGACACTGCACAAGAGTTCATGTTGAATAACGGCATGAAAATCATTGTCAAGGAAGACCATCGGGCTCCGACCGTCGCCCATATGGTGTGGTACAAGACCGGGGCGATGGACGAGCACAATGGCACGACCGGCATTGCGCATGCGCTGGAACACATGATGTTCAAGGGTACCAAGACCCTCAAGCCAGGCGAATTCAGCCAGCGCGTCGCCGCCCTCGGCGGTCGCGAAAATGCCTTTACCAGCAAGGATTACACCGCCTATTTCCAGCAGATCGAAAAATCCAAGCTGGAGCAGGTCATGGCCCTGGAAGCGGATCGCATGGCCAATCTGGTATTCGACAAGGATGAATTCACACGTGAAATCCGCGTGGTAATGGAAGAGCGACGCTGGCGCACCGAGGATCAGCCGATTCCGCAGGTGTATGAAACCCTGAACGCAACCGCGTTTTCCGCCCATCCTTACCATCATCCGATTGCCGGCTGGATGTCCGACCTGCAAAGCATGACCGTGCAGGATGCCAAGAACTGGTACGACCGCTGGTACGCGCCCAACAATGCGGTGCTGGTGGTGACCGGCGATGTCGAGGCCAGCAAGGTGCTGGCGCTGGCGCAAAAGCATTACGGCAAGGTGCCGCGCAAGGCGGTGCCGACCACCAGGCCGCAGGAAGAGCCGCCGCAGCGCGGCATCCGCCGCATCACGGTCAAGGCGCCGGCCGAGAATCCGTATGTCGTGATGGCATTCAAGGCGCCGACCCTGCGCGATGTGGAAAAAGACGATGAATCGCACGCGCTCGATGTGCTGGCCGCGATCCTCGACGGCTACGACAACGCGCGCCTGAATGCGAAACTGGTACGTACCGACCGGGTTGCCAATTCGGCCGGCGCCGGGTATTCGAATGTTGCGCGCGGTCCGGTACTGTTCCTGCTCGACGGTACGCCGACCAATGGGACGACCACCGAGCAACTGGAAAAATTGCTGCGCGCCGAAGTCGATCGCATTGCGAAGGAAGGCGTTTCGCAGGAAGAACTCAAACGCGTGAAGACCCAGCTGATCGCCAGCCAGATCTACAAGCGGGATTCGATCTTTGGTCAGGCAATGGAAATCGGTGTCATGGAAATGACCGGACTTTCGCATACCAAGATTGATCGCATCATTGAAAAGCTCAAGATAGTGACCGCCGAGCAAGTGCAGGCGGTCGCACAAAAATATTTCGGCGATGATGCGCTAACTGTCGCGACGCTGGTGCCGCTCCCGCTGTCCGAGAAAAAAGCCGCGCCACCGCCCAAGGGCTTGCGCCACTAACCACGGAAAACCACGGAATTGAACATGTACAAACGCTTCATTCTTGCGATGGCCGGCCTGGTGGCCGGCTTTGCCGCCACCGCCCCGGCGCAGGCTGCGCTGCAAATCCAGTCATGGAATCTCGCCAATGGCGCACGCGTGCTGTTCGTCGAAAACCATTCGATACCGGTGCTCGACCTGAGCGTGGAATTCGATGCCGGATCGCGTCGTGATCCCCAAGGCAAATCCGGCGTTGCCGCCCTGACCAATGCGATGCTGGCACGCGGCCTGCGCGAAGCGGCCGCAGCACAGGCGGAACCGGCGATGACGGAAGCGCAGATTTCGGATGCCTTCGCCGACACTGCAGCCCAGCGCGGAGGCGGAGCCGGCGGCGATCGTGCCGGCGCGTCCCTGCGTACCCTGAGCAGCCGCACCGAGCGCGATGCATCGGTCGCGCTGCTGGCGCGTCTGCTGGCGCATCCAAGCTTTCCCGAAGATTTCCTGGCGCGCGACAAGGCACGCATGATTTCATCAATCCGTGAAAGCGAGACCAAGCCTGAGTCGATTGCGGACAAGGCGTTCTGGCGTCTGCTGTATGGAGCGCATCCGTATGCACGGCATGAAACGGTCGCATCGGTGGAGCCGATCACGCGCGACGATCTGATTGCGTTCCATGGAACGCACTACGTCGCCAATCGCGCGATTGTTTCCATCATCGGCGACATCAATCGCGCCGAGGCCGAAGCAATCGCGCAGCAGCTAACCGTGCGACTGCCACAGGGTGCGCCATTGCCAAGCCTGCCATCAGTCGAATTGTCGTTGCCCCAGGAGGAGCGCATTGCCCATCCCGCATCGCAAGCACACATCCTGTTGGGAATGCCCGCAATCGCGCGCGGCGACAGCGATTATTTCCCATTGTTGGTCGGAAATTACACCCTGGGTGGCGGGGGCTTCGTCTCGCGCCTCACCCGCGAAGTGCGGGAAAAGCGCGGCCTGACCTATAGTGTGTACAGCTATTTCAACCCGCTTGCCCAGCTCGGCCCGTTTCAGACCGGCCTCCAGACACAGAAAGACCAGGCCGACCAGGCGCTGACGGTGGTTCGGGACACCATGACCGCATTCCTGCGTGACGGTCCGACCGAACAGGAAATCAAGGCTGCCAAGGACAACCTGATCGGCGGTTTCGCATTACGGATCGACAACAACAAAAAGATCTTGGACAACATGGCTGCCATCGGTTTCTATAATCTGCCACTGAATTATCTCGATACGTGGACCGCCAAGGTCGCCAAGGTGACGGCCGCTGATATCAAGGCCGCATTCAATCGCAAGTTGTCGCTCGACAAAATGTCGACCGTGGTGGTCGGCAATGGGAAATAGTCCGGTGACGACCAGCCGCAAGGCCAAGCCGGCGCCGCGCCATTCCCATGCAGCGCGGCAGGTACGCATCATCGGCGGCCAATGGAAGCGCACGCCACTGGCGGTGCTGGATGCAGAAGGATTGCGCCCGACACCCGATCGGGTTCGGGAAACGGTGTTCAATTGGATCAACCATTTGTTCGACGGAAATTGGGCGGCGGTGCGCTGCCTCGACCTGTTTGCCGGTACCGGCGCACTCGGTTTTGAAGCGGCAAGCCGTGGCGCCGCGGAGGTGTTGATGCTGGAAAGCGACGCGGCCGCGATACGCCAGCTCGATGCGACACGCGAAAAGCTGAAGGCGACGCAGGTAACGGTGCGGCGCGGCGATGCATTAGCTGCGGCCCAGAGCTTGGTCAGACAGGGCGCGCGATTCCAGCTGATCTTTCTCGATCCGCCTTATCGCCAGGAGTGGCTGGTAAAAATACTACCGTTGTGTCGGCAACTATTAGCCGATGGCGGCTTGGTATATGCTGAAGCTGAAACGCCGTTAAATGCAGCGTTTGACGATGATAACCCGCCCGAATGGCTGGCCGGCTGGACGGTGGTGCGGGCAGACAAGGCGGGCATGGTGTTTTACCACTTGCTGCAGCGCAAAAGCATGTCGGAAATTCAGGCATAATGCGCGTTCCGGAAATCGTTTCATCACTGGTTAGGGAGCCAAGATGGTCACAGCAGTTTATCCAGGCACGTTCGATCCACTCACGCGCGGCCATGAAGATCTGGTACGGCGCGCTTCGGGATTGTTCGACAAGCTAGTGGTAGGTGTTGCCGACAGCCAGAACAAGCGGCCTTTTTTTTCGCTGGACGAGCGGCTGTCGATTGCCAATGAAGTGCTCGGCCACTATCCGAACGTACAGGTCGAAAGCTTTTCCGGTCTGTTGAAGGATTTCGTTCGGGCGCATGATGCGCGCGTCATCGTGCGCGGCCTGCGGGCCGTATCCGATTTCGAATATGAGTTCCAGATGGCTGGGATGAACCGATATCTGTTGCCCGATGTCGAAACCATGTTCCTGACGCCATCCGATCAATACCAATTCATTTCGGGCACTATCGTGCGCGAAATCGCGACGCTCGGCGGCGATGTTTCCAAATTTGTATTCCCTTCGGTCGAGAAATGGCTGAAGGAAAAAATGGCTGCCAGCGGCAAATAAGCCATCCGTGCTGCAAAGACGGCAAGGCAGCAAGGCAGCAAGACAGAGGTTGTTATGGCATTGATGATTACCGACGAATGTATCAATTGTGACGTATGCGAGCCCGAGTGCCCGAACGACGCGATCTACATGGGTACGGAGATCTACGAGATCGATCCGGCCAAATGCACGGAATGCGTCGGGCATTTCAATGAACCGCAGTGCCAGCAAATCTGCCCGGTCGAGTGCATTCCGTTCAATCCCGCCTGGCGGGAAAGCAAGGAACAGTTACAGGCCAAGTACGAGCGCCTGGTAGCCGAGGCAGCGGATAAGGCGCAGGCAGATGCATCCTGAGGCCTCCTTGCCTTGTTGTCGTCTCGCCCTCAGGCTGCAACGGCTTTCGCCGCGATGACGCGATTGCGTCCTGCTTCCTTGGCCTGATAGAGTGCGTTGTCCGCCTGCGCGATCAGGCCCTTTGCGACAGACCCTACCGCATCTTCAGCTATCTGATGGTCGAGTGCCGCCACCCCCAGCGAGACGGTCACGTCGAGCGTTTGTCCGCTGATCAGCATCAGCGGATGTTCAGCGATCCCTAGCCGGATGCGTTCCGCTACATTCACCGCATCGGCCTGTTCGGTATCGATCAGCAGCACCACGAATTCCTCGCCGCCAAAGCGACCCAGCGCGTCGCTCGATCGCAACTCCGCCTTGATGCGCGCGGCGACACCGCGCAACACTTCATCGCCGGCCTGATGACCGAGGCGGTCATTGATCTGCTTGAAATGGTCGATATCGATATACATGCAGGACAGCGCGTAGCCTTGCCGGAACGAGCGGCCGATTTCTTCGTGCAGCCGGCGTTCGATGTAACGGCGGTTGTTCACGCCTGTCAGCGGATCGGTCAAGCCGATGTGCTTGAGGCGTTCGGTATTGATCACATTTTCAACACAGATCGCGACGATCGATGCCAGATGCTCAATGAAGTCGGTGCCAAGTGCCGGAGCGAAGCGCGCGCCATCCGCACTGCCCAGATTCATGCACCCGATCAGCTGGCCATGGCGTATCAGCGGGATGATTGCTACGCTGGCCGGCGGCGCAATCGGTTCGGGAAACACGCGGCCATGCAATTCTTCCGAATAGGCTCCCAACACCGGCCTCGACAGGCGGCCCGCCAGTTCGCCGAACTCGATTTCTTCCTGTACGAATAGCAGATGCGGCAGGGTGGCCAACTGAATGTTGAGGTCGACAAGGATGCGGCGGATATCGTAATCCGGATCGAGCAATGCCAGGGTGACGACATCGAGCCCGGCCGACTGGGCGAAGGTGGTGAATACCGTATCAAGCAGTTCGCGCAGGCTGCCGGCCGAGATGAATTGCAGGTCGAAAGCCTGATGACGCAGCAGGATCTGCTGATTCTGCTGTGCCTGCTCCAGCAATTGCGTCAGTTGCTCGCGCAGCCGTCTGTTTTCCGCAACCAGATCGTGCGTCATCGCCGAAAGCTCCATGTCATGTGATGGGGCATGATGGTGTGCACACATCAGCGATTCAGCGGCTGCGCCGGCAGATGCATGCGGAATCAATAGGAAAAGATTCCAGATACTACCGCGTGGGCCGCATGCCCACAAGGCGCCTGCGTTACAGGACGCCTGCTCAAAATGAGATGATGACGTCGACTTCCTGGCCGACACGCAGCAACTGGCCTTCGCCTTCGAGCATGATGGCATTCATGCCAAACGTGATGCCGCCATTGACCTTGGGGTTGGCGCGATAGGTTTGCAAAATTTCAAGCGGATCGGGGCCGAATTCGCCGGTGGCTTGATCCACCGATGGCATTGGACAGCGCGGGCAGGGTTTGACGGGCTTGAGCAGCGCGCTACCGATCTTGAACGACTCGACGACATCCTCTTCGAACGCTTCAATCCCGTTGATGACGATATTCGGACGGAACCGGTTCATCGGCAAGGCCTGTCGACCTTGCGATTGCAATTTGTCGTTGAGGTCGACTAGTGATGCTTCCGATATCACCAGCATCGGATAGCCGTCGGAAAACAGGGTAGGGGCTTCAATCCCCTTGGTCCATTCGGTGTTGGCCGTGCGTTTTGCTTCGGCATGAAAACGCACCAGGCGGCATGGCACGCCGAGATATTTGGAGAACCAGGTCGCTGTCGTTTCGTCGCAATCGTAGGCACGCACCGTATCGTCCCAAACCTTCACGTCCAGCGTGATTTCTTCGGATGGGTCCGGCAAGCCGAGCGGGACTTCCAGCCGGAGCATGCCGGGCGCACGCAATTCCAGCGTGTCGGCCTTGATGCGCGGCGTGATCAACGCCATCTTCGGATACTCGCGCTGCGTCATGAACTGTCCGGCCGCATCGACCACCATCCATTCGCGGTCGTAGATATGGTCCGACATCAATCCGGCTGCTGTCAGCGTGGCTTCGCGCAGCGAGATGCCGGCGCAGGACTTGATCGGGTACAGGTTGAGTTCGGTCAGGATGGGCATGGGAGTGTCGTTATGTTGCCAGAGGTTGCAAGTCAGGATAGATATAACTTGTCGATGATTGCTATTGTATCCGTTGTCCTCGATCAGGATTTTGGCCTATTGTTTCGATTGCCCGGAAAGCTACCTGTATTTGCTCCCTGTCACGGCCGCTTTGGTTCGGGATGCATCAAGCAAACGGCCCGGTAGAATAGACGTTCCCTTTGGAGCCGCTCCTCCATTTCATTGAAAAACTCCCGCTGTTCGGCAAGAAATCCGACTGTAATTGAAGACCACGGAACATACCAATGCTCAAGCCGCAACTTGCTCCCGTCCAGATTGCCGGGAGCGACAATTCGCTGTCGAAAGCTCAAAAGACTTTCAACAGTCAGATACTGCAAATCGAAAAACTTCGCACCCGGCTTGCCGCCTGGGATACGGCATCCACGGCCTACCAGGAAAAATACACGCGCGAACTGGTGCCTCTGCTGGACGCCACAACGAAATTGCAGATCAAACTGATATACGCTCTCGATCATGCCGCAGAGCAAAAGGGCCTTACCCGTGCCGAGCGGAACATGTTGCAGAAACTGATCGTCGGTCTGGCCGAAGAGGTACTCGCAGAACGCGATGACCCCGAGCTGACGGCGATCCACGACAAGTACAGCGGCCCGGATGACGTCGGCGATGAAGCCACCGAAGCTGCCGCATTACAGGTCATGAAGGGAATGCTCGAAGACATGTTCGGTGTCGACCTGGGGGACGATACCAGACTCGATTCGCCGGAAGAGATCGTGCAGCGAATGCAGGCGCAATTTGAGGAACAGCAGGCCGGTTACGAAGCCAAAAGACAGGCAGAGGAAGAACGGCGCGCCAAGCGAAAGAAAACGGCTAAGCAACTGGAGAAGGAAGCGCAGGCCGAAGAAGATGCCAGAAAAATCAACCAGTCGATCCGCGAGATTTATCGCAAGCTCGCCAGTGCCCTGCACCCGGACCGCGAAACCGATCCTGAAGAACGTCTTCGCAAGACCGCACTGATGCAACGTATCAACCAAGCCTATGACAAGCAGAATCTGTTGCAGCTACTGGAACTGCAGCTTGAACTGGAACATATCGACCGCAATGTCATCAGCAGGCTCGATGAAGAGCGCCTGCGGCATTACAACGCTATCCTGAAGAAACAGGTCGCCGAACTCAAGCAGGAATTGATGCGCGTTGAATCTGCGTTTTGCGCTCAATTCCATCTTTCTCCATTTGTCAGCATAAAGCCCGAAACCGTCATGCGCGACCTTGATTGCGACATCGCAAGCATCAAGCTGGGCAATCGCGAAATCGAGCAGGACTTGCAGGCGCTGGAGAGTGCGAAAGGTATCAAGGCTTGGCTGAAGAAGCTGCGTCGCCGGCCTGTCGCCGATGACTTCTATGACCTCCCTTTCTGACCAGGATGACGCTTCTATCCTTGCCATAGTCCGGCCAGCGCTTCTTCAATCCAGCCAAACCGGAGCCTCTCCTGTTCGAGCCGTATGTGCCGGCCCAGGCGGTTGTCGCGCAAGTCGTCGAACAGCATGCGTTCTACATCGTCGAGACGGGGCAGGTCGCGCAGGGTCGGCTGGGGTTCGATTATCCATTGCTGCCGGTGAGCGAGCAGGGTGTCGCGATCCATCAGGAAGGAGCGGACATGCGGAAACAGCATGCGTAACTGGTCAAGAATCGCAAAGCCATGCGTGTCGATGTCGCCCCAATAGTAAATGGCGCGCCGATGAAGCCACGCGGCTTCGGCAAGCATGTCGAAGCCATAGCCGGCACCGAAGATCACCAGGCTGTCGGCCATCGGCGGAAAAGCCAGAAAATTGATTTCGTTTTCGGTGATGAATATCCGTGACGCATCGGGATCGAGGCGGGCGAAGGTATCGTGCGTAACCGTGAAATCCTGCTCGGAACCGGTCGCGAGCAGCGCGCGCTGCGGGTCGAGCAGCCGAAAGCGCAGGCGCACCGGCTTGTCGCGGAAGCCATAGCGGCGCGCAAAGTTTGCCGCGCCGTTGACGGAAGTGTCGATCGCTTCCGCAGGCAAGGCGAGATCCAGCATTTCCGACAGGCTGGCGCGATACGCTTCGATGAACTTGCTGTGCATGCCGGGAAGATCGACCTGCCGCAGATAGATGCCGGGGCGCGGATTGGCTTGCAGCCAGCCGACGATATCGAGCAGGCGCGGCCAGTCTCCAGCCAGTTCCAGTGCGCGCAGCGGGCGTTTTTTCAGCCAGGGCAGCAGGGCAGGCTGATTTGCGCCGGTTAGTGCTGCAAGAGCGCGGAATTGTTCGGCTTCACGCCGCATTCCTATGAGTGCCAGCGCATCGTCGAGGGTGTCGATCCAGGCCTCATGGGGTAAGGCATTGGTGCCGATGACACGATGCCTGACTTCGCGCTGCACCAGGCGATATCCGGGACGCGCGCCGTGCTTTGCGCCGTGCTGCAAATCCGCGATCCAGATGCGCACCGCATCGAAGTGTTCCGACAGCTCTGCCGAACCGGGATACTTGAGTATCAGTCGCAACGGGAACAATCCCTCGTCGTCGATCAGGCAAGCCAGCAATTGGCCTTTGTCCCAGAGTTTTTTTACCTGGGCGCGCAGGTCGGCAGGCGTGGTCCAGCTCATGCGCGGCGCGCCGCTTTCTCGGCGAGATATTCGGTGATGCTGAGATTGCGCAGCTTCGATGCGCGGCCTTCGTCGTTGTGCACGAAGCCGACGCTGGAGACAAAGGGTTCGATGATATGGATCTTCTGCAACGGCGTGACGATCAGCAATTGCAGGTTCAACTGCTGGAACAGTTTCAAGCCGTATTGCGCCGATTCGTCCGAACCGCGTCCGAATGCTTCATCGATCACCACGAAACGGAAGGTACGCGAGCGCGCTGCACCCCATTCCAGGCCAAATTGATAGGCCAGGCTCGCCGCCAGAATGGTGTAGGCGAGCTTTTCCTTCTGGCCCCCGGACTTGCCTCCGGAATCCGAATAGTGTTCGTGCTCGGCACCATCCTCGCGCCAGCGTTCCGACGCCGCAAAGCTGAACCAGTTGCGTACATCGGTCACCTTGACCGCCCAGCGCTTGTCCATCTCGGCCTGTCCCTCGCGTCCGCGGAAGCGTTCGATGATCTGCCTGACTTGCAGGAACTTGGCTTCCGAATATTGCGCATCGTCCGAACCGGTCAGGCTACCTTCGGTGCAGGCGCGCAGTTCGCTTTGGAAATCGCGGATATCGGCATCCTGAGAGATTTGCGCTT
The DNA here is from genome assembly GCF_003591035.1 of Noviherbaspirillum saxi. Lineage (NCBI taxonomy): Bacteria > Pseudomonadati > Pseudomonadota > Betaproteobacteria > Burkholderiales > Oxalobacteraceae > Noviherbaspirillum > Noviherbaspirillum saxi. The sequence continues at coordinate 654,660 of NZ_QYUO01000001.1, forward strand.
CCAGCACGATGTAGCGTCCCGGGTTGTAATCGATCTGGTTGAGCGATTCGTTGATCGTGGCAATGCGCGTCTTGATGGTTTCGCGTTCGCGGTTCAGCTGCGACTGGAAGTTGGCGACTTCGCGAATGGTGTTTTCGTTGAGCAGTTCCTTGAAGCGCGCCTCGAAGCGGGGTAGATCGTCGCCACGCAGCGTTTGCAGCATGGCGCGATATTCGAAGCCGGCGTCGATGCTCACATCCACTTCTTGCGTATCGAGCGGGTATGCCAGGCAATACGCGCGCATGGCATCGATGATCCGGTCGCGCAATCGTTCCAGTTTTTTGCTTTCGGCATCGATCCTGGCCTGCAGCCACTGGCGCATGTCCTGTTCCCGGTTGGTGCAGGATTCCACGCTTAGGTGATGTTCGCCCAGCGCTTCTTCGCGCATCTTCTCCAACGCATCGAAGCTGGTGGCATGGAGGGCATTGGCCGGGTCGTCGAGCAATGCCCGGGTTTCTTCTTGCAGGGTGGTGGCATTTTCCTGCCGGTTTGTGACACTGCCGAGTTCCTGGTTTTTGGTACGCAGCGCCAGCGCATTCTCCGCCAGCGCTTTCTGTACCGCTTCCAGACGCTGGGCCAGTTCCTTGAGCAGATCCGAGGCGGATTCCAATTGCTTTTTTTCGTCCATCAGCCGGGCTACTTCGAGCGCCAGCGGCTGCCAATCGAGTTCCCGGAAATCGGGATATTCGTCGAGCTTGGACAACGTCTGCTTGCGCGTATTCAGCAGCTGCATTTCACCTTGCAGTGCGCCTATCCGGCTGCCGGTTTCGCCTAGCCGGTTTTCGAGTTGCCGCGCCTTCGCTTCCAGCGCGGCGACCTTGGCAGCGTTGGTCCAGCCGAGCACATAGCGGCCGCGGTCGGCGATAAGGTGCCGGTCGTCCTTCTCATGCCGCTCGCCGGGAGCCTTGATCTGGCCGGCACGGGTGATGGCGCGCGGTTCGCGATGGAATTGCTCTTGCGTTGCGCAGCAGGCGACATCGAAGCGATGCGCGATTTCTCGCTCCAGCCAGTCGTAGAACGGGGAATCGGGCTTGATCGCCAGTTTGCGCGCCAGTGAATCCCGGTGCAACGCCGGCAAATCCTTGCGGCCGGCAGGACGCACCCGAAAGTAGACCAGGCGTCCCTTCAGATGCGTACGGTCGACCCATGCGGCGACCTTCGTGTAATGCGCATCGGGTACCAGCAGGGCCAGACCGAAGCCGCGCAGCAGGCGCTCGGCCGCGCCTTCCCAGTCGCGCTCGTCATCGCGCACCTGCAGCAGTTCGCCGGCAAACGGCATGTCGCTTTCGGACAGATCGAGCGCGGCGCACAGCGCGGACCGCATCGCTATCTGTTCGACGGGGATGTTGCTGCGCCTGGCCTTGAGGCTGGCGATTTCCGCGGCAAGCGCTTCATGTTCCAGCTTGCCCTGGCGCAGCGTTACCGCTGATTCGGTCAATTCGTTCTGTAGTGCCGCACCATATTCCTGCGTCATGTCCGCCAGCGCCGCGAATTCCTGCCGTTGCGCGATGAAGGCGTCCGCATCCGGCGCAGGCGCCATCCCTAGCGCACGCACATACCCGGCATAACGTTCCGCTTTGCGCTGACGCTCCTGGCGCTGAAAATCCCTGGCGTCGATCTCGGCGGCCAGCCGTTCGATACGGTCGCCGCCATTCTCGGCGATGCTGCGCCGGAGCTCTCGTTCCTCGTTCTGCAATGCGGTGCTGCGCTCGTCCAGGCGCTGCACATGTGCATTCAACCTGACCCATTCTTCGTCGAGCGAGGCAAGGCGTTTTTCCAGCAGGGCCATTTTCAGGCCGGCAAACCAGGTTTTGAGCGCGTCGCGGCAAATCCGCAATGCTTCGATCGCCGTCGTGCGTTCGGTATGCTGTTCGCAATCGGCGACCAGCGGCGTCAGCAGCGCCACCTGGCGCTTGGCTTTCAGCACGGCTTCATGGGCGCGGTTGAGATCGTCGAAATGCGCAATCAGCGCCGCCATGCGCGGAGCGACATCGAAGGGTTCCAGCATGTGATTGCGCACGAAGTCGGTCAGATTGCCCACGGACTTCATCGACACGGTTTGATGGAACAACTCGAGCGCCTGTTCATTGTCGATGCCGAAACGGCGCTTGAACCAGGCGCCATACGGTGGAAAGCTGTCGAAGGTTTCCGCGCCCGTACTTCTGAGACGCTTGCGCAAGGCGCCGATATCGGAACCGAAATGGGCGAAATCGGTGGCGATGGCCAACGCCTTTTCGGCGCCGACAAAGAAACGCGCCGGCTGCCCCTGCAGGTCCTTCATCCAGAATACCTGCGCCAGCGTCACGGTCTGGTCGTAGCCGGCATTGTGAAACACGCCGAGTATCACCGAATAATTGTTATGGTCGCGCAAGGCGACCGGCTTAGCGGTGCCGCTGTTTTCATTGCGTTCGGACTTGTAATGCCCGAGCACGTAGGAGCGCAACGTGCGTTCGCGCGCATCGGCGCCGGCAGCCTTGTTGTAGGCAATCCGATGTGCCGGTACCAGCAGCGTGGTCACGGCATCGACCAGCGTCGACTTGCCCGAGCCTATGTCGCCGGTGAGCAGGGCGTTATGGCCGTCCGCATGCAGTGTCCACACCCGGCCGTCGAAGGTGCCCCAGTTGAATACCTCCAGCCTGTGCAGGCGAAATCCGGAAAGACTGTCGTCGGCGAAAAAATCCAGTTCCAGCGGCTTATTCATCGCGCTGGCCTCTCTGCGCCAAGGCACGATAGGCTGACAGGCGTGCATCGAACTCGGACAGCCATTGCGCATCGACGAATGCCTTGAGGATGCGCCGCACTTCGAAGCTCGCTTCCGGAGTCGCGCTTGTTTTCAGGCGCCGTATGAAACCCAGTTCCGCGACCTTGTTCAGATGCGTATCGACCTGATCGATCAGCTTGGCTTCATTGCTGCTTTCGGGAAGGAAGACGCGGATCATGTCGACCACGTCGTCGCGCGACAGCACCAGTCTGGTATCGCCGCCGCCCGCATCGAATTCGGCCAGCTTCTTGCGCAGCAATGCCATCAGCAGGCTGACCGGAAACGACAGCGGTCGCCGGGCCACCAGCCGGGGCAGCTTTGCTGTTCCTTCTTCTTCATCCCCGGTGCGCGAACGCACGAAGGCATAGCCTTCGGCTTCGTCCAGCGTCAGTTCCAGCCCAAGCACGGCGATATAGTCGCGCACCCGGGCCTGCAGCTTGAGCAGCGCATTCCAGACCGCAGCATCGCTCTCCTGGTAAATCACGCCCTTGAGCAGCGGCACTACGACAGCCGACAAGTCGTGGCCGGCGGCCGGTGATTCGATGTGAGGATCTTCCATCCCTGTTCCTTTGATCCCTGTTCCTTTGATTCCTCTTTGATTCCTTATTTCACGAAGATCACGCGCGGCAGTTGCGCCTGCTTCATGCGCTCGCCGCTGCTCGTGCCACGGTCTTGCCAGACAATGGTGTCGCTTGTTTCTTCATCCACCAATGTCTTGAAATCCTCTCCCGTCAGCTGCAGGTAAGCAATCAGTTCCGCCAATCCCTGTTCCAGCGGACGCGCCTGGCACAGCTCGCGCAAACTGACCTGGCTGTGCTGCTGCAGCGAATGACGGACATGGCGCAATAATGCGGTCTTGTCGATCATCACCTGCGAAAACAGTGCGGCGGCATCGACATCGGTATCGCCCGCTGCCAGCGCGGCGTCGGCAATTAGCGGCTTGAGCGGCGGCGTGTAGAGCGGCCGCTCCATCGGCAATTCGACATCGACGGCGGTATCGGCGATTTCCATGATCGCACCGGCAGGCGGCATCTGTCGCAAGGCCAGCGCCTTGCTCTCGATGCCATGCAGGATATCCATGATGCGCCGGTTTTCCAGCCAGGCCTGATCGTCCAGGAAGCGGCGCATCTGCTGCGATAACAGCGCGACCGTGCGCTGGGTGTGTTCGCCGGCTTCCAGCCAGTCGTAATGGATGCGCCGCAAGCGAGCGTCAGGCGTTAACTCGGCCACGGGCGGCAGCGCCAGCACCCGTTCCAGCAAGGCCGTCAATTCTTCTTGCCGGCGGTTGGACATCAAAAAGTCCCAGAACGCGCGAAAGCTTTTTCCCTGGTCCGAATCGGCAATCGCATCGCGCTCGCCCGTGATTTGCTCAAGCAATGCGCCTTTGCTTCCTTCCCAAAGCGTAATACGTTCGCGCACCCGCCGGTCCAGTCCGCGGAAGTTGTGTTCGACTTCGCGAAAATCAGCCAGCAGCTCGCGCGCCAGAGCGATGAACTGCTGAAAGCGATCCTTCAATGCGGCATCGTCCAGCAAGGAAATATCACCCGCCAGAATGCGTGCCATCTCGTCATCGATTTCATCACGTCTTTTTTGCAGTTCCGCAATGCGGGTTTGCGGATCGGACTCGCTGCCTTCGCTCATCTGCCTGAGCAGGTCGAACAGTGTCAGCAGTCGCGACTCGGTGCCGACGAAGGCGCGCGCGGTCAGTGTGTCCAACCAGGCAATCGCCTTTTCGGTGGCGGGAGTCAGGTCGAACTGCGGCTCATCCGAACCTTGCCGGTAGAACTTGCGCAGCCAGCCGCGTTCGTTGGCAGTCCAGTCATTCAGGTAGTCGAGCGCGGACTTGGGAAAGGCATCCCGGCCCAGGCGTTCGCGCAGGCCGAACAATTCATCTTCCAGTGCTTCGGCCAGATCCGCCTGCGCGATTTCGCGCCTATTCGGCGCGATGAAGACGCGATGCAGGAAACTGGCCACCAGCGGCGCATGGTCGGAGCGCAGCAGACGCCAGGCAGGATGATTCTGGCGCAGCAATTCCAGGGTGGCGTAATCCAGATTCATGCGCGTTTCTGTTTTTGTTTGCCTTGCTTTTGCTTGTCTGATTCCATGCGCCGTTGCAGATAGGCGTCGATACGCTTGGGGGTTTCTTTCGTGGCGAGATAGACGCCGCGTTGTCCCGAATGCAGCAGTACGCCCGAGGCAAGCCAGCTTTGCACCATATGGCGCGGGATGCCGCGTGCGCTCAGATCGCTGGCGGTAAGGGTTTTTGCGGCCTTGCGGCGTGTTGTCGGCTTTGCCTTGGCGGCCGGAACGCTCTTGGCCGGCGATGCGGGTTTCGGTACGGCTGGCGCAGCCTGCGGAACCGGGGTTTCACCCAGTTCGATACCAAATAGCGCGGAGAGATCGGTATCCTGCAGTGGCTGGTGTCCACCGGTCTCCGATATCGGCAGGCTGCCCGCCTGACTAATCAGTTGTTGCGGATCTACCTGGCGCAACAAAAACAGCAGTTCCGGCTGATGGTCGAAACGGGCTCCGACACCGTACAGCACGGCAGCGACATGCTTGCACATCCACGCGGAATCGGGGCAGCTGCAACGAAAGCTGATCTGTTCCGACGCAGGAAACAGGCCGTTATCACTGCGCGTGACCACTTCCATCACGGCATCGGACAAGCGACCTTGCAATAATTCGACCAGTGAAGCAACCTTGCCCGCGCATTCCTTGAGGATGGCTTGCCAGAGCTTGTCCTTCAGCGCATGCACCTTGATTTCTACCTGATAGACGTCGGAGCCGGCAACCAGGGCAGTGATCTTGCCGTTTTCGATCTGCAGGTCGACCACAGAGCCATTGCGCACATAAGTCCGTCCACGCGGCAGCCGACTGGCATAGTCGCTATAGGTTTCCAGATGGACGCACCACTGTTTGCCCCAAAAGGTACGCGCAATGGTGCGTCCTTCGATGACGACCGGCGTGCAGATTCGGCCTTTTTTCTTGAGCGACGCGACCGCGCGCTCGGCCTGGCGCTTGCGTTCCGCCACTGGCACATAAGGCGGCCACCCGCCGTAGAAAAAGTCGCTTGCCATGGTTCATCCTCCTTCTGCATCGCACCGGCATGGGCGCATCATTTCTCATCCATCGCGCGCTTGAGATCGAGCGATACCAACTGCAGCAACTCGTCGTTACCCATTTCAGAGAGCAGCATTTCTGTACCGCCCTCCAGAATCTCATTCGATAACCCCAGTTTAGCCTCGATCAGCGCGTCTATTTTTTCTTCGACGGTGCCGCGGCAAATGAACTTGTGCACCAGGACATTTTTTTTCTGTCCGATGCGATAGGCACGGTCGGTTGCCTGATTCTCGACTGCCGGGTTCCACCAGCGATCGAAATGGATGACGTGCGAGGCCGCCGTCAGGTTGAGGCCGGTACCGCCAGCCTTGATAGAAAGCACGAAAAAGGGTGGTCCGTCTTCTCTCTGAAAGCTATCGACCAAGGTCTTGCGCGCCTTCACCGGCGTCGCGCCGTGCAGCACCAGTCCCGGTTGTCCATAGATACTGTGCAAGAACTCGGCGAGCGGCGCGGTCATTTCCTGGAATTGGGTAAACACCAGAAACTTTTCCTGGCGTGCTGCGATTTCCTCAATGATTTCCCGCAGGCGGGCAAACTTGCCGCTGTCGTCGCCGGCGTAGCGCCCATCTCCCAGCCATTGCGAAGGGTGATTACAGATCTGCTTCAGGCGCATCAGGAAGGCGAGCACCGCGCCGCGCCGCTGTATCCCGTCGAGGGTGGCGAGCTGGCTGGCAAAGGTGTCGATGGACTCCTGATACAGGCGTGCCTGTGACCGGCTCAGCGAACAATAGGCCTTGACTTCGGTCTTGTCGGGCAGATCGGCAATGATGCGCTTGTCGCTTTTCAGACGCCGCAAGATATAGGGTTGCACCAGCTTGCGCAGCGGCGCATAGCCGGTCTGCTCATCTTCCGCCATGCGCTTGGCAAGACGGCTGAATGCCTTGTCGGAACCGAGCAGGCCCGGGCAAATGAAATCGAACAGCGACCACAAATCGCCCAGCCGGTTTTCCACCGGTGTACCGGTCAATGCCAGCCGCACCCGGCTCTTGAGTGCTTTCACCGCGCGCGTCTGTTTCGTCCCCGGGTTCTTGATCGCCTGTGCTTCATCCAGCACTGTGAGCGACCATTGCGTTTGCGCGATCCATGGCAAGCGCAGCAGGCTGCCGTAACTAGTGATGACGACATCGATATCGGCCAGGCGCTCGGCCGGCAGCGAGGCGAGCTCTTTGGCCGGTATCGCCGATGGATGCGCGACGAGCAGGCGCAGGCTCGGTGCAAAGCGCGCGATCTCCGTCTGCCAGTTGGCGATGAGGGAGGCGGGCACCACCAATAGATGCGGACCGGGATCGGCGGCTTGCTTTGCCATCAGCAAAAGCGCCAGCACCTGCACGGTTTTGCCCAGTCCCATGTCGTCGGCCAGGCAGCCGCCCAAGCCAAGCTGATTCAGCCACCACAACCAGCGCACGCCGTCCTGCTGATAAGGCCGCAGCTGTGCTTTCATTTCCGGTATGGCAGACTCTTCACCCTGTGGATGACGCAAGCCGTCCAGTACTTCCTGCAACCAGTCGCCGGCCGTGACGCCGGACCATTCCGCCACTGATGCCGAAAGCACATCCTTGTCGCCGCTTTCCAACGCAGTACCCGCCAACAGGCGCATGCCCTGGAGAAACGTGATTTCGCCGCCGGCTGCACCGCGCTGCACTTTTTTCCAATGTGCCAGTACTGCGTCGAGTTTGGCCCGATCGACTTCGACCCACCGTCCTTTCAAGCGCACGAGGCCATCGCCGGCGGTCAGCAATTGCTTCCACTCCGCTTCCGTCAATTGTTCATCGCCGAGCGAGACCGAGATGCTGAAATCCATCAGCGCATCCATCCCCAATCCGCTGGCCCGGTTGCCGATATTGACTTTCACTTGCGGACGCGGCGGCTGATGCGGTTTCCACCAGTCCGGAATGCGTACCACGATGCCGCTGGCTTCGAATATGGGAATGTTTTGCAGGAAGCGATGGGCGTCGCCCGGTGTCCATGCGATGGGATGAAATATTGCGCCGGATTCGACCAGCGATTTCAGCCATGGACTTTGCTCGGATGCGCGCTGCACCGGCAGCAACAGCGCCAGTAGTGCCTCTCGATTGGCTGCGCCGGCGTATTCCTGCAGCGCGCGTCCCAGCGGCAAATGCTGCGCACGTGCCTGTTGCGACACATTTGCCACATAGGTGGCGAGAAAGGCGAATGGCGTATCTTCGCTGGCCTTGTTTTCCGCCAGATGAAAACACACGCGGCCAACCATGTTCCAGCTCGGATGCTTTTGTGCGAGCCAGCGCTGCACATCTTCGCCTGCTGCGGCGATTTCTTCGCGCAAAGTCGTGTGCAGCTCGACCCACAGCGCTTCCAGCCGTACGAGATCGAGGTATTCGGCGCCCGTCATAGGCGGCATACGCGCGGCCAGCTGTTCCAGCTCGGCAAGCGGTGGCGCGATATGCACAGTCTGCCATTGCTGCGCCAGATCCGGCAATGCGCAAAGACGAACCATGAACAGGTGAGCAAGTTCGCGACCGAAGACGAGCGAAGGTGTCAGCGTACTGGCAAGCTCGCTCGCCCCTAGATGCAACAGGCCGCTGCCGGCGCTACGTTCGAAGGCTTTGCGAATACGCGTTGTGGTGCTGGGAGCAAGCTGCTCCGAATCCGAGGGAAGAATGTCCAGATGGACTCGCCCCGCAGGCGAAATGGCGAGTGCGAGAGAAACACCCGTAGTATTTTGCCGCGATAACGACGCGTCGAAATTGGCTTCAGTCATGAGATGCGGAATTCCAGGCGTGCTTGATCGCTACTTCTACCATAGCCCAGCCTCGACCAGACGGCGGACAGTGCCCCGCGTTTGACATGGCGCGCCATGACCGCTTCGTCAAATCTTCATGCGGCACTTGAAGGGGAAGTCGGCAGCTGCACCAATTGTATTCATTGACGAACCTCGTCGCCGTAATCGTCGCCCGTGAAGAGCGGGAACGGCATTCGACCACTTCGTTACGGGTAAGCGGCCGGTCGATGGCAACGAATTTGTAATATTGGTACTCGCTCACTGATGCTGTTCTTTAAGATTTCGCAGTTCGAGCAGCAATGCGGGAATGTCGTCTCGGATGATGCTCCACAAGGTGTCGTTATCGATGCCAAGATATCCGTGGATCAGCCGGTTGCGTGTGGCAATGATGAGCCGCCATGGAACCTGCGGATTCGCTGTACGTACGACATCCGGAATATGCGTTGCCGCCTCGCCGGTCAGTTCAAGATTACGCACCGTGGCGTCATAATTCAGGCTGCTGGCAACGAAACTTGCCTGGTCGAAACCATCGGTATAAGCGATTACTTTCTCGACGAACTCGGTCATGTCGTCGAGATAAAACCGCCATTCTCGTTGCGAGGACTCAGACATGCACCGCCTCTCGTTCAATAAACGGACGCAACTCGGCGCGTAGCGCTTTATCGGTTACCAGATCGACCGCGCAGCCGAACAGGTCTTCGAGATAGAACTGGACGCCAAAGTAGCGTGCCGATGTTGCTGGACCGTCGAAGGCAACCAGGACGTCAATGTCGCTACCCGCCTTTGCCGCGTCGCGTGCGGTTGAGCCAAACAGGGCCAGGTCCGTCACCCCGTAACGCGCAGCCAAAATTGATTTGCTCTGAGCGAGTAATTTAAGGGCTTGTGAACGATTCATTGCAGCGTCCTCTTAAACGGGGTGTTTTGTCCAGCAATGTGCTGGCGCGGTTAGTACCTATGATTCGGTATTGTCATCATTGTAAATGATGACTCTGATGTCCTTATCCGTGATCAATTGCGAATCTACAGCGCATGCCACGCTCAGTCACGGTCTTTAGGTGCTCGTTGATTGTCAGCACTTTTACCTGGCGCGTATGGAGGTATTTTCCATATCATTACCCTTTTAGTTCCGGCATTACCCTATTTCAGACTGCGCCGGAAAATCGCATCACGAAAGATCCAAATACCCGGCGCCTGCGCTTTGCCATGCTCGTCGCGTGCTTCGGTCAGCGTAAGGCGTTTGCCATCGCTTTTGAGTGGAATCACCTGGAATGGTAAGCCGCCGTCAACAAAAAGCCCGTAAATACGGGGCTTTCGAGGTTGTTTGATGTGTGATGGAACGTCGTGAAACGATGCCTTTGGGCTAGACGTTGAACAGGAATTCGCGGCTGCAGGGCGCACCAGTACGGGGTTTCGTCATTTGATGGCGCATTCTGTACCCGCGTTGGTAATTACACCACGCTATTGTAACCGCTGCTTTCGGTAAGGTTTCGCCTATAGGTTCAACTGTCCGGAAAGGTCGCACATCCGATAGCCCATCGCCCGATACCCGCGTTGACGCTTGTCCCACATACGCAACAGCGCCGGATGCCTGGCATCAACAAAATCGATGATTCGCACGTCGGTCTTGGTCGCGTGCTCCCGGTGCAAACGCCCGGCATATTGTTGGAGCGTGCCTTTCCACGAGATCGGCATCGCCAGGACCAAGGTGTCGAGCGGTGGATGGTCGAAGCCTTCGCCGACCAGCTTGCCGGTAGATAGCAGCACACGCGGCGCATCGGGTGGCAAAGCTTCGAGTTCGCCGATCAGGTGATTGCGCTGCTTTTTCGTCATCCGGCCATGCAGCGTGAAAAGATTTCCGACCCGTCCTGCCAGCGCTGCGCCAATCGCTTCCAAGTGGTCGGTTCGTTCGGTCAAGACAAGTATCTTTCGTCTCTGGCTGAAACAATCCTTGATCTCGGCTGCAATCGCCTCTGTGCGGCCGGTATCGCTTGCCACTTGCCGGAAAACGTCCTGAATGCCGGCCTCGGCGGGCACGTCGATCCGGGTGGTGAGCATACGCGGCACGATAGCCAAGTCATGCGGTGCGCTGTCCGACTTGGCCGCGGTGTGCCGGATCGGTCCGCATTGCATGAAAATGATAGGCTGCTGTCCGTCGCGGCGGATTGGCGTAGCGGTCAGGCCCAGCACGTACTTGGCCTTGGCGCTCTTGAGTATCTTCTCGAACGAGAATGCCGAGAGGTGATGGCATTCGTCCACGATGATGTGTCCGTAATTCTCGACCAGTTCACTGACCTCGCCTTGCCGCGAAAGAGACTGCATTACCGCGATGTCGATCTTGCCGGTCGGCCTGGCCTTGCCTCCGCCGATGGCGCCGACGATGCCTTTGCCGACGCCGAGAAAGGATTGAAGGCGCTCCTGCCATTGCTTGAGCAATTCGGTGCGGTGTACCAGTACCAAGGTATTGATGCCGCGACGTGCAATCAGCGCAGCGGCGGTGACCGTTTTTCCGAACGCGGTCGGAGCACATAGCACGCCGGTGTCAAACTCCAACATCCTGGCTACTGCATCTTCCTGATCCATGCGCAGCGTACCGGCGAAGGCCGCATCCAGCGGCTGACCCGGAAAACGCTGATCATTCAAATCCAGGCGGATGCCGTTATCGCGCAGCAGTTCCTTGACCACCTCCAGGCAGCCGCGCGGCAACGCGATGTGCCTGGGATAGTTTTCGGCGCAGCCGATGACGCGCACTTTGTCCCAGGTCGACAAACGCATCGCCTGTGCTTTGTAAAACTCCGGGTTCTGGAACGCGGCTAGCCGGATCAGCCGATTGGCCAATGGCTGCGGGAGATGCGCCTTCTCGACATAGATCATGTTTGCCAGCGTTACGGTAAGCGCCTTGGGCATCTCGCCCGACAACTTCTTCGGCATGGAAGTCACACGCTTCCAAGGCTCTTGCTGATCCTCGTCCGCGATGAACGTCACGTCCAACGGATGGGCGCCGCCGGTCGCAATCAAAATCGCAGTCTCAATAGCCTGCACGGACATTGGCGAAAGGGATGCCAGGTAAGACCATTGATCGGGATACGGCTTGAAATCGTCATCCACGAACACGCTGCAGCCATTCTCGCGCGGCTTCTTTTGCAGCGGCAAAGCGATCAGATTGCCGAACCCACCTTTCGGCATGGTGTCCTGGTTGGGGAGCAGCCGGTCGTAGGAGGCGAGCTTCAATTGCCGTGTGCGGGCACAGGTGTGGCTGATGATCGCGGTGCCCAGTCGGCGGGCATCCCGTGCCGGGAGACTGGATGCGAAGAAAATCCACGCATGCGCCCCGTTGCCGGAGCGCGAAACTTCCAGTGCCACCGGCACGCTCAATTCACGGCACGACTGCGCAAAGGCTCGTGCATCGTCTCGCCAATCGGCCTCGTCAAAGTCCACTGCCAAAAAGTGGCAGCTATCGTCGGGTAGCAGTGGATAGACGCCGATGGTGTGCTCGCCGGCGAGGTGGTCGTAGATGATGGCGTCGGAGAGCGGAATCAGCAGCCGGTTGCCGCAATCGGAACACTTGATGCGTGGCTTCTCGCAAACACTCGCCCGCCATTCATTGGCGCAGGCCGGCGCATAACCCGACTTGCCGGCCTTGCTCTCCCAGCGAATGGGATAAACATCGGTACGGCCACGGAACAGACGGCGAAAGAGGGCGATCTTTTCTTCCGGGCTCAGCCGGGATGGGTCCGGCTCAATCGATACCGGCGGGACTGGTGCTGGCTTCGGCAGCCGCCAATCGATGCCGTGCGTGTTCAGCAGAGCGACAAGGCGTGCGTTCTCGGCGTGCAGTTTTTCGCAGTCGGGGCATCGTGATGCGGAAAGCCGCCCGTGTTTGATCGCTATTTCTCCCATAACCCAGCCTCGACCAGACGGCGAACCAGCGCTCCGCGCTTGGCATGGCGTACCATGAAGCGGCGCAAGGCTTGATCGAATGCGTTCCGGTCCGAAGCAAGAGCATAGGCGTCGGCGAGATCGACAATGGCGCGTTTTGCTTCGTCATAGCCGGAAGCCGTGCCGCGTTCCGCATGGTCGTCGATCGCCTTCCAGTGCCGATCGAAATCGGCGGCCAGCGTCAGGAGATAGGCCTCGCGTTGCTTGCGGCGCTCGGCTTCCTGCCGGACGTGCTCTTCCTCTTCGCGTTTCAGGCGAAGCGTTTTCGCTTCCTCGGCAAGCGCGCGCAATTCGGCCACCTTGTGTGGTTTGGCGGACGATGATTCTCGCGATCCGCTTTCCTTTAGCCAGGCGAGAAATTCTGACTTCACTCTGCGCTCGGCCTGGTGCGACGCGCCTTGCAACAGCAGGTTGAAGACAGTTTCTATCTCATTCCTGCGCAGTTCCGCCACCCAGACTTCGACACTGTCATCATCGTGCCAGTAGTCTTCGATCTTCTGGCTTCCTGCAGTCGCAGCGACCATCAGGTCGGGATCAATTTCCAGAAATTCCACCAGCGCTTGCTGCGCAGCCGAAAGCTGCGCCATACCCGGCGGTACGTCGGGTTCGACGGCATTGTTAGTGACTTCACCGGCGCTGACGCCGGCCAGCCAGCCAAGATAGAGCGGGCGCAGGTCCCCGCGCAGCAATTCGTCGCGCAGCGGCATCAGGCGCCCCATCCAGCCTTGACCGGTTTCCATGCCGAAGCGGTCATAATCCTGACCTTCGTCCAGTGACCAGCTGATGATCCAGTGGGCGCCCGAATTATCGATCATCAGTGCATATTGTGTCGCAAACCGCTTCAATTCGGCTTCGTCGAATGCCTCATGCGGTAGTCGCAGGGACAGTCGGCAACTGCACCAATTGGCCGTGTAGACGAAGGCATCGAAATAGCTCCGCATCCAGTCTGCCGGATCAGCCTTCAAGTCGCCCCAGTTATATTCGTTGACGAAACTCGTCGCCGTGATCGTCGCCCGCGAAGAGCGGGAGCGGAGTTCGGCCATTTCGTTGCGGGTTAGCGGCCGGTCGATGGCAACGAATTCGTAGTATTGGTATTCGCTCATGTGGTTTTTATTTCTGCCTGATGGCTCCTGGAACAAAGCAGCCACCTTAACCAATATCAATCGCCGTTTCCATTTATCGGCAATGTATAAGCCTGCAGCGCATGGTTCGGCGACTCCGGATAGAGAAACGCTAATTGCCCCGTCTGAACCATTTCGGTCAAGTGTTTGTTGCGGAGGTATTTCAGGTCTTTGTGCAACAAGGTGGCAAGCTCCTCTCCGCGCAGCGGTTGCCACCTGCACAGGTGGCGGATAAGTTGCCGTAAACCTACACCGTCCAAGCGCTGGCCGGGATTAGGCAACCGTGCGGCGAGCTCGGGTGGTAAGTCCGGCAAGGCTCGCTTACCACCTTGATTGGACTGCTTACCACCTTCCTCGCTTTGGTTACCACCTTCCAGTGGAAGTTTCCCCTGTTCGGGATGAAGATCAACGCTGGCCTGCGGCGATGACAATGTGTAATAGGTACGGCTCCCCGCTCCTTGCTTTTCCAGCAAACTGCGGTCCCGTAGTCGACGCAACAGGCTGCTCGCCTGCAAGGTATCGAGCTCTGAAAAATAGCGGCACGCGGTGTTGTCTACCGCCCCTGTTTCCCGCGCATAAATCAGCGCCTTGGCCTCATCGCCGGAAAGCGTTTCCCCTGCCAGCGCCTTGAGCCAGGTATAGTCTTCTTCAGTAAGCAGATGGTGTAGAAACAGCGCAGCTTGGTGAGGTAGTCGGGCGTTAGGGAATGCATGATTTGCCAGTGGTCAAATAATGGGGTAATCCTAACGCACATAGGGGTATTTTTCTAATCATTACCTCCTTTAATTCGGACATTATCCTATTTCAGACTATGCCGAAAAATCGCCTCACGAATGATCAACATACCCGGCGCCCGACGATAGCCGATTCCATTCGCACTCCATCAGCCAAAGTAGAAACGCCGCCTCTTTGGATCGCCCCCGAACACTGGTCGCGTTCAGTACATCCAGGGCATGGACAAGCGTCATCCGCTTGACCGGCAATCCCCCGATCTTCGGGAAAACGACCCGTTGCAGCATGTTCAGGCGCGGGGCCTTCGTGACTTCTTCCCAGTCCTTTAGCGCTAGCCATTCGCGGTCCATGGCCTCGAACGTTGTTGCACTGTCGTGTTCCAGGTAAAGCCCTTGCCATCGGTGAGCTCGTAGGGTTTGTTTTTGCAATTAGCGGTGCGGCATTGCAAATCGGTCAGCATGGCGGGCCTTCGTTTCATACCCGTTTTTGGATGGTCACAAGGACCGGCAAGACACCGCCATCAACAAAAAGCCCCGTAAATACGGGGCTTTCGAGAGTTTTATGTTTTATGGAACGTTATGAGGCAACGGATGTGGGCTAGACGTTGAACAGGAAATTCAGCACATCGCCATCCTTGACGATATATTCCTTGCCTTCGGCGCGCATCTTGCCGGCTTCCTTCGCGCCCTGTTCGCCCTTGTACGAAATAAAATCCTCGAACGTGATGGTTTGCGCGCGGATGAAGCCGCGTTCGAAGTCGGTGTGGATCACCCCGGCTGCCTGCGGTGCGGTTGCG